>CALRNX020000009.1:0-167693 GCA_943369665.1 Chitinophaga pinensis
GGGTCTAGTTCTGCGCGTCCATATACTTTTACTGAAAAGGCACGGGTGATTCGACCGGGGTTAGGACAACGGCTGTCTTTGGCTGATATCGTAAAATAGTAAGGGGTATTGCTGGCCATTTCTTCTCCGGGGGTCCAGCAGAACTGGTATTGATCCTCACGGGGACCGCCTCCCAAGGAATCCGGCTTATGACGGTCGGCAGGGTTATATGTAGGTAAGAATGTTGCTCCCAAAGACGCAATGGATCCGTTCCAACTCAGGTAAGTTGTATCACTGATGGGGGTTACGTCCGTATCTTTGGCGGTGATCGTAAAACACAATTGTTCCCCGGCACAAATATCCCATTTAAATTTAGGAGCATTGGGATTATTACCTTGGGGGGGGTTGGTTACAAACCGCGGGGGATTATTCGTAGGACAGTTAGCCAAAACAACCATCTGGATATCCCTTCGCGTAGTCCCGATAACCGTAGGCACTCCATTAATTGTTTTCCATTGTTTTACTTCAACACACATGATTCCATAAAAGTTATCGCTACCGGCATTACCAGGTGTGAACATAATATCTCCTGTTTCAGGATCACAACGAATTCCGGCAGGGAATGCTCCATTCCAGGTTCCTGTCCATGGCATCGGTCTATTATAAGCAAAAGGCGGGTCGTAGGTTACCGATTGACCGAAGGCTTGAAGAGCAGGTGCAAAAGCAAATGAAAGTGAATCGTAATCAGGATCAGCGGCACCGTTGTTAAAAATATAATTTTCACCTCCGCACATTACCGCAAAAGGATCATTGGCTAATTCAGGTGAACTGTTGCAGGGATTTAATGAATGACAACGGTTAACTACCGCATCCACATAAAAATTCTGCCATGTGGCTCCCGTATTAATTTCTGCATTCCGACAACATTCCGTAAATACAAACCTCACATTACAGCAAGAAGCAGGAATACCCGAGGTAGGGCCAATATTGGCAAACCCTTTAAACTCGTAGCGTTCAATTGCAGGGGTATAGGTTCCCGGCAATACACAATTCATATTGGTACAAATGCTTTTAGCAGTTGGGCACTCGGGATTTAAACCTACATCACTCACTTTTACAAGTGATAATGAAAAACTACCATAATTACTGTTGGCACAACTTGGGTCAGCTCCCATGATTTGCAGTGTGCGTGTACACGCTGCACCGCAAGAGTTTCCACAAACAGGAATACCTGTACATGCTCTGTAGAACACAAAGGTAACTTCAAAAACACCCGGGGTAGTAGTACATTTATAGGTAATATCACTACCCACAACGTGATCCGCTTTTACGGTTGTTGTGTTCCAAAATAAAAGTCCAATTAAGGCAATCAATTGAAAGCCGAATTGCTTTAAATACTGGTGTGTATATATTGTTTTCATATAAAAATATTTATTCGCTAATACGATTCAAACCTACTCCATTAATTACTTAATATTTCGTTAAGAAACACAGCAATATATTGAATTAAGTAAATTTATCCTTAATAGGCAACAAATGTTTTATTTTGTTTGCATGAAACTGTACGACAGCGTTACAAAAACCACATATAACACCGACATGGCTATATGGCAAAGTCCTGAAGGTAATTTACTTAGATTAGATTTTGAAGCAAAATTCCCAATCGATAAAATCCTTTCCCGGCCAACAAATATGTGGCGTTACAGGGAAGCGCTGCCTATTCAACACGACCATCATATTATCAGCAAACAGGAAGGGTATACACCTTTATTGACAATTGATTTTAAAGGGAAAAGGGTTGGCATCAAACAAGAGCAGCTTTTTAGTTCGGGCTCCTATAAAGACAGGGGAGCAACCGTAATGATGAGCAAAATAAAAGAACTTGGCATTCAAAAGATCATCCAGGATTCGAGTGGTAATGCAGGATGTGCAGTTGCCGCTTATGCCGCTGCCGCCAATATTGATTGCACCATTTATTTACAAAGCGATACAGCCCCGGCCAAAATTGCGCAAATGCATGCTTATGGAGCACATATCGAATTCATCAATGGTACCCGTGAAGACGTTGCCAAAGCAACACTTATTGCCGCTCAGCAAACCTATTATGCAAGCCATAGTTGGAATCCGTTCTTTTTCCAGGGGACCAAAACATTTGCTTACGAAATTTGTGAACAACTTGGCTGGAAAGCACCTGACAGTGTGGTATTACCTGTTGGAAACGGAACTCTTCTAATAGGTTGTTATATCGGATTCATGGATCTGATTAAAGCCGGCATCATCACAAAAATGCCCAAATTAATTGCTGTGCAAAGTGAGCATTGTGCTCCTTTGTCCACCGCCTTTAAACATGGAAAACCAACCTGCGAACCAGTCAACCCTAAGCCGACACTTGCCGAAGGGATTGCCATTGCACAACCCATAAGAGGTTCTGAAATATTGGACTATGTGCAACAAAGCAAGGGAGATATCTTAACGGTAACCGAAGCCGAAATAACCGATGCATGGAAATTATGCGCACAAAAAGGATTTTATATCGAACCGACCTCAGCAGCTACCATTGCCGGGCTGCAAAAATACATGCAAGGCTACCCAGATGAAGAGATCATTTCACTTTTTAGCGGACATGGACTAAAAAGTACCGACAAAATTTTAAAAATGATCTAAGCAAACCGGCTTAATAATCCGAGCAACCCTCCTGTATGGATCGTTACAATTTTGTCTCCTTGCTTAAAGTAATTTTGTTGGGCTAATATTATAACTGCCTGCATCATTTTAGCAGTATAAACCTGGTCGAGCAAAATGCCCGTTTGCGATGCAAATTCATCCATAAAGGTAAACAACCCTGGAGAAACTTTTGCATAACCACCACCGTGAAATTGATAGTGTAAATTCCAGTTTGCTGTTGTTTGGTTTAATAATGGAACAATATCTTTTGCTATTTCTTCGGCACCTTTTAATACACAAATACCCTCTGCTTTCATTTCCTTTTTTGCTGCGGCATTGATCAAGCCTGCAAAGGTAGTTCCAGTGCCTACTGCGCACACCACATGGGTATAACCTTCAACTTCTGTAAGCATTTCTTCACAACCTTTTGCGGCCAAAGCTCCTTTACCACCTTCATCTATAAAGTAGGTATCATCTGTTGCAAAATCGGAATACAATTGTTGTTTATTTTTATATGATTCCCTGGTCACAAACCTCAACTGCATGCCATACATTTTACACAAACCCAACATGTGGTTTGTTACTTCTTCACCACGCACAAATGCAACTGTTTTAAATCCATACATAGCGCCCGCAGAAGCCAAGGCCACCAAATGATTGGAATATGCTCCACCAAAACTTACAAGTGTGGTTTTGTGTTGCGCTTTTGCCTCCGCCAACACATATTTAAGTTTACGCCACTTGTTGCCCGAAATGAACGGATGGATAAGGTCTTCCCGCTTCATATACACTTCGATATGGTGTTGGGCAAACACAGGTAAATGTATTTGCTGAACAGGGGGCTCAAAACTTAACTCAAGCATTTTCCATCTTTTTACGTTGAAACAAATTTGCCGAACACAAAACAGCGATCATCAGCAATGGATATATGGGAACTCGGTACCTGGAAACCCCAACGGGACCTGTAGCTGCAGCGATGTAAAAAACAAACACGAATACCAATATTTTATATTCGGGATATATCATTTTGCGCATTAAAAAATACCCAAAAGCTAACACAACCCCAATATTCCAACAAAAATTCAGCAGCAATAACAACAGCACAAATACCGGAGCCTGCTTTAAATAGTTCATCATTGCATCCGGTCCATGGGTTTGAATTTCATGCATCAATCCAATGGTTCCGTTTTCTTCAATGGCAAAAAAATGGTACATGTCAAACCGACCCGGATCGAGAAAAAACGCCACGACACCTTTGATGTATAATTTGGCAAATGCTGCAGGATATTCAAAGATGATTTCCGAAGCTTTTGCATCCATCAGTTTCAACCGATCACCGTAGTTTTCACAAGCATTTGCTTGTTGCATCGTCTCAGCAATTACACTATCAGCATACGCCTCTCCCTTAGCATTTATAAGCGTGTAACGGGCATTATACTTTAATTGATTGATACTTTTAATGCTGCTGTAATGATAATATCCGGTAGCATGTTCGTTTTGTTTGCAAATGCAATGAAATGTAATGAACGCTAAAAAAAGAGGTGTCGCCAACAGCCATTTTTGTTTGTGTTTTACAATACCCCGAATCATAAAAACCAAAACAATAACAGGCAAAAACAAAGAGATCGGTTTGGTAAGTAAACACAATGACAAGAGCAAAGAAATGACCCCACTTTGTTTCCAACCGGGTTGTTTAACAAAACCATTTACTGCAAAAAACAACCCTAACAGAAATGATTGAAACAAGATCTCTGTCATCACAAAATTGGCATGGATCATTTGTGCAGGATAAAACAATACACAAGCCATCATGGCCCGATCAAGGTGTTTTCGGTCGGCTATTTTTTTTGCAACAAATTGATAAACCACCCAACAGTTTAAAATGCTCAACACATTCTGAACAAATAACACAACATAAATGCTATTCCAAATATACCCCAAACCAATATTAAACCAGGCATATAGAGGAGGACGAATGGAAAAATAATCAACAAGCAAAGGGGCATTCCAGTCTTCGGCATACCATGTACCCTGCGCTTTTATATTGTCGGCCTGCATCAGGTAGCCATATGAATCGACAAGGTAAATTCCTTGAAAATAACATGCTGCTAAAAAGTAAACGGCATGAACGGAAACAATAAAAAGGAGCAAACGATATGAAGACAAACGCTCCATCGGTTTACCTGATTCTGAGTTTAGCTCCAACAGGAATATTATTATCCAAAATATTATTAAGCCTGCGGATTTGTTCCGGAGTTACACCATATTTTCTACTTAGCGAATACAATGTTTCCTTTTCTTTTACCAAATGGTAAACGGGTTCTTCCGGATTGTCATTTGCAATTTCCTCTTTGGCTTTTTCACCATTAAGCGGCACTACGATCAATTCTTCACCCACCCTTATCGTATCGGTCTCCAATTCATTTAATGCTTTTAATTCATTCACGGTAGTATTGTACAATCGGGAAATGGAATACAATGTTTCTCCTTGTTTTACTTCATGGTAACCAGGCACCACCGCTTCTTCATTCGGTTTGATGGCCGGCTGATTGGGGTTGATAATTAACCGCATGCCCACTTTAAGATCATTGTTTGGTAGATTGTTCAGCGCTTTTATGCCGTCCACCTGCACATTGTATTTTTTAGCAATCCCAAACAAGGTTTCTCCGGCCTGCACAATATGAAAAAATGCCAGATCCTCTTTTACCCCCTGGGCTGTCAAATCATATTTATTCTCAGGTAATGTCAGGGCGGAAGGAGTCTCCACATTTTTTTTCGGGTCGTCATAAATTTTGTTGTCGATGATGGTATCAACTCTCATCGCAGGCATCGGCACTTCGCGAAGTTTAATCGGTTCTTTGCGTTTACTGCGCAAGTAAACTGCTTCTCCGGCAGCTGGCTCCTGACCCTCTTTCATCGAATTATACTTGAGTAGTCGCGAAACTTTTACAGCATACCGCTGCGAGATCATATGCATTGTTTCAATTCCATCTGTCGTATGCGTTTCAACAGCTCCCTTGTAGTTTTTGGGTTTCAGATACAAGGTATCTCCCGCATGGATCATATCTGTTTTATACAGATCATTGTACTTATAAATTTGCCATACACGCATATCGTATGCCGAAGCAATGGTTGCATAACTTTCCCCCGCCTTTACTACAATTGCCGGAATATTGTTGATCACAATATTTTTTTGTTCGGCCACAATTTCCTTTTTTTCAGCCGCCAGTTCTTTCACTTCAATAGCTGTCGGTTTTTTCTGGTCAAATCGTTGCAGGTTATTTTTTTCGATGGTGGCGATTAATATCTCACCATATTTGGGATTAGTGGCATAGCCGGCTTTGCGCAAACCCATTGCCCAGCTTTTGTAATCAGTCGGCTCAAGGTCGAATAAAAAGGCGTAGCGTTGTCCTTTCATCAAAAAATCTGAATGGTCTTTGTAGGAATCCAAAGGTGTAGGGTATTTGCGAAAACATTCCTGTGGAGCATCATCATCCTCATTTAATGTTTCACCTGTCCAATCCGCTTTGCACTTTATACCGAAATGATTGTTGGCCTGCAACGCCAAACGGCTGTTTCCATTTCCCGATTCCAACAACCCCTGAGCGAGTGTAATACTGGCAGGAATACGACTGCGATACATTTCATCCACTGCAATGGCCCAATATTTTTCCACGTATTGGTCTACCGTCATTTTAAACGGGAACTCTGCTGTGGGAACGGGCTGGCCGTTTGCCACCAAACCACAGATACTTCCACAAAAAACAAATAAGAAAACTTTAAGACTGCTATTCATGTTTACGAAAGTACGCTTGCCGGTAAGCTAATCCTCATTTTGTTACAATGGATTTTACACAGGTGTATAGAGTTAAGTCCACCGTTTGATGGCATAATGGTTAACGTTGAACTTGCAGATTACCTGTACCTAAAACCACAATCAACATAAAGCCACTTTCCACTCTCGTAATAAATCTTATTTTTGTTGTTTCAACGTATATCAATTCATGCAAAAACTATCATCTCACTGGATAACACTTTTACTGCTGTTTGGCTTCAATAATTTTTTGTTCGGACAATTGCACCAGCAACCGTCTGTTTTAAAACAAACCCCCGAATGGAAAATTACTGCCGATAAAAAAGAAGTGAAAGTAGGCGATATTGTTACGCTTACCCTAACCAGCGAAATTGAAAAAGATTGGTATATGTACTCCAACGATTTTGATCCAAACCTCGGACCGATCGCTGCTGAGATCACCTTTACTAAAAACACAACATTCGAACTTGTGGGAAAAACAACACCTGTTGGCTCCAAAAAACATTTCGAAGAAATCTGGGGCGGTGATGTTTCTATCTTTACCCGCAAAGGTGTTTTCAAACAAAAAGTAAAAATACTCAGCGAAAATCCAAAAATTAAAGTCCAATTATACTTTCAGGAATGCTCAGAAATTACAGGAGTATGCATGCCTCCCTTTGAGCAATCATATGAAGTAAAAAACTTGTTTACAGTTGTAAAAGGAGAAACGTCTGCAGTCGACACTAAAGAGTCGACAGTTGTTGACAGTCAGCAATCCTCGGTTACTGAGACCTCAGCAGCTTTGGATACAACAACAAACAAAATTCAAACGTCAAACAACAAAGTTCAACCTGAAACCGAAAAACCGAAAACAGAGGAATCCTTCCTTGGCTTTTTACTGTTTGCCTTTTTCGGAGGATTAGTTGCCGTAGCAACTCCTTGTGTGTTTCCAATGTTACCAATGACCGCAGGTTTTTTCTCGAAGAAAAGTGAAACACGGTCGCAGGCTGCTATTCGCTCAACAACATTTGGGTTATCGATCATTGGTATTTACGCCTCACTGGGATTGGTTTTTGCCTTTTTTGGCCTTGGCCCTGATTTTGGAAATTGGCTAAGCACGCACTGGTTACCAAATGTTTTGTTCTTTATTATCTTCATGGTATTTGCAGCATCATTTTTAGGATTATTCGAAATTACCCTACCACATGGTTTAGTGAATAAAGTAGATTCAAAATCGAGCATGGGAAGTTTTGCCGGAATCTTTTTCATGGCTTTTACTTTGGTGTTAGTTTCATTCAGCTGTACCGGACCTATCGTTGGAAGCTTATTAATTGAAGCTGTTGGTGGAAAATTCACTAAACCCCTTCTAGGGATGGCATCTTTTGGCGCAGGCTTAGCTTTACCATTTACCCTGTTTGCAATTTTCCCTAGCTTCATATCCAACCTGCCTAAATCGGGAGGATGGTTAAACTCCGTGAAAGTTGTACTGGGTTTCGTGGAAGTTGCTTTTGCCTTTAAATTTTTAAGCATTGCCGATGTGGTTTACCATTGGGGTATATTAGATCGTGAAGTTTATTTGGCCATCTGGATCGTACTTGCATTTTTATTGGGTATGTATTTATTGGGCAAACTTAAATTCAGCCACGATAGCGATATTCCGTATGTAAGTGTACCTCGTTTTGGTCTTGCGCTTACATCCTTTGCATTTGGTGTGTATATGATCCCCGGTTTGTTTGGCGCTCCGCTTAAAGGTTTATCAGGATTGTTACCTCCTATGCAAACACAAGATTTTATTTTGGGAAGTGAAGGAACATCAACGAATCATCAAACAAAAAAATCATCAGATGCTAATATCAAACATGCCGACTTCCTGCATCTACCGCATGGATTGACTGGTTATTTTGATTACAAGCAAGCCCTTGAAGAATCGAAAAAACAACAGAAGCCGATATTCATTGATTTTACCGGACATGCATGTGTGAACTGCCGTAAAATGGAAGAATATGTATGGGCCAAACCGGAAGTGTTAAAACGCCTCCAAAACGATTTTATCATTGTGAGCTTGTACGCTGACGAACGCAAAGAATTGCCTGAAGCCGATTGGTATACATCGGAACGCGATGGTAAAGTAAAAAAGACCATTGGCGAACAAAACCAAGATCTTCAAATAAGCAAGTTCAACTTTAGTGCACAGCCCCAATATGTCGTAGTTGACGAAAATGGTGTGCAACTTTCGGGTCCCACATTTTTTGATACGGATGAGCAAAAGTTTATCGACTTTTTGGATAATGGAAAAAAAGAATTTGAGGCAAAAAAATAATCATTCACATGAATTCCATCAAACAACATTTCACCGAAGCAGCCGATATTCTCAATCAATTTTTGGCTGACGATAAAAATTTCGAAACCATTGAAGCTGCAGGAAAACTGATGGTAACTGCGTTGCAAAACGAGAAAAAAATTATCAGTTGTGGCAATGGCGGAAGTTTATGTGATGCCATGCATTTTGCTGAAGAACTCACTGGCAGGTACCGTGACGATAGAAAACCCTTGGCGGCAATTGCCATGAGTGATGTATCGCATATGGCTTGTGTGGGGAATGATTATGGATATGATTTTGTGTTCAGTCGTTACCTCGAAGCGGTTGGAAACACCGGTGACGTATTGCTTGCCATTTCTACCAGCGGTAACAGTAAAAACGTGTTGAACGCAATGGAAGTAGCCAAACGAAAAGGCATTAAGATCGTTGGCCTTACCGGAAAAGACGGTGGCAAAATGAATGGACTTTGCGATGTAGAGATCCGCGCACCTCGTTCACAATATGCCGATAGGGCACAGGAAATCCATATTAAATGCATCCATTCTTTGATCGATTATATTGAACAAAACGTTTAACAAAGTCTTATGGTATTTTTTCTTTCGGCACAAACGTGCAAAAAAACCAAAGATGATGAGTTAAATGGAAACTCTTCGGCTACAATGTTTGTTCCCTCTATCCGTCCTTCAGCAAATATATCTGCATTGAGTGATGGCATGATTTCAGTGTCGAAAAATCATATCCTCAAAACCGATCTGTCAAACAATCCAATTAGGCCTGTTGCTGAAGAAGGAGTTTAATGCGCAACCCAAACATGCCTGAAGGGATTGGTATATATTGCTACAAGAAACGGGAAAATGGTATTGACCAAAACCAACACGAACGTGACCTATTAATCTTTGATGAATTTTTCACTCACCGTATTTCCTTCTTCATCTGCAACACTGAAAGTATAAACTCCTTGAGGTAATGACTCAATATTAATAGTTATCATTTTTCCCGAGGTCTTCATTTCAAGTACTGTATTGCCTGTAAGGTCAGCGATCTTTATACTGTTTATCCCAAGGAGGTGATTCACTGTTATGATTTCTTTAGCAGGAACAGGGAACAAGTTCAATATAGCATTTTTTCTTTCGCCAAAAACCACCACTTTCGTTTTCGAATACGTTGCAGTACCATCAAAGTCCAACTGTTTTAGCCGGTAATAGTTGATGATACCGGGGGTGTTATCTGTAAAACTATAATTGTATACCGATGATCCATTTTTCCCAAACACTTCCCCAATGGGATAAAATTTGTTTCCATCCGTTGATCGTTCAATAACAAATTTTTCATTGTTTATCTCTTGTGCAGTACTCCAACCAAGGACTACTTTATTGTCTTTGGTTTTACGAGCACCAAATTGGATTAATTTTACCGGTAATGATGATGAATTTCCGACAACAATGTAAAACCGGTTTGCTCCTGAACTAGCAGCTACACCTGACACAACACTGTATTGATACTCAGGAACACTTCGCAGATCTATGGTTCTTGCCATGTAATTATCAATCAACCAAACATTTTCTTTAATGGCTAGTTTATCGCTGTTTACAAAGACAAGTTTGTATTCACCGGGAACGTCACCTACTTTAATTTTGATCGTATCTACTTCAAATGTTGTAGGCCGAACGTTCAACGCCATTTGTACGTTGTCTTCATCATATGTGCTAATGTTAACCGTACCTTCAAGCTTGCGGGTATCGTAATGGTCAAATCCATTTTCAACGCCTTGCATGTATTTAATCATCGTAGCATCACTATTCAGTGAATCATAGATGAGCTTAATGCTGAAGCTTTCTCCATTTCCTGTTTTAAACATTGAGACTGGAGTTGCTCCTGACTTATACTTTTCCGTAAATGTTAAGGTAGGACCACTTGTATTTGCCTTAACCCAAAAACTTGCGCCCGAGGGAATAATACCCCCAGTCAGATCTCCATCCTGAGAAGTAGCATTGTAGCTCACATAACCATTGGTTTGAGTATTATAAACCCATATTGTAGGATCCAGTTTTGTGTGGTATGATCCATCGTTATAATGTGCATCCCAGTCGTATGGAGAAGCATAAGGATTGGCCAATAAATTCCAACCATCGTTGGAATCAACATATACATTGCTTGTTCCCGAATATGAGCATGAAACAGGCATTGTTATATCTCCCTGATTAGGCACACCCACTGCATTTATGGTCACGGCATTTTGGGTGGTATTAGTACCATTTAATCTTCCTATATCGCTTCTGTCACCTCTCACAAACACACGGTATCCACGACCTAAACCTAATGTTTGACTTGTGTTTGATGGTGATGTCCAACCTGTAGTTAAATTTCCTGTAGTTAACGCCTCATTATAATAGTATATTCCTGCTTGATTAGACAGAGTTGCATCAAATCCATTTGCAGCGCCTCCTGCTCCTGTAATGTATATTTCATTTTGCCAATCGGCCACAGAATTACCCGCAACCGGACTTCCCAAAAAACGCCACCTTCGTGCAAGGGCCGGTACAAATCGTTGTACCGAAACATTCCCGGTTATATAACTACACGTTGTACAATTTCCATTGGCGATCCTTGCTGTTTTACTTGCATCGGAAACCAACACCAAATTACCCGCACTAGCAAGTGTTCCTGCAACAGGAACAATTGAATCTGCGATCTGCAGTTGGTTACCCAAAGTAATTGTGTGCGAATTTCTGTCATAAGTAAGTGTGCTTAACCGATTAGAAGCACCAACTGTACTTTGGTCAAAAAACAAATCTCCAAGGGTTCCACTTCCGCCAATATAGACTGCCGAAGTAGTTCCGTTTGCCGATAGATTAGAAGACACGCTTCCACTAAATCCGCCATTCAAAATCAGCTTATTCGCACCTAATGCCAGTTTGCCATTACTCAATATGAGATCTCCGGCAACAACCATGTTGCTTCCCATAGTGGTAAGCCCAGATGAAGTTCTGTTGAGGATAAAATTATGTACGCTATCCTCAGATTCAACAAATTGTATCGTACCTAAATTTCCGGCTCCGTTAATCGTAATGTCAGACAAATCATTGCTTGAAATAAGCCCGCTTCCTGTTACAATGCCACTCAATGTTAAATCGCTTCCTCTGATATTTAACACCCCATTGATTAAATTTAAAGAATCCGTAACTGTAAGATCATTATCAACCAACAATTGATTTCCTGTATTATTCAAACGAAGAATATTAATAGATACAGGAGTTGTTGAGCTCAATTGCTGATCAATACTTCCATCAAAATGAACAGAATTTACCGTTATCGTTCCCGTGTTGATCAGATCTCCTTTGATATACATTGTATCCGGAAATATTTTAGTTCCGGAACCGCTAATCATCAAATTATAATATCCGGGAACAGTAATTCCATTGGGTTTCAACACGTTTTGTGTCCCGTCTCTGTTGTATTCAACAGTGGTTTCATTAAACGCGGCTACACGCCAAATACCATTATTTGTTACGGTATTCCCAATCCTCATTACAGAACTCTCCCTATTTGAAAGGATTGCATTACTCGCTATTGATACATCATAAAATTGGGTTGTGCCCGCATAAGCAGCATCTGTTCCTAAAAACAAAACATTGCTTGTACCCGAATTAAAAGTTCCGTTACAATCCCAAGATGATAAGCCCAATGTAGTTCCCCCATAGATGATAAGTTGAGCCCCTCCCGTTGAATTAAGTACGGCATTTTCTTCTATCGAAATGGTATTTACTCTTGCTGTTGCCGGTAATGTTGGTTTGTTTAAAGTAGTTGCTGAGTCGGGAATAATCACATCATCCAAGCTATCCGGGACAAATGTAGGTTCCCAGTTTGAAGCCGTTGTCCACACATCGTCAGTTGCTCCTGTCCATACAACCTTGGGTACAGCCGTCATTGCAATTCCGGTATAACTTGTTCCAAATACAGAAGGATAATATGAAATTGGAATATATGCCACTTCAACAAATTTATTGGTTGTATTTATAGCTGAACGTCCCCGCTCAACCACTGTTCCATTCGAATCTTCCCATATAACCAAACGGGTCTCAACATTATTATTCAATTCTGATGATAAATACCGAAACTGCATAGTAGCAGTATCTGTTCCTCCTATTTGTACAATTTCATATTGTCTTAATACACTTGAGTATTTCCAACTTAAACTATCCCCAAACGATATCCGCATGCATATCTCTGTCGGGATTATTCCGTTTCCTGCAAATGTTATTCGCGTATACTGGGATCCAAATCGGTAGGCTGTTCCGGCAGTAAAAGGACCCGTGCGCTTGATCAAGCCGTTTACATCTCCGGCATTGGTAAAAGTTGCGGTAGGTGTATCCATTATCAAGGTATCTGTTCCCATATCCAAACATCCCTTGGTAGCTGATAAATTCGGACTGTTCAAACTCAACGTTCCCCTAACCGTTATTGTTCCTTCTGCCTTTTTTGAAGCGTTTCCCGAAAGGGTTAAATTGTAATATATTCCTTTACTTACAATTTGAACACCACTTGTTGCTCCATAATTAACGGTTCCGATGGATGACCAAACAACACCCGAAGGCAATGGCAAAGTATCGAGACATTGAGTGTTAAAGCTTTTGGCGTTAGTACCAAAAAATGCCAACTTAAAAGCTCCTCCATCGATCAATTTATAGCTCCCCATTTCAATGGTAGCAGCGCCTCCGGCAGTGGTAATCTGAAAGGTATCGTTTACGGTAATGTTTCCACTAGCCGTTTTTATGCGTGTACCGCTTGTTATTCCGCCAATGAACAATTTTTGATATGTCCCTGCTACCAATGTTTGATTAGCGTTGGAACTATATAACACCGTTTGTGTCCAGGTTTTATTTGCAGGAAGAGGAGTAGCCGATGTGTTTTGCGTAGTTAATTGACCCGACCCCGTAATCGTTGTTGGATTTCCTCCCAATACATAGGTTGCTAAATATACTGTTACCGTAGACCCAATATTGAGCTCGCCATTGACAGAAAATCCTGTTCCATTTATTGTTTTGGTTACATCAGACCCTGTAAACGAAAGGTTATTAAAAGTGTGGGGGGAAGCGGCATTCATTGAAAGCGTTTGCGCACCGCCTGAAAAAAGAAAATTGCTTCCACTATGTGCATAGGTCATGCCTGCAGTATTTGCTGTAAAATTGTTTTTTACTTCAATTGTCCCGATACCTGAAAATGTGCGTGGACCTAATGTTACCACTAGGTTATTTCCATAAACCCCTCCAACAACCGTTTGGTGTGATGTTGCGTTATAAGTAACATTTCCTGCCCACGATTGTCCACTCGGGAGCGGAGTATAATTAGTATCATTATTCGTATAAGAAGTGGTTACATGTTTGAAAGAACTTGTTCCGGTATTAACGACCTTCATATTGCCCCCATTAATTAAACGAAAAACCCCCATCGCCAATGTTAACGCACCAGTATTTTGTGTGTTAAAAGTAAGCGTATCATCTACCGTTATACTATCTGATGCCGTTCTTGTTCTATTATTGGTTTGTGAATTGATCAACGTAAGATTTTTATACCTGCCTCCGGAAATATTTTGATTCCCCAATCTATAATACTCTACTGTTTGTGTCCAGGTTTTACCGGTAGGGATAGGAGACGTTCCGGTTGCTTGTGTTGCAATTGTTCCTGACCCTGTAATTGTAGTCGGACTACCGGTTAATACATAACTTACCATGTCCAACCTAACTGTAGTCCCCACATTCATTGTTCCGTTTATACCAAATCCACCTGTAATTGTTTTCGTACAATTAACTCCAGTAAATGATATATTGTTAAACGTTAATCCTGTTGATGTTCGGAAAGTCAACGTTTGTGCTGCTCCCGAAAATAAAAAACTACTACCTGTAAGTGTATAGGTAGTGTTTGTATTGGCTGTAAAGTTTCCTTTTACTTCTATCGTTCCCAAACTCGAAAACGTTCTGATTCCGCCAGCTACGTTTAAATTACCCTCATATACACCATGTACTACAGTTTGCGAGCCGGAAGCCGAATAAGCAACATTTTGTGTCCACGTTTTACCTGCCGGTATAGGCGTTGACGATGTATTACTCGTAAGTATCGTTCCCGTTCCGCTGATGGTTCCTGAAACACCAGATAATGCAAATGTTGACATTGAAAAAGTCGTGTTCGCGTCAACCAGTAAATTCCCGTTTATCGTAATCGTATTGGAAGCTGTTTTGGTAACCGCACTTGTTGTATTAGTAAGGCTTAAATGGTAATAAGTTCCGGCCCTGATGCTCTGAACAGTATCGAGGCTGTATACTACCGTAGATCCTGTAGCACACGAACCTAACGTAAATAAAGAGTTACTTTGAACATTGAACGTTCCGTTATTCGCAATATCAACCGTTCCTGTAAAGGTAAAAGTGCCGGTATTTAAGGATTGAACATTGGTGCCATCACCTACAATTACCTTTGATCCTGCACCACTTACAGTCCAATTGGCAGAGAGGCTTCCGGGATTTGCATTTCTTAAATTAAACACCTGATTTGCTGCAGTAAAATTAGCCGGCTGTGTACCTGTTCCGTTGGTATTGGTACCCCAGGTAGCAACATTATTGGGATTTCCTGTTGCTTTTGAATAATACTGTGTTTGTGCATTCGTGTAGAAGTAAAAGCCTAAGAATTGCAGTGTTAGACAGAGAATATGTTTGTGTTTGGCCACGGGCATATAAATTATGGGCCCAAAATAGCTCGCTTTAATCCTATTTTAATTTCCACTACATCAACAGTAGTTTAACTCAATAAATCAATTCCACATTCTTGTTAACAACTCATTTAAACAAAAAACGCAACTTGTTCTGTTGCGTTTCCATATATACTTACAAACGTGTTTTTATACTACTTTTTCCACCCCTTGCATTTCCATTACCGCCTTAATAATTCCCTTAACATCATACCCACACTCTGCATAGAGTTCGGCCGGTTCACCATGTTCCGTGATTTTATCGGGCATACCCAACATTTTTATTTCTGCCGAGTAATTATGCTGCGCCATAAATTCCAATACCGCACTTCCCATTCCACCCACAATAGTTCCATCTTCGAGCGTTACAATTTTTTTGTATTTGCTGAATACGTCATGTAACATTCTTTCATCAATGGGTTTTACAAAACGCATATCATAGTGACCAATCTGAATGCCATCTGCTGCCAACTGATCGGCCGCTGTTGTTACAAAATTGCCCAGCGGACCAAATGATAAAATCGCAACCTCATCTCCATCACGCATCTTGCGACCTTTACCTACTTCTATTTCCTGCAGGGGTTGTTTCCAATCGGCCATCACACCGTTACCGCGCGGGTAGCGAATAGAAAAAGGCCCTGCATTTTTGTCCAATGTTGCGGTATACATTAAGTTGCGCAATTCTGCTTCGTTCATAGGCGAACTCACAACCATATTCGGAACACAACGCATAAACGGAATATCGAGCATACCATGGTGTGTTTGTCCATCGGCACCTGCTATTCCCGCTCTGTCCATGCAAAAAATAACATGCAAATTTTGCAGGCATACATCATGCACAACCTGGTCGTAGGCGCGTTGCATAAACGAAGAATAAATATTGCAAAACGGGATCAATCCCTGGGTAGCCAAACCCGCGCTGAACGTTACTGCATGCTGCTCGGCAATACCTACGTCAAATGCACGTTTTGGCATTGCTTTCATCATAATATTCATGGATGAACCCGATGGCATTGCCGGTGTAATGCCAACAATCTTTTCGTTCTTTTCAGCCAACTCAACAAGTGTATTACCGAACACGTCCTGGTATTTTGGTGGTTGGGGTTTCTCCGAAACTGTTTTATAAATTTCGCCAGTAACTTTATCAAACAAACCCGGAGCATGCCATTTGGTTTGATCTTTTTCGGCCAGGGCAAACCCTTTACCTTTTACTGTTACAACATGCAATAGTTTAGGTCCCGGAATTTTTTTAAGGTCTTTCATCACCTTCACCAAATGATCCACATCATGACCATCAATTGGGCCAAAATACCTGAAACGCAAACTCTCAAACATATTGCCCTGCTTGAGCAAACCCGACTTCATTGTTTCGTGGATCTTGGACAAAATATCCTGCGAAATTTGACCGACCTTGCTCAACCTGTCCAACGCTTTCCATACATCATCCTTAAAGCGATTGTAGGTTGGCGAAGTGATAATATCTGTTAAATACTCTTTGAGTGCACCCACATTCGGGTCGATAGACATACAATTGTCGTTCAATATTACGATCATATTGCTATCCTCCACACCACCGTGGTTTAAGCCTTCAAAAGCCAAACCAGCTGTCATGGCGCCATCCCCGATTACAGCAATATGTTGCCTGTCTAATTCGCCTTTTAACCTTGAAGCCACAGCCATCCCCAATGCTGCCGAAATAGATGTTGAAGAATGTCCCACACCAAAAGTGTCGTATTCACTTTCGGCACGTTTGGGAAAACCGGAAAGTCCTTTATACGTTCTGTTTGTTTGAAAACGATCTCTGCGACCGGTTAATATTTTATGACCATAAGCCTGGTGCCCTACATCCCATACCAATTGGTCGTAGGGTGTATTAAACACATAATGCAAAGCCACACTAAGTTCTACCACTCCCAAACTCGCACCAAAATGACCTCCGTAAACGGATACCATATCGATAATGTATTGGCGCAAATCGCCACATACTTTTACCAAGTCTTCTTCCTTTACTTTACGTAAATCGGCAGGTAGTTTAATTGGCTCTAAGTAAGGTCCGGCTTTTATTTCCATAATAATTTAGTCAACAGCTTTAGTCAATAGCACACCGCTCAACATGCAGCAATGAAACCTTTCAACAAAATATGCTTTAGCTTGTTTTGAAATACAAACGGTAAAAATAAGTTTTTGGTTTAATAATCCTTCATTTTAGGCAAAAAAGGAGAGATAATGATATAACAACCAGAACGGAATGGTTCCAGAAATGATCACAACCTACAACTTTGCCTCGGATATTAACAGGTCTTCGCGAGGGGTAACGCTCATTACAGGGATACTAGAATGATTCACCATTTGTTGGGCAAATTTCCCAAGGAAAAAAGAACCTATCTGAGGCTCCTGCTCTGTCATGATCAAAATAACATTCGCATTCACCGATTGGGCATAAGCTTGTGTAACTTCTGTAATATTTCCGCCTAATCTTTTTTCGTGCACATAAGGAATATTTTCATCATCAAATGAATGAAGAACCTGGCGACAGTAAGCAGATACCTGGTATTCTGCATCCTTATCTTTATCTACCGAAACACCCAATACGTGAATGGTTGATCCGAATTTTTTGGCAAGAGAAACGGCATAAGGTACTTTTTGACGCGACTCAAACGAAGAATCAATCGGTAAAACAATTGTTTTAAAATCATTCGAACGCTCCTCACGCATCGTAAGTACAGGGCATTTTGACGAACTCACCACTTTATATGCATTACTCCCCATCCAAAATTCCTGGAAGCCCGTAACTCCGTGTGTTCCCATAATGATCAGGCTTGCATCCGTTTCTTCAGCTGCTGCCAAAATTCCTTTAAATACAGAACCACTCTTATGTAAATAATGATACTGAACGCCATTGGAAAGGGGTTCCAATTTAGCTTTCAAACCTTCCTCATCGGAACTTTCTTCAATATGGACTGCCGTTAGCGTAGAGTTATACTTTTGCGCAAAAAAAACAGCCGATTTAAATGCAACGATTGATTGGGCAGAACCGTCAACCGGGACTAAAATATGTTTAAAAGAGGTATCCATATGCTTGCTTATTTATAAGGTTAAGATACAATTAAAAAGTAAAAAAGCAAGAATGCGCGTCATTCTAACAGGCTAATTCCCTTTAAACTGTGGTTTTCTTTTTTCGTTAAACGCAGCAACACCTTCTTTATTGTCATTGCTTCTTCCTGCAATTTCCTGACAGTGTTTTTCATATTCAAGCATGGTGTCCAAATCGCTTTGGAACGATTTGTTTAACATTTTTTTCATCAGCGCAATGGCCTTGGTTGGCGCATGTTGGTAGTATTCTGCAATTTTCATGGTTTCTGCATCCAACTCTTCGGGTTTTACCACACGGTTAATCATTCCCCATTCGTATGCCTGCTGAGCACTTACTTTACTACCCATTGTCGATAACTCGAACGCACGAGCCGAACCCACCAACCGTGGCAAGAAGTATGAAGAACCTGAATCGAGCACCAAACCTACGTTTACAAACACTTCAATGATCGAAGCTGTTTCGGAAGCTACAACCATATCGCAAGCCAATACCATACTTGCACCAGCACCTGCAGCCACACCATTCAGTTTACAAATGATCGGTACCGGCAGATTGCGCATCATTCGGATCATTGGGTTGTACCGTTTTTCCAACGACTCTGCCAATGAACGTTCTTTCATTCCTGAAATTGATTTTAAGTCCTGTCCCGAACAAAATGCTTTACCTGCACCGGTTAAGATGAGCACACGAATGCTTTTGTCTTTCTCTACTTTTTTAAGTGCATCCATTACATCAAAACTCTGTTGTTCGTTGAATGCATTAAATACTTCGGGGCGGTTTAAAGTAAGGGTAGCAATACCATTGTTTACTTCAAATAAAATGTTTTCGTATGCTGCTTGCGTTGTCATGTGTATCTGTTAATTGATGGGCGAAAATATCATTTCGCTTTTAATTTTTGCTTACCTGCTAAAATTTGGAAGTACAATTTAAAATCAGAGGCCAAACTCCACAGCGGGTATTGAAAAGTTGCAGGTTTATTTTTTTCGAAAAAGAAATGCCCGACCCAGGCAAACCCATAGCCCATAAGCGGGCACAGCCACAGCAGGTTGTAATTTCGCGTAACAAAGGCTGCAATTAAAAAAACAAAAAACAAACTTGTTCCTGTAAAATGCAGCACGCGACAGGTGTAATCCTGATGCTCGGTGAGGTAATAAGGATAAAATTCGGAGAAAGATTGAAATCGTTTTTCCATAATTGAGAAATGAAATACAATCCTAAGATACTCTTTTCACTAAAGAATCAAATACATCACGCCAAAACCCAATAACCAACCATTTAATACTTGCCCAAAAGTATGCGCATATAAAAACAGCCTTGCCGAAAGTGTAATGCCGGAAACCACAAATACAAGAAGCAAAAGGTATCGGATATCGATATGCGAAAAATTTGCTGCACTCACTACAATAGCAGCCAAAGCTCCAAGCGAAGCACCATGCACACTTATTTTATAAAAATGATTGATGATGACAATAGCCACCACAATACATGCGCAAGCCAGCAAATAGGCGCGCAAAACGGCTGGTGTATGAAGCCGCGACAAAAAATAAAAATCAAACAGGTAAATGCTGGCCGTAACCAAATACGGAATATTGCGCTCATCCTGCATATTGAGCAATACACTTTGTACCTTGCCCATCATTTTAAGCATCAATACAACCAAAATGGGAACCACACCGGCACTGATAAAAATGAACAACACATAAAACAATTGTGCATTGGCTGAAAGCCCCAAACTAAGGTAAGGAGATAAAAAAAGCAGGGCAAACAATCCCATCAAATTTACAAACACGGGATGAAAAACAGTAGAAATGGCCAGCGAAACCGTTCGGTTCATTATTATTCGATTACAAGTTTTTGAGTGGTGATACCTGTTGGCGTTTGTATCCTTACAAAGTATACACCTTTATTTTGCTCAAATATATTTAACCCGGCCGATAATTGTTTACTAAAAACCAAACGTCCCGTAATATCAAGCACAGACACCTCTGCCTCTGAGGTTAGTTCCAATTGCCATTTGCCTTGTGCCGGGTTTGGGTAAATCGTGAAGGTATTCGTGTTCAGTTCTGTTAATCCTGTTCTTGCAGGCAATTGTTGCAATGCACTCGTGCGCCTGTTGGAAATATATGGTTTGATCCCAAACGTAGCATGATCATCAATGGCTTGGGTATAGGACTGTTCCCATTGCGTGGTTGTATAACCATAATCTGTTGGAACCATATTATTAAAAAACGGATCGATTGCCACAGCCGGAGCAAGTTTGTTTTTTAACGTATCAATCACAGCAAACATGTTTGTTTCCGTAAAAATGCCATTGCACAGTTGGTACAAATAATTTTCATAATCTTTTTTAAACTGAGGAACAGCCAATATTTTATATGTAAGTGGTGATTTGCTGTTTTGTTTGTTTCCCCACTCGTAAATATTGCGCACATCAATATCGCTCACACCCCATTGCACTCCCAATGTATTATCCATATCATAAGGCAAGTACACAAATTTCCCATTGGCATTGTGGTATAAGTAATAATTGTTCTTGTTGTAAAAATAATTGTCCCAATGCCCGATCAACACTTCGGTTGCAAGCGTTTTTAAATACGATTGCACTTCAAAAATGATATCAATGGCTGCCGCAAACTGAGCCGAAGGAGTGTTGTTAATCACATTGATAAATGCAACCAGATCAGAATAATCATCAACTGATTCATTTGTTTTAAGTTCGTATGCCCTTTCGTTTAAAGGCGAAGGGTTGATCACATCTTTATACAGTTGTTGGTCGGAGCCCAACCACGATAATTCAGCCGGCCACGAACATTTATACAGGTTACCCTTGTTCTCTCCAAAACGTGATTCCAGGAATTTTTTGTTCAGCTGTTCTGCATTGGAATAAATGCCCCGCAATTGCCCATTAAAATACAACTGCACGGGATTGGCCCGGTAACACAAACTGCTATCGGCATTCATCACATAAGCACACAAAAACTCGCGGCTCACTGAAGGATCATTATGGCTTCCGTTGAGGTTAAATGTTTTTAAACCCTGGTATGTTTGATTGATGAATTCATCTACATCAATTTTAAACGAAAGTTTTGCCGAGTTGCGCGAAGTATTTCCTTTCATGCGCACACCTACATTATACAATGTGTCGGTATGATCGTAAATAAATGTTGCAGGGTAACTGTGATTTGTCCAGCGATTGGTATCGGCAATCAAGGCTTCAAACGAATCGGGGTGCATTACCAATTCTATTTTGTGTATGTTCCCGTCATATAATGTTCCGGTATTGGGAAACACTGCATTCTGAGCATGCACAAACAAAACACTGCTTACTAAAGCAGCTAACAAAACAGACAAATACTTCATAAGTGTAAATATAACACAAAGTATTTGCCAATTGCTAATTTTAAGTGAACGCTATTGCTGCAGACACAAAATCACCTACAACAATCCTTCGATGATCTGCTCGATCGAAATGCCTTCGGCCTCGGCTTTGTAGTTTTTTAGCAAACGGTGTCTCAATACATCTTTCGCTACAGCTTGCACATTGGCAATATCAGGTGAATAATTTCCGTGCAATAAGGCGTGGCATTTAGCTCCTAAAATCAAGAATTGCCCGGCACGTGGTCCTGCCCCAAACGAAATGTATTCATTCACTTTAGGTGTGGCAAGTGCCGTATTGGGTCTTGTTTTACTCACCAATTTCACGGCATATTCCATCACATTATCGGTAACCGGAACCTTGCGTACCAATTGCTGGAACTCCAGGATTTCGTTCGCGCTCATAATTTTATTAGGTGTGATCGTATTGTTTGACGTTGTACTTTTCACCACCTGCAATTCTTCTTCGTAGGTTGGGTAATCCAATACAGCATTAAACATAAAACGGTCGAGTTGCGCTTCCGGCAATGGATAGGTTCCTTCCTGTTCAATTGGATTTTGGGTAGCCAACACAAAAAACGGCTTACCCAGCTGGTGTACTTTTCCGCCTACGGTTACACTTTTTTCCTGCATGGCCTCAAGCAAAGCCGCTTGCGTTTTTGGAGGCGTACGGTTGATCTCATCGGCCAAAACGATATTGGCAAATAAAGGTCCTCGTAAAAATTTGAACTCACGTTTTTCGTCCAAAATTTCGGAACCGGTAATATCGCTCGGCATCAAATCGGGGGTAAACTGAATGCGGCTGAATGGCAGATCGAGCACCTCGCTCAACGTGCGCACCAGCAATGTTTTAGCCAACCCGGGAACACCCACCAATAAGGTATGGCCTCCGGCAAAAATAGACATCAACACCGCATCGACTACATCGTGCTGCCCGATAATTACTTTGCCAATTTCTGCTTTAAGATCTTTATATTTTTGGTGAAGGGCATTCGCTGCCTCCACATCACTTGCGTATTGCGTCATTGTGTTACTCTTTTAAAAACTTTTGAATGCTTGGACAATTTTTGTACGTGTCAGATACACTTATGTAAAACTGCTTTTTCGAACGGCTGATAAAATCAGCAAGCGCTTTTGCCTTTTTTTTGTTTTCGGCCATTACCTGAAATTTCTGGTAATCGTCTTTCAAATTCGCACGGTGTGGTTTGGTTTCCGATTTCAAATAAAACACGCGCCATACCTGTTCCCTGTCGGGGCCCGGCAATGTGATCAGTTCAGGCTCTGATATCTCACCCGGTTTCATTCCTTCGATCCGGAAATACAGGCTCTTTTCCAATTCATCAATCGGCACACGGGTTGTTCCGGTACCGCTTTCGGTAATAAATCCTCCGCTTGCTTTGGTTTGTGCATCATCCGAATATTTTTTGGCAGCCTTTTCAAACGTAAGGGTATCAATTTTCACCAACCACAAAATACTGTCCATTTTTTGCCTGGCAAGGTCAATATCCGTTGTAAAGATCTTGGGGCGAATTAAAATATGACGTGCATTGATATTATCGCCTTTACGGTCGATGAGTTTTAAGATATGGTAGCCGAATTTTGTTTCAATAATTTTGGAAACAGAATCGGGACGCAGCCTGAAAGCGGCCGCCTCAAACTCGGGAACCATTGCACCACGGCCAAAATAGCCCAACTCGCCTCCCTGTATAGCCGAACCCTTATCATCCGAATAAATAAGAGCCAGCGTATTAAAATCTTCACCGGCAAGAATCCGGTTACGCAAGTCCAGGATTTTTTCGTAGGCCATTTCTTTAGCCTCTTTGTTTACTTTGGGCTGGATGATAATTTGGGCAATTTCAACTTCGGCACTGTAAAAAGGCAAGCTATCAATTGCCGCCATTTCATTGTAAAATTTCTTGATATCATTGGGTGTTACCTTCACATCTTTCAGGGCGGTTTGTTGCACCTCCTGCACCAATAATCCTTCCCTGATCTTATCACGGTTGGTGGCTTTTATTTCGGTAATACTTTTGCCGTAATACTGCTCCAATCCTTGAATACCACCGGGTGTTTGGCTGGCAAAATACGCAATACGTCTTTCCAGTTCCTGCTCAACCCTTTCGTCACTCAATACCACACTATCCAGTTGCGCTTTGCACAACATTACTTTTTCATTCAGGTGTTGTTTTAGTATCTCACACTTAAACGAATCGTTGGCATCCGGCAATTCTTTTTTGAGTTGGGCAAACTCAATTTCCAGCTCCGATTGCATAATAATATTATCGCCTACCACCCCCACGATCTGATCAATAACCATTCCCGGTTTATTTTGCGACCAAGCCGAAAAGGATATGACCATCAAGAGTAAGCTCCCTAAAATTCGATTCATGTATTCTGTTACTATTATTGCTTGTTAAACGTGCCCAAGATAGGAATAATTGCGCTATGTAAAAACTATACAGGCTTGTACAAAATGAATTGATACAAGCCTGTTAAAATGGGAGTTACCTCAATTTATTTAAACAGTGAATTTACCACCGGTTGATTTACGGTGATCGGATATTTGTTTCTCATCTCTTTGATCCATTCTTTTTCGAGGTAGGTTTGGTAATCCGATGTTACGATACCACGTGCATCTTTTACGGCTTTTGGCTCGGGGCCCACAATTCCGGCTACCACAAAAAACCTGAACAGGTTGGCTTCGTTTGGCATATCAACAACACCTTTTTGATCCCAGAACTTCTCTCCCTGAGCATCTGTTTTTTCATATTTGTTTTCGGTGATCACCAACGAACCGGCCATCTTCTTGTTCAACTTAGCCTTGATCTCATCATTTGTTTTTCCGGCCTTAGCCATTGCCATCGCACTTTTTTTCACTTTAGCATCGAGGCATGAAAACGTATACACTTTTACGCGATCTTTCCACATGTACTTGCTTTGGTTTGCCTGAAGGTATTGCTCCAAACCAACGGTATCGGTTACCGCTTTGGTCCATACTTTTTTATCGGTAAGGTCAAACAATAAGATCCCATCATGGTATTCCTGCATCAGGTTTTTGAAATCCGGATATTTGCTTTCAAGCATGCTTTCCTCATATTTCAATGCTTCTTCATCCGTATACTTTTTGAACAAACCATTCAGGATCATTTGCACGGATTCTCCCGGTCTTGCTTCCTGGTTGCCTTGAGCGTATTTCGCAAAATCAGAAACCGTAAACACTTTATTGTTTAAGCTCATAACCGGCTTTTGTGTAAGGTGTTTTTCTTTTGCCTGCCATGTAGCTTGCAGGAATGTTGAATCAACCGAAAGGGTAAATTCTTTCAAATTTGCAGGATACTCTTTGTAGTTGTTTTGTTTTTTGATGCGTTGGGCAACCACCAGTTTGCTGCTTTCCGCGCGGCTATCCCTGCCAATTTTGTTCTTGATATTTTCTTCTACTTCTTTCAATTCAGGAACAGGTTTTTTGTCCAATAACTTAATGATATGAAACCCATAGTCTGTTTGAAAAGGTTTTGAGATCTGGTCTTTCGACAATGAAAAAGCGACTTCCTTAAACTTATCGGGATAATTGCTGTAGCTGGTAAAATAGTTCATCACCCCATTATTTGTTTTGCTGCCTTGGTCTTGTGAATACTGTTCAACCATTTTGTCGAAACTTTCGCCCGCCATCAATTTGGTGTAAATAGAATCAATGCGCATTTGAGCTGTGTTCACCAATTCGGGTGCTGCACTTGGTCCTGTTTGCAACATCAAATGTTGCACTTTTACTTCACCACGTGCAGGACGTTTGTCCAATACCTTAACAATATGGTATCCGAAACGCGTGCGGAAAGGCATTGAGATCTGTCCTTTGGGTGTTGTATATGCCATCGTTTCAAACGGGTAGATCATTTGGAAAGAGGTAAACCAACCTAAGTTTCCATAGTTTTTAACGGCTGATGGATCTTCTGAATTTTTAGCAGCAACACTGTCGAAGCTTTCACCCTTAAGAATACGGTTGCGCAATCCCATAATTTTATTGTATGCCACCATGGTATCTTTAGCCGATGCATTTTCAGCACAGTTGATGAGGATATGGCTTGCATTCACTTCCATTTTCATGCGCTCATATGCTTCTTTGATCAGCGCATCGGTTACCATTTTATCCGTTAAATAAGGGTTGGCCAATTGCTTGCGGTATCCGGCCAACTCAGTCGTGAATGAGGCATTTGTGTCCAATTTCATCAGTTCGGCTTCTTTCACCTTCATTTTGAAATTTTCGTACAACTCCAGGTATTCAACTACATCTGCCTCAGTTGGGCGTTCGTTATCCTTTTTATTTTTTGATAATAATCTTTCAAACTCTTTTTTGTAAACCGTATCAGAACCATACGTAAATACCCAGGGATCCTGAACCGGAGCGGCTATTGCCACCGCATTTTTGGAAGCTGGTTTAGCTTTTGAGGCTACCGGCTTTTGCGCCAATACCACTGACGAAAGACAAGTAGTTGCAAGTAACAGAAAAGGAGTGCTCTTCATATATAGTTGTTAAGGTTAAATTTTATAAGGATTGCAAATATATAAATTATGGCTTCATTAGCAGAATGCTAAGCACGGAATGGCGATTGCCCTTTGTTAATGCTGATTATCAGCAGGTTTATTTATTTAAAGGTTTCTTAAAGAATCCGGAAAGAGTGGTCTTGAGGGAGTTGTCTGTGGTTGGTTATGTCTTGAGGGAGCCTTACCGCGGACTGCGGACAACCAACTGCAGAGGCTTTTTATCGACTGAACCCCAATTCCACTTTCAGTTCTTCCACCACGTTAAACACAATAGGGCAAATGGCATAGTTCTCCCAAAAACTTTTTCGGTATTTCATGTCTGCCTGTTCCAAATGGGGATAACCGGAACAGGCCAACGGACGCTGTTCATAGATCGTGCAGGCACAATCATTCAAAAACATGCAAGGTTTGGTTTGTAAGTATTGTGCTTCACCATCAAAGGCGATATAGTTTTGCTTAAAGGTTTCAACGGGTTGTTGTTTCAATCCGGCCAGCACTTCTATTTCTTGCGTTTCCAACCCGGGCTCTAATTTTTTGCAACAGTTGGCACATTTTAAACAATCAATTTGTGAACTGATTTTTGTGTTGAGCGCATGCACTTTTTCATCCACCACCTGAGAAGAGGTATTGCGCAAAAATTTTTTGAAGAAAATATTGTCAATGGTTTTCTCTTTGAGCAAAGGAGCAATTTCGGCAGGTGTGGTGAACATGTTACAAACATAAATGTTTGAACCGGAGATCGAGCATCATTCAATATCTACTTCGTTCTTTTCTGACCAAACGCGGGAAGCAGACGCTTCATTAACGATGAGCCCACTCCTTTTATTTCGCGTAACAGGCTGTTTTTTCAAATCCCGAAAATATTCTAAATACGATATATCAATTCGCAGCAACGTCCCGTTACTCCTTCATTAATTCTTCATTCTATGCATAACATCTCTCTCTTGCTGATGATGCTATTGGTGAATCTTAGTGCTGTCAGCGCACAAATTACGCGTACACAATATCGTGTCAACTTTGATGTTGACAAAGCCGAACTTGACCTTGCCGATAAACAGGTGCTCGACCAGATCCTTTCCGATTACCGAACATCACCTTATGGAGAACTTGAACTCACAGCCCACACAGATGCCGATGCAACGGACGCTTATAATATCCAGCTTTCGCGAAAACGAGCCGATGCCGTGACCGCTTATTTCACTGCCAAAGGATTACAAGCCAATCGTATTTCGGTAAAATGGTTTGGCGAACGCAAGCCCACCACAAGCAATGCCGATACAGAAGGAAAAGCAGTGAACCGCAGGGTGGATATTACACTTACCAAGTTGGCTTTTCAACAGGTAGGTGACCTCATTAAGCTTGCCGCACCCGAATACAAACAAACGTTTACCATCAATCCCAATAAAGACAATACGATCAAAGGTCGAAATGGTACCACCATCACCATTCCGAAAGGTTCATTGCTCACCAAATCCGGCAAACCGATTACAAGCGAATCGGTGCAAATTGTGATGGAAGAATTTTTGAAACCCAGCGATGCCGCCTTTCAACAACTCTCAACAGTCAGCGATGGAAGGATGTTGCAAAGTGGTGGTATGTTTTCGGTAAAAGCCTTTGCACAGGATGAAGAGGTTGTATTGAAAAAAGGCAAACAGCTGCAAGTGGAAATGCCCAGCATTAATATGCAAAACGGAATGGCGCTTTTTACAGCCGAAACAACTCCTGAAGGTATTGTTGAATGGAAACCAACATCAAGACCTTTTAATCCCAAAGGCTACAAACCTGTTCCTGCTCCTTATACCCAGGTGGACACCAAATACCTCAACAGCCTGAAACTTGATATTGCCGAGTTTGATGGCAGCAATGTGTTGATGAACTATGAGCTGCCTGTTTTCCCTAAAGAGCCTAAAAAGCCTGTACTTTCCTACAAATACAAAGCAGTTGATAAACATACTTTTTTCCCTTGGTACCAACGTTGGTTTGTTCCCGGTTTTATCCTCGACAACAAAATAGCAGCCGAAGAATTGAGGCGAACCAAAATTGCCAATGATGCCATGTCGAACTACAATCAAAAAATGAGTCACTACCAAATTGCATATGCAAAATATGTAGACGACTCGTTGGCTTTTGAAAACAATAACCTCGAAACATTACGCACCTGGTTGCGTGAACAACGTAAACAACACAGTGACTATATCACATATTCTGAAACCAAACAATGGAACTATGCCCTCTCTCAATTGATTTCGGCAAGCGACCAGCATACACTCACTTATGTTAATCCCAAAACAATGTTTACCAATTGGCTCCAACCTAACGGTTCAAGCATGTTGCAACACAAAATCGTGTTAAAAAAAATTGACTATTTACTCACCCAAAGGATGGCCAATATTGTTGCCAACCATTCCCAAAAAGGAGTGCTCTCTCTGGACATGTCGCATTATAGGGGCGATTATAATTACAATATGATCTTTAATGAGATTGGTTATGCGCAACTCAACAACAATCAAAAATTGCAAAAATTGTTTGCCGATGCACAACAGGATATTTTGGAAAAACGCCAGGCAGCCGGATTGATCGATCAGAATATTGTGGGTAGTGTTTACAATACTTCGCTAAGTGCTTTTGGAACATTTAACTGTGATAAGTATGATAATACCCCTCCCGAACAAATGGCCACCATCACCATTCCATACCAAGGAGATGCACGGGTTTCGTTTTATGTGCCCAAAACAAACAGTTATATGTATGCCAACAAAACCAATAAAGGGTATACCGCACGTCTTCCCAAAAACCTTCCAATGAAAGTAGTGTTCGTCACCTTTACACCGGAAAACGGACCACAATTAAGCATTCAGCAAAAATCCTTTACGCAAAACACAACCCTCAAACCCGAAGCCAAATCGGTAACCTTATTGGAATTGCAAAAAGGATTGGCTTCGCTGTAAAAAATATTTCTGTGGTTTGATTTGACAAGCATCAATGGGAAACTGTTGGTGCTTGTTTTTTGTTTATACATGTTTTCCTCAGATTACACATTCAAAGATTCCAACAACCTTTAAATTAGATGCTTCATCTGCTTCTAAAATAATATCCGAGTAATCCCTACTATATGAAACCGGTTTAAGAAAGATTCGTTTATGAGACCAACCCTCTTCAGTTACTAACTTTTCACTATGATAAGATTTCACCGTATAACCTGCTCCAAAATCAGAATCATTAATTTTTGAATGTTCCACTAAAACAATTTTGCCTTCCCTACTTCCTCCAGAATCCTTCTTAAATAAACAAATAGAACCATTAGGTATTTTTTTATTCATAGACTCTCCCACAACTTTACACGCAAAATGGTCTTTAGTTATTTTAACTGACTCCGGAATCTGAATCAATTCGTAATCTGTAACATCTTGAAATTCGCTGAACCCTCCTGCTGCTGCAGTCAAATCATATAAAGGAACACTATTTATAAAAGGCACAAGATTATTACCTCCCGATGCTTTAGTTTCTATGGTTGAAGAGAAAATGTGCTCTTTTAAATATTTTCTTAGCTTTTCATCACATACATAAATGTATGTTCCCTTTATTCCACGATACATTAATGTCTTATAAATATTAATTATATAAGACTTAAGTTGTTTAGGATCCTTTATTCCTTTTTTACCATTTATGTCAAAATAGTTTTTAGAAAGAATCACTATTTCATCATTATTCTCATCATAAGATATTTCGTTTCCAAAAATGATACCTGCATAATTAAGGTCATATCCTTGAGTCGTGTGTATACAACCAATTTCTCTGAATGCATTTGCGGAATTTATCCAATCCTTATCTGTCTGATTCCATTGAAACTCCATTCCATCAATTCTGATATCGACTGCATTTTTATTCTTTTTGGAAACCCAAGGCCACGCAAACCCTGCAATTAATCTACATAATCCATCTGTTTGCTCTTTTTTTCCAAGTGCGGCATACAACTCCCTTATAGAATCAAACAACAACAAATCATAATTTTCAGAATAGAACGGTGTGGTTGAAACTCTGCGCACATTGAGAACTTCATCTACAAAATTGATATAATCAGTCCCTCCTTTAACCCTCATCTGAGATTTTAACTCTAATTTTAACGTATCTGGTTTGTTTAAGAGTTTTGCAAAGTGTACTTCATCAATATCTGATGGTTTTACGGATTGTTCAGCGTCATAGAAAAAAATTTGATTTTTGCTATTCTCTAAAATCCAATCTAATTCATTGCCGGTATTGTCCAAACCAAGTTTTTGATTGTTTTTACGAAACGCCCCCATCCAACTTATGTTTTTATATTGGCGCAAACGATGAGTTTCATCCACAATCAACAAATCATACTTCTGATTAATTTTAAACGTATCAGCAGGATTTAATACCATGGAAGATTTTAACCCAGGGATCTTTTTAAATACATTCTCTAATGATTCTCTAAGAGAGCTCATTGCGACAACCAAACCAATTTTTGCATTCGGATACTGCCTCTGAAAAGCCTGTATGTAATTAATTTCTCTTAACTCATCTTCATTATACTCCTCAATATTTTCATCATTAACATCCGTACATAATAATTTTATCAGATATGTCGCAAGTATTGTTTTACCAGTACCAGCACTTCCTCTTATGAAAATCCGATTTTTACTTTTTGTTGTTAACCCCTCCAGAATTTCCAATACAGAATTATATTGATCTTCATTTAGGGACTTGTATGGTGAATACTTAAATATTTCGGAATTTTCTATTTCCTGAATTGACTTACTTACAACTTTTTTATCAATCAGTTTATCCCAAACTTGTTTAAAAAGTTCTTTGTAGAGAGGCCGTTGATAATAATTATGATCAACCAATCCATAATTTCCATTTTGAAGTTTATATGATCCATCCGCTGATATATATTGAATCAAAAATGATTCAATATCTAACGTTGCTGATTTGTTAAACTGACCACTTCCGACAATAGATATTTTGTTTAAAACTTTACTCTTTTGGGGATTTGCAAGATGGGTTTTGAATCGGCCTAAAGCATTAGTTGATTCGCCAACATATGCAATGCGCTCAACTTCATTTTGTATAAAATAAACTATTGGCCATTGGTTTTTAACCCAGAAATTTTTCTCTATTTCATTTAATGACTCTTTCTTAAAATCATATTGCTGTGAAACCTCAATTGAAAATTCTATTGGTGAAATCATAGCTCATTGTATTTTTTAGCTGTCCCTTTGGCCTTATCAACCGGGTATTTTTCTCCATTCAGCTTAATCTTATCCAACATTATTTGCTTTATATCCAATCCTCGTCTTTGAGCAAGTAAAAAGCAAAATGCTAATACATCTGCCAGCTCTTCCTTTATTCTTTCATTGCTCAAATCGTCTGATTCCTTAATTGTCTTCCATAAAAACAATTCGTTTAATTCTGCAGCTTCAATCGAAATCGCAGTTGCCAGATTTTTAGAATCATGAAATTGTTCCCAATCTCTCTCATCCCGAAATCGGATGAGTTCTTCTGTAATTAAAGCTATATCAGATTTCATAGTTTCACAATTAATTGTTGGTTCAACGATCGTTTTATACCGTTTGCTAAAGTAGCAAAAAATAATCACCTCATCTGCTTCAACTTCCTCAAAATTTCATTCAAGCCATTCAGTTTGATCTCGTGAACTGTTTGCAATTGCATGCCCAATTTTCCTTTGGGAAATCCTTGGCGGGCAAACCACTCTAAATAAAAATCGGGCAGGTCACACAGCAGCGTGTCTTTATACTTGCCAAAGGGCATCTTTGTTACCACCAGTGATTTGAGGATTTCGGGATCGGGCTGCATGCAAACCTCAATAAGGAACTTTAAGTAAGGGTCTTATTTTTTCCAACAAAGCGTTTTTTAGTTCGTCCATATTGGTTTTGTTGGTTGCCGATATAAAGATCACCGGAGAGTTTTCTTTGGCCATCCATGTTTTTTTGAGCCTTTCAATATACGGTATTTCTTCCTGCACATCGTCATCTTCAATATGCTGCACCAACGGTTCTTTGAACTGATCAATTTTGTTGAACACCAGGATAACGGGTTTATTGTTGGCTTTGATATCGAGCAAGGTATGGTTCACAACATCAATCTGATCCTGAAAATTCGGATGCGAAACATCTACCACGTGCAATAAAATATCGGCCTCCCTGATCTCATCGAGTGTACTTTTAAAACATTCGATGAGCTGATGTGGCAGCTTGCGGATAAATCCGACCGTATCGGTGAGCAAAAAAGGGATATCACCGATAACCACCTTGCGCACGGTGGAATCAAGTGTAGCAAACAACTTGTCTTCGGCCAGCACTTCGCTTTTGCTCAGCAAATTAAGGAGCGTGCTTTTGCCCACATTGGTATAACCAACCAAGGCTACACGTGCTTTATCATCGCGGTTTTTCCTGCGGGTTACACTTTGTTTGTCGATGTCTTTCAGCCGTTGTTGAAGTTTCGAAATATTATCGCGCAAAATCCGTCTGTCGGTTTCAATCTCTGTTTCACCCGGACCTTTCATCCCGATTCCCCCTTTTTGCTTGCTTAAGTGGGTCCACATGCGGGTAAGGCGGGGCAATAAATATTGTGATTGAGCCAATTCAACCTGGTATTTGGCCTGTGCCGTGCGGGCACGTGTTGCAAAAATATCGAGGATCAAATTGCTACGGTCTAAGATCTTACACTTCAGTGCCTGCTCCAGGTTGCGCAATTGTGAAGGAGAAAGCTCATCATCAAAAATCACAATATCGATCTCCTGGGCTTTTACAAATTCCGAAAGCTCTTCCAATTTACCGGAACCAATATATGTTTTACGATCGGGATGGCTTAATCGTTGCAAAAAACGTTTCACCACGCGAGCACCCGCTGTTAAGGTTAAAAATGCTAATTCCTCTAAGTATTCCTCGGCCTGCTCCTGCTTTTGGTTTTGCGTAATAACGCCCACCAAAATGGCTTTTTCCTGTTTCTTCCGGGTATCAAATCCTATTTGTCGTGCCATGCTGTATCTGTTCCATTGTGTATTGCTTTGTGTATTATATTCGCAAGGCAGCACACAATCGTTTTTTTTATGCTGTAATCTGAATTAATTTGTACCGCAAAGTAATGGTAAAACAACTAACCCTCATATTAATCTCCTTATTTTTATGTAAGGCTGTGGTGCATGCACAGGTTGTGGAGTGGAGCAATCAACAAAAACTAAAATCCAAGTCCAACTATACCGAGATCATTGGCGAGAACCCTTCGGGGCTCTACATGCTCCGTGGTAAAAATGATCTTATGGCGAACGAGCTCATTATTGAAAAATACAAAAGCAATCTCGCGCTCGAAAAAAGTGAAAACCTGGCACAACCGCACAATTCTTTCATCGTAAGCGCATTGTTGCAGCCGGATGGATTGCTTTTTATCGCCACCAAACGAAATGATTCACTGCCCAAAATTGATATTATTGCCTGGAAACTGGATAATCAATTTCAGAAAGTAGGTGGCATTCATGTGTTGGCTCAGGTGGACAATGCCATATTTAAAAACAACGATGAGGTAAGGGTGAAAGGGGCCGCCAATGGCAACAGCTATAGCCTGATGTACACAACCGAAGGATTGGAAAAAAACGATGCAACGATCCATTTATTGGGATTCAACCCATCATTGAATGTGCTTTTCCAAAAACAATTTCCCGTTCCGTATGCTCCTGATGATATTGTGATAAGCGGGCTTGAGTGCGATAATGAGGGGAATAGTTTTGCGCTGATCGATTTTCCGAAAACAACCGAAAAAAAGAAAAAAGGAAAATTGCGGAATTTCTATTTGTATGGTTATTACCAAAGTTTGGATAAGATCCTGGAGTATGAAATAACACAAGACTCGCTTACCATCAACGATATCGGGTTGGTTGTAAACAATTACAAAAAAGTAGTGAACGTAGCCGGGTATTACGCAACAGGGGAAAATCCCAATGAGGCAACCGGATCATTTGTATACTGTATTGATGCAGCATCAACGTTAACATTGTACAAAAAATATGAACCGATGAGCAAATCCTTTGAAGCAAAAGTGATCGGGATCATGCGGAACGAAACAGGGACACACCTTTCCGACCTGTATATCCGAAAACTTATTCCACGCAGTGACGGAGGGGTGACGATTGTTGGCGAAAAATATTACGAAACGCGCCAAACCTATACTTACTACGCCAATGGGTTTCCGCAAACGGCATCGCGCATTACCTATAATTTTGACGAGATCATTGTGCTTTCTAAAAATGGGGACGGAGTTACACAATACAATGAGTTTATCAAAAAGGCCCAAACAAGTATCGGTGATGGGGGCTATTATTCTTCGTTTATGCTGCTCAATGCCACCAACAAACTTTCATTTGTGTATAATGAAAACGCAAGTGAAGAAAGTGATGTAATGATCAGCACATTGAATCCGCTGGGGCAATTGGAAACCCGAATCCTAATTAAGGCCTTGAGTTATTATGTGCAATTAATGCCAATGGAGTCGAAACAAATAAATGCCAACAGCAGTATTATTTGTACACTCAAAGACAGAAGGTTTACTTTGATGAAACTTACCAATTAATCTCGCTTGACTTGTTAAGACTATTCCGACAAAATAACATATTCGCTGCAATACTCACGGTATTGATCGCTGTATTGCTGAAGCTTCCCGTATACATACAACCCCATTCGTACGAGTTTATTCAAACAGCACCTTTGGCCAATACGGTATTCACGTATTTGCACAGCTTGCCCAATTATATTTTCTTAAGTTATATTATCGCCACGGTATTGCTGATCGTGCAGGCTACGCTGTTGAACTATATCACGGTGAGCCATGGTATTTTGTACAAGGATACTTTTTTACCGGGGTTGTTTTTTGTTGTGCTCAACAGCCTTTACCCTGAGCAGGCAGAGCTCACACCGCAGCTTATTTCCAACACGTTTATTATTTTAATGTTTCAGCGGTTGTGTTATTTGTACGAATCCAATACACCCCTTCTTATTATCTTAGATACCGGAATGTACCTGGGGTTGGCATTGTTGTTTAATTACGATGTGGCCATTTTTCTTCCGTTCATCCTGATCAGTGTGGTGGTGTTCACCTCATTTAATATTCGCTACCTTGCATTGTCACTTATTGGTATATCCATTCCGCTTTATTTTGCAGCCGTTATTTTTTACCTGAATGGAAACTTGCCTACGGTGATCCAGTTTATTGAGCAGAGTTTCCAGCGAACCTTACTCAAATCGGTATTTGGAGGGTATGAACTGCTGATCCCTGCTGTTGTGGTTTTCCCAATTGCATTTATTGCTGCGGTGAATTTGCAGGTCAATTTTTTCAGGAACAAAGTAAAAACACGAAGGATCCTGCAAAGTTTGGCATTGTTGTTTTTGGTAGGTGCGTTGGGATTGGTGATCGAAAATACCAATTTTATTTATGCGCTGTTTTATTTCAGCATACCCCTGAGTATTGTTGTTGCGTATTATTTTATCAGTACGGATAAAACCATTCTCAAAGAATTTCTTTTACTGATATTACTTGGTTTATCGGTGTATTATAATGTGCGCTAACCACATTTATCTGTGCTTATGAAAGCATCAGGAAATACAGGCCTTTTTAAAATCAGTGTTGAGTTAATGTACCATTCATTTTGACAAACAATTCATGGAACTAAATTCATTACCGGAGTTTCAATCATCGAAAGAGCTAAGCGAAAAGCTTTCCGCATTTGGGTTTACCAAAACCTTTTCCGAAGGAGATATTATACTGAATGAAGATAGTATCATCAAAGCCATTCCCATTGTAACAAGGGGAAGCATCCGGGTGATGCAGGAAGATGATGACGACCGTGAAATTCTGTTGTATTATATCCAGGCAGGAGAAAGCTGCATCATGTCTTTTTTGGGGGGCATGCACCAGGACACCAGCAAGGTAAAGGCGGTAGCGGAAGAGGAAACCGAAGTGCTTTTTATTCCTATTGACAAGGTGGGGTTGTTAATCAAACAATACCCCGAATGGTTGGATTATATTTTCAAATTATACCACAAACGATTTGAAGAATTGCTGGAAGTGGTGAATGCAGTGGCTTTCAAAAAACTGGACCAACGACTATTGGATTTTATTAAACGGAAATGTGCCCACACCCAAAGTTCTGTATTGCACGTAACACACGAACAATTGGCCAATGAGCTGGGAACAGCCCGGGTGGTGGTTTCAAGGTTGCTCAAACAAATGGAAGACGAGGGACTGGTAAAACTCGGAAGAAATAAAATTTCGCTTGTGTAACAAAAGTGACTGTACAGGTTGTTTGAATGGTTGACCTTTGTGGTCGAATCAATTAGTCACCTAATCAATATCAAACAATGAAACCAAACATGGGAACTACCGACAGGCTATTGAGAATACTTGTCGCGATTGTAATTGCAAGCTTGTACTTAATGGGGATGATTTCGGGAACATTAGCCATCATCTTATTAGTTTTAGCCAGCGTTTTTATCCTTACCAGTTTTATGAGTTTTTGCCCGTTGTATTTACCCTTTGGGTTTTCAACCAAAAAACAACAATAACAACAGGAAATTCCTTTTACAGAGATGAGCTTTATTCGTAAACACAAACTGACTTTTCTCGGAATGATTGGAGGGGCCATTGCCGGATACCTGTATTATTATTTTATCGGGTGCGATTCGGGAACATGTGCAATTACTTCCAATCCAGTAAACAACTCTCTTTATGGCGCCATGATGGGAGGATTATTATTAACTGTTTTTCAGAAATAAAATGAACATTGAAACAATCATTAAAGAACAAAAAGGCACAATCGTAGATGTGCGAACAACAACAGAATTCATGGGCGGACACGTTGCAGGAGCAATCAATATTCCTTTGCAGGAGATAGAGCAACGCCTCTCGGAAATCAAATCCTTAAAACAACCATTGGTCCTATGCTGTGCATCGGGTGGAAGAAGCGGACAAGCAACGTATTATTTGTCGGAGCATGACGTGGAATGTTATAATGGCGGATCCTGGTTAACTGTAAATTATATTCAATCTCAAACTGTTTAAAAATGCTAGACACAATCAAACAAATTTTCGGCTTTGGTCCTAAGGTGGACTATGCCGGATTGGTTAAACAAGGGGCCATCATACTGGATGTTCGCAGTAAAAGCGAATATGCAGGCGGGCATATTAAAGGATCCATCAATATCCCGGTGAATGTGCTCAGTCAAAACCTGAGCGGACTGAAAGATAAAAACAAACCTATTATTACCTGTTGTGCCAGCGGTATGCGAAGCGCATCAGCAAAATCAATTTTAACATCAAACGGATACACCGAAGTATATAATGGTGGAGGATGGATGAACTTACAAAGCAATATTGAATAACACATGGAACCACATTATTACCAGGTAAATGTAAATTGGCGTAATGACCGCATCGGGCAGATGAGTTCCCCGGAATTGGATACAACCATAGAGGTAGCAACTCCGCCTCAGTTCCCCAAAGGCGTTGCGGGAATATGGTCGCCCGAACATCTTTTGACGGCTGCTGTGGCTAGCTGCCTGATGACAACATTTTTATCCATTGCCGAAAACTCGAAACTTTCGTTCACAGATTTTAGTTGTGAATCGAGCGGTAAACTGGAACAAGTAGATGGAAAATTGTTGATGAGTGAAATTACCCTCAAGCCCACTGTTATCATCCCTTCGGAAGCAGATCGGGAAAAAGCAGAACGAATTTTACAAAAATCAGAAGCGGCTTGCTTAATTTCCAACTCGGTAAAAGCACGGATCAATATGATCACCACCATTAAAACGGCTTAATATGAAAAACAGACTGCTTACCAATTGGACTTTTACAAGAGGTTTGTACCTTGCAATGGGCATTGTTATCATCATTCAATCCGTTATCGCAAAACAATGGATGGGTTTGGCTTTGGGCGGCTATTTTGCGGCAATGGGATTGTTTGCAATCGGTTGTGCTTCGGGTAATTGTTTTGCCGGAAACAACACAACGGTTCCAAAGACAACTGCATCCATTGAGGAAATTGAATTTGAAGAAGTAATATCCAAATAACATGGCAACAACATTTCAGGAAATGATTCACAGTGAAACACCAACGCTGGTTGATTTTTTTGCCGAGTGGTGTGGGCCTTGCAAAACCATGAAACCCATTTTGGAAGAGGTAAAAACAACACTTGGGGATCGTGTGAAAATTATCAAAATAGACGTGGATAAAAATCCCCAGGCAGCAAGCGCATACAGGATCCAAGGTGTTCCAACTCTTATTTTATTCAAAAAAGGTGAAATCTTATGGCGCCACTCAGGTGTTGTTTCTCCGAAAGAGCTTATTCAAAAAATAAATATGTAATCATACCATGAGAAAAATGTTTCTAGTAAGTGCCATTGCAATAATTACAAGCAGCTGTATGCATGGGCAAACTCAAAAAGAAAGTACCAGTCTTTCGCCAACAGCTTTTTATGATTCCATACAACGGAATCCATCGGCCGTTATCGTGGATGTGCGCACACCTGAAGAATTTGAAAACGGGCATTTACAAAATGCATTAAACTATAATTGGAGCGACAATACACTTCAGGAAAAAGCGGGTTTATTGGATAAAACAAAACCCATTTATATTTATTGTTTAAGTGGAGGCCGAAGCGCTTCGGCTGCAACCTATTTGCGGAATAACGGATACCTGAAGGTGTATGAAATGGAGGGCGGAATGATAAAATGGCGTGCCGGAAATTTACCCGAAACAACTACGAACAAAAACGCCTGGCAGGGAAAAAGTGTACAGGAATTTGAGGCCCTGCTCGAATCAGACAAACTCATTTTAATTGATTTTTATGCCGACTGGTGTGCTCCTTGCAAAAAGATGAAACCGTATTTGGATGAGATCTCGAAAGAAATGGAACATCAGGTAACGATCATTCGGATCAATGCCGATCAACATCCAAGTCTTTGCAAGGAATTACATATTGATGCATTACCAACCCTGAGCTTATACAAAAACAAAAGCCTTACCTGGACCCATACCGGGTATATCGAAAAGGCTGAGATTGTTAAAAAGCTGAATTGAGCACCTAAATTCCCAACACGGCTTTCAACTTTCCGTACCCGGTTCTGCTAAGCGGAATGCGTTTACCATTTTTCAGGAGTACTTCATCTGCCGAATCAATTTTGGTGATTTCGGCAACCTGAATAATAAACGAACGGTGAACACGCACAAACACTTTCGGATCGAGGGTGTTCTCAAAATGTTGCATGGTTTTTTTCTTCAATACGTAACCATCCTTGGTGTGAATTTTCACATAATCATCGTATGCTTCAAAATACAACACTTCTAAAATAGGAATGATGCGAATGCTGCTGCCGGTTTTCACCACCACGCGGTGTTGTTCTTCCTGTTGTGCATTCACCGCATCGAGTAAGTCTTGCGTATTTTGCGGGGCGGCTTTTTGTTTCAACCATTTCTCCATGGCTTTATCAAAACGATCCTTGCTGAATGGTTTTAGCAAATAATCGATCGCATGTGTTTCGAAGGCCCGCATGGCAAACTCATCAAACGCGGTAGTGAAAATAACGGCCGGTGGTTCTTCCAACAATTCCAACATTTCAAACCCATTGATCTTGGGCATTTGTACATCCAAAAAGATCAAATCAGGATGGTGTTGTCCAATGGCTTTGATCCCTTCAAAACCATCACCGCATTCCTGCACAACTTCAATATTGCTGTAGGATTGTAAATATTCAACTACGATGCTGCGGGCCAATGGTTCATCATCAATAATAACTACTTTTATCATGCTTGTGGAATATGAATGGTGGTAATAAAATGAGTGTTTTCAGGTTGTGTTTTTAAGAGATCGGTGCGACCATAAAGCAAATACAATCTACGGCTTACAGAGCTTAATCCAAAACCGGTTCCTTTACGCGGCATAGCCGTTGAAGCATCGTACGGATTTCTCACACTGATCACCAGTTCCTGGTTTTCAAGTTTCGTATTGACTTCAATAAGTACTTTTTCGGTGGTATCGTAAAGGCCAAACTTAATGGCATTTTCTACAATAGGCTGCAACAACAAAGACGGAATGGTGAGCTTTTCCAATGACTCCAGACAATCAATATGCGTGTCGAGCCGATGTCCGAATCTTACTTTTTCAATATCCAAATACAAATGCAAATGCATTAATTCTTCTTTGAGTGTCACAAGCTGTTGTTCGTCTTTTCGCAATGTGCCGCGCAAAAAATCCGATAACTGCTGGATCATTTTGCGTGCTTCCTCGGGTTTACTGCCCGCCAGAGCACTGATCGAATTCAGGCTGTTAAACAAAAAGTGTGGTTGGAGTTGCTGGCGCAGTTTTACCAACTCGGTTTCCTTTGCCAACTTTTCGGCATCATCTTTTCGCTGCTCCTTTTCCTGCTCTTCGTGTATATAATAATAAATGATAATGGCAGCCGATGACATCCCGATCATGATCACATTATAAAGATACCGAATGGGCCAGCTGTTGTCTAAAAACGTTAAATACGTTGGATCCATATGCGTGATCTGCGCCACGATCCAACCATTAAAAGCGGTAATAAACAACGCATGAAGGAGGCTCCAGATGCGGATGTATAACAAATTTCCGCGGGTAGGGCGGTAAAACTTGATCCCATTAAAAAATGCAATAGAAGTAATGGTGAGGATGGCATTATTGACAACCGCATCCGATAACGCATATCGCCAGGTTATGCCATAATAAGAAATAATATACCACTCCACACAAGTCCACACCACCCACCAGGTAGAGAAAAAAACAAGTGCTTTCCGGAGGGTAAAATCTTTAAACATTATACTGCTACTTGCATGGATGTATGTTGTATATCGTTGATCAACAATTGTCCACGGTGTTTAACATAAGCGGTATATTGTTCTGTTGAGTCGTGCTCATCAATGCGTGAATGGATCTCCATACCATCTTCAAAGGCATTGATCATGCGCAATTCAATTACATCTACGAATTGCCATGTTACTTCCATTTCATTTTCGTTTGTGTAAGTATGTTCTTCTTTAATGCCGATCATGCGGGCTTTCATCAAGCCTTCCAATTTGTCTTTCGCTTCAATCAGCCTGAGTTGTTCGTCAAACTGAGTTGAATTGTTCAGGCCTTCGTGATTTATAGCGAAAACCAATTTAGCAATGTACCAATTCATAGGTGTGGTGTTTATAGGGTTAGGTGTTTAAAAACTTTTTATTTCAATACCGCCAAGGCAGGTAGTTCCTTTTAGTACCAATATTTTATCCGTTGAAATATTGTTGTTCATTTGTCGCTTGTCTTCAATTCCGCCAAGAATGGCCATGGTTTCGGGTTGTACATCCCAATGCGAAGGGATGATCAATTTTGCGCCACCCAGTACACAGGTGATATCCAATATTACCTTTCCCTGGATATCGGCCTGCATCAAATTGATTTCGGCTCCACCAAATACACAGGTGATCTCACCCCCTTTAAATGTTTTGGAAACAACACTTTTGCGTACCGCTCCAAAAATAGCAACTGAATCTAAATAATCTTGTTGGATGGTTTCTTCCCTCATTCTACGGTCGTGCCAATGTTCGCGCCAGTGCCCACCTGCCATTCCCTCGGTCGTTCCGGGATTGTGAATGGGTTCTCCATCTTCGGTTGTGGCACCGTATCCATACTCACGCCAATATTGGCGATAATGCCTGTGTTTTGCAAAAGAATGATGCCTTCTGTGAGGCTTTAAGATCATAAATACACCCGCCAATATGATAATGATTGGCCAGATATAAGTGGAAAGCTGGAAGTCGGGGGTGAGCGAATCGCATAAAAACAACCCGCCAATAATCACCATAATCACCCATCCCGGGTTGCAAAATACATGTCGGGCTCCGATATAAATACCGATCGCCATCAACATTACGGGCCACGTAAATAACCATGAAGGATATTCTACACCCATTTGCCTTGAAAGCAATACCGCTCCTACAATTACCACCCAAATACCTGCAAGTACTTTGCCTGTTGGCGAATGCTGGTATTTTTTCCATTTTACATCACACCGTTCGTCTCTGTTTACTGTATTGTTCATTTTGTTAACCAATTACCCTACAAACGTAAGCCTAATCATTAAGTACCACAACAACAATAGGCACGAACAGACGAAAGATAGGTGAGTGAAAAAAATTGGTAGGTAAGCGGGGAAATGATGAATTGGCAATTTGCTTACTCATACGAATATCCTCTTTACAAAAACACCCGAAAGACAAATTGCCGATCGGGTGTTTTGTTTTATTTGCTTCAACAACATTTTATTTCACTTCAGATACGCCCAAATTCCACAACACAAAACTCCACATATCGGCAGCATCTTCTATTAATTTGGTGGTTGGTTTTCCGGCTCCGTGACCGGCTTTAGTATCAATGCGGATTAGCGTAGGGTTCCCGCCTTTCAATTGTTTGTGCTGCAATTCGGCAGCAAATTTAAAGCTATGTGCCGGCACCACTCTATCATCGTGATCAGCTGTCATGATTAATGTAGCAGGGTAGTTGATGCCTTCCTTTACATTGTGCAAAGGCGAATACTTAATGAGGTAATCGAAGTCTTCTTTTTTATCGCTGCTTCCATACTCTACAGCCCAGCCCCAGCCAACGGTAAACTTGTGGTATTTCAACATATCCAAAACACCAACAGCCGGAATGGCTACTTTAAACAATTCTGGACGTTGGGTCATACAAGCTCCTACCAATAATCCGCCATTGCTTCCGCCATTGATGGCAAGTTTTTCAGATGACGTATATTTTTCAGCGATCAAAAACTCTGCAGCCGAAATAAAATCATCAAATACATTTTGCTTTTTGTCAAGCATTCCGGCCTTGTGCCAGTCTTCACCATATTCTCCTCCTCCGCGCAAACTCGCAATTGCGTAAACACCGCCTTGTTCCAAAAACATGATACGGGAAACACTGAATGCAGGTGTAATCGAAATATTAAACCCTCCGTAACCATATAATAAAGTTGGGTTGGTTCCATCTAGCTTTAATCCTTTTTTGTGCATGATAAACATCGGCACTTTGGTTCCATCTTTCGAAGTATAAAACACTTGCTTGGTTTCGAAATCTTCGGCATTAAACTTCACTTCTGTTTTGCGGAACAATTCAGATTTTCCGGTAGCCAGATCATACTTGTATATTTCACCGGGGTTTGTAAAAGAAGTAAATGTATAGAATGTTTCGGTATCCTCTTTTTTGCCTCCAATAGCACTTGCTGTTCCAATTCCCGGTAGTTGTATTTCTTCTTTGGCTGTTCCATCAGCATTAAATTTATACAATCGGGTGCTTGCATCTTTCAGGTAACTGGCAAACAATTTGCCATTCCAATGCGAAACGCTCTCCAACAGATCCTGGTTTTCGGCAATAATTGTTTTCCAGTTTTTTTCATCTGGATTTGCCGGGTCTACTTCGATCAAACGGTATTTGGCTGCTCCCCTATCTGTGGTGGCCAACAATTTTCCTTCAATATTGTCTACGATAGTATAGTTGTTTTCAAAACCTTTAAACAGGGTTTTGAATGTTGTTTCGTTTTTGCTGAGATCTTTGATCAAAATTTCGTTCCCACTTGTTCCTTCGCTGATATTAATAAACATAAAACGTTCATCTTCGGTAATGCCGGCATTAAAATAACGCAATGGATGTTGTTTGTCTTCATACACCAATTCATCGGCCGTTTGTGCTGTTCCGATAGTATGGTAATATATTTTCATGAACTCATTTTGATTGCTAAACTCTTTACCTTTTTTAGGCGCATCATAACGGCTGTAAAAGAATCCGTTGCCTTTCCAGGTTGCTCCACTAAACTTAACCCACTCTATTTTATCCGTTAGTTTTTCTTTGGTTTCCACGTTCATCACAAAGATCTCGTTCCAGTCGCTGCCGCTTTGTGCCACACCCACTGCACAGAGTTTATGGTCTTTGCTAAATTCAAAACTTGCCAGCGAAGCTGTTCCATCGGCACTTAGTTTATTGGGATCCAAAAACACTTCCGGCTCTCCGGTCAATCCTTTTTGGCGATACAAAATGCTTTGGTTTTGGAGGCCTTCATTTTTGAAAAAATAATACCAGTCGCCTTCTTTAAACGGGCTTGAATATTTTGGGTAATCCCAAATTTGTGTCAAGCGTTTTTTGATATCCTCGCGATATGGGATCTGCGATAAATAATGCTGCGTAACTTCATTTTCTGCTTTCACCCAAGCCTGCACATCAGCTGCAGTGTCATTTTCCAGCCATTGATAAGGATCTGTAATGTTTGTTCCAAAATAGGTATCTACTACATCCCCTCTTTTCGTTTCGGGATACGCCATCGTTTTTATCATTTTTTGTTTGCTTTTGCCACAGCCAATTAAAGCAACCGCAGCCATTACCAATGTTATTTTTTTCATTTGAATAAAATTTGCTTTCAAATATAGTTGTTGCAAACAAACATGATTAACCGTTCATAAAAAAAGGAGCCGGTTTTGATACCGACTCCTTTTGTTTTTATCGAACAGGAAACCTATCGTTGAATCTGAATTTTTTCAACTGCAAGTCCTTGTTCTGTTTGAACTTGTAACAGGTACATTCCCGGAAGCAATGAGGAAACATCAAGCTGGATACTGCTGGTTGTGAATTCCTTTTTCATTAACTGTTTCCCCAACAGATCTGTTATGGTAATTGATCCCGTGCTACCCATTAATCCATTTACAAACAAAATACTATTGGCAGGATTTGGATACAGGGTGAGGTTGTTCAGCTTATGTTGCTTAGCCAATCCTGTTAAAAAATGTGCAAATGGTGCTGATGAGTTTTGGCAATTGTTTCCTGATACAACCGTGGTTTTATACTCCCCACTTTGAGCCGCTATTAATATCGTATCGGAAGACCCTGTTGAGATAAGGGAATCGTTTACATACCAGCTAATAGAGGTATACACTCCGGTAATGTTGGCACGTAATGTGTCGCCTCCAACAAGCTCAATACTTACTGTTGCCGCATCGTTTACCGATACAAGGGCAATATTGCTCACCAGCAAACCACAACCATTGCTCACTTCTACAAAATATGAACCTGCATCGCCCAGAGTAATATTGTTTAATAACAATATAGCACTTGTGCTTATTAGCGAAGTATCTTTAAACCATCTGTATTGAACATCGGAACCGGAAACATTGATCGAAAGTTCCAAGGTATTTCCTTTACATACAGAAGTGTCGGCCAATATTGAGTTAATGCTTAATGCCTCTGTAAGTGTAAGCCTTACTGTTTGCGAAGTAGTGTTTCCGCAACTGTTTGTAACCACACAAGTATATTCTCCCGTATCGGTAACTGCTGCATTTTGAACAACAAATGTATCGGCAGTTCCAAGGTTCTGGGTTCCCTTTTTCCATTGATACGACAATGGAGTAAGCGAGGTTGCCACTACACGAAATACGGCATTGGATCCATCGCAAGTATGAACGTCAACAGGTTGGCCGGTAATAACAGGAACGGTGTTGATGCTCACATCTATCGTGTCGCTGTTGAATATAGCACACTGGCTGTTGATACTAATCGTGTATTTTCCAGCCGAGGCATTATTAACCGAACCAAGAACGAGATTCGGGCTATTTGTTCCAGTTGCCGCTCCGTTTTTGCGCCATTGGTATGAGGTTGGCGTACCCGTTAACACGATCGCTTTTAATGTCAAAGCAGATCCTAAACAAACAATGGTATCGGAAGTTAAACTCACTGAAATAGCCTGGTTGCCATTTCGCACCGTTTTAATCGTATCCGATATTGTTGTACAACCCATTGGATTCACATAAACCTGAACATTTGCCGTTGTATTTACTGTATAGCTTAACTTGTTATATGATGCAGAATCCATTACTCCATTAACAAACCAAAAGTGATTGAAGGCTCCGATTTGTGCTGTATCAATTGTTAAAACGGTACTATCGCCATTGCAAAAAGTAAGCGGACGCGAATTGGTGATAACAGGTTTGTTGGCAATCGGTGTAATGGTTATCATATAGGATTCGTCAGATGTAGTTCCCGATTCGCCAACAATACGGATAAGGTATGTTCCGGCTTTAACTGAATTTGGAATTTTTACTTTATGTGAAACAAGGGTATTGGTATTTGGAAATGTAGCAAGTGTTATCGGGTTGGTAAAACTCCAGTTCAGGTCAGAGAGCTGAACGGTATGATTATTATAAATACCCACAGAAGTATAGGTAACTTCTACGCTATCGTTTCCGCAAACGCTGGAATTGCTCAACGGCATTTGTATTATACTTTCGAAACGGCTGTATGGTATAGCTTCGTGCAATATTGTTTTAAGATTCACGCGGCCATCATTGCGGGCAACGGGTGTGGTGCTCGATTGCCATAATGCATGTACTGTTCCATTTGAGTTGTTAGTTGTTGATGCAAAACTATTATCTATTCCAAGGTGAGCCGATTGTGTTAAGTTTTGCGGTAGCGACCAACTCATTCCTCCATCAACGCTCATGATCCCAAAAACATCGCGCCTATTTACAACCGTTGTGTTATCATATGTTCCCATTACGGGAGCACTAAATGTAACAAATAAAGCACCATTTGATCCAAGAATACTTGCTGATGGATACGATGCCAATCCGGCATTATTGCTTAGCACAAAATCCCCGGCAGAATAACCTGTTTGCGCTGCAGATGCAATTTCAACAAGCGAATCGGTTGGCCAGTTTTCTTTCCAAAACAATAAACCATCTGTGTTGGGGAAATAATTCCAAAGCCCATCTCCTGCAATATCATCCTGCAAAAACATTCTTCCGGTAAACACATTTGCGAAATTATTATTATCGATAACCAAACTCATTATACCATCTGTGCTTTCCGTATTGGGTGTAATGGTATTGCCATCAAATCCTGCCGGAAATGTTTTGATGGTTTTGGATGTCCATGTTTGACCTGCGTCCACCGATTTCCATAAAACCAATTTATTATTATTACCACCTGCAACGATTGCCACAGTACTTCCTTTTACCTGTATAGCATACGTTTCAGAACTAGTATATGCAAATCCATTGGCGATATCATACCCCGGCAAATTGATGGCTATGTCCCAGGTATTGCCGGCATTTGTACTGCGGTAGTATACCACTTTTGCTCCGGTCACAATACCTGTATCAAGTGCGATCACATGAATGGTATCGCCATTACCGGCAGCAATGCGGGGCCACATTCCTTTTGCGAAATCAATTATTTCTGTCCAGTTTCCTGTGCCTACCGTATCTCTTTTGAACAAAGAAAGTTTTTGAGAACCTGAATGTGCCACCACTATTTCTTTACCCGTTTTTGTAACTGCAAGAGAAGGAAATCCGGTACGAAAACTTTCGATTCGGGAAGTTGTCGGAGCACCCCATGTTGTTCCATTGTAATGATTGTAAAAAGATCCCCTGTCGGCTGTAGCAGTATTGGTTTCATCCATTGAGCCGGTGAACACTGCTGCCAGTTTGCTTCCTGAAAGCTGAATCCTGTTGTTGATTGCTCCATTGGTTTGGTTATCATAATAGGTGTAACCAATAGCCTGGCCAATTTTAGGGACCGTCAGCAGTATTGAATCGCTTGACTGTCCGCCACAAGTTAAAGCACGATAATATTTTGTTGACGTAGCTGTAATTTCAAAAGTAGCGGTCGTTGCTCCGGGCAGGTTTGTCCATTTACCTTCCAATGTGCGGCTTTGCCATTGTATACTGTTAAACAATCCTGAACAACTTAGTTGTGCTTTGGTTCCTTTATAAAGTAATGAAACCGGTTGTCCCGAAGAAATATCCGATAAGCTAACGACACGAGGTCCATTGATATAAATGGTTGTGGATGTATCATTCCAGTCAGTCCCCGCAGTGCTGTTAAACAATGAAATATACGTTGAAATAAGGTATTCGGAAGTAGCGGCATTTAATGTTCCACCCGACCATTTTTGCGTTAGTGTTTGTCCGGGTTGAAGTGTTCCCGTAACGATTGATTCATCAAGTGAAAAGGGCGCTGAATAGAAATTAGTGCCCACCAATTTTGATTGAATAACAAACGTGGCTGATGCCAAAGCACTATCAAACGCAATCGGTGTTGACCCTGTATTCAGTATTTTCACTTCCAATGTATCTTTCCCGAAACAATCAGTTTTGCCGCCACCCACTTGTGTGGTCATCACGGCTATATCCATTAGTGGTGTAGCATAACTCATTACACCAGTCTCGTTTCCATTTAAGTAACGGCCTCCCAACCATATTGTACCATTTGGTGAGGTGCCTATAACTCCTTCATTGTAGATTCCGGCATTACCTAAATTGGCTGGTAATGGGCGCCAGTTTTTTCCTTCATCATAACTAAAATGAACATCACTTCCACTAAGTGTTATATGCATCCCGGCATTGGCCGAGATAGCAGAATAACCAACTGCGTTATTATCAAGATAACCTACCCAATCAGATGTTTGCCACGTTTGTCCCGCATTTGTGGAACGAGCCAATTTTGTTGGGCCATTTGGAAGGTAACATAAGGCTAATAGTTCTGTTGCATTTTTAGGTTGTACCCACGCTGTGTAAGCAGTATCCACTCCAATTAAAGCAGAAGAGTAAGTCCAGTTAAGCCCTTTATTAGTGGATACAAAAGCCCTTCCTTTGGTTGTAACAAAAGAGATAAAATTGCCGGATGCCGAAAATTTATTAACCGTTCCATATTCCTGACTCTGACTTGCAGGAATGTTTGCCTGTGCCACTCTTGTCCAATTTGTACCGCCATTTGTGGTCGTATAAATTTCAAAATACCCACCATTCGGGTCACCCATGCATACCCCATTATTGGCATCAAAAAAATGTACAAAATTGGGGAAACCGTCCGGTGCGGCAAAGGTTGCTGTTGTTTGTTGTGTCCAACTGGCACCTCCATTATTGGTTCTGAATATTCCACCTCCACCGGTTGCATTAAACATTGCAACCCAAGCTGTATCAGCATTAATGGCCGAAATGTTTGAGGGGGTGTAGGAACTGAAACCTGTTATGGTAAAATGAGTCCATGATGCTCCACCATTTATACTTCTGGCAAACCGGTTTCCTGAAACTGCTTGTGAAGTATCTCGCCCCGCCAACCATACTACCTGTTTACTTGGTGAACTAATGCATGCAATACTGGTAGCCTGCGAAAAATTAGGATCTTGATTTGTCCACTGCGCCTGTGATGATAACGCAAAAACAAGCAACAAAAATAAGTAGGTATTTTTCATAATGATTATTGTGATTGATTGTTCAAATAGAGGCCATCATTCTCAATCTAAAATACCTATATTCAGGTATTTTACACCATTGTTTAACCACTATTTGCTTATCCTTATGAATCTATCCTTGATCCTTAAAACCGCTTGTTTAAACCGAAAACGGTTGAAGGGTTCGCATCTGTCTGTAAAAATACTGCCCCTTTATATTTTACTTTTTGTCAGGTGTTGGGTATTATTTGCCTGTATTAATTGAAAACCCGATTCGGAAAGTGAAAGTTGATACAAACACAAATTACTGTGTTGAAAATGTTCCATCTCTGTAAGGGGTTTATTCAGCAATAAACATAAAAAACTTTTGAGCGCACGTCCATGCATGCATATCAAAATGTTTCGATCAGTTGTGTTGCTGCGCAATATTTCAACAACCTTTTGTTGCCGTTTCTGCAATTCTATCGGACTTTCGCCTTGTTCAATTTTGCTATCCAATTGTCCGTTGTTCCATTCATTGATCATTTGCCAATACACCAGGCGTTGCATTTCGGTTTGTTGTTTTCCTTCAAAAATCCCCCAACTGATTTCATTCAACTCGGGTAAAATAATATGTTTAAGGCCTCTTGCTAAAAACCCTTTCACGCTTTGATGTGTTCGTTGAAGGGCTGAAGTATACACTACATCAAACGGGATATGCTTATACCCGGCAAAAAACAACTCGGCCTGCTGGTGTCCGGTTTCATTCAGTTCAGTATCCACTCCGCTACCTTGCACAATATTTTGTTTGTTAAAGTCAGTTTCGCCATGCCGAATGATGTAAATATTTTTAGGATACATAACAGTTTATCAGGTTTTTGTTGAGAAATATAGATTAATTTGTGCAACAAATATGGCTGATTTAAACTTAACCCCTTCCCCTTCTGATATAGACGCGTTAATTACCTCTCTGAACGATATTGTGTTTGAAGTTGACGCGTCCGGAAAATTTATACAAGCCTGGGCCGATAATGAAAGTAGGTTTTTTGTTCCCAAATCCGTTATTCTCAACTCTACCATTGCCGATATTTTTCCTTCGGATCATACAGCATTGTTTATGTCGGCTATAAACGATGTGATTGCCAACCACGAACCCAGGGAAGTAGAATACCAATCTCCCTATTCGGAAACCCAATATTTTGCAGGACGGTTTCAATACCTGCGAAATTCCGACAATCATGTAGTGGTATCCATACGCGATATATCAGCGGCCAAAAATGCGGAACTTAAGCTCAAAGAAAGCGAACAGCGTTTTAGGATACTGATCCAAACCTCATCTGATGTGATTACCGTGCTCGACAAAGATGGAAAGATCATTTTTGACAGTTTCTCTTTGCTCACACAATTTGGTTACGATACACCACTTACCGGAAAAACCATTTTTGATTTTATACACCCGGAAGATGTAGATTTTGCCGTTAGCAAGTTTAAAGCGTTTCAACAACGCCCCGGTATTACAGAACCCATCGAATTCAGGTTTAAGGGAGGAGACGGAGTATGGCGACATGTTGAATCCATTGGGAATAACCTGTTCGACCATCCTGCCATTAAAGGATACGTTATCAACTCAAGGGATATTACCCAGCGCAAACAAATGCAAAATGTTATTGACGACTCGAGCAATAAACTGAAAGGTATCCTGGAAAGCACAAACGATAATATATTTGCAGTTGATCCTCAATACCGATACACATCATTTAACAGTGCGCACAAAGAAACCATAAAACTACTATACAATACTGATATCCAACTCGGCCAATCTGCGCTCATTGACAATAACGACTTAAGTAAACGCGATAAGAGTGCCATGAAAAAATTCTTCGACAGGTGTCTGGCCGGAGAACGTTTTGCTGTTGTGTACGAGGTCGACAATCCTAATATTCCGCTTAGTTATTCCGAAATGAATTTTAATCCCATTAAGGATGAACGGGATCAGGTGGCAGGAGTGGCTGTTTTTTCTACCGATATAACCGATAAAGTAAAAGCGGAACAAGATCTTATTAAAGCAAAAAATGAGGCCATTGCTGCTGCCAATACCAAATCGGAATTTTTATCCAATATGAGCCACGAGATCAGAACTCCCATCAATGCCATTATGGGACTTACTGAATTACTGATGGCGAAAATGACAGATGAAGAGATTACTCAATACCTTCAATCCATTAAATACTCTACAGATAGCTTGTTGGTGGTGATCAATGATATTTTAGATTTTTCGAAAATTGATGCCGGCAAAATTTCATTGGAGAATATTGACTTTAATATTCGTGATAATGTTGCAGCCATTTCTAAAATGTTTAAGCTAAAATCCGAATCCAAAGGATTAAATTTTACAACAGCAATCGACCCGCAAATACCTTCCTTTATTAAAGGAGATCCGTATCGATTGAGCCAGATCCTGGTTAACCTCATCGGGAATGCGATCAAATTTACAAGTCAGGGCTTTGTTTCATTATCTGTAAATTTACAAGAACAAACACCGGAAACAATCCGATTGGTATTTAAAATTGCTGATTCGGGAATTGGTATTCCCGAAAGCCAGAAGGACCTGATCTTTGAAAGTTTTAACCAAGGTTACACAGACATTACGCGCAAATTCGGTGGTTCGGGATTAGGGTTGGCCATTACACAAAAATTAACCTTGCTGCAAGGAGGCAAAATATCCATGCAAAGTGAGTTGAATAAAGGAAGTGAATTCACTGTTGAAATTCCATACTCTCCGGCCGCAACGGTAGCACCAAAAGTTGCCGAAGACAAAGCTAAAAATGAGCGCTCGCTAAAAGGAAAACGCATCTTGATTGCGGAAGACAATGTAATGAACCAATTTGTGGTGAAACAGATCCTGTTGCTGTGGAATGCCGCTTATGATATAGCCGCAAACGGTTTGGAGGCCGTTGAGTTGCTTAAAAAGAATCATTATCATTTGGTGCTGATGGATCTGCAAATGCCCGAAATGAGTGGGTATGACGCAACAAACTATATTCGCTCCAAAAATACTGATGTACTTAATCCTGCCATTCCTATTATTGCATTAACTGCCGATGCATTTATGGAAACAAAAAGGAAAGTGTTGGAAGGAGGAATGAACGATTTTATTTCCAAACCATTTACGCAGGAAGAGTTGTATACCAAAATAACAAAGCATATGCTTTAAACCGAAATGATGAGTATATTTAAAGGAAATATTGATTTACACAAAATAAATGCCCGCAATAAAAACACCTTGTGCGAATGGATTGGCATTGAAGTAACGGAGTTTGGAGAGGATTACCTTAAGGCCACAATGCCTGTTGACCACCGAACGGTTCAACCACTGCGTATTGTAAATGGTGGAGCATATTGCGTACTTGCCGAAAGTATCGGGAGCACTGCTGCCAATTTGTGTTTGGACAGGGAAAAATATGTTGCGGTAGGATTGGATATAAATGCCAATCACATACGCTCAGCTCACGAAGGGAGTGGTTATGTAACAGGTGTTGCCAAACCCATTCACCTCGGACGAACCACTCAGGTATGGGAAATAAGAATAACCGACCAACAAGATAAACTTTGCTGTATCAGCCGCTTAACCATGGCCGTAATTGAATTGAATAAAGATGAACGAAAATTTGATCCGCCAAAGGTTTAACCAAGCCGCAGCAAACAAGCAAAACTTTGCCGCTGTGCGGTTGCCCAACAGCCACGATATTCATTTTTTGTACAGCACCGTACAACCAAAATTGTTACCTGTACACTTCATGCAGGAAGGTATGCCACAATTTATTTGCTCTCCTTACAGCGCAGGAAATTTGGGGTATATCCTGAATGCCGAAACCTATTATGTAAATGATAAATTGGTTTCGGGTGAAGCACTTTCTACAGGAGATTCAAACACGATATTCGATATCCAGCCGGATCTCAGTAACTTTTTTGCAACACAAACATTCTACGAAACATATGTGCAACAGGGAATTGCGTCCATCAAAAAAAACAAGCTCGATAAAGTTGTAGCTGCACGATGCGAAACGGTTGCATTGCCTACCGAATTTGATGCCGCATCTTTTTTCGAACAACTCACACAGCAATATCCGCAAGCTTGTGTTTACTTCTTTTACATACACGAATTGGGTTGTTGGTGTGGAGCAACTCCCGAAAAATTATTAACAGTACAAAAAGGTGTGCTTGAAACCGTAGCACTGGCAGGCACTTTGCCGCTTGACGCCACAACTGAATGGAGCGATAAAGAACACGATGAACAAAACATGACGGAGTTTTTTATTGAAGAATCTTTTAAAAGCCTGAAGTTAACCGGCATTCGAAAAACACCCGTAGAAACAATTGAAGCCGGAAATATTAAACACTTGCGTTCCACCATTACCTGGAAACCCAAACCGGAAGTGCTCAAACAAAAGTTTGCGAAACTGCTGGGTGTTTTAAATCCAACTCCTGCTGTTTGTGGATTGCCACAGTTTGAAGCATCCATTTTTATTGCCAAAAACGAACAGTTAGAGCGCAGGTTTTACACAGGTTTTGTAGGCCTCATGAAACCCAACGAAGCACATTTGTTTGTGAACTTACGCTGCATGGAAATCGGAAAAACAAACACATTATTATATGCAGGAGCGGGTATTACGGAAGACTCAAACCCTACCGCGGAGTGGGAAGAAACGGCTAATAAAATGGATACGTTGGGGCAGTTATTAAAAGGATAACAACACTATCGAAGCAACGATTCTTGTGTTTTGATTGACCTTTGAAATATGAAGCATTTACTACCTCTTTTCTTGAGTTTTCCATTAATATGTTTTGCACAGAGCAGAACAGAAAAGTATACGGAGACTAAGACCAAATACTTGGAATTAGTCGAAATAACAGATAAGCTGTATGCTTCCTCCATTCCTACCGATACTACTAAAAAGTATAACCGCATTGATTCAATTATGTATTCCTTCTCTATTCTTCCTTATCCGGACCAACTGAAGAAGTATCATGTTAAAACAATTATCAAAATTATCATTCATGAGGGTAAAGATACTGTTGTGAATTTAGTGAAACTTGTTCAAACAGATTCCCATAATCTTGCTTTTTTTATTCCTTTCCACCTTAATAATATTCAATTCGAAGCCAAAGTTATTACAGAGTATAAAAGAAAAAGACGAAAAGAATACAAAAGGATTTCAGAAACGGTTTTGTCATATAGCACAACTCGGATCATAAATACTCGTGTAAGGTATTTGAGTTGTTGTGGCGGTTGTTATATGAAACTTCACCAAATCGACTCTCAGCTCAATGAGACAAGAAAAAAATACAATTATAGTACAGACGAACTCGTCATCCGCATGATTCCCGGAGTGAATTAATACTCAAGTTCTCAGTTTTTCCTGTCTCCACCAAATATTTCAACCACATTTCCGTCAATGGTTTCGGCTATTTCGTCTGTTGGCAAATCGTTAGAGTCCTCGCCAAACGGATCTTCAATTTCCTCAGCGATCAATTCCAAACTGACCAATACATAAAACAAAAAGGTAACAGCAGGAATAATAAAATAACCAAACTCTTTGATAAACCCGAAAGGGAAAGTCATCACATAAACGAAAATAAATTTCTTCAGGAACAAACTATATGAATAGGGTATGGGTGTTTTCCGGATACGTTCACACCCTCCACATATATCAGCATAACTGGTTAATTCGGTGTTGAGCAACAATAATTGCTCTCCGCTTATTTTTTGTTGTTTGTACAAATCATTTGCTGCATTGATCAATTTTTGGATCACAAAATTAGGTTGGTGCACATGCGAGGGAACGCCTGGGTGAATATGGTTTCGCAAGTGATCTTTGAGCACATATGGAAACAGAATGATGTTTTGCTGAAAGATGAGCTTTGTTTCTATTTCACCGATATCCAACATTGCATTTATTTTTAACGAAAGGTTACGGCTCGTATTTACCAAACTTCCCCAAAATTTTCGGCCTTCCCACCAGCGTTCATAAGCGGTATTGGTTCTAAAAACAAGCAACATTGAAATTACAAATCCCAATACGGTATGCAATGAAGGGGTAGAACGAAGCTGGATTCCTACTACCTCTATTTCAAGATAGGCCATGACAAAAGCGAACAATGCCACCAATACCATATCTACAAATAATATCCTGAAGGTATCGCTCCTGTGAAACTGAAAAATAAGCGAAAACCACGCTCTTGAATTATACTTGATCATAGGTGCAAAATAATAAAACTTGTCATATTGGAAGGGGCATGTTTAGGATGATTACTCGGTATCCGACTCTTTGTTCTTCCCTTTTTTCTTGCCGTCAATCACCATCACAATCTCTCCTTTCACGGGTTTCGCTTCAAAATACGCGATCAGTTCATCCACCGTCCCGTTTTTTGTTTCTTCAAACATTTTGGTCAATTCGCGTGAAACAGAAGCTTGCCTGTCGCCTCCAAAAAATGCTTTCAGTTGGTGCAAACATTTTACCAACCGGTGGGGCGATTCGTACAAAATGATGGTACGTTCCTCTTCAGCCAATTTTTTCAGCATCGTTTGACGACCTTTTTTTTCGGGTAAAAACCCTTCAAAACAAAAACGATCACTGGGCAGTCCGCTCTTAACCAAGGCCGGAACAAAGGCTGTTGCACCCGGTAAACATTCCACGGCAATATTGTTTCGCAAACATTCGCGTACCAACAAAAATCCCGGATCGCTAATGGCCGGTGTTCCGGCATCGCTCACCAAAGCAAGGTTCTTATCGTTCTCAAGCATGGTTACAAAACGCTGCAATTCCCGATGCTCATTATGCATATGGTAGGGAATAAGTGTTTTTTCGATATCGTAATGTTTGATGAGTTTGATTGATTGACGGGTATCCTCAGCCAAAATAGCATCAACTTCCTTCAATATACGAAGCGCCCTAAGCGTAATATCTTCAAGGTTTCCGATGGGTGTGGGTACTAAATATAATTTACCTGCCATGGTTGCGAATGTAGGGAAAGTCAGTGGTTTTTCAGTCCACATGCCATGGTAACAGCTCCGAATTGTAACGCCTTACTGAACATAATCAACCAATCGACATAATTAACTGATTCCATCTTTTTTTTCCGAGTTAAAATTTTAATTTAGCGGCCACTTAAAAATTAAACAGAATATGAATTTTCCTGAAACACTGGTTTACACCAAAGATCATGAATGGGTTCGCGTAGAAGGCGATACTGCATACATTGGCATTACTGATTTTGCACAACATGAGTTGGGCGATATCGTTTATGTAGACATTAATACTGTTGGTAAAACAATTGGCCAGCACGATGTGTTCGGTACAGTTGAGGCGGTAAAAACGGTTTCGGATTTGTTTATGCCGGTAAGTGGTGAAGTACTTGAGGTAAACAGCAAGTTGGATGGTGCACCGGAATTGGTAAACAGCGACCCATATGGCGATGGCTGGATGGTGAAAGTAAAAATGAACAATGCTTCGGAACTTGCCGGTTTGATGAGCGCTGCCGATTACAAAACATTAGTGAACGCATAATTTAAATCGTATTTTTTAGAAAGAGGAGTAGGTTTCTGCTCCTCTTTTTTATTTACCCTTAACCCTATTATGACGAAATTCTTATTAACCATCGTTCTTGTCTGGACTTCTATTGTTGCACAGGCGCAACAAGTATTTCCTGTTTTACATTGTGAAACGCTTGCCGACAAAACCATCATCATCCCAACGGATGTGCAAGGAAAAAAATCCGTTATCTGTTTGGCCATGTCGCCCAAAGCGGAAAAAACATTACGCAGTTGGAACAATCCATTATACAACGCTTTGATTGCTGAAGGTATGGGCGGGCTAATGGGAGGCCGCATGTACGATGCAAATCTTTGTTTTGTGGGAATGCTGAAAGGAATCGCCAAACTTGGCCTTAACGAAACCAAAAAGCAGGCAAAAAAGGAAGTGGAAAAAAAGCTGCACAACAACTTTATGGTAAGCGATGATGATGTAAAAACCCTTATGAGTGCACTAAACATTACAGATGTGAAAGAGCCTCATTTTTTTGTGTTGGATGCTGACGGCAAAGTGATATACCATACACAAGGTGAATACTCCATTGAGAAACTGAACGAGATCACTGAAAAACTGATGTAACAACACCTGAATGGATTTATAACAAAAATGCCCAACTGAAATTTTCGGTTGGGCATTTTTATGTATTAAAATGGAGATTAAGCCTCTCCGCCTATTTCTTCTTCGGTTTCTTCTTCCGGCTCTATGCCTTCCATCAGGTTGCGCACGTCTTGCAATTCTTCGCGGTTGTACTTATTGGTATAATCAGCAAATAAGTCCAACAAATAGTCCAAATTGGCTTTTCCATCATCGTCTTGCAAAAACAAAAAAGTATAATCACCATTCTCCTCAATATTCTCATATGCCAAACGGATCATTTTAACATAGCCGGGCTCGTTTAAATTCGTTTTTACATATTCCCTAAGCTCCTTTAATTGCGCTACTACTTTAGGACCAACGCCTTCGGCAGCCAATGTCTTTTTGATTTTATCTACTTGTGCTTTCATTTTTTTATGCTTCTGCCTGCGAAACTACTGTTTTTGTCCGTTAATGAAAATACATTTGTTTGAAATTTATACAACCACAATATGGCAAAAGGACTTTATACCATCGGTTTACTCATTGTTTCTAACCTGTTTATGACTTTTGCATGGTATGGACACCTGCAATTTCAAAAGATTGACTGGCTCAAAAACACAGGACTTATTGGGATTATCGCCATCAGTTGGTTCATTGCATTGTTCGAGTACATTTTTCAGGTCCCGGCCAACCGCATCGGGCATATAGAACATGGCGGCCCCTTTAGCATGTTTGAGCTCAAAACCATTCAGGAGGCTGTTTCCATCATGGTATTTGTGGTGGTTAATATCTATGTATTTAAAGAAGGAAACCTCCAGTGGAACCACATTTTAGGCTTTGCCCTAATTGTGCTGGCTGTGTTTGTGATCTTTAAAAAGTGGTAGGAGAATCAATCTTTCCGAATTGTGTTAAACTTGGCTAAATTGCGGCTCGTTTACACTTAACAAAACAACATGACTCAAACTGCTAAAGATTATACTTTGCGACTATCGGGCCTCGAGCCGTTAGTGATTTTTGAAGGAGCAAATTTTACCAATATTGGTGAACGTACCAATGTTACCGGATCAAAAAAATTCTTACGTTTAATTAAAGAAGGAAATTTTGAGGAGGCATTGGATGTGGCCCGCGAACAAGTGCAAGGGGGCGCACAGATCATTGATATCAATATGGACGAGGGAATGATCGATGGTGTGGAATCCATGGTGCGCTTTTTAAACCTGATCGCTTCTGAGCCGGATATTTCACGAGTTCCCATTATGATCGATTCTTCGAAATGGGAAATTATTGAGGCCGGATTGCGTTGTGTGCAAGGAAAATCAGTGGTGAATTCCATTTCGTTAAAAGGTGGTGAAGAAGAATTTATCAAGCAGGCGAAAACCGTTAAACGTTTTGGAGCCGCAGTGATCGTGATGTTGTTTGACGAAGTTGGGCAAGCCGATAACTATGAACGCAGGATTGAGATTGCCGAACGCGCTTACCGCATCCTCACCGAAAAAGTACATTTCCCGGCAGGCGATATTATTTTCGATCCGAATATTTTCCCGGTGGCAACAGGTATGGAAGAGCATCGTAAAAATGCACTCGACTTCTTCCGCGGAACCAAATGGATCAAAGAAAATTTACCGGGTGCTAAAGTTAGTGGTGGCGTTTCAAATGTTTCCTTTTCTTTCAGGGGAAATGATAAAGTGCGTGAAGCCATGCACTCTGCCTTTTTATACCATGCCATCAAAAACGGTATGGATATGGGTATTGTAAACCCAAGCCAATTGGAAGTTTATGATCAGATTGATAAAGAATTATTGGAGCGTGTTGAAGATGTATTGTTGGATAGAAGAGACGATGCAACCGAACGTTTATTGGAACTTGCTGAAACCGTAAAAGGAAAAGGAAAGGTAACCGTTATAGACGAAGAATGGCGTAAAGGAACCGTTGAAGAAAGATTGAGCCATGCATTGGTTAAAGGAATCGTAGAGTATATTGATATTGATACGGAAGAAGCCCGACAAAAATTTGCACGACCGCTTGAAGTTATTGAAGGCCCGTTGATGGCAGGAATGAGTGTGGTTGGCGACCTCTTCGGACAAGGAAAAATGTTTTTGCCACAGGTGGTAAAAAGTGCCCGCGTAATGAAAAAAGCGGTTGCTTACCTTATGCCTTTTATGGAAGAAGAAAAGCGGAAACATGGTGATATGACAACCAACCAGGGCCGGATATTAATGGCAACCGTAAAAGGGGATGTACATGATATCGGGAAAAATATTGTGGGTGTGGTATTGGCTTGTAACAATTTTGAGATCATTGATATTGGTGTGATGGTGCCGGCCGAAAAGATCTTGGAAGTAGCACGCAGGGAAAATGTTGATGTAATCGGATTAAGCGGATTGATCACTCCAAGCCTTGATGAGATGGTGCACGTTGCCAAAGAAATGGAACGCCTGGGCATGAAAACGCCTTTATTAATTGGTGGTGCCACAACTTCGAGGGCACATACTGCTGTTAAAATAGATCCTGTTTATTCGGGACCGGTTGTGCATGTATTGGATGCAAGTAAAAGCGTTCCGGTAGCACAAAGCCTGATCAGCCCCGATCAACGGGAAGGAACACAAGCTAAAATCAAAGCCGATTACGAGCAGTTTCGCATTGATTATAAAAACCGTAAAAAAGATAAAAACTTTGTTTCATTGGCCAAGGCTCGTGAGCATAAATTCAAGGTGGAATTCGACAATATTGTTGAACCAAGTTTCCTGGGCACAAAAGTATTTGATGATTTTCCATTGGCTGAATTGCGTGAACGAATAGATTGGACCCCATTTTTCTTGACATGGGAATTGGTTGGAAAATATCCGCGCATTTTTGATGATCAGATCATTGGTTCCGAAGCAAAAAAATTGTTTGACGATGCCAATAAAATGCTGGATGAAGTGATCAGCAAAAAACTATTAAAGGCCCGCGGTGTAATTGGCTTCTACAAAGCAAATGCAATTGGTGATGATGTAGCTTTGCAATTGGAAAATGGCAAACAGGAAACCTTTCATTTCCTGCGTCAGCAAAACGAAAAAGCAGCCGACCAACCTTATATCTGTTTAGCTGATTTTATTGCCCCGAAAGATTCGGGTAAACAGGATTATTTGGGCATGTTTGCTGTAACAGCAGGCATTGGCATTGAGCCCTTAATTGAGGCTTATGAAAAAGATCATGACGATTACAACAGCATTATGATCAAAGCCATTGCCGATCGGTTGGCAGAAGCTTTTGCCGAAAAAATGCATGAGCTTGTGCGCAAAGAGTATTGGGGATTTGCCAAAGACGAGCAATTAACGGACGAAGAAATTATCCGCGAAAAATACAACAGTATTCGCCCTGCTCCCGGATACCCTGCTTGTCCGGATCATACCGAAAAACGCAAATTATTTGATTTGCTGAAAGCGGAAGAAAGTACCGGCATTACCTTAACCGAAAGTTTTGCAATGTATCCAACTGCAGCAGTAAGTGGTTTCTATTTTGCCAACCCTGATAGTAAATATTTTGCTGTAGGAAAAATTGATAAGGACCAGATCGAAGAATACGCAAAACGTAAAAATGTTTCTGTGGAATATGTAGAGAAATGGCTGAGCCCTTATTTGGCTTATGACAATTAGAGGTGCACTTATTTTAATTTACCCAACGGTATATTAAACCCTCCTTCTAATGATGCCATGTATGAACTAAATACATGGGTGGCCCTGCCTTTTCTATCCGCACTTATGGGTGTTGCCATATAATCGGCAAATGCGTATTGAAATGCCGGTTGGATAAATAAATACTTAAACATATTGAGACGGACTCCGGCATTTACCCCCAATACATATCCTTGTATCCTGAATCCATCTGCTAAAAAACTGCCCATCACTTTCGAAATGGAGTAAGAAACCAATGGGCCAGCACCAACTTTAGCAATGGCTTGCACATCAATATATTTGTTCTCGTAAAGCTTGTGTTGTTTTACAAGGTTTAACATCAGGTAGTTATTACCATTGGTGTGTTGCAAATGGATAAAGTCATAATGCACAAAGGTGTCCTTATCAATTTGATTGCCCCGAATCTGTCCCTTTAGATGTACGACCACATCATCATTCACAATATACTTTAAATGATCCCAGCTTAACTCTACTCCCAGGTTATGCTTATCGTTAAACAAATAACCAACATGAAAATTATACTGAGGAACAGTCAGATCTGTATGTACAAACTCTTTCATCCCATGATTAAAGCCCGGTTTATCATGTGCTCCGGCATCATACATGACAAAATCATAATTGTCAGATATTGTATTTTTGAATCGGATATCGCTTTTTGAATACCATTCGCGATTATAACCCCAACTAAAATAAAGGGTTCCTTTCTTTTTGGTTTTGGGTTGAATATTGGTTGTTTGGGCAACAGCAATTTGAGTTAAACAAATACAAAACAACAGTAAGAGGCGTGAAAAAAGATGCATTTTGGAATTTAGTTGAGGCGCGAAAGTATCGAATTTTTAACTGTTAAAAAGTCCGTTCACCTATTATAAACGCTCACTGACCTGAATGTTGTTGATTCCAGAACAGCATTTGCCTAAATCCCATACACAACCTTCGAATTCTCAGTAGTGATCTGTGCCACTTTTTCAACAGGCATGCTCTTAACCTCTGCCAATTTTTGAGCTATTTCCAAAATATAAGCACTCTCATTTCTTTTACCCCGATAGGGCACCGGAGCCAGATATGGAGCATCTGTTTCCAATACTAACTTCTCGATGGATATGTTTTCAATAGCCTTATCCAATCCTGCATTTTTAAAGGTAAGCACTCCTCCAATGCCAAGGTAAAAACCAAGGTCGGTGATCTGCTTAGCCTCATCGGCATTGCCGCTGAAACAATGAAAAATACCACGTAATCGTGGATGTTTCATTTCCTGTAAAATGGCAATACAATCCGGTGTTGCATTGCGCGAATGGATATTGATCGGCAGATCATACTGGATGGCCCACTGAATTTGCTTTTTGAAAGCTGAGATCTGCTGGTCTTTAAACTCAACCGACCAATAATAATCGAGGCCGATCTCCCCAACAGCATAAAATTTGCGTTTCTTAAACCATTTCTGAATTTGAAACAAATGTGCTTCCACATGTTCATCAACCGAACACGGGTGCAAACCCATCATGGGGAAACAATTATCCGGAAACTCCCATACCAGATTAAGCATGGGTTGGATCGAATTCACATCAATATTGGGAAGAAAAAAACGTGAAACGCGTTTCTGCAACGCGCGTTGGATCACCGCCTTTCTATCGGCATCAAATTCCTCAGCATATAAATGTGCGTGTGTATCTGTTAAAATCATGTCGCTGTAAGTCTTAATGCGCTTCCAACCAATTATCGCCTACACCCACTTCTGCAACAATAGGCACATTCAATGATACTGCATTTTCCATTTCACGTTTCACCAATTGTTTCATGGCTTCAATTTCACTTTTATGTACGTCAAACAGCAACTCATCGTGTACCTGTAAGATCATTTTCGAATGTTTGATTTCGGCTTTTGCATTTTCCATTGCCGTTTTTATTTTGATCATGGCTACTTTGATCATATCGGCTGCACTACCTTGAATAGGAGCATTAATGGCATTTCGTTCAGCAAATCCACGCACCGTAAAGTTCTTCGAATTGATATCCCGCAGATACCTTCTGCGTCCCAAAATTGTTTCCACAAAACCATGCTCCTGAGCAAAATGAATAGTGGTGCTCATATACGTTTTGATCCGAGGATATTGCTTAAAATATTCTTCAATAATTGTAGCTGCCTCTTTGCGTGGTATTCCCAAATTTTGTGAAAGACCAAATGCCGATTGTCCGTAGATGATCCCGAAATTCACCGCCTTCGCATTTCTGCGTTGCTCCGATGTCACTTCTTCTATGGATTTTCCATATACTTTCGCAGCAGTGGCTGTGTGAATATCAATACCTTTTACAAACGCATCAATCATGTTCTCCTCCGCTGCAATGCTTGCGATCACTCGCAATTCTATTTGCGAATAATCGGCACTCATCAATACATAATCTCCATTCCGGGGAATAAATGCCTTTCGGATTTCCCTTCCTTTTTCTGTTTTAATGGGAATATTTTGCAGGTTAGGATCCGTTGACGAAAGCCTTCCGGTAGCGGCTACTGCCTGGTTAAAAGAGGTATGCACACGACCGGTTTGTTTGTGCACCAACGTGGGCAAAGCGTCAACATACGTAGATTTCAGCTTTTGCAATTGCCTTACATCTAAAATGCATTTTGCAATTTCGTGTTCACTTAATCCCTGCAAAACATCTTCGCCTGTTTGGTACTGCCCTGTTTTTGTTTTTTTCGCTTTGGGATCGAGTTTTAAATGGTCGAACAATACTTCCCCCAATTGCTTGGGTGAGGCAATATTAAAATTCACACCCGCCAATTCATGAATACGTTTTTCCAAAACGCCAATCTCTTTTGCCAGTTCAACTGAATATTCGGTTAAAAACTGTGCGTTGATATTAATGCCCTCACGCTCCATATCATTCAACACATCAATAAGCGGAACTTCTACTTCATCAAATAATTTTTGGGCATTTCGTTGGATGAGTTGAGGCGCAAACAATTCTTTCAATTGAAACGTTACATCTGCATCTTCGGCAGCATACTCCTTTATTTTTTCGAGTTCAACCGTACGCATGCTTAATTGACCTTTCCCTTTTTTCCCAATCAATGTTTCAATGGAAATAGGTTCATAATTCAAATAATTATTGGCCAAAAAATCCATTCCATGTCTGAGGTCAGCATCAATCAGGTAATGCGCAAGCATGGTATCAAACCATTTTCCCTTTAACGCAACACCATAATTTTTTAAAATACTCAGGTCATATTTAATGTTCTGACCAATTTTCAAACAGTTTTCGTTTTCAAAAACAGGTTTAAACTCATTCATGATGGCTTGCGCCTCATCCCTGTTTTCAGGAAATGGAACATAATACGCTTCCCCTTTTTTATATGAAAAAGACAAACCAACAACTTCCGCAACGAGTTCATCCAAACTTGTTGTTTCACTATCAAAACAAACCTCAGGTTGTTGGAGTAGATCATTAATTAATGCTGACCATTTTTCAGCAGTATCAATTAAATGATAGGTATGCGGAACCGTTTCGGCCGTATTTTTAGGAGTAGCTGGCGTTTCTTCTTCCGACAACTCAGCTTCTCTTCTCTCGATTGCACTCGTTTCGTTTGTTCCCTGATTAAAGAGATCAAAAGCATTTGCGGGTTGTTGATTTGAGACTTGAGATTTACTTCCTGCCGACTGTGAACCACGGACCGCAGACGCCTCCTCTGATGTTCCAAACAATCGCTTTGCCATTGTTTTAAACTCCAATTCTGCAAACAAGGCTTCACAGGCTTCTTTATTTGCTGCTTCAAAAACAAGCTTCTCTTCCTCCAGTTCTATCGGAACATTTAAATCAATTGTTGCAAGACGTTTACTCAAGAAGGCTTGCTCTTTATGAGCTTCCACTTTTTCTTTTTGTTTGCCTTTGAGTTCGTGGGTGTTTTCATACAACCCTTCCATGCTGCCATATTTTTGCACCAGCAATTTTGCCGTCTTTTCGCCAATACCCGGAATACCCGGAATACCATCTACCGCATCACCCCACATTCCCAGGATATCGATCACTTGTTTTACATCGGTTATTTCCCAACGCTTCAGCACCTCGGGTATACCCAATATTTCATAATCGTTGCCCAACCGAGCTGGTTTGTAAATAAAAATATGTTCGCTTACCAGCTGCCCAAAATCCTTATCCGGGGTCATCATGTACACATCAAAGTTTTGCAGCTCCGCTTTTTTGGCAAGCGTACCGATAATATCATCCGCTTCAAAACCCGGCTTCACCAAAATAGGAATATTAAACGCTTCTGTTAAGCGCATGATAAAAGGCAATGCTTTCGAAATATCTTCCGGCATCTCTTCTCGATGGGCCTTGTATGCTTCATATTCAATATGCCTTGCGGTTGGCTCAGCAGTATCAAACGAAACGCCAATATGGGTAGGCTTTTCCTTTTTGATAATATCTAAAAGCGTATTGGCATACCCAAAAATTGCAGATGTATTAAACCCATATGAAGTGATCCGAGGATTTTGGCTAAAGGCAAAATAGGCGCGGTATACAAGAGCCATTCCATCCAGGAGGAAAAGTTTTTTACGTTCTGTCATATATGAGATTAAAGGGTCAAATATAGAAATATAATGCCCTATTTAGTTAGTTATTAGGGAGAACTTTATACGGCACTTTCGGCAGTGTTACATACCTTGGATCGAGCGTTTGTTGGTTCCAGTGTGGGAACCAGGTGGGGCCCAAAAACAAGTCGACATTTGCAGAATCAAAAATGAATGCGCGTTTATCTTCAACCAGGAACAAGGTAAAATTTTTGTTGAGTTTGCATTTTGCCAGTATATATGAATCGATGCCTGTATTCCAATGATTAAAATGAAGCGAATGATCCTCAAAATCGGTAAACTGTGCAATGAGTTTGGGGTGTACGCTTTGAGCGGCAATGGATTGCAATGCACTTAAACGGTTTGTAGCAATACGTGACGCTTTAAAGATTTGATTAAAACTAAGTGCTGTTAGCATCAGTACCACTATCGTCAAGGCTATTTTTTCAATGGCCTGTTGACGAACATATAAATAACAAAAAGGCAATACCAACATAAAAATTGCCGGCAGGAACGTTTTCTCCATCATCATATCAGCATCGCCTTTCGAAAACGTGAGAACGCCAATTACGGTAAAGCCTAATGAACAGAATGCGCTTACCCCGAAAACCAATTTGTGTTTTGTTTTTATGGCTAACACCCCCAATACGGCTATTAATAAAATTGTTGGAAAATAAACATTGATGCTGCGTGTTTTTAGGTAGGTAACAGGATACAAATTACCGAATTCACTTATCGACCTTAAACTTGCAAACAGGTTGTCGTACTGTTTCACATCATAACTTCCTTTGGGAACCAACCATACCCTCAACAACATTGAAACTCCTGCCAGGATCAGTATAAATATGGCAGGAGACATTTTAACCTGCTTGTTGACAAAAGAAAAAATGGCCACAAAACCAATGGTAAATGCTCCGATAGGATGAGCAATAATGCAGAGTATGGATACAACCAAAATGGCAATGTAGTAACCCACTTTTTGGCCGACCAACTTTGGAGAAACCAGAACCGCATACAACAAAACGGAAAAGACCAAAGCATGATAGGTTTCGGTAACAGGATGCAAAAAGCTATACGCCACACCCAAAATCAAACAAAACGCAAGGGCCAGAGACGCTTCTTTCACCTTTAAATAATAATGGCAAAAAGCAGCAATGGCCATATACCAGATCGGGAATGTAAGTGAATAGATATACACCAATGCCTTAAGAGGTGTGCCTATGTGAGCAAAGAACAATAAAGGAAGTTGGGACACAAAAATACCTGCCCTGTTTTCGGGAAACCAAAACTCATGGTGATTAATGATCTGAAAAAAGAAATACGAATTATCTACATTGAGTATTCTTTCGAAAGCAAAATATCCGCTTGCTATCAGATAGAAAGCTAAAATCACAAAGGACACAGGGATTTTTTTGATACTCATTACCTGGATGTATGCTGTTCCTGTAATGCTTCCCAATACTCAACAGCCCTGCGGGTATGCGGAATAACAATGGTTCCACCAACAATATTGGCCACCGAAAATAGTTCAAACAACTGAGGTGTTGTGACTCCCAACTCGTAACATTTACCCAAATGGTATTTAATGCAATCGTCACAACGCAATACCATACTTGCCACAAGGCCCAACATTTCTTTTGTTTGTGAAGAAAGGGCTCCTTCTTCATACGTGTTGGTGTCAAGATTAAACAAACGCTTGAGTACTAAATTGTCGGCAGCCATCATTTTATCATTCATCTTGCTGCGATATGCATTAAACTCTTCTACCTGGTTTGTCATTGTTTTGGAAATAAAAAAGTGATTGGTTCTTTAAATAAGTTTGTTGCTCAATTTTTCAATTGCTACCTGTGCCGAAACATTTTCATATATAATGCTGTATACGGCTTCAGCGATCGGCATGTCTACATGCAATACTTCCTTGTTTAACTCGTGCATGCTTTTAGTAGCATAATATCCTTCGGCAATCATATTCATTTCCAACTGCGCTGACGCAGCGTTATAACCCTTGCCCAACATGGTGCCAAACCTTCGATTGCGCGAGTGCAACGAATAGGCTGTTACCAACAGATCGCCTAGGTATGCAGAGTGGTTGATCTCTCTTGGATGTGCATGAATTTTATACAAAAAAGCTTCCATTTCGCGGATGGCATTGCTGATCAGCACAGCCTGAAAATTATCTCCATAACCGACACCATGACAAATACCGCTTGCCACAGCATAAATATTTTTAAGCACGGCACCGTATTCTGTTCCGGTAATATCTTCTGAAATAATGGTACGTATATAACGGCAAGCCAACAACGAAGCAAAATGTTTGGTCACCTCCTGGTTTAAACCTGCAATTGTGAGGTATGAAAGTTTTTCAGAAGCAACTTCTTCGGCATGGCACGGGCCCGAGATAACCATCATGTTTTCATGCGGAACGCCATATTCATTCATTAAAAAATCGGCAACAATTTGTTTGCTATGGGGCAACAATCCTTTAATAGCTGAAACGATAAATTTCCCTTTCAGGTCTTCAGGGGTTATCTCTTTTAATGCGTCTTTTAAAAAAGCAGAAGGTACCGCTAAAACCAAGATATCGGATGTGGCAATAATTTGTTTGATATTACTTGAAACCATAACCACATCCGGATGTATTTCTACTGAACTGATATACTTTGGATTGCGCCTGTTGGCTCGAATGTAAGCTGCTGTTTCCTCGTTGCGAATCCACCATTGCAATGTGCTTATTTTACTGGCAGCAGACGTTTTATGTTCGCTTAGCATTTTGGTGATCGCAGTTCCCCAACTACCGCCACCCAACACGGCTATGTTTTTTAAATCCATGTGGTAAAAATAGCCAATTTGGATTGGCTACAAAAAGAAAAGCTCATTATCTATAAAAAGACAATGAGCAAATAAATTACGGAACATTTTTATTGCATTCTTGATATAAGAATCAAACCAACAACAACGTCAATTATACCAATAATTAAAGCGGCAGTTGCAAGACCTTTACGGCTTGACTTTAATCCCAATGCGCCAAAAATGATTGCCAAAACCCCACAAGGAACAGCCGCCACCAATAATCCTACCAGCGACAATACAAACCCGGCAACGGCAAACCCACTCCCATTGTCCATGGTTTTTTGCTGCTCTATTGGGTTTGTTGTTTCTTCTAGATTGCTTTTATCTGCCTGTTTCCATTGCGGTGTTGCATCAATCTCCGGCTTCGCTTCATCTGCAGTTACAACTGCTTCTGCTCTCGCACTTTGTACTTCTGACTGAGATTGTGCTACGTTTTTTTCTTCACTTGGAAATGCAAGATCATCAACGCCAGTCGACTTTGTTATATTCGATTTTGGGGTTGTTGCCTCTTTTTGTACAGAAGCTTGTTCGGCCTGTTTTACCTTAACCGTTTTGCGAAAGGCAAATTTTTGTTGACCACATGAAGTAGCAATAATTGCTAAAAGAAAGATAATTAGTGAGTTGTTTTTCATAGAGAGGTTTTTTTTCAAACCGCATGATAAAACAAAATTTTTTATTTTCTATCCCTCAATATTTCTCGACTTTTCATTATTTATCTTCCACTTTGGGGACTTCAAACAATTCATCTTTGCTCACTTTAGTCACCCGGTCACCATTTTTCAAGGATCGGGATACCGCTATATAGGGGCCCGATACAATTTCTTCATTCTCGGAAATACCGGAAACGATCTGAATAGATTTGTCGTCCTGGATACCTGTTTTTACCTGGCGGATTTTTAATGTATTGTTTGATGTATACACAAATACAACTTCAAGGTCCTCTTTGCTTTTTTCTTGTTTCAGTTTAAACTTTGTACTCGCTTTTTGCGTGGTATCCAAATCCGCTTTGTTGCGGGTTGTAACACATTCTATTGGAAGAGCCAGCACATCTGTAGCGTATTCCGTTTGTATTTCCACAGAGGCACTCATGCCTGGTCTGAATACCGCTCTTTTGTTACCGATCGTTCTTTGCAAATCATCATATGATGAACGTAAAATGCGAATTTTGACAACAAAATTGGTTACCTGATCGGATGTTGTAGCCGTACTTGTAGTTGCCGAGTTGGCAATCTCTGTTACCATCCCTTTAAACTTCCGGTTGTTATAAGCATCCACTTCCACTTCACATGTATCACCGATACTTACTTTTACAATATCATTTTCATTTACATCCACACTTACTTCCATATCGTTGAGGTTGGCAATACGCATCATTTCCGTTCCTGCCATTTGTGATGTACCTACAACGCGTTCTCCTTTTTCAACATTCAGCTTTGAAACGATACCTGAAACAGGAGCAAAAATTTCGGTACGCGATAAATTTTTCTGTGCTTCTTTTAATCCTGCAATTTGGGTTTTCACGCTAAACTCTGCTCCAATTACTGTTTGTTTTGACGCTTCGATCTCTGCTTTTGCATTAATATACGTTGATTGAGCTGTTTGAAATTCCCCATCCGAGATCAAATGTTGTTCATGCATTTTTTTGTTACGGGTAAATTGTTGTTCTACCTCGTTAAACTTAGCTTCACTTTGCAGCTGACGCGCTTTGGCATTTGCTAGGCTGGCTTTCGAGCTGTTAAGGTTTGCTTCCGCTCTATCCAATGATGATTGGTATAACTCCGGGTCAATGCGTGCCAATAAAGTCCCAGCCAAAACGCTGTCTCCTTCTTTGACATACATTTCGGTGATCTCTCCCGATACATCCGAACTGATCTTAACTTCCACTTCTGGTTGTATTTTACCATTGGCAGAGACTGTTTCGATAATGTTTTTGCGCTCCACTTTGGCAACACTTACTTTAATACCTTCTTCTTTGCCGATCCACCCCGCACTTTTTCCAACTATTGCAAAAATGATCAGCAACACCACTGCTCCTCCCAAATACCATATCAATTTATTGTTTTTCTGTGCCATGTTTTTTTTTGTCTTTTTGGTTTTATGCAATTGGTTTTCTTTTACCTTCTCTATATCGCTGTAAAATAAACCATCATCTTGTTACTAGTACAATGGTTTTCCTAAATAAAAATCAAGCACTTTACGTTTAAACAACAATTCATATTTCGCTTGTACTAAATTGGTTTCAGCCTGCAAATATTGTGTTTTCGTCACAATAAAATCAGCTGTATTTAAGGCTCCAAGATTAAATTGCGATTCTGCGAGCAACAATGCTTCTTTGTTTGCTTCATAATTATTTACGTTCGACTCATATTTTTTTTGTGCCGATTTAAAATCAAGATAAGCCTGATTTACATTTTTATACAGGTCCAGTTCTGCCTGTTTTTGATTAAGCTCGCTGCTTACCTGGCTAATACGGGCTTTCTGTACATTGGTATTTACTTGCCAACCATTAAAAATGGGGACGCTTAATGTAAATCCAAAATTCTTTCCTAAGTTTTTATCAAACTGATTGCTGAAAGGAACAACTTCGGTGGAAGTATACCTGGGAACAAACGTATAATAAGGAGATGGATTCCCCATAGCATCAACACCCACAGATACGGGAGTATATGTTGGTTCTCCAACACCTTGTTGATTTTGAGTGGTGTAAAACGAATTGATTCCTCCGCTGAATGTTAACCTCGGACTTCGCCCTCCCAATGCAACGTATTGGTTGTATTTTGAGGCTTCCGCTCTTTCTTTTGCCGCCAATACTTCCGGGCTTTTGGCCAAAAAACTCTTATAGATCTGATCCGCACCTTGCGATTCGTTGGCGATATTCATCATGCTGGCGCTATCAGGTCTCACCACCTTATTGTTGGTATCAGGGTTGAGGTTGAGCAATTGCCACAAAGTAAGATACGATTGATCCAATTGGGTTTGTGCCGTAATAAGTTGTGATTCTTCACTGGCATATTGCGCTTTCATTTGCAATAGTTTTACCCTGTTTACCCCACCCAGATCATACAGCTGTTGTTGCCTTCTTAGTTGCTCCGCGGTCGATTCGATCTGGTATTGGCGGGCCACCACAATTTCGGTGTTCATCAACACCTGCATATACGCGTTGGAAACCGAAAGGGCAATATTATTTTTGGTAGCAACCACATCCGCCTCTGAGGCTTTGGTAGTAGCTTCCTGACTTCGAATGGTATTGATATTTTGTAACCCGCTAAAAAGTGTAACGGAACTATTGATCCCAAACGAGTTGTTTCTGAAAGTCGCATCGCGCGTGGCAGTATTGGTTACCGGATTAATGGCATATCCAATATTATAATTGTGTGTAGCCGAACCGTTTAAGGTCGGCAACAAATTGAGTTTGCTTTGCAGCCTGTCTGCCTCAGAACTGCGCTGGGTTAACTCGCGCTGTTTGATGGTCAGATTATTTTTAAAAGCAAGGTTCACACATTCTTCTAAACTGTAATACTTTTGTGCGAACGTTGCTTGCGAAGTAAGTAATAAAACAAGCAGCAATTTGCCAAGGGTGTTTGTATATTTCATGCATCAAAAAATTAGAGCCGTTCAAAAATAATGTTTAAACACACAATACCATTTTTTCTTCCAATAATAACTCCACAGCTTACATGGAAGGTTAAAACCTATGATAAAACCGTGTTTTTAACGTTTGACGATGGACCACATCCCGAAATTACGCAATGGGTGCTTCAACAGTTAGATACCTATAACGCCAAAGCCACGTTTTTTTGTGTGGGCGATAACGTTGCCAAACACCCGGAAACGTATCAACAAATATTGGCCAACGGACATGCCACAGGCAACCATACCTACAATCACCTGAGCGGGTGGAGTCATTCTCAAAATGCTTATTTTAACAATATCGAAGCGTGTGCAAAACTGGTGAAAAGCAATTTGTTCCGGCCGCCATACGGCCGTATCGTTCCTTGGCAAATAAATAAATTAACAGCAAAAGGATATAAAATCATCATGTGGGACATCTTAACGCGCGATTACGATAAGGAGGTAAATATCCAACACGCGATCAACACAACGGTTAATTCTGCCAAACCCGGTTCCATCATTGTTTTTCATGATAGTGTGAAAGCGCAGGCTCAGCTCCAACAGTTGCTACCCGTTATATTACAACAGTTGTCTCAAAAAGGTTTTCAGTTTAAAGCTCTTCAATAATGTTACTACCCATTATCTGCTTAAGTATTGTTTTCGCATTTATTGCCATTATCATCACCATTTTCTTTTTTGTAGCTGCCGGTAAAGCAGAGACAAGGGTTGAAATTGCAGATAACGACCTTCCGTTTATTTCCATTTTGGTGGCCGCCCGAAACGAAGAGCAAAATATCGTTCGTTGTTTACAAGCATTAACCGAATTGGATTACCCAACCCATAAGTTCGAAATATTGGTGGGCAATGATGCTTCGGAAGATAAAACCAGAGCGCTTGTTGCCGCTTTTGCAAAGCAAAAAAACAACGTAACACTATTTGATATTACTGAAACATTAGGCAAAGCAAAAGGCAAGGCAAATGTGCTTGCCCACCTTGCACACAAAGCCAAGGGCGACTATTATTTGATAACCGATGCCGATATTACGGTGAATACCCTTTGGGCCAAAGAACTCGTTACGCATTTTGCCGAACCTAAAATGGGTATTGTTTCGGGCATAACATTGGTGCATGGTCCTTCTCTTTTATCGCGATTACAAGGCGTGGATTGGTTATATTTTATGGGCATCCTGAAAGGGTTCGATAAATTAGGATTGCATTGCACGGCTGTAGGAAACAATATGGCCATCCGAAAAGACGCTTATCAAAGTGTTGGAGGATACGAGGAGCTGGACTTTTCGGTTACCGAAGATTATAAACTGTACAAAGAAGTACGCAAAAAAGGGTGGAACACACAAAATATCATTACCCGAAACAGCCTGAATGTTTCGCAACCTGTTATAAGCTTTTTACAACTGATGCACCAACGTAAACGCTGGCTGATAGGCGCCCGCGAACTGCCATTATATTGGTGGGGGCTATTCGGAATATTAGCATTGGTGCTCCCGGCTGTTATTGTCCTGGCATTTTACCAGCCTGTATTGGCACTGAAGTTATACCTTATGAAAGTAGCACTTCAAACATTATTTGTATTATACCTTCAACAAAGACTTACCATTAAGCAAAATCTATGGCTGGTTTTGTTGTATGATATTTATGGAAACATCGTATCCATCACCACCCAGTTTTTTTATATACTGCCCATCACCATGCAATGGAAAACGAGGAAGTACTAGATAATTATACTCCCCGTTTTTTAAAATTAATGTAAACTTGCACCCATAAGATTTAGCAAAACCTTGAACAAAACCATTATAGATAAGCTGAAACAAAAAGACAAACGAGCATTGGCCCGGGCTATTACAATGGTGGAAAATGAAGCTGATGGGTATGAACAATTGCTGCAGGAACTTACAATAAAACCCGTTCAGGTTATTGGTATAACCGGCCCTCCCGGGGCCGGAAAAAGCACTTTAATAAGCGCGCTTACAGAGCAGATCCTTTCTGTAAATAAAAGTGTTGCCATTATTGCAGTCGACCCGAGTTCGCCCTTTAACAAAGGTGCACTTATGGGTGATCGGGTGCGCATGAGTGAACATTTTTTGCATCCCAATGTATTTATCCGAAGCATGGCAAGCCGCGGGAGTTTGGGAGGCCTTTCTCCTAAAATTATTGAGGCAACTGACGTATTACGAGCAGCCTGGTTTGATTATATTATCATCGAAACGGTAGGTGTTGGCCAAAGTGAAGTGGAGATTGCGGGGTTGGCTGATACGACCATTTTGGCTTTGGTTCCCGAAGCCGGTGATGATATTCAAACCATTAAAAGTGGGGTAATGGAAATTGCCGATATTTATGTGTTAAACAAAGCAGATAGAGATGGAGCAGCTACATTTTACAAAAACCTCTCTGCACTGGCACATGCGCACGCAACCACAGAATGGGAAGCGCCCGTGTTGAAAACCATTGCGTCAAAAAATGTAGGATTGGAGCAACTGTTAGCAGCTATTGAAAAACACCATGAAAGCAATTATGCCTCACCAATGAAAGCCGTTTTGCTTGCCGAAAAAGCTTTAACCTTAATCAAAACCAAACGCACAAAAGACATCAACTTTGAGAACCTGGTTGAAGAAATAAGAAAAGCCAGGCAAGCAGAAAACTTTAACCTGTATCGGTTTGTTTCTAAATACACTTAAGAAATGTCTGCGAACCATTTTTGTGCGCAGACAAATGAGGACTGGTGATCAATGGAAAACAACAAACGGAAAACCGACAATATGCATATCGCAATACTTTCCGGCTCGGCAAGGGCCAATAATAATACATTACGGGTTGGCAAAGCACTTGAGCTGCGGTTGCAAAAACTTGGACACCAAACTTCATTGGTGGATTTTCAGCAGTACGATATCCCTCTGATCAATCAAGGGGGCATCAATGAATTGACATTTACTTCTTTTCAAAAAGACCTTGCCAATGCCATGAGTGCTGCCAATACGATCATCATCATCACGCCTGAGTATAACTGGAGCACCACACCGGAAATCCTGAACTTCTTGCATCGTCTGGGAGACAAAACTTTCAAGCATTTATTTAATGAAAAAGTATTTGCTACAGTTGGAGTATCAACCGGCCGTGGAGGTAAGGCTCCAGCGCTTCATTTGCACTCTATTCTCAATAAAATTATCAGCTTTACCGACCTTGACTCTTTTGTTTCTTCAAAAATTTTCGAATCGCATCATACCAAAGAAGTGCTGGACGAAAATGGCCATTCCCAAGGAAATGAAATGTATGATATGGGCATGGATGATTTTATTCAATACACATTGCGAATGACGACCCGGTGGCAACATTAAATGTTCCTATTCAACCGGAACATTCTCCCAGGCAATATGCTTCTCATACCTCAAGTGTCCGTTAGAAACCACAAGCGGACTGGCAATATTATTGGTATACAAACTACCTGTGCCAAGTCCTTGGGGCAAGCCGTTTTGGTGAGTAGAACACCATTGTGCGATTGCATTCAATCCTATATTACTTTCCAATGCTGATGTTGCCCACCAACCAATTTCATGTTGCCGGGCATATTTGATCCACGTATTGGCATTAACAAAACCACCTACTAAAGTTGGTTTGAGAATAATATACTGAGGTTTGATCTGTTTTAGTAATGCTCCACCTTCTTTCGTTGCATCAATACCAATCAACTCTTCGTCAAGTGCAATGGGAACAGGCGTCTTTGCACAAAGTTCCTGCATCCAATCCGGTTGTTTAGCCTTAATGGGTTGTTCAATTGAATGAATATCAAAGCGGGCAAGTTCCTTGATTTTTTCGTACGCTTCACTATTTGCAAAAGCGCCATTGGCATCCAACCGCAGCGCTACCTTAAACGCAGAATACCGTTTACGAAACTGCTCCAACATTCGGCACTCTTCATCAAAATCCAATGCCCCCACTTTAAACTTAATGCAATCAAAACCTTGTTCTACTTTGGCAAACGCTTCTTCGAGCATTTGGCTTTGCGCATTCATCCATACCAGCCCATTGATCTTTATTGGTTCACCTCGATAAAACGCTGTGTCAAAAACCTTAAACGGTTCATGAAATTGCAGCGCTAACAATGCCGCTTCAAATGCAAATTGCAATGCCGGAAATGCTTTGAGATCCAATGCGTCTGCCGGTAAACCATCATTGATATACAGGCAACACTCTTTTAATTTTTGCTCAAAATCAGGCCTATCGTCAATGCTTAATCCTTTTAGTGGAGCCGCTTCTCCGTATCCAACCCGATCATCCTGTTGAAGTTTTATATAATACACTTCATGCAAAAGCATTTCGCCTCGTGAAGTACGTGCCGGCTTTTTGAAAGTTAACGCATATTTGGCATAAGAAGCAGTGATCATAACAACGCCTTGGCAAGTTGTGACGCCATGATAACATGTGCAATAAATGATGTGAAAATAAATACCACCACCAATAATAATGTTCCGAGTGATAATCGTTTTAAAAACACATTATAAGCCGGTGAAGGTTGTGTTTTTAATACCCCAAGCCAGGTACTAACAATTAAGAACATTGCAGGAATAATCAATAATTGTATCCAATGAAAATAGACAAACCCGAACCCAACTGTGAACGACAAGATTGCAAGTACAATTAAAAAAGAATGATACACGCGGGCTTTTTGCAAACCAATTTTTACAGGAATCGTAAACTTTTGGGAAGCACGATCATTTTCAATATCACGGATATTATTGGTGTTTAATACTGCTGTACTCAACAATCCAATGCTCAATGCCGGCAATAGAATAAACCAATCGGCACTCCACTGAAAAGCAAAGCCTGTGCACAATAAAAAAGTACCAATAACGGAAACCGGGCCAAAAAATATAAAAACAGCAATGTCGCCAAAGCCGCTGTATCCGTAAGCATTTTTGCCAACAGTATACTTTATGGCAGATACAATTCCTGCAATTCCGAGTAAAAAAAACAATAGAAAGTTGGTATCCAAAATACCTGCTGTAGCATTAACCAAAAGGGTAATTCCACTAAGCAACGAGAGCAATACCAAAACGATAATTGCCACGCGCATTTGCCCAACAGTAATGTTTCCACTTTGCAATGCACGCATATTACCGACACGTTTATCGTTGTCCGTTCCTTTTACAAAATCGCCATAATCATTGGCAAAATTAGAAAGTATTTGCAAGCAAATAGCAGTGCTCAGGCATAACAACGCAACGGCTGTATTTGCACTGTAACACAAATCGGCAAGGCTGATACCCATTAAAATAGCCGATGCAGCAAGAGGCAAGGTGCGAAGGCGCATCGCGCTGATCCAGGTTTTAATATTGCTCATATTTTTTAGCTCTCACAAAACTAGACTAGTTCTTCAACCACAATTCCGGATCAAGCTTTTGATCCATTAGCCATATCTGGAATTGAACTTCGGTAACGCCTTCTTCATTCGTATCTACAACACCTATTGTTTGTTTACTGTCCACTTGCTGCCCTTCTTTTACCGAAACAGAAGCAAGTCGTGCATATGCTGTAAAATATTTTCCATGATTGATCAGCACGATCTTTCCCATTCCAGGAACATTAAATATTTTACTCACTTTTCCTTTGAACACTGCACGTACATTGGCATTTGGTTGAGTACTGATATCCACTCCATTATTGTTTACCTGCACACCCTTTAAAGTCGGATGGGCATGTGTTCCAAACTCTTCGGCAATGTATCCGCGTTCCACCGGCCAAGGCAAATTGTTTTTATTTTGTTCAAAATCGGCACTCATTTTCACCACTTCCGGAGTCATATACAAGTCAGACTCCGATTTCGCTGGCTTGTTCGTTTCGGGAGCCGAAGGGTTCTTAGATCCCGACTTTGCGGCCTCTTCTCTTCTTCGTGCTTCTTCCTTTTTTCGGGCCTCTTCAATTTCTTTGGCAATTAAATTTTCGATTGCCCTGTTCAGTTTTTTAGCAGCCGCCTGGCTTTCCGATAATTGCTTACGAACCTCTTTTTCTTTCTCCTGCAATGAGCTCAGCACTTTGCTCTCTTCTTGCTTATCAACTTCCAGTTCCTTTTTTTCTGATTCCTTCAATCCTATCAACCCCATCTTTTCCTGCTTTTTAGCAACCAGCTTATTGAGAGCTTCAATGATCTCTGCTTGCGTGCGCAAGATCAATTCGGCTTGGCGTTGGCGGTAATCGCTGTATTGATTGAGGTATTGGATGCGTTTGATGGCCTGGTTAAAACTTTGAGCCGAAAACACAAACATCATTTTATCATACACATTGCGACCTTTGTATGCAGCCAAAATACTTTTGGCATAATCCTGTTTGAGTTTGGCCAATTGGTTTTTAAGGATTTCCAATGAATCGCGCGATTCTTCAATTTGTTTATCCATTACCCCAATTTGCGATTGTACATTTACGATAATGCGTTCGCGCGTTTTTATCTGGCTGCTGATAGCCTTAAGCTGGGTAATTGAAGATGTTTGTTTTTGACGGGTGGCGGCCAGTACTTTTTTAGCTTCGCTAATTTTTTGCAATAACTCCTGGCGGCTTTTTTCCAACTCCTTACGGGTAGGCTGAGAGCCTTGAGCACTGGCTTGTATTACACAAAAACTAAGTGTAAAAAATAAAACAACGCTACAAGCGAATTCTCTCATACGATTTTGGAATGCTAAACTGGATCTCTTTTTTCTTTTCGAAAACAAAGGTCTTTAGTTCCAATTGCGATTCCATCTTTTTTTCTGCCCTAATGTTGATATTAAACTTAGCCGGGAACATATTGGTGCCTTGAGTATACACATCATGGTAAGATATACTCAATTCCTGGTTTTTGGAAGGCTCCATAATACTCGATTGCTGCACTTTAAGAATCGAATTGTATACCGTTTTTTGTGAAATGGTTTGCGACAACTGCTGAACAATTTCAATTGCGCTTGCAAGCGAATCGACTTTGCAGCTCGCTTCTTTTTGCTCAAATAAGGTATTGCCAATGATCAGGTTTTGCAGGTTTGCCAAACGGAGATCTGCACCCGTCATTTTTTTCACATAATCATAGTTAGCAATGATGGCTTTGCGGTGAAGAATATCCAAAATAACCAAGGAATCAGGTGTGGCAAGCATGCGGGCAACTGTGATACCCAAAAGGGCCGTAATATTCATGTACACGTATTGGTCTTTCTCCATTACAATGTTTATACCCAACTCCTGGCTTATCTTATCATCTTTATAATTCATACTACCGGTAGCCGAGTAATATGAAAATGTGTTTTCAACCTTGCTGATGCCGCTCAATAAAACAGCCTTTCCACTATATACTTGTTTGGGTGTTTCCGGCTGCACAGTTGTTACCCCTTTTTTGCTTTTGCAAGCCGAGCCCAAAACAATTACCATAACGAAACCAATAACACCAAGCGCTCGTTTATTCATACCATTTCCCCTCTTTTATTTTTTTATCCAATACCGGATTTTCACTTCCCAATGTTTTTGCTTTTTCCCAATTTGCTTTTGCGCCTTTTACATCACCCAATTTATACAAAACATCACCCAGGTGATCAACCACCTCAGCACTATTAGGAGAAAGTTGAAGGGCCCTTTCAATGTTTATTTTGGCATTTGTATAGTCGCCTTTTACAAACAAGATCCATCCATATGTATCCAAATAAGAAGGGTTTTCGGCATCCAGCTCCAGGCTTTTCTTCGACATTGTTTCTGCCTTTTCAATTTCCGCTTTACGCAAACTTAAAAAGTATGCATAGTTGTTTAATGCATAAGCATTGTTCGGATCTTTCTTTAACAATTCATTGTAAATAGAATCGCTTGCTTTGTAGTTTTTAGCGTAGTGGTAAACATCCGCCAATGTTGCATTTAGTTGCTGGATAATATCTTCCTGATCGGGAGTGGTTACTTGTAAACCCGCATTCGCATGCAGAATAGCTTTATCATATTGCTTTAGCTGTGCCGCTGCAACAGCTGCGTACACATAAAAGGCCGACTCGTTAGGAAAATATTCAATTGCTCCCTCACAGTCTTCGAGCAGGTATTGGTTGTTTAACAATTGAGAACTACAAAATACAGATTGCTGCCAGGCAATATATGTTGCAGGTTCAATTTTTAATGCCTTTCTGTATTCCAAACGTGCTGAATCAAACTTTTGCTGTTTTGCATATACATCGCCCAATACCAAAAACGCGGTGATATCAGTTGGGTGCGTATCGCTAAAGATCTTAGCAAGCTCAAATGTTCTTTCGATTTGGTTTCCAAATTCGTTCCCGGCTATAAAGCCCGACAATACGTTGATCTTTGATTTTACATCCACATCAGATGATGCCATTCCTTTTTTTAAGTAAGCATACCACTCTTCCAACTGGTTTTTTGATTTGGCATAATCAGCCATTGCAAACAAAGCAAAACCATTCTGAGGGTTCTGACGCAGGATCTCCTGGTAAATAGCAACCGCTGCTTCACTGTTGCCATTTGCCCAATACAGATCAGCCAGCATTCCTTTGTACTTGGGTTCATCCGGAAATGCTGCGATCAGTTTTTTAATCTCGGCAATGGCTTTATCAACCTGGTTTTGCGCCAGGTAGATTTGCTCTTTGCGCGAAACGATCTCTTCGTTAATCCCCACATTTTTCTCTACTTCATTCAAACATTTCAAGGCGCTCTTGAAATCTTTCATCATTGTATAAACGTAGGCTGCTTTTAATAAATAATCGGCATCCTGTTTCAGTCGGGCAATTTCAACCAGTAACTTAGCCGCTTCCTTATTCTTTTTTCTGGCAATATAAATGTCCACCAACAGCTCTTTGTACCAGGTATTTTGTTTATCGATCTTAATCGCTGTTGAGACATAATGTTCTGCCTGCTCTGCTTGTTTTTGCTCAAGGTAACACTCTCCCAAAACAAAATTCAACGCAGCATTATTCGGGTCGATCTTGTAACAAAATAAAAAGTACTTGATCGCTTCTTCGTAGTTCTCCAGTATTTTTTCCTTATTGCCATTTACAAACGCAATATCAAACCTTAGCTGTTGATCATCAGGAATGGGTGCACTCTTTTGCGCAAACATGCCCAATGAAAAAACACAAAGTGCAAATAGTAAAAAATATCTTATCGTTTGTATCAAAATGCCCTTATAAATTGGTTGTGTAATCTCCTATACTTAAGTCTTTGGCTTCGCCCACGTACTCAACGAAATTTCCGATCATTGCATTGTTAATCACTGCATTTTTAAGTTTACTGTTGGTTTGTACAATACAATTGCTCACCACAGCATTCTCAATAATCGTGCCTTCACCAATACTTGCGTATGGCCCAACAACCGAATGTTTGATCACCACATTCTTTGCGATAAAAGATGGCTGAATGATCAACGCATTTTCTGTTTGCACACTATCGTCAACCATTGTTTCCCCTTCGGCATGCATGTGAAACAAAATACGTGAATTGGTAAATACAGTTGAGTTTTTATTCCCGCAATCCAACCATTCCTGCACTTTCCCCGGCTCAAATTTCAAGCCTTTCGCCTTCATGTTGGCAAGGGCATCGGTAAGCTGGTATTCTCCTTTGTCCATTATTTTATTATCGAGCAAATACTGCAATTCGTTGCGCAGGTTCGCCCCATCCTTAAAGTAATAAATACCAATAATGGCCAAGTCGCTTACAAACTCCTGCGGTTTTTCAACAAAGTCGGTGATCACTCCTGCTGCATCCAATTTTACCACACCAAACTGGCGGGGGTCTTCAATTTGTTGTACCCAGATAATTCCATCCTTGGTTCGATCCAATTTAAATCCGGCTTTAAACAACGTATCGGCAAAAACCACCAATACGTTTCCATCCAACGATTCTTTGGCACACATGATTGCATGAGCCGTCCCAAGGGGTTCACTCTGGTAATAAATACTGCCTTTTGCCCCTAATTTTTCAGCAACATCCACCAGGCTCTTTTCAACTGCTTTGCCAAAACTTGGGTGAATGATAAAAGCAACTTCTTCGATCCCTTCTCCACAAACGGCTTCAAGATCTTCTATAATTTTTTGCACAATAGGCTTGCCACCTACCGGAATTAAAGGCTTAGGAACAGTTAAGGTATGTGGCCTCATGCGTTTTCCCATACCGGCCATTGGTACTATGATCTTCATTTTAGATTATTTCTTTCGATTGTAAATTTTGTTTGGATATGTTCACAAGCCCCAAAAGACTCGTTCACTACTTCCCCGTACTTCCATATCCGCCTGTTCCGCGGCTCGTTTCTCCCAATTTTTCAACGATCTCCCACTCGGCAGTTTCGTGCTTGGCAATGATCATTTGCGCAATGCGTTCACCTTGTTGAATAATAAATGGCTCTGTACCCAGGTTGATCAACAATACTTTTATTTCACCACGGTAATCAGCATCAATAGTGCCCGGACTGTTTAAAACGGTAATTCCATGTTTAAAAGCCAAGCCACTGCGCGGACGAATTTGCGCTTCATACCCTACCGGTATTTCCATAAACAAACCTGTGGGTATTAATGTACGCTGACCGGGTTCCAACGAAACCGATTCCGTTAAAAAAGCGCGTAGATCCATCCCTGCTGCATGCAGCGTTTCGTAGGCCGGCAGGGGATGATTGGATGTATTGATAATATTAATTTTCATAAAAAGGAGTTGGGCGAATATATTACTTTATCCTGCATGTGCAAAGGGTGTTTAATGGTTGACGAAGTTGTGCCGAAGCTTCTGTATTGACGGGGTATGTAAATGGCAGGTTCCGACTCAATCAACCAACGACCTTATTCCTGCTTTCCAATACAAAAGCAAGTCCTGCAAACCCAATTAAAAGCAGTCCGTTTACAACATGTTGGTAGAAGATATTGCCATAATATGGTGCTATTACATTGGCGAACCAGTAAACAGACAATGCCAAAATCAAATAACCCAACAGGCGCGGAACCTGATACGGAATAGGGTAGTATTTTGCGCCCAAAACATAACACATAACGGCCATGCTTACATAACAAATCAATGTGGCCCAGGCAGAACCCGTGTAACCCAAATAAGGAACCATTACAAAGTTTGCAACAATGGTAATACCCGCTCCTATCAGCGAAATAGTAGCACCTTTGTTTGTTTTATCGCTTAGTTTATACCAAATGCTGAGGTTATAATAAACGCCCAAAAACAAGTTGGCAATCAACAAGATTGGCACTACATGCAAGCCTTCCCAGTAACGTTCATTGATAAAATACTTGAACAGATCAATATACAACATCACAACCAAAAACAGGCCAAGACATACAAGTACAAAATAGTTCATCACCGTTGCATAAACGGTTCGTTTGTCTTCGGTTTTGGCATAATTAAAAAAGAACGGTTCGGCCGCATACCTAAAGGCTTGAATAAACAAACTCATCAAAATGGAGAGCTTGTAATTGGCTCCGTAAATCCCGGATGCTTCCAGTCCTTGTCGGGCATCAGCGTATGCATATGAAATGATAATCCTGTCGAGAGTCTCATTAATCATTCCGGCAAAACCAACCACCATTAGCGGCAACCCATACACCAACATTTCGCGCCAGAGGGCTTTATTAAATGCTGCATTCCGAATAGCAGCAATCTCTTTGCTCAAAAGTGGTAATGTAATGGCACTTGCAATCAGATTGGAAATGAAAATATAACCGATATCGACTTGCCCATTGTAAAAAGGCAACAATACTCCGTGAGTCTTTTGTGCCCATGGGCACAACACCAGAAAATAAAGGTTGAGCAAGATATTGGAAAAAATATTGATGTTTTTAACCACTGCGAACTTAAGCGCTTTGTTGTGCTGGCGCAGGTATGCAAACGGCACAGCAGCTATGGCATCAAGCGAAATAATGAGGGCAAAATAAACAACAAATTCGGGGTATTGAGGAATTTTCATCCAACCTGCCACCGGCTTAGCCGCCACAATAAACAACAGCGCAAAAAACACAGAAGAACTCATCAACGAAGTTAAAGCCGTACTGTAAACCTGTTGTGGGTTATCACTTTTTTGCGAAAACCTGAAAAAAGCTGTTTCCATTCCATACGTTAACAGTACATTAAAGAACGTAACATAAGAATACACGAGGATTGTGATACCATATTCTTCGGGAGCAAAAATTCCGGTGTAAAGCGGCACCAAAAGGTAATTGACAAATCGGCCAACAATCTGACTGAGGCCGTACACGGCTGTTTGCGATGCTAGTTTTTTTAACGTGCTCACTATTTTAATCTAATTCAACGACTCAAAGAACATAAAATTATTTCACAGAAATATCGTTGTTTATACACGGCTTTCATTTGTTTGTCTATTTTCGCAACTATGCGTGTTAAAATGCTTATCGGTTTGTTTCTGTTTAGTATTTCGTTTGCCTTTGCCCAAGGAACGGATGAACAGCTTGCTGCCCAATATTATAGCAATAATGAGTTTGATAAAGCTGCAGACGCTTATGAAAAATTATTAAGCAAAACCCCAAACTCGGGCTATTATTATGAAAACCTGCTGAATTGTTATTTCGGATTAAAGAGGTTTGAGGATGCTGAGAAATTGACTAAAAAACAACAGCGCAGGTTTAGCTCCAACTATTATTTTAAAGTGGACCAGGGGTTTGTATATCAAAAACAAAACCTGACGGAAGCGGCTCAAAAAACTTGGGACAAACTGCTTACCGAAATAACCGGCTATGAAACACAGGCACATGAGCTGGCCTCCGCTTTTCAGAAACGTGGAGAAACAGACTATGCTATCAAAACATATGAAATAGCGCGTAAAAAAAGCAACAGCCCTTTGTTGTTCTGTTTTGAGCTAGCTAGGTTGTATGCCGACAAACACGAAACCCAAAAAATGGTGACGGAATACCTGAACGTTTTGGAAACCAATCCCATGATGCAGGAAGATATTGAAGGTTATTTGCAATTGTATTTAGGCAAACCCGAAGATTTCGAAATAACCAAAACAGCCCTTCTTAAAAAGTCGAAAGAAAATCCCAATAATGAGTCCTTTGGTGAGTTATTAATTTGGTTATATGTACAACGCAAGGATTTTAACAGTGCCTTTATGCAAGCCCGTGCCATGGAAAAGCGCAACAAGGAAGAAGGACAACGGGTTTTACAATTGGCTAACCTGGCTTTGCAAAATGAGTACTACAATGATGCCGCCAATATGTATAACTACATCATTACATTGGGTAAAGACAAACCCAATTATATGAATGCGCGTGTTGGAACACTGAATGCACGTAACAAAAAAGTCATAAATACCACCCAATATACAACGGCCGACTTACAATTACTGGAAGCCGATTACAACGCTTTCTTAGCAGAGTTTGGCAAGTATTATTTCACAGCAACCGTCCTGCGCGATCTGGCCCGGCTGGAGGCGTATTATTTAAACAACCATACTCAAGCCATTGCGTTGTTTCAGGAACTGATCGACATGCAACGACTCGATAATCAATTTAAGGCAAACTGTAAATTAGAGCTTGGTGATATTTATATCTTGAAAGGTGAAGAGTGGGACGCAATGTTGCTTTACGGCCAAGTTGATAAAGATTTTAAAGAAGATCCGCTTGGACAAGAGGCCAAATTCAGGAATGCTAAGCTCAGTTATTATATGGGAGAATTTGAGTGGGCCCGTGCACAATTGGATGTATTAAAAACTGCAACCACACAGCTGATCGCCAATAATGCAATGGAGCTTTCGCTGCTCATCCAGGATAATACATTGGATAGTATAGAAGACCCTTTATTGCTTTTTGCAAAAGCTGACCTGTACTACTATCAAAATAAAACACAAGAAGCAATCATATTGCTGGATAGTCTTGAACGGGAGTATCCACGCCACTCTCTGGCCGATGATATCTTGATGAAACGTGCGGAAATAAGTGCCAAAAAAGGAGATTATCAGCAAAGCGTTGTTTACTTGAATCAATTACTAAAAGAACATGGTTCTGACATTTTAGGAGATAATGCATTGTTTATGCTGGCCGATATTACCGAGCATAAACTCAACGACAAAACCGCAGCACAAAAGCTATACGAAGACTTTTTAACCACCTACCCGGGAAGTTTCTTTACAGCCGAAGTTAGAAAAAGATTCAGGGCTCTGAGGGGTGATGTGATTAATTGATTTATGTTAATTGCGAAAGACTATCCGTTTTTCTTTATTGAAAATTCATGCTGACCACTAGTCCCAAAACTTCGGGACTAACTGCTATATTTGTTGCATGATCATTTACAATGTAACGCTAAACATAGAAGACGATGCACACGATGCCTGGCTGGTATGGATGAAGGAAACCCATATTCCACAGGTAATGCAAACAGGATTATTTGTTGAGTATACTTTTTCTAAGCTGCTGAACAGGCAAGAGGACGAAACCGGTACAACCTACGTGATCCAATACATGGCCAATACCATGGCCGACTACGAAAAATACCAGGCCGAATATGCCCCGGCATTGCAAGCAGAAACGCGCAAGTATTTTGACGGGAAATTTGTGGCTTTTAGAACATTGATGGAACGAGTATGAGGAAATTTATTTTATTAATTTGTTACTTCGGTTTTTCGCTTATAGCCTTTGCGCAAACAGGTAATGCATTTGAAACAATTTATTACAACAACAATTGGAAAGAATGTAAGAAGGATAGCGCTTCGTATTATAGACATTATTATAAAAAAGACGGCAAATGGGTTGTTAAGGATTATTATATTACCAACACTTTGCAAATGACCGGAACTTATATAGATGATTCAATGACAATAAAGGATGGGGCTTTTGTTTACTATTATGAAGAAGGACAAAAAAGCAGTGAAGGAAATTTTGTAAATAATAAAGCAGAAGGATTGTGGACATCATGGTATAAGAATGGGCAAACAGATGGTATAGGAGTTTATGCCAATGGAGATTATTCCGGAGTCTGGAAATGGTATTATGACGATGGAAAACTCAGTGCGGAAGAAGAGTATGAACAAGATGGAAAACTCATTAAAATTAAAGCTTGGAAAGCGGACGGAACACTTAATGAAGCGATTAAAGCAGATGAACAAATGCCTGAATATATTGGAGGTGTGGAAGAAATGATCAAGTTTCTTCAAAAAAATGTTAAATATCCAAAAACAGCACGCAGAAAAGGCATTGAAGGGCGAGTTCTTGTGCAGTTTGTTGTTACCAATGATGGATCAATAACAGACGCTGAAGTTATTAAGTCCGTATGCGAGGAAATAGATAACGAAGCATTAAGGGTAGTTAATGCAATGCAAAAATGGACTCCGGGCTATCAACACGGTAGACCTGTATATGTTAAGTTTAATCTTCCAATCAGCTTCAAACTCAATTAAAACCTTATAGCAAGCGTTAACAGATTACAAATCACAGAAATCAATTCTCTCAATAATTTTTATTGCGAGTCCATTACTTGTTGTTTACTTTTGGTTAAAATTTAATATCCATGAAACAATTTACCTTTTTATTTTTCACTGTACTCTTTTCAACATCATTGTTTGCGCAGGAAGCCATCCCTGAAGCCAATGTTTCAAATCCCGCAGAAAATAAAGCTATCATAGAAGTAACCCGTTCTTTTTATGAAACGGTTGAGAGGGCAATGAATCAAAAAGATGGAAATACCGAACCCATCATGCGAATGATCGACAAGGATTTTATCTCAACACGACATATTATTGATGTGGATGGTCGTCAAACCAAATCACAAATAAACATAAACGAATACCGCCAGCAACTTGCAGCACAAATGAGTATCTCAGGGTTGGCTGTGAGCAGCCAGATTGAAAGCATTAATTTTGTCAAAACATACGAATCGTTCGCCACAATCAGTTTTACGTTGCTCGTTACTGCTACCATTAATGGTGAATCTGCTATTAAGTTCCGCAGCCTTGTGACCAACTATTTGCGTAAAGACGATAAAGGCAGCTGGAAGATCTTCGAATCAAATGGTGTGAATGTATACAAGGATCAGGAAATTGGTCTTTGCCCTTGCTCAATTACTAAAACAAGTAAAGACGACACTCAATACGGGGTAAAAGTATTATATCCTTCAGGATCTTCATTTAACACAGATAACCTGCAGTTTACCTTCAAAAACGCTGCACCCAAAACATTAATCCTGGTAGGAAAAAACGTGTATACTATTGAAGGAAATGTATTGATATGTGTGAATGAAAATGGAAAAGCCGTTTCCAAAAAACTGGGAACTGCCAATGCTTCCGCACCTGTTGAGGCCATCAATATAATTCTATCTCAACACCTTTATTCAGGCAAATGCCTCGGTTTTAAAGCTGCCGGCAAATAATCAAATTACCGGTTTAAATCCTTCGAATGCCTGCAAGCAATCATTGCAATAATGCATGCTGCGGCAAAGTGTTGGCCCGAAAGGACTTTTCATTTCGGTATTTTTGCTCCCACAAAACGGGCAAGCTGTGTGTTCTAGTAATGCTAACGTGACTTCCCCCTGATGTTTTATGGGGGGAGCAAGACCATGTTTTTTCAAGCACATCAGCCCTCGTTCGGTAAGCTTGTTACTATCCCATGGTTTATCAAAAGTGGTAACAACCTCTACTGTTTCAATCCCAATTTCTTTCAACCTGTCACTCACCATTCCTTCCATCATTTTAATAGCAGGACAACCGGTAAATGTTGGTGTCATCTCAACAAACACATTGCTTTCGCCACGCACTTCTACCTTGGTAATAATACCCATATCCACCATGCTTAATGTTGGGATCTCCGGGTCTTTTACTACCTCAAGCGCTTGCCATATCTGTTGTTCGGTTAACATTTTTTCTGTAAAGTCTTTCGTGAGTTTAGTCGGCTGCATTTACATGTAGCGTTGGATCCTATTTATCCAACCTTTGCCTACTGCGTATTATCTTGTTTGCTCATTTCTTCTTACCATTCAGCACTTGGGTCTACCCTGAACACTTCGCTCATTTCTTCAACAAGTGGTTGCAAATGCTCGGTATGTTGTTTTTTCCTTCCCCCATATTTTGGAGCCCAGGTATTTTCGTTTGGTATCGTCAATGTTGCTTTTGTTAATACCGGAGAAATTGCCCCCAACCAACGTTTTTTCAACTCTGCTTCACCTCCAAATATGTTTTCGGCAATAAGTTCTTTTTCAAACTCACTTTCTTCAAACAAGCCCAAGGCATCATTCCAGGCTTCGTTTAGTGCTGTTTGCATGCGTGCATGACTTTCTTCGGTTGCCGCACCTAGTTTGGTGATAAACGTATTGGCATGAAACACGTGGTATTTTAATTCCCCTTTTATTTTACGGGCCACTTTTGCCAAAGGCTCATAACTCGAACTTGCCAGCATTTCGAAGCGCAACTGGTCGGCTGTATCATACAAAAAATGACGCATCAAACTAAAGTCGTAATCGTTATTTGGCAGCTCAACAAACTGCGCGTTGTGAAACTGGTTGGCATTACGCATAAACGCAACCGTATCCGGTTCTTGTTCGCCCAGCTCGTGCAACAATTGAAACAACGCCAGCGATTGTCCGATCTTATCTTGTGCCATTGACGAAAAAGCAATGTCTTCTTCTAATATCGGACCAAGGCCCGTCCATTCGCTGTTTCTGTGACCGATAATTAACAGATCATCGGCCATTTTATATAATAATTCTTTGATTGCTTGGGTATTCATTTCACTATGCTTCTTTACGGGCCACCATTGTTCCGTTGGCCTTTTTGTACTTGTTAATTTTATCCATCACCTTGTATCCTCCTGCTTCGCGGTATTGCTTTTCGGGTATGGTGGCAAACATATCCTGGTCTTCATAATCGGTGCAAAAAACATTGGCCGTTTTCACCACCCAAATATTGGCGGTAATGCCTCTTCTTCCATACTGGTCCATCCCAAAGATCAATGCCATTTCAGCATTAGGGGCGTGAACAATTCCGACATGCATGTGTTGGTCGCCTCGTTTTTTTTGGTGAAACACTTCATATGTTTCCCAGTTATCCATGGGCGTTAATGGTTCAATTGTATTGTCTTCCGATATTTGTTCGCGTGTGATACGCGGGTCAAGCGACTTTATCATTTCTTGTATTTTTAATCATTAAGCCAAAGGCACAACATATTTTTCGTTCGTGTTTAACAATGCTTTTCTAACCCATCTTCCTCTTTCTTCAGCCATTCTTCTTACAGCCAAACGTTCCGCATTGCAAGGTCCTCCTCCATTGATCACGCGTTTAAACTCCTCCCAATCCGGCTCTGTATAATCCCATTTACCGGTTTCTTCATTCTTCTTCAAGTTAATATCGGGAACCGTTAAACCCAGATCCCAGATTTTCGGAACATACATGTTTAAGAACTGTTGGCGCATATCATCATTACTTGCCATTTTCACTTTCCAACGCATTAATATTTCAGTATGGTTTGAAATTTTATCGCTTGGGCCGAAGAAGTGCATAATTGGTGGCCACCAGCGGTTTAGTGCCTCCTGAACCATTTTGCGCTGAACAGGCGTACCCGTTGCCAGTGTTACCACATTATCGTGACCATACTTTAAATGGAAGCTTTCTTCTGTACAAATCCTATCCAAAGCACGACAATAAGGTCCGTAACTTCCTTTTGCATTCGCAACCTGATTGATAATGGCTCCCGCGTCAATCAACCATGCGATCACACAGGCGTCAGCCCAGGTAAATGCAGGGTAATTAAACACGTTTGAATATTTCGATTTCCCGGTGATCAGGTCGTTGGTCATATCTTCACGCGATTTACCAAGCGTTTCGGCAGCACTATACAGTAGTTGTGCGTGTCCTACTTCATCCTGAACCTTTGCCATCAACGCCATTTTGCGTTTAAATCCGGGAGCTCGGGTAATCCAGGTTCCTTCAGGCAGAGCTCCGATAATTTCCGAATGCGCGTGTTGCTCAATCATACGAATAAGCTGCTTGCGGTACTCTTTGGGCATCCAATCTTTAGGTTCAATTTTTTCACCTCGCGCAATACGCGCTTCAAATTCGGCCAGTTTAATTGGATCCTCTCCGTCTAAAATAGACTTTGGTTTTTCGTTCGGGTCGATGTAAGCGTTTCCGTACATATTCTTTTAAATAATTAAGTTGGTTAGGTTGGTTGAGATGGTTTCAATCTATTTCACTCATCAACTTACCTTATGTTGTTTTTATCTTTTAGAGATGACCGGTTGTTTAATGTAGTTGGACCTAGGCAACCCAATTACTTAACCAACCCAATCAACTTATGGTTTATAATTTAAATCCGTCACAAGTTTCTTCCGCAATCCGCCCATGATAAAATCACTGAGTTTGGTTGCAATTTCTTCCGCATTCATTTTACCGGTAGGGCTATACCATTCATTGATCCAGTTTACTGTAGACAGAATCGTTAACGAGGCAAACTTTTGGTCAACATCGGCAAACACATCTTCATTGATGCCTTCCGTTAAAATGGTATTGATGCCTTTTTCATAATCATCACGCAACGCTTTAAACGCTGAAAGCTTTGGTTCGCTCAGGCTACGCCATTCATGCAAAAACACCGCACTTTGGTGGATGTTTTCAGTGATGATCTGAACATGGTTCTTAATAGCCATTCGCAGTTTTTCTTCCGCATTAAAATATATATCATTCACCTCCGCAATGGCTGCTGTAAGCTTATTCGCCATTCCAAAACAAATGATCTCCAATATTTCCTCTTTCGATTTAATATGATGGTATAAACTTGCTGCTTCAATGCCGAGTTCTGTTGCAATATCGCGCATGCTGGTACTTGCATAGCCTCTGCTTTTAAACATTCTGGCCGAAGTTTGCAAGATTTGTTCTTTTCTACTGATGCTGAGCGTTTCCGTCATAAACCTAATGAATGTTAGACGAAATTATCAATTATCTTCAATATTCCAAGAAAATATTTGACAGCGAATATTATAGCCGCTGATGACGCAGATTACCTATAACATTGTCTCTTGGTTATTTGCCAAAGATTAGCGCAGCAATTTACCAAAGCCATCTGAGGAAATTTTCATCCAAAATATCGTTACACCTTCATCTGTGATAATTTGTGGCAGTCCATTAAAAAATAAATTCGCGTAATCTGTGGCTAAAAACTATATTGAACCTATAAAAACGAAAATACTATGGACAAAGATGGAAAACGCGTGGTACTTGTTACCGGAGCAACAGGCGGATTGGGAACCGCAATGTGTACTGCTTTGCACAAAGAAGGATATCGGGTTTTGGCAAATTACCGCAACAAAGAAAAAGCCGACCATTGGAAAAAAATGATGGATTCCAAAAACATTGCTGTCGATTTGTTCCACGGTGAAGTTTCCGATTACCAGTCGGTGGAAACAATGATCACAGCAATCGAAGCCAATGTCGGACCCATCGATGTTTTGGTGAACAATGCGGGAATCACGCGCGATATTGCCTTTCGTAAAATGAGCTATGAACAATGGAAAGACGTATTGTCTTCCAATTTGGATTCGGTATTCAACTGCAGTCGCCATGTTATCAATGGAATGATCGACCGCAATTGGGGTCGTATTATCAATATCTCATCCGTTAACGGACAACGTGGACAATTTGGCCAGGCAAATTATAGTGCTGCGAAGGCAGGAATGCATGGTTTTACCAAAACATTGGCCATGGAAGTTGCACGAAAAGGAATTACAGTGAACACCATTTCACCAGGTTATATTGGTACCGACATGGTAATGGCAGTGAAAGAAGAAATACGCAACCAGATCGTGGAACAAATTCCAATGGGGCGCTTGGGGGGAACGGAAGAAGTTGCGCACTTGGTATGTTTCCTGGCAAGTGATCAGGCCAGCTTTATTACAGGCGCCAATTATTCAATTAATGGCGGTCAACACGTTTATTAAATACTTTTATCCCATTTTATATGTCAACATCACTATTACTCATTCCACTTTTTACAGGATTTGTATTTTCCCTTGCCGGATTTGTGATGCTTAAGTTTCCGCCTAAAAACATCAATGGCTTTTACGGATACAGAACCCCTTCGTCAATGAAAAGTCAGGAGCGATGGGTTTTTGCACAAGTGTATGCTTCGAAAGAGATGATCAGAACCGGGGTGGTGCTGATGCTTTCGGCTTTAATCGGATTCGCATTTGATACCGATGTAAAGAAAAACACTCTTCTTGGATTGTTTTTAATGCTATGTGCAACCGGAGTCCTAATTGTTAGGGTGGAAAGAGCTATCAAAGCGAAATTCGGACAAGATTAGTTTTATTTACCCCTGTTTTACTCAAACGATCACTTAAAAATGAAAAAATCATTTTACATGCCATTCTGCGTCTTGCTTCTGGCATTTTTCCAGGTAACGATTGCAATAGCTCAAGTGCAATTTGAAAAAACAAAGGATCTGAACGAAATTCTTGCCAAGGCAAAAAATGAAAACAAGCTGGTGTTCATTGATGGATACACGAACTGGTGCGGCTGGTGTAAAGTGTTGGATGAAAAAGTTTTTTGTGCAGGAAATGTTGCTGATACAATGAATAAATATTTTGTTTCAGCCAAGTTCGAGATGGAAAAAGATTCTTTTGGTGTGTTGCTCGCACGGAAGTACGCGGTAATGGGATTTCCAACAGCTTTGATCTTAAATAAAGACGGTGCATTGATCAATGTGCTTAATGGGTATTCAGAGCCTCAGGATTATTTGAAACGGCTCAACCCCATCATAACTGCAGGACCGTTTCAATCTCCAATTCCCGGCTACTCACCAAACCTTTCTCCGGCTTTTCCTGATTTTTATGTAGCCGCTTTTCCGATGAACGGTAGTAAACGATCATTCCCTGATTCGGCAACTGTTAACCAGTTCCTTGCTTCAAGGGTGTCTATTAAAGATGAGATAAGCTGGAATGTAATTAACCGTTTTTATTTCATGTTAAACCCTAAGCAGCAGGATCGTATTTTAGCGAACGCAACAGACCTTAAGCAAGATTTTGGAACGGATCTGGTTCAAGGTTTATTGAACAATTTGTTGAGCACTAAAATAGGTAAGGCGATTGAACAACATGATGAAAAAACCTTCAACGAAACGCTTAAACAGGCATCTGTTTACCTCGAAGATCCAAACGTGTTTGTTTTTAACAGTAAAGTAGAGCGTTTTAAATCTGATTCGAACTGGAAAGAAATGAGCGTGTTCATACAACAATCCATTCCGGATACCACCCTCGGATTATCTCCAAATCTCTTGAACGAGTATGCATGGACCATCTATTTAAATGCTGATGATCCTACTGCCATTAAAACGGCAATCTTGTGGATGGAAAATATTGTGTTGAAAAAAGATCCACAGTACGCGTATTATGACACGTACGCCTCTCTTTTTTATAAAGCAAAAGATTATACCAAGGCAAAAAAGGCTGCTGTTCGCGCTATTGAAATTGGAAAAGCCAACAAGGAGGATGTGTCGGAAACAGAGAAACTATTACGGAAAATTGAGTTGGCGCAGAAAAAATAGCGCGTCAATTCCATCACCCGATTATAAAAATCACCGGTTTCTTGTGCAAATCAACCTTGGTGTTTTGCCACTGTTTATTGGTTTGTGTTTTGATAAACTGATCGGCAGAACTGATATTCATGGCCACACAGATTTTGGTTTGTGAGTCCGTGTTCTTAAGCACATCTTCCAGCAATTGGTTATTGCGGTAAGGTGCTTCCATAAATATTTGGGATTGATTCTTCTTTCGGGCATCGGTTTCCAACTCTTTAATTTTTTTCGCACGCAAAATCTTATCAATGGGTAAATAACCATGAAACGTGAAACTTTGCCCACTCATACCACTTGCCATCAAAGCCATTAAAATACTGGATGCGCCTGGTAATGGAATTACCGTAATATTCTTTTGATGCGCCAATGCCACCACGTCACTTCCCGGATCGGCTACACAAGGTAAGCCGGCATCGGTTATGATGCCTGCATCCATGCCATTCTCTAGAGCTTGCAGCAAATTGCTTACTTCACTTTTGTTGCTGTGTTCATTCCACAAAAAAAGTTGCACTTCGTTTTGCGGAGTAGCTATTTTTAACCGCTTGATATGTGCCCTTGCATCTTTTTCGGTTTCCACAATAAAATGTTTGAGGTGATGCACTTGCTCGCGCACATAATTGCTCAAAAAAGATTCCGGGTTATCGTCTGCTAAAATATTGGGAATGAGATAAAGTTTTCCGTATGCCTGCATGTGCCAAAAGTAAGCAAAATCAAGTGCTCAAAAACACCTCAATTTTCTAATTAGCTGATAGCAAGGTGTTTTATTAAATGCTTTGCTATTGACTTATATACACAACCCGCTTATTTTTGCCACCTTACTAAAGTTTTATACATGTCAGTACTAGAGAAGATCAGAAGCAAATCAGGATTAGCCATTTTTGTGGTTGGGGGAGCATTAACACTATTCGTTGTTTCGGATGCATTGCAAAGCAATAGCCGGATATTTGGCGCAAACGATACAAACGTTGGTGTGATTGACGGAGAATCCGTTAGCATTAAACAATACGAGTCAGAGTTTGAAAAAAACCTTGCCAACTATAAAATCCGTTCGCAACAAGAATCGGTAGACCAAAACACAACCGATATGATCCGCGAGCAAACCTGGAACCAAATGGTAATGGATGGTTTAATGTCGAAACAATTCGAAGAGTTAGGTATTTCGGTAACCAATGAAGAATTGTTGGACCTGGTACAAGGAAATGATCCGCACCCACAAATCAAATCGGCTCCTATATTTCAAAACCCACAAACCGGGCAATACGATCGTAATTTAGTTATTCGCTTCTTGAAAAACATGAGCGAAAGCACGGATGAAGTAGCTAAAAAACAATGGGTAGAGTTTGAAACCGGTATCTACAAAGAAGCGGAGTCAAAAAAATACAATGCGTTGTTTAAAAAAGCGGTTTATGCAACAAGCCTTGAAGCAAAAGACCTTTATGCAAAACGTAACCACACTGTGGATATGGACCTTGTAGCATTAAACTATTTCAGCATTCCTGATTCAACGATCGCAGTTGAGGATGGCGACCTAAAATCATACTTTAACAAGAACTACAAGAAATATGCGGAAAAAGCGAATGGTCGTAAATTAGAGTTTACCACTTTTGATATTATTCCAACATCAGAGGATTCGGCCGCAATATTAAAATGGGTAAGCGACCAAACAACACAATTTGCAGCAGCAACCAATGATACATTGTATGTTGATGTAAACAGCGATACCAAATTTGATACCGTAGCTCATCCTCGTTCATTCTACCCTGAAGAAGTACAAGCTCGCTTGTTCAGCGATTCAGTTGGTAGTATTGTGGGACCAATTTACGCGAATGGAAAATACAGCATTTACAAAATTGCCGGTATTAAAAATGATAGCTTATACCAAATGCGCGCAAGCCATATTTTGTTTAAAGTAGAAAACAACGATACTCCTGCAACCATGAAAAAAGCTCAGGAAGTAATGGCTCAAATACGCGGTGGTGCTGATTTTGGTGCAATGGCTGCTCAATATGGAACAGACGGAACATCAAGCCGTGGTGGCGATTTGGGTTGGTTTGCCGAAGGTGCAATGGTGAAAGAATTTAATGATTACGTAAAATCGGGAAACAAGGGTGATATGAAAATTGTGAAAACACAATTTGGTATTCATATTGTGAAGATCACTGAAAACAAAACAAAGAAAACGGTTTGTGCCGGTGTGCTTGAAAGAAGCATCGAGCCAAGCGAAGCAACCATAAACAAAGCATACAATGATGCAAGCCAATTTGCATCTGCAGCACAAGGCGGAGCAGAGCAATTTGAAGCCGTTATTACCGAAAAAGGTTTGACCAAACGTGTGGCTGACAACTTAAAAGAAACCGATAAAGCGGTTGCCGGTATGCCTGATGCCAGAGAAGTTGTTCGTTGGGCATTTAATGCAAAAGTGGGAGATGTATCGGAAGTGTTTAGTGTTGGAAACAAATACATTGTGGCTACACTTGCTCAAATAAAAGATAAAGACAAAGCTAATTTTGATGATGTAAAAGATCGTGTAACGGCCGATTACCGTAAAGAGAAAAAAGCTGAGCAATTATTGGAAAAAGTAAAAACACAAATGGCTGGTGCAGCAAGCATACAGGATGTGGCAACCAAACTACAGGTTGCCGTTACACCTATCACAGGTCAGACAATGGAGAATAGCAATATTGCGTATATCGGTCCAGACAATACTTTTATCGGAACCATTTTTGGAACCAAAACTACCGGTAAAATAGTAGGTCCGTTTAAAGGCGACAATGCTGTTTATGTAGCAAATATTATCCGCTTCAGCGAAGGACCCCAAGCTCCTGAATACACTGCATTTAAAGCTGAAATTCAAAACCAGCTTTCGCAACGTATGGAGTATGGTGCTTTTGATGCGCTTAAAGAATTAAAAGACGTAAAAGACAACCGTTATAAATTTTATTAGGATGTTACACTATACCAGCAATGGCATAGGGAAAACAATTGTACTTATTCACGGATTTTGTGAGAACAGCACCTGCTTCAACGAGCAGGTGTTTTTGTTAAAAGCAAAATATAACGTGGTGACGATTGATCTTCCCGGCCACGGAAAATCACCTGTTTTGCCCTCATTTTCAATGAATGATCTGGCAGACGAAATCAAAATGATCCTTGACACGTTAGGTGTTGACGAGTGCATTTTATTAGGACACAGTATGGGTGGTTATGCCACGCTTGCCTTTGCTAAAAAATATGGTCACCTGCTCAAAGGGTTTGGCCTTATGCACTCAACGGCCAATGCTGATAATGCAGAACGTCAAGCCAAACGCGACCAGGCCATTGCGGTGGTAAAAGAAAAAGGTGCCGAGGTTTATGTTCGCAATTTTATCCCTCCTTTGTTCGCTCCAAGCACTCCTAAAACAATAATTGAGGCAAGACAAGCATCCAACAATTCAATCTCTGCCGAAGCTATAATTGCTTGTTTAACGGCTATGAAAAACCGCGAGGATAGCAATGCTTTTATCCGCGAGACGGATTTACCTATTGCCTTTTTGGTGGGCAAACAAGATGCCCTCATACCAGCAACGGATATGCTCGCTCAGGCGGCATCTGCTCCTATTGCAAAAGTGGTTTTATTGGATGACACAGCCCATATGGGAATGTTGGAAGAACCTGAAAAATTTGGTTTGGGCATACAGGCGTTTGCCGAATATTGCTGGCCATAAAACATAAAGAATCGTTCATAAAAAAAGCCCTTAAACAATCATCGTTTAAGGGCTTTTTTATTGGTATTGAAAGCTGCTTTTTATACGCTTTAATTTACAATCAGTTTTTTAACCACTGATCCTTTTTCGGTTTGGAGTTTGATAAAGTAAACTCCTTTTTGAGGGAGCTCAAGTGATGTTTGTTGCTGGATATTTTTTTCAAGCACCACACGACCGGCAATATCAATAACAGAGAGGGATCCGAAACGAACTCCCAGGTCTTTTAACTCTATTGTAGCAGTACCATTAGACGGATTTGGATACACAAGTAATGCATTGGCTTGCAAAGCATCATTGATGCCGATTGTGTTTCTTATTGTAAAATAGTTAGGGCTCATGGATGTTAAACTATGGTCAGTTGCCGTTAGTTTTATTTTAGCTTTTGTGGTTGAAACCGCTATTGGAAAAACAAAGGCATTGATAGAGTCCAGGTCGGCAGAAAAGGTTCCGATATTGGAAAAAAGAGAATCTTCAACAAACAATTCAATATGGACTGAGTCAATATTATCAGAAGTCCAGGATACAATCCCTCCTCCACCAGGCATGGAAAATTCCCAAACCTCTCCACCAACGGGCGAAGTAAGATTAAGCGCGGGAACAACCACACCACAATTTGGATCAGGATTAGCAATCCAGGTAAGGTTGTTAAAATTAATGCGGCACGCAAAGTTTACACTATCAATAAATGGATTACGATTGTGTTGCAAAGAAGCAATGTATTCGTGGCGGGCAATTTCATATGCATCGGGCAAATCCTGGAAATGCCATTTTTTCAAAATCGAGTCGTTTTGCGCTGCAACACCTATTGCACCAAGTGACCAGTTATTCCCGTTCACTCCGTTATATGTTACACACATGTAAAACATTGCTCTGGCCAGGTCTCCTTTTTGTTCATCACGTGGCTCCCATACCATTTTTCCATTCGCATCTGTTCCCAATTTTCCTTGCCCGGTTGGCGAAACGTAGGTTGGTGTTACAACTTCTCCAAAAGGGTAGTTTGATCGCTTTACGTTACCCAGTTCCTGATCAGCCGGAAAAAGATGGTGCAAGTCATTATACTCCGGAACTTCTTTTCCATTCGCAGCATTCGGCCATGTAGGAAGGCTGCGCGAAGGCATCCAGCTTTGGGCAAAAGTATGCTCACGGGTTAGGATCGCTGAGTTGGTACCTGTCCACCACAAAAATGGTTCATCGTAAATATATGGATTGGATGTGTACACACAGTTTACCACCTTTTTGCCACCGGTTGTGTCGCGGGTTAAAAAGCTATTGATAATGGTGCCGATATATTGACTGTAAAACACGGTATCATGAGGATATCCCTTTGCTTTAAGCAACGACAACAAATTAGCATTATCCGCAGAAATGCCGTTATAGTAATTTGCAGGATTACCATTCGGAGTAGTTACTGTTTGTTTTAACGGTGCTGTTGTTAAGTAATTTTCAAAAGTGGCAGGACCATTAAATGAAAACACTGCAAAAGAATAAGGGGTATTCGCAAAAATATAAGTCGGTTTAAAAGCTGTATCCGAACCTACATAAGCCACAACTGCATTGCCAATATAGTCCCCTCGTTGATAAGTATGGCCATCAACAGGAATTTCGGTTATCGTACCATTTTTGCGCAATACCAAAAATGATTCAGCCGACTCCTGAGGTTTGGAGAACGCGCAGTTAACTGTATATGGCTTTAGATTTGTTGCCGTAAAATTGCTTGGCTGCTCGGTTGGTTCCGATGCAAAATCACCTCCGATACCGTAAAGGTTAACCAGGTAAACACTTTTATCTGCATCATTGCTTGTAATGCTTAAGTCTGCTTTATGTGTTCCCATATTTCCTGGCGAAAACGTTATTTGGAAGGTGGCCGAACTATTAGGCGCAACACTGGCTGGCGCACCCACAATGGCAAAATCCTGAGCATTATCACCGCTAAGTGCAATACCCGAAATGGTAAGCGTTTCAACAGATCCTTTATTTTCAACGGTAAAGGTTGTAGACGTTGATTTCCCAACGACATATGTTGTATTGTTTACAACCGTTTTACTGCCTTGTTTCAAATTAATGGTAGCAGTAGTGGCTTGGGGTGCGGCAGTGAGCAAAACGCTATCCAAGGCTATATTGCTTCCGCTTTCCTTTGCCCCGTAAAAAAACCTTATATACCTCGAAGTCGGAGCAGGATTGTTAACAAACCGGGTCATGGTTGACGGAGCAGGTGCTGCTGTTGTAAACGTTCGCATATCCGACCAGGAATTTCCATCTACCGATTCTTGCACAATAAAGCTACCTGTAAATGCAGGAGCAGGAGAGATTCCTGTTCCACGCAACCAGTAGCTCAGTGCTCCCGGTTTATCTGCAAACCAAATGGTTAAATATTCTCCGATAGCATCCAGCCTGCAGGCTATTCCGTCCCCTCCAACGGAGTTTCCACTTCCCGAATAAGTGAGGTTTCCATTGGAGCCTAACCCTGTAATCCAACCATTGGGTGGACTTGCAATTCCCGGGCTAGAGAAATTCCAAAATGCCGGAAGGGTGGTTTGAGCCATTACCCATACAGGCAATACAAAAACAAGAAGCAAAAATCTTTTCATTGAATGGTTTTAATTAACTTACAAGGTTAACCATAAAATATGATAATCGGTTAAAGCAGACCGAGTCAGGAGGTTAAATTTTTGTAAAGGTTTCATTGTGTTTAATGCCAAATAAAATGCAAATTTGCCACTCCAAAAAACCAACCACCGTGACTGAACAAGTAAGCCAAAAAAACCTTGCTACCTTAGAGCAAGCGCAACAATTAGGTCTTCGCCCTGAAGAGTTTGATAAAATTAAAGCTATTTTGGGTCGCACGCCCAATTTTACAGAGTTGAGTATTTACTCGGTAATGTGGAGCGAGCACTGTTCATACAAAAACAGTATTGTGTGGTTAAAAACATTGCCCAAAGACGGTGAAAAAATGTTGGCCAAAGCAGGCGAAGAGAATGCAGGTTTGATTGATATTGGAGATGGGCTGGCTTGCGCCTTTAAAATTGAATCACATAATCACCCGAGTGCCCTTGAGCCTTATCAAGGTGCAGCAACAGGTGTGGGAGGAATTAACCGCGATATTTTTTCGATGGGGGCACGTCCGATCGCGCAGTTAAACTCGTTGCGTTTCGGAAACATCAACAACGAACGTACAAAATGGCTGGTTAAGGGTGTTGTAAAAGGAATTGGTGATTACGGAAATGCTTTTGGTATTCCTACGGTTGGTGGTGAAGTTTATTTTGACGATTGCTACCAGATCAACCCATTGGTAAATGCGATGAGCGTGGGTATTGCCAAAGTTGGCAAAACGGTTTCTGCTATATCAGAAGGCATTGGAAACCCTGTTTATATTTATGGTTCATCAACCGGTAAAGATGGAATTCATGGAGCGGCATTTGCTTCAAAAGATATAACAGCCGAATCAGCTAAAGATTTACCATCGGTGCAGGTGGGCGACCCCTTTTGGGAAAAATTGATCCTGGAAGCCACCATGGAATTGCTGGAAACAGATGGAGTAGTTGGAATGCAAGATATGGGAGCAGCAGGAATTACCTGCTCAACAAGTGAGATGAGTGCCAAAAGCGGAACAGGTATGAAGGTGTGGTTGGATAAAGTTCCTATGCGCCAACCGGATATGAAAGATTGGGAAATCTTGCTTTCGGAGTCGCAGGAGCGCATGTTGGTGATTGTTAAAAAAGGATTCGAAAAACAATTTGAACAAATATTTGAGAAGTGGGACCTCACCTATGCTCAAATTGGTGAAGTAACAGATACTGCACGGGTTCAATATTATATGCACAATGAGCTTGTTGCTGATATTCCAGGTGAAAGCCTTGTGTTAGGCGGAGGAGCTCCTGTATACCACAGAGAATATACAGAACCGAAATACTTAGCGGAAATTGCAAAATTCGATATGCATGCAATTGCCGATTGTTCAATGGAACAAGCGGTTTCAGTGGCAAAGGCTATGGCCTCACATCCTAATATTTGCTCGCGCAAATGGGTGTTCAACCAATATGACAGCATGGTAGGAACCATTAACCAAACAACCAATGCGCCAAGCGATGCGGCTGTTGTTAAAGTTAAAGGAACCGACAAATCCATTGCCATGAGTGTTGATTGTAACTCTCGTTATATTTATGCGGATCCATTTAAGGGTGCGATGATTGCGGTGAGTGAAGCCGCCAGAAATATTGTGTGTTCAGGAGGAGATCCTGCTGCTGTTACCAATTGCCTGAACTTTGGGAACCCATACAATACTGAAGTATACTGGCAGTTTGTAAACGCTATTAAAGGAATGGGAGAGGCTTGTAAAAAGTTCGACACCCCGGTAACAGGTGGTAATGTTAGTTTCTACAACCAAAGCAGTGATAACGATGCGGTTTACCCAACCCCAACAATCGGGATGGTAGGCTTAATTTCGGGTGGTAAAAAACACATGACTCTTGACTTTAAACAAGCGGGAGACGCCATTTACTTAATCGGTCAATCGCGTAACGATATTGGCTCTTCGCAATACCTTGTGTCACAACATAAAGTTGAGCATTCCAATGCACCTTATTTTGAGTTAGACGAAGAATATAATGTACAGCAAACGGTTAAACATATAATTGCGAATAACCTCGTTCAATCGGCTCACGATCTAAGCGAAGGCGGATTGTTTATTGCATTATTAGAATCGGCAATGGTTCGCAATTTGGGTTTCTCAATTCAAAAATCGCAAAACGATATTCGCAACGATGCCTATTTGTTTGGTGAAGCTCAAAGCCGTGTTGTTGTTTCTGTAAAAGCTTCAGATATTGCGGCATTTGAAAAAGCACTTGGTAATACCGCTTTTGAAAAACTTGGAGAAGTAACAACAGGAAGCATTTCTGTAGCGGGAACAACATTTGGTTCGGTTGCCGAATACAAAAATTTATTCGATAACGCATTGGCCAACTACTTAGCATAACTGTTCATTTTGTATAACGGTTGTCAAAACTGTTTTCATTAAGTATATACAAAAGCTTGCTCGCATTGCTAATTTCAAAGTATGTTTGATTATTATACGATGCGCTAACCTATATGTCCCTAAAAAATTTATTCAACGCTGCTATTGTTTGCATTGCAGGTTTTATTTTTGTCCTTTCAACCTGTTCGTCTGATAAATTATTGCTTATTGTAAAAGCTCCCGGTAATACCCCTACTTCGGAAGACATTTATGTAACAGGGAGTTTTAACAATTGGAATCCTTCAGACCTGGCTTATAAACTCGAATATGATGCAACGTTAAATTCATACAGCATCAGCATTCCTGAAAATGCCTTGGGCGGTACTTATCTTTTCACCCGAGGCAACAACAGCAGTATCGAAACAGATGCATGCGGAAATCCAATTGTGCCAAGAAAATTCGTCAACACAGACACGCAAACAGACACCATTAGAGGATGGATGGATTTTGCCCCGATTAACTGCCCGCAACACACCTTCATCATTAAGGCAGATAAGGGGCCGATGCCGGATGATGAAAAAATATATTTGATAACAGAGCATAACGGACAAACTGGAACTCCTTACCGTTTTAAGCAACAGGAAAACGGAACCTATTCGTTAACGATATTTCAAAATGCTTATCAGGTTCTGTTTAATTTATTCAGGGGTAATCAACAACAATTTGAGACCGCTCAATTGATTCCTTTTGATAATGATACAACCATGCTTACATTAGCCACCGCAGTTCCTGTTTCAGCTCCGGTTGCAAAACCAACTTCAACGGTAAAGCCTGGTATAACCATTCAAAAACCTGTTGAAAAGTCGAAACTACGAACATCCATTCAAACCATTACAATTGATAAACCCAAACCTATTCATGTTGGTGTAGCACCTTTACCAGTACCTGCTCCTACCAAACTAGAAGTACCTAAAACAAAAACACCCGAACCTGTTAAAACACAGCCGGAACCACCCAAAACTAAGGCTGCTCCAAAAGTTGTAGCCCCTGTAGAGGTTGAGAAAAAAGTTGTTGAAGAAAACTCTGAGAAAAAAATATTTGTGATCATCGACAAAATTCCTTCATATGGAAAAGGGGATGAATTATACCTGGCTGCAGATTTTAATGATTGGAATATTGCCGACCCGAATTATCAATTCAGGAGTTTGCCAAACGGTAAAAAGTATTTATTGCTGCGCTTGAATGACACGAAGTCGCACGAATTCAAAATTACCCGTGGAGAACCCGGCACAGATGAAGCAAACTACAAAGAAGAGGCTATCGATTTGCATAAGATCAAAAAAGGAGAAGCTGATGATACAATACATGTGCGTATTGACAGCTGGCTTGATGCGTACCCACGAAAAAGGATTGTGATCTATCTTGTTGACGTTCCGGAAAACACACCTGAACAGGATGATATTTATCTTACAGGTGATTTTAATAAATGGAAAGTGGATGACGACAGATATAAATTTACCGCATTGGGAGATTATGCCTACGCTCTGACCATTGACGATTTTAGTAAAGTTTACAATCAATATAAAATATCGAGGGGTAGTTGGGAAACGGAAGCTGTGGCAAGAAATGGACGGGTTCCGGGTGCTCAGCGATTTGAGTTAATCCATAAAGACACAATGCGGCTTCGTATTGAACGGTGGAAAGATTTAAAACATAAATAATTCAACACCAAATGCGGCCTTCAGCATAAAGAAGATGCAACCTTAGCTTTGTGTAAAGAAATTGAAAGCGCCTCTTGCCTGATGGAAAAAGCACATCTTTCCTTTTTAAACAGCCTCTTTTAATGCAGCTCTCAACATTTATGTTTTTCCTACTGTGTCATTGGGGACTTAACAAGGTAAACAACAAGTCTTCCAAATCGACAACGACCAATATTGAATAGCTTTACCAAATAGAATCTTTACTTTAACAACTTCCTAGTAAACAAAAAGGCACAAACCCCAACAGGTTTGTGCCTTTTTGTTTTAATGAATGAATGCTCTATTGTTTGATGATTTTGGTGGTAGATACTTCACCGTTAACAGTAGTTTGCACGAGATAGATTCCTTTTTGTAAGCTTAATGCAGCATCAATAGTCACCACGTTCATTCCTTTTACAAGGGTTGCTTTCTGAGTAGCAACTACCCTGCCTTGAATATCTGTGATCGTCAACGATATTTCTGCATTGCTTTCCGCAAATACGTTCATGTTCAAATCCGTATTAAATGGATTTGGATATACCGCCAAAACATTAGATGTGGTTGCTTTCTCTGTCACTTTTACTTTGTTTGAATACGAGAACTTACCATCCAGATCTACTTGTTTCAAGCGATAATAAAGGGTGCTTTGATTTGTTTTTACAAATGCCTGAGCATCCATAAAAGTATAATTGCTTACACTGTTTTTATTATTTCCTTTAACAAATCCGGCTCTTTCAAATGTATTTCCATCAACCGAACGTTCTACTTCAAATCCTTTGTTATTGTTTTCAGATGCCGTTGTCCATACTACATATACATTACCTGATTTTGCCGAAGCATTAAGTGAAAGGAAATGCACCGGTAGTGGCGATCCTGTTATTTCATCAGCACCAATATATGGTGTTGCTGTTACGCGGCTCTCGCCATCAATATCGGTAGGGATATTGGCCACAGCAGCACCAACCAACGTAAATGCGCCATATACAGAAGGATTCAAATGCAAGTCCTTAGAACCAACAAATGCCATTGCTGTATCTTTAGAGTTTGCCTCTTTTCCCGAGAATGTTTGCCAATCTGATAATAACAAATAACCAATATTTCCATCCAAGCCTATTAATGTATCGCAAGGAGTGGCTGTTGGCACATTCAATATATTATGGTGAGAGGTAAGTGTGTTCGTACCATTCAAACTCAAAGCGTAATGTGCACCACCTGTTGTCAGATTGCTACGCAAGTTGATAAAGATATTATTCACTAAGGTATCCAATGCATCTGCACTTCTGCGGAAGGCAGTAGTAGTTCCCAGGTTTGTTCCCACTCCGGCACCTTGAATATACACCGTATTATGATATGCAGCAAATGACCCCGTGTTGTTTTTAGCAAAACCCGCGATCGTTATTGCATTTTGCATATCCAGTCCTGAGGTGTCCAATCCAAGTGATACCATATTGTTGTAGGCACGAATTGAACTGGTGGTATTGCTCGCCACTCCCACCATACTGGCTCCTGCTGAAGTAGAGGCAACTCCCGATCCGTAGATATTGTTGTTGGCTATTTGTGTAGCACCAACACCATTGGCATTAATGCCAACCACACTCACATTCGCAGAACCAACATTTCCATTCCATAAATTACGAACGGTGTTTTGTGAAACAACATTTCCGCTTGAGGTAGTGCTTAATTGAACACCAACTACAGATGCTGTGTTAGATGTTACCGCACTTGTTTGGGCAGCATTACTCATCAAGTTAGAAATATAATTTCCACTTACTGTATCCACACCGGCACTCACACTGATTCCATGTGTAATGGCAGTTCCGGTTCCGGCATATGTATTGGTCAGGTTTTGAACCGTATTGTTGCGAATAATCATGTTTGCCGGATTAGTCGTATTGATTGCAACCATGTTTTGAGCAGTAGCGCTGGTTGATGCTCCGGTAGTAGTAATATTGCTTGCCAGCTCATTACCAATGGTGTTTTTTTCTACCAGATATGTTTGCGTTGCATTTCCGGTATTACCAATATTTATGCCCGTGAAGTTAACTGATGTGGTAGCATTTCCATTTACAGTGATGCCCCCTATTTTGTTCTGAGAAATACGAATATTTCCTCCGGTTGTACTCGATGCATTAAAATTGGTTGCAATACCCAATAATCCCATTCCGTTTGTAGTTGAGCTCAATGTAATTGCATTTAATCCGCTCATTGAACCAATCACATTGCTATCAACATTGGCCAACCCGTTAAATACACTAATTGCTGTCCAACGATTACCTGTGGTATTTTGATTCATTTCAAAATTGGTAAAGATATTATTACTGATACGTGCTCTCGAGTACAATCCATACTCACCATAAATTCCGGCAAAATTTGGTCCTGCTCCGGTAATAGACCAAGAAGTTCCTGCAGCAAAAGGAGCACTACCACCAATAATATTATTGGTGATAACCATATTTTGCAATGAGGCATAACCATATACATCATCCAATACAGTTGGTCCTACGCGCCTATTCAAATTCATCACGTATTGTGTTCCTGCTGTTCCGGTTAGTGCTGCTGTTTGGTAGAAATGATTGCTATCAATTGTCCAATCTGTATTTCCTTTCGAGATCTTGAACGCATTCGATTCACCCGTTGCCGAAAAATAATTGTAAATATTGTTTCGGTTGATCAACACATTGCGGTTAAACTTGGTACTATCGGTTGCAGTACCTAATCCGACAAAAATATTGTTAGGATATAACGCAACTGATGGTACGTTACCAATATTACAATCCTGGATCGTGTTATTGCTATTCCCTACTGTTGTTCCAATAGAGAAGAATACCACACCACTCAAATTGGTTTGGGATGCTCCTTCCAGATTTGCATATTTAATTGTATTGAATGTAGCGTCATTGATAAACCTGATGGCATTAGCATTGTTAGTAGGAGTTGCTGCTGTACCATATCCAACATTCGAAATACTTCTGTTTTGAATCGTTAAACTATTTGGCGCTCCAGTTCCACCTTGACGACCATCAATGGTTAAATAATCTATACCATTTAAATCTAAAATCGTATGTGTAATTGAATCCGTGATCAATGCTGTGACACCAGCTCCCGGACGAATGGTTATATTATTTACTGACGATGCGCCTGTGGTTGGAGAAAGCACGATCGGGAATGTTTCTGTTGTCTTATCATATAACGGATCCATTAACTCTAATATAACAGGACCAGCAAGAACAGCAGCTCCTATATAATTGATCGCTACCGTTAATGATGGGAAATTGCATGGAACCGTATTACCAACGGTGTATGATCCCGACAAAAATGGTGTGATCAAATATTTGGAAGGTACTCCAGGAGCCGCAATCACATTGTTTACGTCTGATGCTGTAACACCACCCGGGAATGAACCCACATTATTTGCAGGGGTTGAGTCTTGAGCAATTACAAAATAGTAAATGGAATCTCCACCTGCAATCCCTCCCAAAGCCGATTGGCTGATGGTGAAATCCCATGTTCCATTTGTTGACGTTCCGCTTACCAATACCCCTTGAGTGCTTGTATATGCACCGGCATCCATCTTTTTAAAATAGATACGAGGACGCAGTGTTCCGGTAGTATAAACACCTGTAACGTCTCCAATGGTCGCAGTAATCACTCTGTCTGTTGTAGCAGTTGTATTGGCTAAGGCGGTATATGAAATAGTTGGTGCGGCAATATCGTTTATAATAAAATTACCTGCATCAGCTCCAATATCTGTTGGAGTCAACAATGTTCTGTCATCACCATCAAAGTCAACATCGGAACCTAATCCGGTGGTTGCAACTCCTCCATTTTCAATAGGAGTCGGAATCATTGTTGAAATATGTAAGTCAATTGTTGCAGTTGTTCCTGTTGGATTTAACAATCCAGCTGCACCTGAGATTGAATTACCATCAATTCCTGAGGCACTTTTCCAATCATTTAACGTAAGCTGCTTCGATGAATTAAAGAGCCCCAACGTATCTGCTGAAGTCAATAAATTATAATCCATTGCAAGGGTCGTAGTATTGTTTAACGATACGGCAAAATGTCCGCCACCAGTTGCTGAATTAGCGCGTTGGTTAATAAAGATATTATTGCGCACGGTATCAACACCTGAACCTGTACGTAAAAATGCAAAAGAACGATTTGCATCTGCACCAACTCCTGTTCCGCCAATATACACCGTATTGAAAAGAACTCTGCTATTATTTGTTCCTTTACTTATTCCTCTTAAGGTACAAGCATTTGTAATTGAATTCCCCGATGAATCAATACCTAAACGCACCATATTATTTGCGGTGGTAACGTTACCAGATGCGATGTCAATACCAGCAATAATAATGGCCGGGTTTGATGCCGAATCGGATAAGCTATGTACCATATTACGTGATAAAATATGATTACCCGATGTAGGTCCCGCATAATAAATTCCATTTACGGTAACCGCGGCTGATAAGGCCGTTAAAACCAACGAACGAACTGTATTCTTACTAACCGTTATTGAAGACGCTGTTGTTGTTCCAACAATGATACCATGTGTTGCTGCATTCACTCCAGTACCGGTTGATGTTGCTGCATTTTTAATTTGTTCAACAATATTATCCGTTACAATAATATTTCCTGTACCACTAGGTAAAACATGCAATGCCCTTACCGAAGACGCTGTTGAAGCTCCTGAATAATTGTTGGTAATATTGCTAATTTGATTGTACCGAACGGTATGAGACGTCATTGCACCCGGATTGATAATAATACCAACAGCAACAGAACCGTTCGTTGATGTATTGGTTCCAATGTTAATACTATTGGCCAAAGTTGTACTACCAACGGTATTACTATCAGCAACCACAGTTGTGCCACCACTAAGGTTTATTCCATAAAAACTTGCCGATATCGTTGGCGAAACTCCTCTTAAACTTATACCACTGGCAATATTGTTTTTCAAGGTAACAGTCGTTCCTCCCCCAACTCGATATGGCAATAAAGAACCTCCGTTGCTATTTGAAGTAAACGAAATTGCTCCATTGGTAGTTGTTGAGCCTACAATATTGCCCGATGTGGTTCCACACAACACATTTCCAGCGGTAATATTGATTCCATACATAGCCGCACCCGTATTGCTAGCTGTCAAATTTATATTGGTAATTATGTTTCCCTGAATATTGCTGGCAGCACCAATACCCAAAGAAATATCCATTGCATAAAACACATAGCCAACCGCTCCATCCATTGTATAAACACCTGAGCCATTGGCCGCATTACCACCAATATAATTATTGTTAATAGTAAATCCGCTAGCTGAGGTAAGTGAAGCGGTATTAGGCGTTATCCAGAACGCGCGATGCAAGAAACCATTTGTATACGTGCGTAAAGCCGTTTGATATACGTGATTGTTAGTGATTTGCCATCCTCCGTTATTCGCTCCAATATAGATGCCTGCTGATCCTGTTGCTGCCCCAAAGAAATTGTAAATATTACAGTTGGTAACAATATTTCCATCATTGTTTGCGGCAACGGTAGTACCAGAACCAATCGAGGTAATGCAGCTAAGCGGGAATCCCGATCCTTCCTCGTGAATATCACAATACTCTATAAGATTGCTATCGTTTCCGTTTAGCCCAGTTGTGACACCAAAGGTTACAACCCCGGAGCCGGCTGTTGCTATGCCAACAGTATTATTCGATTTTAAATCCACATAACTAAGCTTGTTATAAGACGCTTCGTTGATAAAGCGTACTGAAGGGCCAGTTGTATTAACAATTTGCAAGTTAGTGCCCAGAGTGAAACCTCCAGTAGTGTCCTGTCTACCATCTATTGCAAAATATTTAACGCCATTTAAATCAATCGCTGCTGTAGCGTTTGTTGCTTCAATACGCGCTGTTACTGCTGTTCCCGGGAACATTGTTATCCTATTCACAGCCGATGCTCCGGCAAAACTGTTTATTGTGATCGGGAAAACTTCACCTGAACCAGCATTGTACAATGCATCTTTAAGGGTAAACGAAACCGGTCCGCTTACACCCAGTATTTTTAAATCAGCAATTGCTGCAGTGATTGTTGTATATGCTCCACCTGCACCGATATCGTAGTTGCCATTTAAAGGCGCTTTAATCAAACGAGACCCAACAGGATCACCACTGTATAAAATATTTGTTGCAGGCCCGCCAACAATTGTAATCGCGTCTAACCTTGCATCAATCACATTATTAGCCGTTGCCGTGTTCTTTACATCATAGGTTACCCAGAAATAATTTAATCCTGGCATTAACGTATCACTACCCGTAACGGTATAGGCTCCACTTGGTATTGTATTTAACACCCCGAACAAACTGGTCGTATCAAATGTGCTTCTCGATCCTGTATAAAACACCTTGGCATTTTCAATATCTAAATTGCTTGATGTTGATGCTGTATGTAAATCAAAACCTGTAACCCAGTGTGGATTAGCGCCATTTTTTGTGTAAATGCGAATACCCACAACCATTTGATTCGTTGATGATGTTACAACTGATGAAACGTTTTGATCAACGACTGTTGAGTCAATAACCATGTTTACGCCAACAAAATTTCCTGCATCAGCACCAATATCGGTTGGTGAATTTGATGCTCTGCTATCACCATCTTTATCATCGGTAATACCTGATAACAAAACACCTGCCGACTCAACCGAAGTTGGATTTGTTGGGTGTATATGCAGATCGACCAATGCTGCTGAGGCATTTGGGGCGACAAACTGAGGATTACCCGTTCCACTTCCTACATCTCCGGTATTAGCCCAGTTGAGCGAGTACACGGTTGAGTCGTTTGTTCCACCATTTGGCGTGGCAAAACGAGCATCGTTTCCTGTTCCGTAGTAAATATTATTGTTTAGTGTAAGTGTGACCAAATTAGCAAGATACAATTGGTAGTGCTTGCTGCCAGCTCCCAATGTTGCGTTCGAGCGTTCATTTACAAATACATTGTTCCTGATATCGTGAGCTCCTGATGTCGCAGCACGTTGAAATGCTATTGAAGGTTTTCCTGTTGTATTACCAACATTTGAACCTCCTATATAAATACTATTATGGTAAAATTGGGTTGCCGTTGTTGTGTTTAAATAAAAGCCACGAATGGTCAGTGCTGTACTCAAATCTGTTCCGTCAGGTTTAATTCCCAACCGGATCATATTATTTGAAAAAATATTTGCACCTCCAATAACGTCCATTCCCACGAGTATTGCATTAGTATTTGTTGGCGAAAGCACATCAAAACTATGTACAAAGTTTTTGCGAATAGCATGCGTTGGTGTACTTCCTGTTGAGCCTATTACAATTCCTTCCAAAGAAGATGCAACTGTTGAACTGGCATTGCTTAGCACCAATGAATGAACCGTATTGCCACTTACGGTCATCAGACCACCTGTATTGGCAATAATTCCAATTAAACAAGCCGTTGTTCCAGAACCGGTATACAAACTTGCTGAGCTAATATTACTCACTGTATTATTATTGATGGTCGTTCGGGCTGCTGTTGACACAGCAATACCTCTGGTGTAGCCTGTAGAGGTGCTGGCATAACCATTATTTAAGTTAGCAACAATATTGTTCGTTATGGTTGGAACATGATTTGTAATTGCAGCAACATTAATACCCATTACCGTTTGCGATGCTGTTGCTGCATTGGGTGAATTAATACTATTTGCAACAGTGGTGCTACCAATTAAGTTGTTTACAATATTGGTAAAGCTACCTGAGGTCACTGCAATTCCATAAATATTGCTGGAGCTAGCAGCCGTTGTTGACGATGCCATGATACCACCTATCGTATTATCGTATACATTAATGGTATCCGTTGAGCTAGAGGTGCTGGAAACCTTAATACCATATGTGTTGGAAAGACTTCCTGTAGTACTTAATGTAATGGCTCCGGCTGCTGATCCCGATCCAATTATATTCCCGTTAATGGTTCCAATATTGACATGACCCGTGCTTCCCGTGCTGATTCCCCTGAAAAAATCATTTGCAGAACCAATCGTTGATGTTACAGAAATATTGGTAATCGTATTTCCTTGAACCGAAGATGGCACACTTCCATAATGGTTAATGTCCATTCCCCAGAAGAATACAGCTACTGCTCCATTAATGGTATAGGTTCCGGTTCCTGCAGAAGAGTTTCCTCCGATAAAATTATTGGTTACAATAAATCCACTTGGGCTTGCTGCAGAAGACGTGTTTGGAGTTAACCAAAATGCGCGATGTGCAACAGCTGTGGTATACGTTCTTGCAGCCGTTTGATACAAGTGATTATTATTTATTGTAAACGCATTACTACCGTTTTCCAATTTAATCCCTGTTGTGGCTAAACTTGCAGAAAAATAGTCATAAATATTACAATCAGTTATGGTATTGTAATCATTCCAACTCGACACATTTGTTGTGCTTCCGGATGATACAATCCCCATTGCCGGAAAACCTCCAGTTGTTGCGTGTACATCGCAAAATGAAAGGGTATTATTATCGTTACCCAATAGCACATTCGCATTGGCGGTTGCAAAATAAACCACACCGGATAAAGCAGTTGATGTAGCAGATGTATTTTGACCTTGAATATCGCAATAAGTAAATGTATTGTGATGTGCGTCATTTATAAACTGAATCGCAGCTCCGGCTGCATTTGTGTTTACAATACTGATAAACTTATCGGCACCTGCTCCACCCGGACGACCATCAAACGTTACATATGAAGCTCCGCTTAAATTAATTGTTGCTCCTGCATTATTACTTGATAGAATAAAGGTGTCGGTTACAGATGATGCCGGACGAATGGTAAGCATTCTATTGCTTGCCACGCATCCGTTTGCAGGAAAGGTGATTGGAAAGGTCTCTCCTGCAAGCACTGGATCATAACCCGGCTGTAATTCCAAAATTGTATTACCGGCAAGTCCGTTTGCATTTATTTCCGCTAAAGCATTGGTGATTGATGTGTAACCGCTGGCAACCGTATTTAAATAACCGGGACCGATTAAAACAGTACCCGTTAATGTACCCGTACAAGCCGAGGTAGATACCGTTCCAATTAATGGAGCTACCGTATTGTATACAGGTCCTCCACAATTGGTGTTGATATTATACGTATATACGTAAAAATCATAACTCGTAGCCCCAACTAATCCTCTTGATGTAAATGTAGTTGCTGTGCCTGTTGAAACGACAGTACCCAAACCAATTGTTTGATTTGTGGCATAAGAAGTTTTATTCACCGGATGTGTAGGAGTAGCTCCCTGAGGGTAACGTACAACCAAATACCCTCCAGTTCCGATTGGAGCCGGAGATGCGGCTGTAAAAGATGCGGAAATAGAATCCCTTGTTATTGTGCCATTGGTAAATGCTGTTGCCTGAGCTGATGGAATGGCGCAAGCATCTTTTGCTCCAACTGCCATTACATTTAAAAAACCTCCCGCATTAGAAATTTGTATCGATGCAATCGTTTTAAACAAATTAGGGCCATCAATGGACAAATTCACATCATACAAATATTGGCAATTTCCTCCTCCACAAGTTGAAGAAGTGCGATCAATTCTATAAAACTGAGTTGTTGCCGCACCCGTTCCGCTGCACCAATCCGGAGCTGTACCCGTTACTGTTTGTGTTGTTAAATCGGTAAACGTAATGGTTGCCGTAATGGTTGCCGCACCACTGCCTCCAAGTGCTAATAAATAAATATTAGAGGCTGATACCGGTGTTGTGAGTGTTAATGTACCTGATGAGCCATTAGGTAAACGAAGTGAATTATTCACATTATAAGGTTGCAAAGAATAAGTAAGACCCGGAGTTGTTATACTATTGATTAAACGACTCCCGGGCAACCCTGTTGCTCCGGTAACGCAAACTCCCGATCCTGGATTAAATGTGGTATCAACAAATACCCAATTAACGCCATCTACATCCGCAGTAGTACTGTTTATGCCTGGCCCTGTTGCACCATTGGCTACCACATCCGCATTGTATCCCGTAACAGGCACATTGGAATATTGTGCATTCGCAGTGACCGACAATAAAAAAAGCACAAATAATAACAGGCTTGCTAACTGCAGTTTTCTGTTACGTGTTTGCGTTACTAAATTGCCCTTTGCTATCTCCCATAGGTCCGTTGATTGGGGGAGAATAGAATTGGTGTAATAATTTTCCATAATTCTTGTTTTTGATTTTAGAATAGTCAATCAAAACTATGTTGTTGGATGCCTCCAATCAACTACATAACAATGTGGAAAATGATTAAGAAAATTTTAAGAGGGTGCTGTTAAACACAGAATTATGACGATCAAATTTCACCTTTGAGTGCCTTTGATAAAATTTCACCTTTGCTGTTTACATGAAGTTTTTTGTAAATGCTTTTGATGCGAAACCGCACTGTATCAATTGAGATGTCCAGTCTGTCGGCAATTAATTTATAGCTTAATCCATCCAACAGACAATTGATCACATCCTTTTCTTTAGGCGTAAGCTGAGAATTGGCTTTTTGGGTTGGTGTTTTAAAATGTTCAACAACCTTGCGCGCAATTGATGGCGACATGTAACTTCCCCCACCCTGAATTTCGAGAATGGCTTTTTTTATATCGGGCATAGGCGTTCCCTTCAATAAATAGCCCGTAGCACCGGCACACAATGCATTGAATATTTTATCGCCATCCATAAATACCGTGAGCATAATTACATCGGTATCGGGACTAATTTCTGAAATAAGCTTGATCCCTTCGATACCATTAATGCCGGGTAATCCAATATCACTTAAGATCACATTTGCCGAAAACCCTTCTTTCAGTTTAGCTAAAATATCTTCCATGTTGCTAAACACAGTAACAGCTGAAAACTCGGATTGTGCCGAAAAATAATCGTACAGTCCATTTCGGATATCATCTATATCTTCTATTACTGCCAGTGAAATTGGATTCATAAAATGGGTATTTATAACACAAAGTTCATATTAATTTCAGATAATCTACTGCACATATTCATGTCATGCACTACTTTTTACCACTACACAATAATTATTACCTAATACTTCAAAAGTACACTTCGCCTTAATATTGGCTGCACGCATTTTCATGTTTTTAAGCCCTTGCCCAACATGTTGCATTTGATCGAATTGCTCTGAATGATTGTTGTTCTCAATTCTTAACTCAAACTTTGACCCTTGTTGCTTGTAGTATACTTTTACAACGGTAGCATGAGTGTGTTTTGCAATATTATGGATAGCCTCTTTAAGTATTAAGTACAACTGTTGCCTTGTTTCTGGTTCAATATTTTGTTGTTGTTGCGTTGCTGTAAAGTCAAATTGAACCTCTATATCCAGCGGGTGCAACATTGATTCTGCGTGTTCACGGATTCTATCGGTGAGGTTTCCGGCAAAATCATTTCGTGCATCAATACTCCACAATACATCACTCATTGTGTGGGTTGCTGCCCGGCTCAGGTTCGAAATTTTTTCGAGCTTCTCGTCCTTTAATTCAAGTGTATTGGCGCTGTATCTTGCATTATCTGTGGAAATAATAATGCTGGTAAGCAAACTTCCAACTTCATCATGCAGATCGCTGGCAATTTTGGTGCGTAATTGTTGCCGTTGATGTATGCTCCTTAATCTCCCTCTAAAATTTACATAAATGATGGTGACTACCCCCAAAGCGATCAATACATAAAACCACCATGTTTTATAAAACACCTGTTGTACAAAAACCTTAAAGGTTAATGCATTGCTACTCCTTGAACCTTGTTTGTTGAATCCTATAATTTCAACAGTATAATTGCCTGCGGGCAAACCCTCGATCCGCAATTGATTTTGATTTCCCAAGGTTATCCATTCACTGTGCAAGCCTTTTATACGATAATAAAATGTATTGGATTCTGTTTCGGTATAATCACTTAAGCCAAAGCCAAACATCAACTGAGGATTATTTGCTTTGATCACAATTTCGTTGTTTACAGGTAATTTGTTATAGGATTGAAGAGATGATACAGGGGAACCAAAAATTGCCACCGGCCTGCTATTCACAACAATCTCATCTGGCTTCACAATGTTCACTCCATTAATCCCCCCTAAATAAAACAACCCTTTATCGTTGTAAAAAGCATTTTGGTTAAACTCCCGATCACTCAATCCATTCTCACTATACAATGTTTGAAATTCTTGCTGTATTCGGTTATAGCGTGTCAGTCCATTAGCTGTTGTGATCCATCCGATACTGTCGTTTTGCCAAAGGATGCTGTATACCTCATTGCTGGGTAATCCGGAAGATTTAGTTAATACCTGAATCGAATTGAGGGGAATATCAAATATTACCAATCCCGATTTTTTAGTTCCCAGCCAGACTTTCCCTTTTTGATCTTCCGACACAAAATAGTAATCATCAAACATGGCTGCGGGTTGACTTTGTGGCGTCCATTTTTTAAGCACGCCCAATACCTCATCCACCAGGTAAAACCCTTCTCTTCCTGCAGCCCAAAACTGATTTTTTTGCGTGGCTTTCGAGATCATATACAATCGGTTGCTGCCTATACTAAATTTATCCTGTATATGCTGCTTGAGCTCATTGGTCCGGGTGTTGTACGAAGCCAGCCCTTTATCTGTTGCAAGCCACAATATCCCGTTAGGGTTGGCATAAAAACCATATACAGAACTTATTTTTACCGATGTATCTTTCTGTTTAAAAAAACCTGATTCGAACGTCTTGGTACTAATATTATAACGGTAAAAATAATCGCGGTTCGATTCCGTTCCTCCATACAAATACTGATGCTTTGGATCAATGTATAATGCACGGGTATAAACCGGGAAATTAGGGTCTTTGCCTGCATCCTGAATGAGTTTGGTTTCATTCGTTTTTTCGTTGTACTCATAAACGCCATCATACGTTGCTACGTAAAACAAATGATTTGCTCCTTTTACAATTTGCCTTACACTGATTGGTGATGAAGGGTTTTGAAGAGCCCATTTTACCGGGTAAGAGGCTTCATTGCAATACTTCAACAACCCTTTGTTCGTTCCCACCCACAGGACTCCTTGTTCATCTTTAAATGCCGTATTAATGTTTTTGGATTTTAGTTCTTTGGTTTCTGTTGGTACTACTTGCTCCCATTTTGCATTGAGTTCATCATACTGGAGCAAGCCATATGTTTTTTTATTGCAGGCAAAATGGTAGTGGTCTTTGGAATGTACCACTCTAATTGGCTTCTGACAAATAACCTTGCGTAAGGGCTTTATCCAATGTGATCGATCATAATTCCATACAGCATATTCATTTGTATCGTATGACAATAACACATAATCGGATCCGGCAATAACACTCTCTATTTCCTTGACATGGGTATTAGGTGCCGACTTAAACAATAGCGACCCTAAATGAATCTCGATCATACATTCACCCGAACCCGTGATTAAAAATAAGCTGCCCTGTCCATTGGCAGCAATGCTTCTCTTAATCACTTTATCCGTAACGGGCAACCTGTACAACCCAAAGACCACTTTGCAATGCCACTCCCTGTCAATCTGCATCACGTTTCCATTCAGGAAAACTGTATACGCGCTATTTTGATATAATACAATATCTACGACTTGCTTTGATTTGACCTTAGCAGTACAATCTACAACCTGAAGTGTTTGTATATCCATCCAAAAAAGCCCAACATCAGTACCCACCCATATTTCATGATTCAGCGAATCGTAAGTAAGGGTATTGATGCGAATCCCTTTAAACGAATGCACCTCACTAAAAACATAACCATCATAGGTGTTTAAACCCGATTCGGTTCCTACCCATATCAAACCCGTTCGATCTTTTACAATGCTCAATACATTGCTGTTCGACAATCCTTTTGAATCATCATACACCGTAATTTTTGCATGAATCGAATGAAGGAAGCCCAATATAAATACAAGCAGAAAAAGATTTTTATGGCTAATCATTGGTACAATTACCTGTAACGATAAACTAAATTATCGACAATTGACAACAATTCAAAACAACCCTGCAAACAGTATGTATTCCTTCAATCATATAAAAAGAGCAGAAAGGGCTCACCTAAAATCATCCTAAAGCAAAAAGCGGCCACCATCACACAGATTGGCAGCCGCTTTAACTATGGGTTTCCTTTTTTAATCCCTGCGTTTCAATTCGGCTTCTTTTTCCAAATCGATATATTGTTCTTTACCAACATTTACTGTTACAAAATGAATCGTTCCTCCTTCAAATGTCCCAGGCGACTGATATTGTTTACTTACCGGATCCCCACTGTCATATCCCACGCATAAACCATCACCTACCAGCGTAAACTTGCCTACCTGAGCTTTCATTGGTGCGGAGGCAACTTCCTTTTCATTGACAAACAACTTTGCCGACCCGATTGATTCATGGTATTTGCCGGCACTGTCTCTGGTAAACGACATTCCTACCGTATATTTTCCTGGTTTAAGTTCTCCTGATACCAATTGCTGCTCGGTAATGCCGAGGAAATTATACACGTAATACAATTTATGATCTTTGATAAATAAACTGTGCCCTCCAAAACGGGAACCATGCGCAAAAATAACACCCGAACAATTTGCCTCCTTAATCTCTATATTGGCAATGATCTTAAATGAACGGCCCCTTACGTTAACCGCTACTGCCTCGGGAACAGCACTGGTATGCGGATAATAGGTATACGAATCCCTTGCTTTTTCTTCTGTTGGCCTGTCAATATTTAAGATATCTGTTGCCGACCGATCATCCAATGGCAATGCCTGGTTTTTGATAGCCTCTTCCATATACAATTTCTTGAGGGCTTCTAGTTTCTCCGGATATTTTTTTGCCAGGTCAATAGCCTCTGCTCGGTCAACATCAACATGGTACAACTCCCATCTATCCCCATCAAAATGTCCTTTACCGGTAAGCGGAGCATGCACTGCAACCGCCTTCCATCCATCCTGCCAAATGGCGCGTGTACCCAACATTGTATAATATTGTACATGCTTTTGTGTTGGCGCATCAGGTTTCGCATCAAAAGAATATTTCATCGATACTCCCGACAACGGCAATTGCTCAACACCCCTGTACACTTTTGGCATTTCCAATCCGCATATTTCCAAAATTGTTGGAACAATGTCTACTGCATGGTGGTATTGATTGCGCACTTCTCCTTTTGCCTTAATCCCTTTAGGCCATGAAATAACCAACGGGTCAGCTGTTCCTCCTGAATAATTTGAATATCGTTTGAACATTTTGAAAGGTGTTGAAAAAGCCGCAGCCCATCCTGTTGGATAATGTTCATAGGTATTGGGGCCTCCCAATTCATCCAGCAATTTCATGTTATCAGCAAGGTCATCCGGATAACCATTAAAGAATTTATTTTCATTCACCGATCCATTGGGTGAACCCTCTCCCGAAGCGCCATTGTCGGCCGCATACATAATAACGGTATTCTCATACTGCCCGGTTGCCTTGAGGTGATCAATGATACGTCCAATCTGAACATCTGTGTACTCCGAAAAAGCAGCATACACCTCACACAAGCGAGAGAATAATTTTTTCTCATCGGCTGTTAAGGTCTCCCAAGGTTTGACATAATCGGCCGCATTCGCCTGATCGGCAGGCATCGGGTTCCATTCTGTTAGTTTGGTTCCGGGAGGTAAAATGCCTTTTGCAATCATACGAGGTAATACCCATTTGCGGTAAGCGTCATATCCATCGTCAAACTTGCCTTTGTACTTGGCAATATAATCTTTGGGTGCCTGATGAGGTGCGTGATTGGCCCCAGGGCAATACCACATAAACCATGGCTTAGAGGGGTTTGCTGATTTTTGATCGCTGATCATTTTAATCGCCTGGTCGGCCAGGTCTTTTGAAAGATGGTAGCCTTGCTCAGGACCATATGGCGCTTCAATAGGGTGGTTATCTTCTGTCAGATCAGGATACCATTGATTGGTTTCGCCTCCAATAAAACCATAAAAACGATCGTACCCTTGTTGTAAAGGCCATTGGCTTTTATTGGCACCTGCAGAAAGATCTGTTTCCGGAACATTATGATCTTTCCCCAGCCAAAAAGTACTCCATCCATTATCATTTAAAATTTGTGCCATCGTTGCTGCCTGAGCCGGTAGCTGGCAACTATACCCCGGAAATCCATTAGCCCCTTCTGTTATGGCTCCCATTCCATTTAGGTTGTGATTCCGTCCTGTATTAATACACGAACGAGTAGGAGAACACAATGCAACAGTATGCCACTGCGTGTAAGTTAACCCATCAGCCGCCAATTTATCCATCGTGGGCATGCTTATCCTTCCGCCATAAGGCGACCATGCTCCCAAACCTGTATCATCATACAAAATGAATAAAATATTGGGAGACCCTTCCGGAGCCTTTTTACGGATAAAAGGCCCCCAGTCTGCTTTGGAGTCGCGAACATCCAACTTAACCTCTCCTTTAAAAGGTTGCTGTTGTGCGGCTGTTGTTAATGTAAATACGGTTGCCGCTGTCAGAAATGAAATCTTAAGCGCTGCTTTGTTCATCATAAAAATGTTTGTTAAATGGCCAATGGTGTTGTTTCTCTTTTCAACAACATGTCTTTTTGTAAAAAGAGATATTGTAAATAGCAATGTAAAGCTACGATTAATAGAAGGAAGATTCCAAAATATATCAAGCCGAGCTTACACTAATCCATGAAAAACAAAACGGTTATTTGATACCAAAATTCCGGTAAACCTGCTGGTATTGGGGATTACGGGGATCTAATTGATAAAGGCGCTCGGCATAATATTTGGCTTCTTTGGGTTTATTGGTTTGTAAATAAAAATAGGTGAGCGCATACGTTATTTTAGCAGAATTAGGATTCATGCTGTAACCATTTTTCAATACCTCTTCACTTAATTTATGTTGATTGGTCTGCTGCAACAATAAGCCGTAATTATAATACAGATCGGGATTGGTCGACTTCAGTTTTACCGCTTTGTCAAAATTAAACATGGCTTTTTTTGCATCACCCATTTCATAATACAACAATCCCAGATTGTAATAAATACGGTCGTTGTGTTGATCTAATTTTTCGGCAAATTGTAATGTGTTGAGAGCTTCCTTGTTATTACCAACGCTATTATAGGCGGCCGACAAATTGAGCCGGGCATAGTTCATTTGGTTATCTTTTTCCAAAGCCCGCACATAATGTTGTATCGCATTTCCATAATCTCCGGCCTGCAATTCAAAATCTGCCATCATCACATTGCCCACTGCAAAATCAGTTTGATACTGCAGGAATTTTCTATTCTCAACATCAGCTGCGGCATAAGCTGCTTTAGCTGCCACAGGGATAGCCTGAGGAGGAAGGCGATGATACAGGTCGGCTGCGGCAATCCTTACTGCACGCACTTTGTCGGATAAACATTCTTGAGCGCTTTCCACCCATATTTCTGGTGAAAAGTTTTCCAACGAACGCAAGGCCTGATACCGAACGAGTGCCTTTAAGTCTTTCAACGAACCAAGCAAAGCCGCTGCACTTTTGGACGTTACAATACTTCCCAAATAAAACGCAGCGGTTGCCCTTGCAATTTCCGGTTGGGCTGTATCCGAAATAAGTTTTACCAAATGATATTCACTTTTTTCATTCAACAAACTGCCCGGCAATAAATCATCCGAAAAATGATATGCTCTTTTAGGTCCATATTTTTTTACAATAATATCAGCCGCCCATTTAGCCGATTGTTTGGTATGGCAACCATTACACGTATTTGACGTATTGTATACGACAGACTGATCAGGACGCGGAATGCGGAAACTATGATCCCTGCGTTGGTCGTTGCCCATGTATGTTCTCTCGGGCATATGGCAGTTAATACACTCTGCTCCTTTTGTATTTGCTGTGTGAAAATGATGTGATGGCGAATCATATTTGGGTTGATGGCAACTCAAACACATCGCATTTCCTGCCAATAATAACTTTCCCGAATGCGGATTATGACAATTGCTGCACGTTACATTATTGTGGTACATTTTACTTTGTGCAAATGATCCATACTCATAGTTCTCATTCAGGATCTGGCCATCCGCCTGGTAGTTTTCATTGCTGATCATTGCCGGAATCATATTATCCAACAACTCTTCCGAAAAAATTGCTTGTTCCGACACGTCCGTTTTCCTTGCATGACAAGGGGCACAGTTCTTTATTTGCAGTGTATTGGTTTTACTTGTCACTTCACTCAATCCCGAGTAAGCCAATTTGTTTCCGCTTTTATACTCATCGGATGCGATATATTCCAAATGTTTAGATCCGGCTCCATGACAACTCTCGCAGGCTACATTTATTTCCGAAAACGAAGTATGGTATTCATCTTTTGCGAAATCGTAATTTTTCTGAAGATTGGTAGAGTGGCAGGAGGCGCACATGGTATTCCAGTTTTGCCCGTTGCCTGTCCAGTGAAGCCAATCATTGGAAGCAATTTTTTGATTCGGATATTGGTGAAACCATTTGTTGTTTTTCGAATCCCAGCTCACGCGTGTGGCTTGTAATTTACCACCCGGTTGTTCAATTAAATATTGTTGCAATGGATAAAACCCAAATGTATATTTTACTTCAACATCTGCATTTTTTCCATCCCTTCCTTGGGTATTGATATAGTATTTTCCATCCTTTTTAAAGAAATGATTTTTTACCCCATCGGCATGATAATCGGCAGTAAAGTTTCCTAAAACCGTGCTGTCATTCGGTAACTCCATTGCCCTAAAATGGTCGGATGTTTCCCAATCTTCAAACTCTTGCAAATGGCATGTTTTGCATTGTGCGGAACCCACATATGTTTTGCTTTCATTGCTTGCTGTTTGTAAAGCCGATTTTGTTTCATTGTCGAAACACGACTCGAACAACAACGTTGCACCAAAAATGAACAATAAAATGAAAGCTAAAAGATAGGTTTTGTTTTTCATAAAAGCAGGTCGCGGCACATCACGATGGAACATTACCAAAAGTATAGAGTGGCACTTACAAAAACAACCATTACACTAATGATGTTGCTCAAACATCCATTTCCATACTTCAGGATTACCATATACTTCCTTCTGGATATTATGTTTTAAACCCGGAAACTCTGTGTATTTAGGATGGCCTCCATTTTGTTTGATGGCCTCTATCATCATGCGGGTATACTTTGTTTCATTTACATTATCATCGCTTCCATGAAATGCCCAAATTGGAACATCTTTTACCCGTTTTGCACTTGCCGTATCGGCAACAGCAGCAAGCGGTACAGCACATGCAAACAAATCCGGTTCACGTGAAATGATATCAAATGTCCCTTCACCTCCAAGTGAAAATCCAGTTATATAGATCCGTTGCGCATCAATATTATGCGATTGAACAAGTGAATGAATGAGTTCGAGTACCTGCATTGTTGCAATGGTTGGTTTGCTTGCGAGACTATTGGGAAAATCAGGGAACGAAGTCCATCCGTCTTTTGTCGGGCACTGTGGCACTAAAACATAACAAGGATAGTTTGACCGGTTCAATGAATCGGTGAATGATGCGGCCAGGCTTTTGAGTGGTCGTTCATTGTCATTTCCCCTGGAACCCGATCCATGCAGGTAAACCACCAATGGATATTTTTGATGTACCTCTTCGTTTTGAGGAGACAATAACCTGTAGGGAAGCGTATCATTGTTTGGCGAAATACTATTTTCCCATTTAAAATAAACCAGCTGCTTTTGTGTAAAATATTCAAATACCATTTTACTGATCAGTGCCATGATCTTCTCATCGTTCTCGTATGTTTCCGATGAACGCGAAACAAAAAGCGCAAGTGCTATGTGGTTCCCGTTAGGCAAAGTGATAATGCCTGCATCATTGCATGCGCTTCGAATATGATTGCTATCTTCTCCTCCCGTTCCGGTTTTATGAGCCACAACAATATCTGGTGGCAATAATCCTTTGATGCGCATCGGACTATTAGACGACTCCGTCATCAGGTTTTTCAAGAACCGGTAGCTTGAATCGGATAAATAGTTGTTCTCATAAAACCCCTTCAACAACTTCGTCATGGATAGTGGACTGCTGGAATTCTTAAATTGCAGCGACATATCACTGTGCATCTGATGTTCGGTGCTGAGCAAATGAATATCTTTAAAACCCAATGCGTGAATATACTTTGTAGCATTTTTAGGCCCTTTGATCACCTTAAACAAAAGATCGCAGGCCACATTATCGCTCATCGAAACCGAATAATACAGCAGCTCTGCGATTGTTACATCTATATTTCCCTGCGGATATTTTTTCTTTAATGGACTCCACGTTGGTGGTTCAACATCTTCTTTACTCACATGTACTTTTTGGCTTAGCGACAGTTTATGTTTATCCACCAAATGCATCACATACAATGCCTGCGGAAATTTATAAACACTTTGCATCGGGAAAGCATGATCATTATTCAGCGTAAGAGAATCTCCACCTTCAATATGCACAATGCCCACTCCGATTGTTGCTTTATATGACGCTGTGAGTGCTTGGATGCGTTTACGCAAATCGTTAATGCTTTGTTGTTGGCCAAAGCATATCGTAATCGTTAACGTTCCGAAAAACAAAATAATTAATCTTCTCATTTTAACTGAATATTTGTTTTACATGATGTTCCAGATGGTCAACATAATCCACGATCAAAAAAGCCAGGGTCACCGGTTCAGTTTTCCCAACATCACATAACCTTTGACGGTTTTCGCCCGGAATGTTTTTGATAACTGATACCAAATGTTGGTTGTAGTTATACCATAACTCGATCACCAATTGCGAGCCTGAAGTTTCATAGAAGTTAAGTGCATTCCAATTGTTTTGGTCATAAACAACCTTAGGAGTATTTTCATATTGAGCCCTGATAAACCGTTGATGATTATTGGCTGCACTGTCAATTAAGTGCCCGATTATTTGTTGTTTACTCCATTTGTCCGGATGTGGGTTGGATACAAAATCCTGTTCGGGAATTGCGCGCAGTTTTGCGGGAACAGTATCCAACACATATTGCAACCGGGAAACTGCATCTTGTATATTGGCATGCATCATGGCGCTTCAACGATTGAAACCGGATTGCACATTACTTCAAAGTTTACCGAGTTGGCGATATAACAAATTTCATGTGCTTTGTGATGCAGTTCATTTGCTTTGTCTACCATTGACGCTTCGGCAACGGTCACAATCGGATTCAGTGTTACCTCCTGAAACTGTCCGCCACCCGTTGCTTCCTCAATCATGGTACCTGTTGCATGGTCGATATAATCGGTAACGATCACACCTTCCAAAGCACATACATACAAATAGGAAAGCATATGGCATGATGAAATAGCCGTAACCAACAAGTCCTCCGGGTTCAATTTTGTTTTATCGCCAACAGCCGCATTGTCTGTTGTTAACAGCAAATCCGGTTTGCCCGCAATGGAAACGGTATGGCTTCGGTCATAGGCTCTTAAGCCACTTGTTCCTGTTCCCTTATTGCCATGCCATTGAGCCGTGAGTTTATAATGATGTTGGGTACTCATATCACTGATTGCTTATGCATTTTCCAATATTGCAATATCAAATTTTTTCATGCTCATAAATGCCTTGGTCACCCGAGGTGCACGTTCCGGATCCGACATCAGCTCACCTAAAATCGAAGGAACAACCTGCCACGATACTCCGAATTGATCCTTCAACCAACCACATTGACTTTCCGTTCCTCCCTCGGTTAGTTTTGTCCAGTAATGATCGATCTCTTCTTGTGTTTCACAGGAGATCACAAATGATACGGCTTCGTTAAAGGTGAAATGCGGGCCTCCATTTAAACCCATAAACAAAGAGCCATTCAACTCAAACATCACCACCATTGGGTTTTCCGATAGTATCTTCGAGTCCTTAAAAACCGAACAATAAAAAGTGGCCGCTTCTTTGGCTTTTCCATCAAACCATAGGCAGGGGTGTATTTGCTTTTTCATATTTTTTGAATGATTGTTAATGACAAATTGTGTTGCAGGGTGTAACGTAAGAACAAATTTGAACGGTTAAGGAAAACATCCTATCAACAAAGTTGTGTTCTTTTTCTTTAAACATTGATATGAATAAACCCATACCTCCACAATAGATATAAGATACCCGCAATCAAAATAGCCAAAACAATTAGTATGGGTAATATTGGCTGTTTCTTTTTAGTAAAAGGATCATTCAGATTGAGCTTAGCTCCTTTGGGAAGTTCGGCCAATTGCGTGAGTAAATTACCAAAACGAATATTCACCACCGCGCTTGCGTTGACGGCCCAACCGTTTGCATCCAAAATTGGGGCAAGGTTGCGTTTGCGCAACTTAAGGTATGCGATTAACATGGCTGGTCCCGAGATCAGCATCACCACACCCAACAAAGCAATTGGCATTTTCCACCAGGTAAGTCCGAGGAAACCCGTAACCACAGAAGCGATCACCGTTCCGATTGCTCCTAAAGCCAAACTAATGGCGGCAAAAATTCCGACAAATTTACCAATATCAAAAGGTACTGCCGGAGCTTTGGGTGGACCGGCTGCCACATCTATTTTGGTATGTGCTTCCTCCAACGATTTAGAAGCATCTGCCGTAAATTTAGTGTCTTTTTCGGCTGCTACTTTGTTTATCTGTGTTTCAATAAACCGGGAAACCTTACGATACGGAGAGAAAAATGCCTGACGAATGCTGATAGGATTGTCTACAATTTTCACAACCGTAGCGTCCCAATCCATTCCGTTCCTATCATAAAACAGTGCGTTGCGTCCAACAACTAAATTATCAATATCACCATTGGTAAGTGCTGCTACGATGGTCATCGTTTGCCCGGTGGTACGCGAAGTACATTCACAATACAATAAGAACATTCCGCTAAAAGAAACCATAGTACTATGCTTTTGCATATTGTTTACCCTGATACACAAATCGCAACTGCGCTGATCGATATACAATGTTCCGGCCTGGAAAATGGCTTTGTACCCGGGTGAATAAAAATCGTAAAATGTCACAAAGTTTTTGAGCAATGTAAACAGATCGCGGTGGTAACGTACCAGTTGATCCACCATCATAATACTGTTAGCTTCGTGTTCCAAAGCATTGTCTTCTGCAATCAGTTTCACCAGTTCGTCTTTATGATCCGAGGCCAAAATTTCTTTGATCCGGCTTGGACCAAGTTGTTCTACTTCTGAACCTTCCTTTTCCGATTTCCATTGTGTATATGCCGCGAATATTTCAGACAAAGAATTCCATTCCTCTTCAGTTATAGATTGTTTACCGGCAAATTTCACATCGGCTATCAATGTTTTGAACATGGCCATAGCCGGCTCCCATGCGGGGTTTAAGCCTGCGGTAAGCGGTAATGGTTTGCCGGCTTCTATTTTCGCCAAAGGATATTCCGAAATTTCACTCAACGATGCCGACAGATCTTTAGGGCTGATTGCTTCTACACGTGCTACAGATAAGTTTAAGGCATCTGTTGATTGCGCATCGAAAGCAGCCAGTTTACAACGGATAAAATAATCCTCAATTTTAGATTTAACCGCCAAATAACTCAGGTATGCTTCTTCTGTATTTTCACCAAACACCAAAATATTACTGTTGCTTTTAGCATACCAGGTTGAGTAGCGTTTGCAAGCGTCTAAAAACTGTTGCAACAACTCGATCGATACCCCCTGCTTGCCGCTTCTGTCTGTGAGAGATCCAACACAGGCCATTATTTCATTGAGCAATTGTAATTGTTCGGCAACAATGATGGAGTCTTCGGTAATAATGCCATCCCCATTAAAACGAGAAGTGGCAAATATTTTTTCGGTATCTGACGTTTCCTCAACTGTTAATGTAGTGGCGTTTTCCCGTCCAAGGTTTTTTAAGATAATTCGGGCCGATGCCAACAATATTTTACCTTCTTCCGTTTCGTCATTGATAGACGAAAGCGAAAAGATCGGCTCCTGTTTTAACAGGTCATCCGCATTTTTTAATACTGAAATAGCCCATTTAACGGCTGCTAAAATTTCTGGAACGCGTACCTTTCCATCACCATCTTTATCAATAAGAGTCAGGGTTTTGTGGTCTATTTCCAAATCGTTCACCGGGCAGCTCAGGGCTGTCCATAGTTTTTGATCCAAAAACTCCAGGTTCTTTAAATCTTCTCCTGTTTCAAGGTTAACGCGTTTTACGCCTCCAACAGTTGAAAAACTCCATATATGATTGTGTTCCATCGCAACAAAAAATGATCGGTTAAAAATGCAGGCAAACACAGGTGCGAATGCGCAAACTAAAATAGGTATTTGCCGCAAACGACAAAAGTGTTTATTGTAAAGCGTTCATCCAAAATGCAGGAAGAACGGCCAGGGCAAAAAAGAACAGCCAGATGATGCCCAAAAACCAGGATGCAACTTTGTTACCGGCACTTATTTCCAATTTATGAAACAAGAAATTAAACGCCACCGAAAAGACAAACCAAGCCGTATAATTTTGAACAGGGGTTACCTGGTATTTCCAATACCACCAATCACAAACCGCTGCCGATTGTTCCATCAACACATTTATGCTAACCATTAACAGCCCTGCTAAAAACATTTTTGCAAACAGGGTATTAAGCACAGCCGATCCTGAAACGATTTGTGACATAAAAACAGATGAACAATAACTTAATAAAAGCCACAGGATACCCATTATCAATGGTGTTTCGAAAAGAGCGGCACCCAAATGTTTGCCATACAAAAACTGTCCGAACAGAGTTCCCGTATTGACACCAATGGCTTGAAGAACAAAACCACTCATAAACACGATAGCTGCATAAACAGCAAAACGTGTATCCAGTTGTGGGTGAAAAAACACAACCAGAAAACAACTCACTAACAAAAGCAAAGGAAGATGTTTTACGGTATCAATGCCTAAAGTAAAAACGCAGATCAATAACACTGCATATATCAACGCCAGAAGCGAAATGGCCAAAAAAGATTTTTTGATCTTCAACACTTACGAAAGCAGAATATTGGTTTTAAATAATTTGACAGCAATTGCCAACAATACGATTCCAAAAAACTTGCGCAGCAATGAGAGCCCTGCTTTGCCCAGTAGTTTTTCAATTTTATCGGTCGATTTAAGCGCAATATAAACCACCAATAAATTGACAAGCACTCCCGCCAGAATATTTTCATAACTATACACTGCTTTGAGTGAAATAAGTGTGGTCAATGTTCCGGAACCCGCTATGATCGGAAAAGCAATCGGTACAATGCTTCCTGCTTTATCATTGGGGTCGGAGCGAAAAATATCGATCCCCAGGATCATTTCGAGGGCAATGATAAAAATAACAATAGACCCGGCTACGGCAAATGAAGCTACATCAATGCCAAATAATCCCAACAGTTTTTCTCCCAAAAACAAGAACAGGATCATCAGAAAACCCGCGGCAAGGGTTGCCCATCCGGCATCAAGGTGTGACGATTTTTGTTTGATATTGATGATAATGGGAAGAGCCCCCAAAATATCGATCACCGCAAAAAGGGTAAGCGCAATGGTTGAAATTTCTTGTATGGAAAACATCCGGCAAAACTAACCTTTTTCTGCTTCGGATTGTTGTTTGACCATAAATAGCGTTTGCATCAACGCAAAAAAGGTAACACCTGCCTGCCTGTCTAAATAATTCTCGGTGAGAAAACAGATGCTCATAAAAATTAAAAAATAGATATGCAGGTATTGTTTGGAAATAACCGCTGTGTAAAAGCTCAACCCCAAAACACTCACAAAAACCAGCAAACCGATCACACCAAACGAAAGCCAGTAGTTTAGGTATTCATTATGCGTATTGTAATTATGAATAGCATAAACCTGCGTATTGAATTGATTCAGGCATTCGTTCAGGGAGGCTTGCACATCGCCTGCGCCCACACCCCACAACCAGTTTTCCTTTACCAACGAAACCGAACAATCGACAATACCCGCGCGAACATTCGTGCCATTATCATTTTTTCCGGAAGGTGCACGCATATTCTGCGCATTCATTTCCCGCAAACGATTCTGAATGGGTGGCAGCATCAATAAACTCGCTCCCATTAACAGCGTTAGCCCCAGGTATAACCAACGTTTCGGATGATGTCTTACGTGCAATACGATCAATATTAAAACGATCAAGAGGTATGCAACCATGGTAGCACGCGAGGCCGCCATCAAGCCTGCAAATGCACCAATTAACACAATTAAAATGCGTATCCAGGTTTTCCCGGAATTTGCAAAAGGGTGTTCCAGTAACCGATATAGTTGAATAAACGAAGCAAAGTAAACAATAGCACAATAATATGTTGGATGCAAACCGGTATAACGTTCCAACGCAATGCGGTATGCAAATGTAAAGTCAGCTCCTGCAAACCCGATAGGATGCACATACCCCAAAAAGATTAATTGGATCCAACCCCAAAACACAATGGCAATAGCGGCCAGAGAAAATAACCCGATTCCATGTTCAATTTGCACAGACGTTGGTCGTAATATTTTAAACCCAAAATGTAAACCCAACACCAGCAGCACGAGCTTAACAGACATGCTGCGCAAAGCATGGTTCATATCTTCAGTAAAAGGAATAAAGGGAATAAAGATCAATACCAGCGATGCCAGTAATGTAAAAAACCGCCAATCAAACGTATACGTTTTGTTTTTAAAAACAATACCGATTCCGCTACCCAACAATAAGATGGAAACAAGGGAAATCCAATGCAATGGTAAAATTGGAAACAAACAAAGCGCGTAAAAAGCGTTACGATTGACTCGCCTGATGAGGGTGGTTTCCATACAATACTTGTTTTACTTGCGCCACAAACTGCTTGTTAAATGTTTTTTCGGAAAATCGTAATGCGTTGGCACGAATAGCTTCCGGAACAAAGTCTCCTTCTTTTTGTTCAAAAGCACGAATCGTATCGGCTATTTCGGTTGCACTTTGCCGGTTAAAAAACAATCCTGTTTTGCCCGATACAACCGTTTCCAAATAACCACCCTTTTCGTAGGCAATAATCGGTGTTCCACAACTTTGTGCCTCTACGGTAGTTATTCCAAAGTCTTCTTCGGCAGCTAAAATAAAAGCTTTCGCCTCTTGAATATATTTAACCATCCTGTCTTTAGGCTGGTAGCCCAACATCACCACATTATCTCCTGCGTATTTTGCTACTTTTTGCCGCTCCGGACCATCGCCAATAATATACAACTTTTTATCGGGCATGTTTTTAAATGCCTCTGCAATCACATCCACATTTTTGTAAGGAACCAATCTTCCTGCGGTTACATAAAAATCTTTACGCGGTTGGTTATTCAATGCAAATGAAGTTGTATCAACCGGGGGATAAACTACTACAGAGTCTCTTCCATAAATACGTTTGATCCGCTCTGCAACAAAATGCGAATTGGCTAAAAAATAATCCACATTGGGTGTTTTTTCAAGGTCCCATTTGCGCAATGAAGCCAGCACATATTTGATAAAAAACTTAAACGGACGTAAAAAAGGATTGAGGTGTTTTAAATATTCGTCCTGCAGATCCCATGCATAGCGTATAGGTGTATGACAGTAACAAATATGTACCTGGCCCGGCCGTTTTTTAACATTCTTGGAAACTGCTGCCGAGGAGCTCACGATCACGTCAAACTCCGACAGGTCAAAAGAGTTGATTGCCGACTTGAAAAAAGGAAGGTAATTGCGGTAAAATGTTTTGGCAAATGGAAAGTGTTGAATAAAACTCGTGTTTACTTTTCGTCCGTTCAGCAAATATTGCCGATCCGTTAAATTTAAAAAATCAATCAGGCTGAACACTTCAATTTTATCCACCTCAATTTTTTCCCAGTCACTTGTAAGAGGGCTGTCCTTATGGTAGCTTTTATCCTTAAAGCTATTCAGAATAGCGCGCATCACCTTCTCGCCACCGGCACTCACACTATACCAATCATGTATCAAGGCTACTTTCATGTACTCCAAACCTACATATTTTCAGTTGTTTCTCTAAGCATTTTTATCAACGAGCGCGCAGAGGCTTCGTAATGATATTGTTCCATCAATTTTCCGGTACTTGTTGCAATAGGCGGATGCGTAATTGCCGTTTTTAGATCGTCTGCGGCCTGAGCTACATTTACAGCCGAGGTGAAAGATGCTACTTCCGCAAAACACTCCTTGTAAACAGCAATATTTGATAACAAAACAGGACAACCACAATACAATGCTTCCAGTACAGGGATCCCAAAACCTTCATCGAGCGAAAGTGAAACAAACAATTTTGCTTCGTAATACAAACGGTACATTTCATTATTGGGTATGTATCCTGTGTAAAGGATCCGACTATCCTGTTGTACCTCCTTTTGTGCAAATACATCATTCTTTGCCCCTACAATCACCAATTCATATTCGGGCAAATTGCTTTGCAAAAAAGCTGCGATTAACGTATTTAAATTTTTGCGTGGATTGATAGACGAAACCGTAAGAATGATGCTTCTTTTGGGCAGATCGGGCTTTTCATAATGAAGCAACTCATACGGAATCCCATTGTACAACAAGCCTATATCTTCCTTTGGTAGCCCAAAGGTTTTGGCAAGTTGTTGTTGAACCGTTTTGCTTACCGTAAACACTTTTCGACTGCGTTTTACAATGCGTGGAATTAAAAACCGGTATACCCGGGCAAAACTTTTTGAGAACCATTCGGGGTGATGCATGAATGCCAGGTCGTGAATGGTGACCCATTGGTTTTTGTATAATAAAGGAGCCGTATTGCAAAAGTTTAACAATAACGGGGTTCCATGCTTTTTCAAAAAACCGGGTAATTCAATTTGTTCCCAAATATATCCTTTGTTTTGTCCTACTTCTTTAAACTCGAGGTGTGATAAGGCTTGCGGAATGATCGTATCCTTGGGGACAACCACTACAAATTCCAGCGTGCTATGTTGCAAATACCGGCATATTTCGAAAGCGAACTGCTGCACTCCGGTAATCTGTTGGGTTAAAAAGCGGCCGTTGATATATACTTTCAAAATAGTTGCTGGTTGACTGAAACAAAAGTAAGGGGAAGCCTGTTTACTTTCTCATTTTTTCGAAAATAAACGTGCATATTCGCAGGGTAATGGACGTAAACATACTTCGTTTTAAGTTAAACAAGCTGATCGGCATATACCAAAAACAGGGTGTGCGCTACGCTTTTACTTTTTTATGGGGCAAACTGAAAAAGAAAATTAACAACAAACTGTTTTACAAGAGCTTTTTAGAAGCCAATACTTTTACAGAAGCCGACCGAAAAAAAGCAGAAGCCGATATCTTAACATTTACCCATAAGCCTGTATTTTCAATCATTATGCCGGTGTACAATGTTGATGAAATATGGTTGGCTAAAGCGATCGAGTCGGTTCAAAACCAAGTATATCCGCACTGGGAATTATGCATGGCAGATGATGCTTCGCCCAAACCCCATATTAAACCTTTGCTACAAAAATACGCTGCGGGCGATCCTCGTATTAAGGTTGTTTACCGCGAACAAAGTGGTAATATTTCGGCAGCCAGCAATAGTGCACTTACTTTGGCAACCGGACAATACATTGCCTTGCTCGACAATGATGATGAAATTACACCAAACGCATTGTATGAAAATGCCAGACTCATCAATGCTCACCCCGATGCGGATATTGTGTACAGCGATGAAGATAAAATAGATGCCCAGAATACTCATTTTGATGCTTGGTTCAAACCCGACTGGTCACCCGAGTATTTATTATCACACATGTACGTTTGTCATTTTTCGGTATACCGCAAAAGCCTTGTAGATGCAGTCGGGGGATTCAGAAGCGCTTTGGATGGTGCTCAGGATTATGATCTGTGTTTGCGCATCTGCCAACAAACCAAAGCCATTTACCATATACCTAAAATATTATACCACTGGCGCACGATTGCTTCCTCAACAGCGAGTAATCCGTTGGCAAAAGAATACGCTTATGAGGCCGGAAGAAAAGCCGTTGAAGAGCATATCATCAAAACCCAAGGAAAAGGCAGTGTTTCCTTTACCGATTATTATGGTGTGTACAAAGTGAACCATGTGTTGCAGGGTAATCCATTGGTAAGCATTGTTATTCCAAGTGCGGGAAAAAGCACCAGCATCAGGGGAAAACAGGTTTGCTTGCTGGAAAATTGCCTGAACAGCATTCACCATAAAAGCTCGTATAAAAATATTGAGATTATTGTAGTGGATGGAAATGATATTAACGAAACCATTGTTTCCAATTGCCAAAAACTAGGTGCTGCATTCGTACACTGTTCCGATGCGTTTAATTTTTCACAACGCATTAATTTAGGAGTGCAGGCATCGAAAGGTGAATACATTTTAATGTTGAATGACGATATAGAGATCATCACTCCTGATTGGATCGAACAATTGCTTGGCTTTGCACAACAACCCCAAATTGGAGCTGTGGGTGCAAAGTTGCTAACAGAAGATGAACAGGTACAGCATGCAGGAATCATATTAGTTGACGGTTCTCCCGGACATATTTATTATGCTATTCCCAATGTCGGACAAGGATATTTTAATGCCTTGTGTTCATATAAAAACTATTTGGCCGTGACAGGTGCCTGCTTAATGGTAAGTCGTGCCAAGTTTGATGAAGTAAAGCACATGGATGAATATTTCCCTGTAAACTACAACGATGTAGATTTTTGCCTTAAGCTTCATGAAAAGGGATATCGTAATGTGTATTCATCACATGTGGTATTGTATCATTATGAGTCTGTTTCGCGTGGCAAAGGATTTAAAGTTGAAGAACTCCAAAAATTTGTAACCAAATGGGAACACTATCAACCCGCACAAGTTGATCCATATTACAACCCAACTTTGGTTAAATATCCGGCATTGTTGCAATAGTTTAAATTGTTTAGGTTTGCATTTCACACAGCATATATGATTCTATTTAAAATACAAAATCTCAATCACTTAGTTTATACCATTGCCCTCAAAAACATCAAGGTAAAATATAAGAACTCTATTTTGGGTTTTGTGTGGAGCATGTTGCATCCCTTGGCTTACCTGGTCATTTTTGTATTTGTATTTAGCCATGCTTTTTCTGCCGTTCCCCGTTATCCTTTGTATGCTTTAACCGGTTTGGTTTTCTGGACATACTTTAATAACTCCATGAATCAAATTATCGGCTCTATTATTAACAACGCAAGCATCATTAAAACCATTGCCTTGCCTAATATCCTGTTTCCGCTCAGTGCAGCGTTTGGCGAGGTCGTTACGACACTTCTGTCATTGGTTCCATTCTTTGGCTTAATGCTTTTTTTCGGATTGCAAATCGGGTGGATCACACTCCTTATTTTTCCGGCCATTATCGTGTTTAGTTTATTCACGTTTGGTGTGGGTACCTTCTTAGCAACATTCAATGTGTATTTCAGAGACGTAGGCATTTTATGGAATACGCTTTCTCCCGCATTGTTTTATTTTACACCCATAGCGTTTATGTCCGATTTTATTCCACCACAATATATGGTGTATGTAAAGCTTAATCCTTTGTATCACTACATGGAATTGATGCGCGATATTTTATTTTACAATCAGTTTCCATCAAGCACAACTTTACTGATCACAATCGGATTGGCTTTGGGAGTGTTTGCTTTGGGAGTGTTTGTTTTCAACAGGTATAAAAGAGGCTTTGTCTCTAATTTATAATATTCAGTATGTCGGCACAAAGTGTTATATCAATAAAAGATCTGCATGTTAATTTTTGGATCAGCGGATCAGGGATCAACTCGTTTAAAGATGTGGTCATGTCGCTCGGACGGCAAAAGGCATTGGAAAAAAAACAAGTTCTGAAAGGGCTTAACCTCGAAATATCCAAAGGTGAGTGTTTTGCGTTGATGGGAAAAAATGGTTCGGGAAAAAGTACTTTGTTGCGAACCCTTGCCGGTATTATTACACCCGAAAGCGGCACCATCGACATTAAAGGAAGCGTGGCTCCGTTGCTTACCATTGGTGCAGGACTGGAGTACGAACTTTCGGGTTACGAAAACATCAAAATTGTGGGTACGCTTATTGGCATGCGTGGCCAAGAACTCAAAGATTCTGTAGAAGTGATCAAGAACTTTTCAGAACTTTCGCACAACGACCTGAACATGCAAATTAAACGCTACTCAGCAGGTATGATGGCTCGTTTGGCATTTAGTATTTCTGTATGCCGCATCCCAGATATTCTAATTGTAGATGAAGCTCTATCGGTAGGCGACCAGGGATTCCAGGTAAAATGTGCCGAACGTATCAATGAAATGAAAGCAGCCGGAACAACCATCATTTATGTCTCACACAGCCTTGCCGAACTCAAACGCATTTGTACCCGCGGTGCTTGTTTGGAAAACGGACAGATAGCGAAAATCGGACCGATAGATGAAGTGGGAGAATACTACAATCAATCGTTTAATTAATATCAGGTGTGGCTTTATTCAACCGACTTAAAACCATTATCGGAAACGATGCCACATTTGTAACGGCTATTTCGCGGTTGATCTTCTATATAAAAGTTTCCAACCCGCTGAAAAAAATTTACCGGAAACTTTTTTCATCACCCAATATTTCAGAAATATTTACACCTCGTTTTGCGAATGAACAAGAGCAAAGACTTTGGAACATTATTGTTCAAACCAAAGAAGAAAAAAAGGCAGAAACAGAGGCATATATTATAGAGCAACAAATAAGAGCAGCGTTTTTGCCAAAGCCAAATGGAGGATTTTACTTTCAATACAAACCTTTCGAAAATCCCTTGGTGAGCATTATCATTCCCACCAAAAACAAATCGGAGTTGGTGAAACAATGCATTGATTCAATCGCACAAAAAACGACTTATCCGCATTTCGAAATTCTATTAATCGATAATCGGAGCGATGAACAAGCACTTGTTGAATTGATTGAAAACTATAAACACCAAACACAATTTGCCTTCAAACATATTCCGGCTGATATCGAATTCAACTTTTCGGCATTGATGAACATGGGTGCACAACAAGCTTCCGGAGATTACCTTATCCTGTTGAACAACGACACAGAGATCATCACTCCACAATGGATTGATTACATGCTTGGTTTTGCACAACAAAAAAAGGTGGGGGCCGTAGGGTGTAAATTGTTGTATCCCAACCAAACCATTCAACATGCCGGTGTTGTGTTGGATAATGAAGTTATCTCAAAACACGTCAATGTTGGAGCCGGCAGGTTTGACGAAAAAATTGCTGCCATTCAATTATATCCAGCTCTTACCGCTGCTTGTTTAATGGTAAGCAAACAAAAGCTGATGAGCGTAGGCGGTTTTGACGAACAGTTTAAAGTAGAGTATAATGATATTGATGTATGTCTTGCTCTTTTAACCAACGGATACCACAATGTGTACTTACCACAAGTGGAAATTTTTCATTATGAATCGGCTTCGCGCAGACATCCTTTTTCCGATAAGCAGAACTACGAAAAACATTTGGCTGAAAGTCTGTTAATGAAGCAAAAATGGCACTCGTTATTTTCTGCTCAACGAAAATAATGGAGATACCTTCTAACGTGAGCCATGATGCGTATTTTGTAAAAATTCTTCCATGTAATAAACTCTTCTACAAACTTATCACCTTTCACAAAGATGATCGAAAAAGGAACAACATCTCCGTTCATTCCGAGTATTTGCAAATCGGCTTTAAAGCCCAATTTTTTGTTTGTTGAGTTAAACTTACGCTGAATATCTCTTCGCTTGTCGAACGCCAGTTTAAAATAATAGATCTGATTATTACTTGATATCTTCAAGTATACTTTGTCGAAGTTTTCTTTTTTATCAATTACTGCCCAACCATAAATAGACAAACAATTAAATCCATATATCAACAGATCAATATGCGTTTTTACCCTTGACTCATCAAAAGGTTTCATCGTTTTGAGGTGATCGATCGCTTCTTCGAGGTCATTTTTTTCCGAAAGGTAATTGTGGGTATACGTGGCCAATACATAATTGCGGGTGGAAAGCAATTGGCTTAAACGTGTTTTATACAATTTAGGATGAGACGGAACACGGTACAAACTCGTTACTTTATCAAGGTATCCAATATTGGAATCTTGTACATATTTTAACCACAGAGCCCAATCTTCAAGGTAATCAATGGTTTCATCAAATCCTCCCAACGTATCAAAAAGTTGCTTCTTAAACAATACCGACTGAATCGGAAATAAATTATTGTTTAACAACTCTTCTTTATCGGCAGGGTAATCGTGTCGTACTTCATAGTCCAACTCCGTGTAGCGATAAGGGTCGGTGCTTTGTGTATCTGTTGGAACACAAAATGCAGGAACGTGCAGCATATCATATTTTCCTCTTTGCAGCTCTGCCATCATCGATTCAACATGGTCGGCATACACCAGGTCATCATCATCCAAAAAACACAAATACTCGCCTGTGGCTTTGCTCATAGCAAGGTTTCCCGCAACACTTCTTCCTTTATTGATACCCGTAGAATGATACTGAATATTGCCCAATGGTTTGTACTGATCGATAATGGCCTGGGCTGTATTTTGTCCATCCTCAACCACCACGATCTCAATATTGGGATATGTTTGGTTTAACAAACTTCGAAGCGCTTCTTCGAGTACCAATGGCCGCTTATGCGTGCGCACCACAACCGATACCTTAGGCAATGAAGCAAAATCCCACCACGGAACATTTTTATAAAACGCTCCTTTGCGAATGGTTTCATAATCCAATCCCAAAAAGGTGGGTTTAAACGTTCTTCTCTCTTTAGGTCGCTTCGCCCTGAAAGCCATCCCTCGTGAGAAAGATTTTTTGAACAATTCTGTTATGCGCTCCTTTTGATCAGGAAAAACCGGATTGGGGCTATTCTTCACACTCCGGATGATCAAATAACCGTTTTTAATATCATTCCATGTTCCATACTTAAACCTCAACATGAGATTATTGTACAAGCTGTAATAAAACTGTGTTGGTTTTACCTCCTCTACATCGGCATAAGAATAATGATATACTACGCTTCTTGGACAATATTGAATTTGGTAACCGGCTCTGCGAATATTCCAACTCAGATCTACATCTTCGGCATACATAAACAACATGTCATCAAATCCTCCGACTTGCTCAAACACATCTCGCCTTACCACCAATGCCGCTGCACTTGCCCAGCTTACATATTGCGTTACCGGGTTGTATATTTTAGGGTGCTCATATGGAAATTGCCGCATTTCCCAAGCTCCTACATCTGCTGCCGATTTTTCAACCGACTTTTTCATTTCCAGCAATGCTGTTGGTGTTATTTCGGTGTCTATGTTTAAAAAGAAAACATACGGTGAATTACTGAGCTTTACCCCCTGATTATTGGCAGTACCAAACCCAACATTATTTGCATTGGGAACAAACTGAAATGACCCCAGCTTGGCAATAAGCGAATGGCGATGAAGCGCATCTCCGTATTGAACAGCCGGAGCATTATCCAATAAGATCAGGTTTATATCCTTAAGCTCATACTCACTGCGTTCAATAGCATCAAGGTATCCCTTGATCCACTGTTCAGAATGGTATAAAATAGTAATAATATCAATTTTCATGAGTAGAGTTCGTTTAGCTTCTCTTTCGTTGGTTGTTGCAATATAACCGTTATAACCTCATCTATGCACAAATGCATGAATGCAATTATTTTTTACGTGCAAATACCGCTTTATAATCCTTATGCTTGAGCGCTTTCTTCTCAATAATATGCCATGATAATATAGCAAGCACCAGTGTTACAAGCCAGGCCATCCACATCATATTGTATAAGCCAATCGTATTGTGAGACAGATGCACCAGCAGTTGTTGAACCAAAAAGCCATAAATGTAAATACCGTATGAAAAGTCGCCAAAATAACCGGCTTTATGAACAAGCGGTATCGGTAAATAAGCAAAAGTGATCGTAGCCAAAGGAACCACAATAAACTGGAGCCACGACAATGCAGGATGTTTGGAAAACACAATGAACAGGATCACACTTGCTGCAAACACAATTGCCTTCACATATGGATCGTTTAGCAACCTCATGTTCTTAGAGATAAGCATCCCGGCCATAAAGTACATTCCCAGCTCCATCATTAACGCTTTGTCAAAAGCAACCGAAAGAAAGCTTCCGCTTAACGGGTATTGTGTAATACGCAACGCTAAAAAAATCACCCAGCAAGGAAGTAACAGGTAATTAATATTAACTGATTTCTTCAGGTAAAAAAGGGTAAGAATTAAATAGAACAAAACCTCATACGGCAATGTCCACAATGAACCATTTACTGCTGTTGGGTATAAATTCTCACCGAATACTCCCGGCAAAGAATAAAAGACTCCTTTAAGCAATAACAAGTTGTTGTAAACATATTGGTAAGTATTAATATCTCTGAAATATGTACCCAAGGGGAAAACGGTAACCCAAGGCCCTACTATTAAAACGGTGACCAATAACAATACCAATAATGCCGGCCAAATCCGAATAAAACGTTTCCACAGGAAACCCAAAGGGGATTGGGTGCGCTCAAAACTAGTATAGATCAGAAAGCCGCTAATGGTGAAAAATCCTCTTACGCCAATAAAACTTAAACTGGAACGCCCGTTGGTAAATGCCGACATAATATCTATTTCGGGCAACCCGATCAATGCATAACTATGGGTTACGATCACTAAACTTGCAAAAAGAATCCGAAGAAAATCAAAATTGTTTTTTTCTGTTGCCATTATAGCGCAAGGATACAATAAAACATACATTTTAAAAATGGATTCGCGTCATGAAAAGAATGACCATCGCTCACTAAATGCTTAACCCATCCAATCGCCTTTGAAATAACCTGTAAGTGCTATTATTTGCTGTACAACGCCCCAAATGCAGATAAAAGCAACCATTAGTTTATGTATTTGGGTTCCCTGTTGAGGATTATAAAAAATAAGCCATCCCAATGCAATACTATTTATGATCAACAGCAATACGTGTTCAGGATATTGTCCTTTGGGTAATATCAATACCAAAGCTAAAACAACGCCACAAAATAATTTCCAATTCCATGAGATTTGAATACGCTGCGTTATAAATATGGTTATAAAAACCAGATAAAATGGTGTTGAAAAAACAAACCGACCCAGGCTCCTGAGCGTTCCTCCCAGAAACAGGACCACAATGAATGTACATCCCGCCAGATACAACAAACTAAACAATTCGTGCGGGCGCAGTTTTTCCTTAAAGATCACAATTTTATTCTTATGGTTAAATACGCATTCCACTGCATACATCACCAGCATAACACAGCTCACTAAACCAACCAGCAATGCACTCGAATCAAACAAGGTGATCGGCCACGCACCTTGTATAAATGGAATATGCGGGACCTGCAATTCAAAATCCCAGTATGATTGTGTGATAAAAAACCCGTTCCATACTCCTGTGTAATAATGGTGAATCCCAAACACGATTGCCGTACACAATGCCGATAAAAAAATGGCGATGCTAAAGTTTAAAACCTTATTTCGCTCTTTATTGATCAGTGCCAGAATGATCATCACGCAAAATGCGATAATAAATACCATGGATGCCGAACGGGTAAAAATAGCTAGGCAAATTCCAAGAAAGAGCAATGTGTTTTTTTCTTTATAAAACCCAACCAACATTACAGCAGACGCAGCAAAAAAGAAACTTTCGGAATAGGGTACGAGCAAAAAGGTGATCATTCCCACAAAACAAAAAACCAGCGTGCTCTTAGTCGGAATAGCTAATTGTTTGCATACATATAAAATAGCAACAATATAGACGACTGCATTTACCAAAGCCATCCAAACGGATGATATTCCCAATACCTTCCATACAAATGGGAACAAGGGAAAAAAGGCAACATTGCTTTGTTTTCCCGGATCAAAAATATAACCCTCGTTAATGATGGATTGATACCATCCACAATCGAACTGACAAAGCTGCCATCCAAAATCTGGCAAGGTTCCTTTGGAAATTACATAACCCAACAAGGAGCATAAAAAAATAAGCAGTGCAGAGCCAATAACGATGAATTTGTTTTGTTTCATATCAGGTATTGCTTGATCTTAATATTGCTGGAGCGTTTTAGTTAGTTCGGCTTTAATGTCATCAACCAACCATTTAGGCTTCAATATTTTTACCTGGCTGCCATAACTTAAAATCTGCGCTGTCAATTCAAATGATGGGATCACTGTAATTTCTACAATACATTCCGTTGCAGAATCGGCTACAACAACCTGCGTATTATGCAGGGGTTGCGACTTGATGTATTCTCCTTGTTGTGGAGTAAAACACAATCGTATTGTTTCGGGATTCAGTTGATTGCTCACCGATATCCCAAATGAGTGCTTAAAATAATCAGCCGTATTAAATCCTTCATCAACCACAAACGACTGTGACAATAACTCAAGCTTTACAATACGATCCAGTCCGAAAGTAACAATATGATTGTTGTTTACCGCTTTTCCTGTTACATACCACCTGTTGCGGTATTCCTTTAACACATATGGTTGAAGCTCGTGCGTTTTCTCAACCGAAGAGTCAAATTTTTTATAGGTAAACCGAATGCCTTTTTGTGTTTTGATGGCGTTGAGTATTTCGTTTAAAAACTCTTGGCCTTTGCTACTTGTACTTTTTTCGAGTTGGATAACCGTAGCAATTTCAGTATCCGACATCAATGTGCGCACATTTACATAATCCTCAATTTTCGATACGGCTTCGCTAAAGTTTGTTAGCGCCTCTAATCCTTCAAATTGTTTGAGCAGGGCAACAGCAAACTCAAGTGCATACAGGTCATTTTCTTTAAGCGGAATATTGCTAATGGAATAATTAGGGTCTTCATAATAATATCCTTTCTCCCGTTTATTGTATTTAACCGGAGCAAAGTATCCGAGCTCCTCATCATTTTGCATATCATAAATATCCTGCTCAATGGTGCGTGTTGATACGGAAGCGATCACCTCACAGGCCTTAATTAACTCTGCCTTAGTGGGAAATGGCTTTTGCCGGTTGCGGATGCAGGCATCGATGATGCGATACCGGATATATGCTTGTTTATTTTTAGGCATGCTGCAAAGTAATTAATTTCGATTGTTTGTACCATATCAATTAAATCTTTAGCTAATTTGCTGAATAATCACATGTATACTTCAACAAAATTGACATAAGCTAAGAAGCGAAACGATATGGATACTCTTAAAACCCAACAACAAGAAATTACACATACCATCATTGCTTCGCAACGTCTTTTTTTGGATGAACTCAAGAATGCCGAAAATTATATCGCCCAAAACGAATTGGATGCCGCCTTGCAAATTGCCGTTCAACTCAGCACATTTGCGTATCTGAATTTTACATCCTATTATACTTCTTACAGGCTCGAAAAGTTGATAGCCGGAATTGGCCAACGTGTCATTCAACCAATAACGATTGTACCATCACATCGAACAGAAAGACGAAAAATTTTACATGTAGCCTCTGAGCTATATGAGCTTGGGGGGCATACTCCTTTATTGCTAAAGTGGATCCAGCGGGACTCCTCTTCTGACCACCAATTGTTTTTAACCCGGCAATCCAAAACAAACATTCCTTCAACTATTTTTAAAAACCATGGCGTTTCACCTGAGATTATTTGTTGGGGAAATACAGGTGAGTCGCTCGTTGAAACGGCACAGCAACTATTACAATATTCTTCACAATTTGATTTTTTGGTTTTCCATATTCATCCCAATGATGTTGTCCCATTGCTTGCATTTGCAAACCAAAAACCTGTTCCTATTTATTTTTTAAACCATGCCGATCATTGTTTCTGGTTGGGAGCAAGTATCCTTGACGGGCTGATTCAACTGCGGGAAACATGCATGGTAACTGACATCGAATCCCGATCGATAACCACGCAACCTCAATTTTTATTGCCCATTCCGGTTGAGGCTGTTTCCTCTTCATCTGCTGCCGAAGAGGCTGTTCGAAACAAGTATCAGATACCTGAACAATTTCAAAAGATATTGCTTACCACATCAACAGAAAGCAAGTTCAACCCCATTTTGGATTACAACTATTTCGAATCGGTCATTCCTGTCCTGAACCAAAACCCGGATACATTATTATTGATCGTTGGCATTGCAAAAGACAAGCCGTTGGCTCTTAAATTCAAACATCCTCAAATCCTGTTTTTGGGATATTTACAACCAACAGCGCTTGCCGATATCGAGCAGCTTTGTACCCTTTATCTCGAAACCTTTCCTTTTTCATCTTTTACAGCCATGTTGCAGGTTTTGATGAAACAAAAACCCGTGCAGTTTATGTACGCTCCTCCCGCAATTTTTAAATTGTTTTCTGACGAAAATTTTTACACAGCCAACCAGCAGGAGTGGCAACAAATGCTTCAGGAGAAACTGCAGCACCCCGAAAAACTGGCAGCCTATTCCCAAACATTATACAATAAAGTTTCGCAGCTTTACACGCTAAGCGCTTGGAAAGAGTCTCTCCAAAAGTTTTATGCCATAGCCGATTCTAATAAACAACCAAGCCGCCCTGTATACGCTGCAGATAAAGCCCAATACAGTGGTGTTAATGAGTGGTTGTCGTACGGCATTAGTTTAAAAGAACCGTATCGTTATCCACTATTTGCCGAAAAAAACAAGCGTATTCAATTCAAAAGGATTCTTTCGTTTTTAAGTATTTATCGTAAAACGTATCCTTTCCGTAAAAAGATGTTTCCTTTTGGCTTAAAAGAAATTTTGGGCCGTTTGCGTACAATCTTCCCTCTTTAAAACGATCATTGCTATTATTCATTTAACCCTTTCCCAAGCTTAGTCTAAGAACTTCTTTGTGTAAAACACAAATTTATTAGGCTCGTTTTCAGTTATTTGCTATTTTTTTTCGACTCCGCAGATACGCTGCGGGCTGCCATAGAAATTTTGAATCATCAAATAATTCAAATGATATGAAAACAGCAGTAAACACTCCCGAAACCTGGGGACAACCAGCAGCCCGTAACGAAAACCAAATTTTCACCAAAGGAATGCAACTAATGGATCGAAAACGATATGCAGCTGCACAAAAAAACTTTGACATTATCCTATTATTAAACCCCAACCATATTGATGCGATGCTACAAAGAGGTATCTGTAAAATGCATGCCGGTTTGGTAAACCTTGCCTTGGATGACTTTAGCGAGATCTTACTGCTGGCCAACGGAAAGCCTGAAGCATACGCAGCTATGGCCCAGGCATACTGGATGTTGGGCGACTACACAATGGCCAAACATTTTATCGATGAAACCCTAAAAGGAACATACTCTTTAAAAGCCGAATGGTATGAAATGGCATACAACATTTACAGTAAACTTGGCGATACCAATACCGCTTACGCCTGCATCAACAGGGCCATTGTATGCAACCCGTTTGATGCTGTTTTATATTACAAAAGAGCCAGAATATTAATGCGACTGCAAAAAACACTTGTAGCGATAAATGATCTCAACAAAGCCCTTTCGTTTGAACCTAAATTTGTAAATGCCCTCAAACTACGTGCAGAATGTAAACGTTTGGTGGGCGATACCGAAGGTGCCCGTAAAGATCTCATAGACGCAGGACTATACCACCGCGCTTAGTGCCGTTTTCTATTTTGATTGACTACATGCTTAAGCTGCTCTCGGGCAGCTTTTGTGTTTATAAATGCTGTCAAAATCTGTTAGGCATACTTTAATTAAAAAAATATAGTTTTGTAAAGCATGAGATACTATCTGTTATGTTGCTTGTTATGTTGGATGGGAGCCGGTGCTTTTGCACAGGTTGACCCTCAAACGCCTGATTCTTTAGCCGATGAAGAAGAGTCGCGATTAGTTGTTCCGGTACTCAACGAACAATTTAAAGCGGGTGTAAAGTTAGGAGCAGGCGCCAGCATGTTGTTGGGGAATGAACTTCAAAACCCCAAACCATCATATGCATTGAATGGCGGAGCATACCTCAGGTATCGTTTTAAAAAACACATGAGTGTCCAGCCGGAGTTAACCATTTCGTTCAGAGGAGCAGCATTCGATAATGACAATTTAGAATACGAAAAAATTTATGCCTATTGGGTTGATCTGCCGGTATTATTATTATATGGATTTGATGAAAAAAACACTAAAAACATCCTGTGTGGACTTCAATATTCAAGACTGCTCAACTCTTCTCTCTTTTTAACAGGGTCGAGCGTACCCGAAGCAACATCTCCCCGACTCACTAAAAATGATTTGTTGGCAGTAGTTGGCACCCAATTTCAAACGCCTTTTGTTGGCTTTCAGTTACTGGCCAAATATGGTCTGGTTGACCTGAATAACGGGTTAAACCTGAACCCTCCTAATACCGGTAAGGATATCCACCAATTTATCATTGAGCTTAATTTACTTTTTTAATTGTGAAAAGAACTGATCTTGTTAACCAAATAAAACAAAAAGGAACCTTTTTATGCGTGGGATTGGATACTGATATTCAAAAGATCCCTTCGTTTTTGTTATCCGAAAAAAATCCTGTATTAGCTTTTAACAAAGCAATTATTGATGCCACAAAAGATCATTGTGTTTCATATAAAATAAATACTGCTTTTTACGAATCGCTTGGCACCAAGGGTTGGGAAACCATGGAAGAAACCCTGGCTTACCTTCCTTCCAACCAATTTTCGATTGCTGATGCCAAGCGGGGAGATATTGGTAACACAAGCGATATGTATGCCAGAGCATTTTTTGAAACCCTTCATTTCGACTCGGTAACACTTGCACCTTATATGGGTCGCGATTCCATTGAGCCCTTTTTTAAATACGAAAACAAATGGGGCATCGTTCTGGCGCTAACATCAAACCCCGGAAGTGCAGATTATGAGCAACAATCAATCGGTGCCGATAAATTATATGAACGCGTAATTAAACACACTACGTCTTTTACCACTGAAAACAACTTGATGTTTGTAGTAGGTGCAACCAAAGCCGAAGAACTTAAAAACATCCGTTCACATATCCCCTACCATTTTCTGTTGGTACCAGGTGTAGGAGCCCAAGGCGGTAGTTTAAGTGATGTTGCTAAATATGGAATGAACCGTGATTGTGGATTGCTGATCAATGCCTCGCGCAGTATTATTTACGCAAGTTCGGATGCAAATTTTGCGGATGCCGCTGCATCAGAAGCAAAACGAATGGCCGATGAAATGAAAACATTATTGACACAATACAATGTAATATAACTGGATATGTAATATCACCTTTTGTTCTACTTCTTTTAATTTCAAACCCCTTTATACCCTATGAAAGAAGAACTCCTGCATTTTATATGGCAAAGCAAACTCTTGTTTCACAAGCCTCTTCGCACAACTGAAGGCGAAACGATTTCCATTGTAAATCATGGCCTTCATAATACCAATGCCGGTCCCGATTTTTTTAATGCAAAAATTTATATAGGCAACACCCTTTGGGCCGGAAACATAGAAATGCACATTGCTGCATCCGAATGGGAAAAACATGCACACCAAAAAGATGCAGCATACAATAATGTGATCTTGCATGTGGTGTATATTAATGACAAACCTGTTTACAATAGCAATGGAGAGGCTATTCCTACCTTGGTGCTCCGAAGTTTAATTCCTACGTCATTATTGCAACGGTATGAATCCTTGCAACAGCACAAACACCGGCACATTGCCTGTGAAAAGATCATTCACCTTCCTGATGCAATCCATTTACAACATTGGCTTCAACGATTATTGGTTGAACGGCTGGAACAAAAATGTGACTATATAAAAGACATTCTGGTAAAAACCCATCACCACTGGGAACAATCTTTCTACATCATTACGGCCCGTTACTTCGGAATGAAAACCAATGCGCTGCCATTTGAGCAGTTGGCGAACATGTTGCCACTAACAGTGCTTGCCAAGCACAAAAACAACTTGGATGATATACTGGCGTTAGTGTTAGGCGTATCGGGGTTACTAGATAAAATGGGAGAACCTTACCAACACTTACACAACCGGTTTCTGCATTTGCAAAACAAATACAAACTCAAACAGCTCGACAAAAGTATTTGGAAGTTTGCACGCACCCGGCCCGCCAATTTTCCCTCCATTCGTTTATTACAATTTGCTGCCTTTATTTACCAGTCATCTCATTTGTTAAGCAAAGTATTGGAATGTGAAAACATTGCTGAATTAATCAAATTGTACAAAACACAGACCGAATATCAGGGTCAGAAAATCGCGCTGGGAGCTGCGGCAATTGATCTGTTACTTATCAATAGTGTGTTGCCTTTTGTGTTTGTGTACGGCAAAATACAACATGAAGAACACCTATGCGAAAAAGCACTTAATTGGTACGAAGGTTTACCTTCCGAAAAAAATGCCATTACCCGTTTGTTTGCTCAATTAGGCTTTACAAGTAAAAATGCTGCCGACAGCCAGGCATTTATTCAATTAAAAAATGAATATTGCGCCATGCTCAATTGTTTAAATTGCAGCATTGGGCAACAATCATTATTACATGCGTAATTTTATCATCTGTTTAGGTCTATTGTTTATAGCACAGCTTTGTTCGGCTCAAAAAAGCCTGCTGTTTTACAATCTTCAATCAAATAAAACCATCCACGTCAAAGTGGGGCATCGTGCTTCCATTTTGTACAAAGGATATTTGGGACAAATAGAGTTTGCAAAAGAAACCGTTACCGATATCACCGACTCAACAATTGTTCTGGGTATCAATCTGGCTGAAACAATGCCACAAATTGCGCCCAAGCCCGGCAAGGCAACCCGGCTAACCTACAAGGTGATCCGTATCGATGATATTGTCGGTTTCAGGCGGATGACCCTTGGAAGACAGGTTGCCAAATTATCCCTCACTGTAGTTGGGGTTGTCGGCACTTTTGTTATTTTCAATCAGGCAAAATTGAATGGATTTTCTTCTTTCAATGCTTCCTTGATCACCTTTGGAGCCGGGCTTAGTTTTTTATGGATCAATAACCTATTGCTCCCTGAAAATATTAAATATTATATGGAAAACGGTTGGCAGGTCAAGGTATTGAACAATTAGCAATCCTGCTTTACAAAAAAGTTTGTGTGTAACGGATTCTTCCTTACCTTCGAATATTATGGAATCAATCAAATACTTTGTTGAAAAACGTGTATACGGTGTATGCACCTATTTAGGCGAAAAATTTGGCATCTCCACTTCGCGTATTCGGTTGTATTTTATTTACACTTCGTTTATAACCATGGGGTCTCCCGTTATCATTTATTTGATCATGGCTTTTTGGATCAACCTCAAAAAATACATTCGCAACAGTAAAACTGTTTGGGATCTATAATCGTTTTCGGTTTTTGTATACTTGCGCATTAATCAACACTTGTTTTGAAAGAAAATAAAACGCGAATCGTTTTCGGTTTGGTAACCGTATACATTATTGCTGCTTTTGGCTGGTGGACCTACGCACATATTCGTGCCAGTAAAAAACTATACGCTTCCGAACGGGAGAACTTGGAATTACTTTGTTATAAGGCGTCACTTGATATTAACAGTGCTATTTCCGAAGAAATTGTGGATGACACCATCAAAGCCCAAGGTTATCTGCAGGCCAACTTTCCTTCGCTCGAAATTGTTTTTGGTGATGAATCACAACCCCTGGATAATTTTCTGATTCGCCCGGCAAAACAATCTTACTTGCAGTTGGAAAAACGCCACACCCGAACCATGTGGATGTATGGATTAGAGGGCTTGGTTATGATGGGCTTGCTTTTTTGGGGCATTATCTGGATCTACCGCAACCTCAACAATAGCCTAAAGCTCAAGCGACAACAAAGCAATTTTTTACTCTCCATTACCCATGAGTTGAAAACACCTTTGGCTTCTATTAAGCTGTACTTGGAAACCTTGCAAAAACGAACGCTCGACAAGGAACAGGCAACAACCATCGTGCAAAACTCATTGGGCGATGTTTCACGTTTGAGGGATCTGGTTGAAAACGTTTTGCTGGCAGCCCAGTTGGACAACAGCAAATATGAGTTACAGGAGTTCGAGGTTAACCTTACCGAAAATATTGAACAAACCATTCATCGTTTTGTTACCCCCCGTAATTTGCAAACCCGGTTCAATGTTCAGTTGGAACCAAATGTTTTTATGGTAACGGATGCAACCGCCATTGAAATGGTAATGAACAATTTGATGAGCAATGCTGTTAAATATTCTCCGCCCGATGGCAAAATAGAGATCACTCTCCGCACTGATCCTTCCCACGTCATAATCTCCGTAAGTGATGAAGGATTAGGGATTTCGCCCGAGGACAAAAAAAATATTTTTACGCAATTTTACCGTTCGGGTGACGAACAAACCCGCAGAAGCAAAGGAACAGGACTCGGTTTGTTTATTGTAAAAAACCTGCTGACGTTGCTGAATGGTGAAATAAAAGTGAAAAACAACCAAACCAAAGGCACTACATTCGAGTTTAGTTTTAAAAAGCATGAGTAGAATATTATTAGTTGAAGATGAAGAGCATTTGCAACATGCACTCAAGTTAAACCTTGAGATGGAGCAATATGCTGTTTTTGCTGTAAGCGATGGAAACAGTGCTATCAAAGCTTTTAAGGAACAAAAATTCGACCTGGTGATTTTGGATGTAATGCTTCCGGAAATGGATGGATTAATGGTATGCGAACATATTCGTTTGCACGATGCAGATGTTCCTGTTCTCTTTTTATCAGCTAAAAGCACACCTGCTGATCGCATTAACGGGCTTCGCAAAGGTGCTGATGATTATCTTACCAAGCCTTTTGACCTCGAAGAATTACTCTTACGTGTGCGAAAACTCATTGCTAAAAATGAAAAGCTTACACAATCCGAAACCGGAAAACAATTTTCCGAATATGTGTTTGGCCCCAACAAAATCAACTTCGAAAGTTACGAAGCATATGGTGTGCATGGAAAAGTAGAGCTTACCAAAAAAGAAATTTTATTAATGAAGCTGCTTATCGAAAACAATAATCAAGTAGTAAGCCGTGAACATATTTTAAAAGTAGTATGGGACTATACGGTAATTCCAAATACACGAACCATTGATAATTTTATTCTTGCCTTGCGCAAATACTTTGAAAAGGACCCCAAAAACCCGGTTTATATTCAGAGTGTGAGAGGTGTTGGATATAAATTTGTAGCCTGATACACGAATTATAAAAGAGAAGGATATCACTTCTCTTTTTTTGTTTTAGCCCGGCCCGATTTTTTCAACGCATCATTCAAGATCCACTCAATTTGACCATTGGTGCTCCTAAACTCGTCCGCAGCCCAAGCTTCAATCTGCTCCATCATCTCTTTGCTGATGCGCAGCGCAAATGGTTTCTTTTCTTTATCGGCCATTATTGAATTGCAGTAATTGACTCTTTTTGTTGAATGTATTGCAAATAACTTTCCAGTTTTTGTTGTTCGCCTGTTCCAATCAAAACGCGCATACCATTTTTAAGCTCCAGCTGTAAACCGATATCTCCTTTTATATTATACGCTTTGCCATTCTTAAATGACCCTCTGATACCCCAGCCTCCATATTCCCAAAGAGGTTCGTATTTTCGTATATACGCCTTTTCAATATCATTCCACTCAATCTGTTTATGCTTTAGCTGTAAAGGCCAAAATTGATAGGAGATTCCTTTTTCATTTATATCCACAACCAGTTTACACATATATATAAATAGAACCACAACCAACACGATTGCCAGAAAAATAACGGAGTCCCTTTGTATTTCGCCTTTGTTCTGATAATCGCTAAGCATAAAAGCAAGTCCTTCAAACAGCGGTATGAATAAAATTGCTTTTAACCACCACTGGCTAAATCTTTGTGTTTCCTTGAACGTTTCCATTGTTTTAGTGGTTTAATGTTCCGGCATTAATAACAGGATTAGCCGCTTTATCGCTGCACAATACCACCATTAAATTGCTCACCATAGCAGCTTTCTTATCATCATCCAATTCAATAATCTGTTCGGCTGAAAGTTTTTTCAACGCCAGATCAACCATACCCACCGCTCCTTCAACAATCTTGGTTCTGGCTGCTACAATGGCTGTTGCTTGCTGGCGTTGCAACATGGCACCAGCAATTTCCTGGGCATATGAAAGGTTACTGATGCGCGCTTCCATTACTTCAATTCCAGCAATAGATAACCGCTCACTTAATTCTTTCATCAGTTCTTCATGTACTTCGTTTGCTCCGCTGCGCAGTGATATTTCGGCTTGTTCATCATCAAAATTGTCGTAAGGATATGTTCCTGCAAGTTTACGAATAGCCGATTCGCTTTGTATTTTAACAAAACTTTCAAAATGATCTACCTCAAAAGCCGCTTTGAAGGTATCCTCAACTTTCCAAACCAATACAATCCCGATCATAATGGGATTACCCAACTTATCGTTTACCTTAATGGGTTGACTATCCAAATTGCGCGCACGTAACGAAATTTTACGTTTGGTAAAAAATGGGTTCACCCAAAAAAAGCCGTTTTGTTTTACTGTGCCTTTGTATTTTCCAAATAATACCAAAACGGTCGACTCATTGGGGTTGACAATAATAAAACCCGTAAGCATTATGAACCCGATCAGTGCCGTTACACAAGCCAACCAAAGGGTATGACCAAGCACCCAAAGAGGTGTAGATAAAAGAATTGCCAGAGAAACGGTTAACATTACATAACCCGAAAAAGGGCTAAAAGTAGATTCTGTTTTCATTGTTTGTTTGATATTAAAATGATATCACAAAGATATAATCTTTAAAGTTGAAAAAACAAGTAATAAAGTGTATTTGTTCATTCTATTGGAGGGTATAATAATATTGGATTATGAGTTGCAATTGGATTCCTTAATGAGCCCATCACATTTAACAGATTTCCTTCTTCCGCTAAATTCCCGTAATTTGCACCCCTAGTTATGACCGAACCAAAACGATATTTAGTTACTGCGGCTTTGCCTTACGCAAACGGACCTGTTCATATTGGCCACCTGGCTGGTTGTTATTTACCTGCCGATATTTATGTGCGTTACCTCAAGGCCCAGGGAAAAGATGTAGTGTTTATTTGCGGAAGTGATGAACATGGCGTTCCGATTACCATTAAGGCAAAAAAGGAAGGAATCACACCACAACAGGTAGTGGATAAGTATGATGGCATTATGAAAAATGCTTTCAAAGAATTCGGTATTGAGTTTAGTTACTATGGCCGAACATCCTCGAAAACACACCACCAAACAGCTCAAGCGTTTTTTAAAGTGCTTTACGAAAAAGGCGTTTTTAAAGAGGAAATTACCAAGCAATATTATGACGAAGAGGCTAAGCAATTTTTAGCCGACCGGTATATTACCGGAACATGTCCACGCTGTGGGAACCCGGGTGCTTATGGTGATCAATGTGAAAAGTGCGGCACAACATTAAGCCCTACAGATCTAATCAATCCAAAGTCGGCACTCAGTGGCGCTACTCCCGTTTTAAAGGAAACCAAAAACTGGTTCTTGCCAATGGGAGAAATTCAGCAAAGCACCCCGTTCCAGGAGTATATCAAACGTTTTGACGGCTGGAAGTCGAATATAAAAGGCCAATGCCAAAGCTGGTTATCGGAAGGTCTGTTGCCCCGCGCCATGACCCGGGATTTGGATTGGGGCGTTCCTGTTCCTATTGAAGGGGCCGAAGGAAAAGTGTTGTATGTATGGTTTGATGCCCCGATTGGATATATCTCTGCAACAAAGGAGTATTTTGAACAACAATCCTTGGTTGACAAAAACGATTGGACTAAATATTGGCAGGATGAAGAAACCGCTTTAGTGCATTTTATCGGTAAAGATAATATTGTGTTTCACGCGATCATTTTCCCAATGATGTTGATGACACATGGCAATTATATTTTACCAACCAACGTGCCCGCAAACGAATTTTTAAACCTGGAAGGAGATAAAATTTCAACCAGCCGAAACTGGGCGGTTTGGTTGCACGAATATTTGGTTGATTTTCCCAACCGACAAGATGAACTGCGCTATGTGCTTACTTCAATTGCTCCCGAAACAAAGGATAGTGAGTTTACGTGGAAGGATTTTCAAACACGAGTAAACAGTGAGCTTGTTTCTATTTTCGGCAACTTTGTAAATAGGGTATTGGTGCTCAGCGAAAAATATTATGAGGGAAAAGTCCCGCACGTTGTTACCAATTTAACCGATGAAAAATTGTTTGCCGCCCGCCAGTTATGTTTCGACACGATCGGGCAAACGTTACACAGCATGCGTCAAAACCTGGATGTGGTAAAACTGCGTGATGCACAAGCTGACTTTATCAATGCCGCTCGAGCCGGGAATAAATATTTAGCCGATACAGAGCCTTGGAAGCTCATTAAAACAGACGAAGAAAGTGTAAAAGCAATTATGTACGATGCCTTGCAAATTTGTGCAAAGCTGGCTATTGCTGCCGAGCCCTTTCTTCCTCACACAGCAACCAATTTAAAAAACATGTTGGGCGCACCCGGATTAAAATGGAGCAGTTTGTTTAACGAGAACGTTTTAAAAGATGGACACCAATTGAATAAACCTGAAGTGCTTTATAAACAAGTGCAAGACGAAGAAGTAAAAACACAATTGGAAAGACTCGAACGCATAAAAGCCGAAAACAATGTTCCAGCGGGAGTCGAAAAAACCACAAAGCCTTCAGAAAACATGGCACCCGAAACCCTTGAAAGACCAGCACATCATGCTGTAAAAAGCGATATTACCTATGAGGATTTTGATAAAATAGATTTGCGGGTAGGAAAAGTTTTAGAAGCCGAAAGAGTTCCCAAAGCAGATAAGTTGTTAAAGCTAACAGTTGATCTTGGTTTCGAAAAACGGACCATCCTGAGTGGTATTGCCGAATACTATGCTCCTGAAGAATTGGTGGGAAAATTAGTTACCGTTGTCGCCAATTTGGCTCCCCGTAAAATACGCGGAATAGAAAGCCAAGGAATGCTGCTAATGGCTGGAAATGACTTTGGTAAATTGTACAGCGTAGGCTCAGAAAAAGATATTGAACCGGGTAGTGTGGTGAAATAGTTTTTAGCCCGATATAAATTTGTATTTTTGCACCTGTTTGGTTTCGTAGTTCAACGGATAGAATAGATGTTTCCTAAACATTTGATAGCAGTTCGATTCTGCTCGAGACCACAAAGCCCAACATCGTATGATCGTTGGGCTTTTTTATGCTTATCGATCAAGCGTCTCATAACAAAGACGTTCAACTTCCATAAGGAGACGTTTTTAACCATAAAAAAAGCCCCGCAGTATTGCGGGGCTTTTCACTTATTTTACATCAACCAAACTAGTGTGTTTTCACCAATTTAATTGTTTGCGTTTCAGGACCGTTTAATTTCAAGAAATAAACGCCCGATTGTAATGTGCTTAACTGTTCAATCATGATGCTGTTAAGCCCTTCTTTAGCATCCATTTGTTTTGAATAAACAGTGCGGCCTTGTATATCATTAATAGTAACTGTATACGCAGCAGCCTGGCTGGTTACAAAATCAATGCTTACGTTTTGGTTAAATGGATTCGGATAAACCGCTACACCAGAAAGTACATTTTTAGTGTCGGTTACCTTAACGATATTAGTGTATTTCGCTGTTCCATCATTATCAACCTGACGCAGGCGGTAATACAACGTTGACACTTTTGCTGCGGTAAAGGCGTTGCGATCTGTAAGTGTATAGTTCACCAATACATTGCTGTTTCCTTTTCCTTTTACAAATCCTACCTTAGAGAAGGTTTGTCCGTCAGCCGAACGCTCTACATCAAATCCGTTATTGTTTAACTCAGACGCTGTAGCCCAGTTTAACAATACATCTCCTTTAAGAGCATTCGCTTTCAAGCTTACCAATTGAACCGGTAATGGATTCACAGTAGCATCTCCTGCTACAGCAAATTCTCCCAAGGTTGCAACACCTGTTCTTGATAATATCGGGAATGCATTTGTGCCGGTAGTTGTAACATGCGTTCCTTCTAAGCTCCAGATACCAATATTGTTTGCTCTTCTTACCATTACAAGTTCAGCAGCAGTGTTTACAAAGCCAATACCATCTGCATTTAATGTAAGTGTATGTTGGCCGTTCACAAAGCCATTAGCCGAAGTAAATCTCCAGTAACCGAATGGTGAAACCTTATCAACATTAATTGATCCTTCAGTTAAAGGTAGGCCCGAATTAGAAGCTGGGTCTGATGAAAAGAATCTGGCCGTTATCGTTCCGCCTGTTGGAGGTGCCGTAAAGGTAATATTGGCCGAGTTATCAGATGATCCATTTGCCAATGGGAAGTCATAAGAGGTAACCGAAGTATTTACCCATCTTCTGATAGCTCCTCCGGTTATTTTACCATTTCCTAAAATCAACCCTATGTTTGTTGTGTCTGCTCCAATTGAAACGGTTACATTGTTCTCTGTTATACTTCCTGTTGTTAAATCTAGCGTATCGGCAACTGATAATGTTACTGCGCCAGAGCTACCCAACATCAAATGAGTACTATCCAACAACAATATGCTTCCCACTTTTTGCGTAGTCACATTGTTTACTTGTAACGAACCTCCACCATTAAACACCAATACATCATTAACAAAAGGAGCGGTTCTTGCCGGAGTCCAGTTTGATGCAACGCTGTAATCCGCTGGTGATGTTTGATTCCAAACATATGTAGTTTGCGGAGGTGTTGGGTTAATGGTAATTGTATAGTCCTCTGTTTCTCCAGAACCAAATGTCGTACAAGCATCTGTTGAGGTATTTGCTGTAGATGCTCTGGTACGAAGTCTCACACGAATTGATCCTAATGAAGCTGTGTTCGGAATGGTTACGTTGTATACATATGTTGTATTTCCTGTGGTGTTTCTTGATAAATCATACCATTCAGATGCCGCAAATGTTCCGTCATCATTCCAATCGAACCATGCAGAAATTGACGCTCCGTTATAATCTGTCATAACTGACAAAATATACTCTCCACCTCTAAACACTTCTGTTGTGAATGCCCCGGTTTGAGGGAAATTCGTATAATTTGGTATCGTTCCACAACCTCCGGTAGGATTAGTCATCGTATTGAAAGATGCATCAAAAATACATGCATAAAGGCTTGTTCCATGACTTGGAGAGCAGTACTCCGTCCGAATTACTCGCACTCCCGCAGGTGCTGTAACCGAAGGCGTTTGCGTAGTTGCATTTACCGTTATTGAACCGCATTCTGCATCTACAACATTTCCTAAAGTGGCACTTGAGTTGATCGAATAAGTAAGCCAGAAATAGTTTGTATCCGGCATTAGCTCTTGTAATCCATTTACCGAAAATCCAATCGATCCCGGTAATGCAGGCAATGTTGAACCAAATTGATTGCTAAACGACATTGCCGGGCTGTTGCCTGTATACCATACTCTGATATCTCTTATATCCGCAGTATCGGTTGTTCCCAGCGCATTGAAGCTAAGTTCCGTTAAAGGAACCGATGCTCCCGTTGACGACATAAATACTTGGATTTTCAACATTTGATTATCAGCAGATCCTGCACCTACTTTTGATAGAACATCCTGAGAAACCGTTGATCCGATATACGCTAAAGGTGTTGTAATTTGAATATGGCCGGCAGGATTTGTTACTGTAGGCAATTCATAATTACCGTTAACCTCAACGCTATCAAATACGGCATCTATAAAGTTACCATTTGTGGCTGCCCCATCAATATCATAAGCCAACCAGTAATTTGTTGTAGCGTTTGCTATTAAAGTATCCACAACAGCGAAATTAAATGCACCGTTAGGAGCACTTACCGTTCCCAATAATGTATTTGTATTGAATGAAGTCGATGATCCGGTTCTGTATAATTTAGCATTTAGGATATCTGACACAGCCGTTGTTCCTGTAGTCGAAAAATGAATATTGCTTAACGCTAAATCTCCACAACCCGAAGTCGTGATTGGAACGTGTAATACAGCTTTGTTGAGTGCACCAGCGAAAGTTGGTGTTGTCATTTGAATCGCTGAAGTCGAACCAAAAGCAATTGGGTTCGATGTAATAATAACTTTGTAATCTTCTGTTTCTCCGTAACCGTAGTCTGAACAAGGATTGTTAACAGGGAAACCAGTCCACCATTCAACACCACTTCTCACACGCATGCGTGTTTCACCAGGTAGACCGCTGCAAGGGATTGTAATGCTACCGGATACTGAGTTTGAACTTGTGGGTGTAAGATATACGAACTCGTTGGTATTATTATATATACCATTTTGATCATAATCAATCCAGATTCCAATAGATTGTGAGCTACCTCCTGTATTTAGGTTAAATGTAAATGTTCCGTTTTGAGCAACAGTTAACACTTGATTGTTATAGTAGGTATAATTATTTGAGGCTCCCATACAACCACTATTATTGTTAGAAATATCTACCGTTGCACCACTTGTGTTAAAGTCTACTATTTCATACCAATTGCATGACCATTGTGCCTGACTTAACTGTGGAATGCAATATTCTTCTCTAATTTCGCGGCTACCCGCTGGTGCTGTTAAGCTAGGTGTCTGTGGCATTCCATCAATAGTAATGCTGCTGCACTCTCCATCTATTTGATTACCCAAAGCTGCAGATCCATCAATATCATATGTTAACCAGAAATAGTTTGTATCATTTTCTAATGCTTGGGTTCCGGCAATACTGAATGCCATTGTACCAGGCAAATCACTTAATGATGATCCAAATTGTGTAGTGGTTGCAAACGTGCTGCTGTTACCTGTATACCATACTTTAATATCTCTTAGATCTGCTGTATCGGTTGTTCCCGTTGCATCAAAATCAAGCTGTGTTAAGTTTACAGCAGCTCCGGTTGATGACATTATAATTTGTACTCCCAATACTTGATTATCGCTTGTTCCTCTTGGAACAGATTGCAACATATTCTGAGTGGTCGTTGAACCAATATAAACCATTGGAGAGGCTACCGTGATATTCCCTGAAGGGTTTGCGTTTGCTGGCGTTTCGTAATTGTTTAATACCAATACAGAATCGAACCTTGCATCTATAACATTAGAAAGTGTAGCACTTGCAGAAATATCATACGCTAACCAATAATATGTCGTTCCATTTGACTCAATCGTATCTGAGATCATAAATGTAAATGAACCACTTGGAGAAGATACTGTTGCTCTTAAATTACTTGTGTTAAATGTACTTGAAAGCCCTGTTGAATATAGTTTGGCGTTCGTAATATCACTTGCAGATGTTGTTCCCGCTGTGTTTAATACAAACTCGTTTACTACTGCTATTCCACAACCAGTATTGGTAACAGGAAGCTGCAATACTTTTCTATCCACTGCTCCTGGAGCGACTACACCTGTAGACTGTACTGCATCTGTACTTTGAAAAGCAACCGGATTTGAGATAATAACTACGTTGTAATCTTCCGTTTCGCCATAACCATAATCCGAACAAGGGTCTGTCACCGGAGAACCGGTCCACCAAGTTACTCCATTTCTAACACGCATACGTGTTGGTCCTGGTAAGCCATCGCAAGAAATAGTGATGCTTCCGGAAAAAGAGGAGGCATCGTTTGCCGATACAAAAACACGCTCGTTGGTATTGTTATATACACCATCTTTATCATAGTCGATCCATATTGCTATCGATTGTTGACTACCTCCAGTATTCAAATTAAATGTGAACGTGGCATTTTGAGCAATTGTTAATGTATGGTTTGGATAATAAGTATAGTTATTGGCTGTACCCATACAACCGCTATTGTTGTTTGTAATATTGCCAATAGCTCCGGATGTATTAAAATCTACCGTTTCATTCCATCCACATGACCATTGAGCATTACTCATTTGAGGAACACAATATTCTTCTCTTATTTGGCGACTACCCAGCGGTGCTGTTACACCCGGCACTTCCGGAACGCCATCAATTATAATACTAGTACATTCTCCATCAATTTCATTTCCAACTACCGCACCCGCATCAACATCATACGTCAACCAAAAATAGTTGGTATCGTTATATAATGGTTGTAGGCCTGTTATGGTGAAGGTCAATGTTCCAGGTAGTTTATCCAACGCAGCTCCAAAAGGCGTTGCCGTACTAAATGTTGATGTATTGCCTGTATACCAAACTCTTATATTGCTAATTTCTGCTGTATCTGTTGTTCCATTAGCAGAAAAGGTCATCTCTGTCAGGTCTTTTGTTGCCCCACTTGACGACATAATAACTGACACTCCCAAAACCTCGTTATCTGAACTTCCTTTTGCGGCCTTAAATATGTTTTGGTGAAATGCCTCAGAACCTATATAAGTCATCGGTGTCAAAATTTCGATATTGCCAGATGGGTTAACATCAATTGGAGTATGGTATGCTCCAATAATGCTTGCGCTATCAAAAGTAGCATCAATAACATTGCTTATTGTTGCCGAAGCGCTGATATCATATGCCAACCAGTAATTTGTAACCCCATTTTCAATTAACGTATCTGCTACTGTAAACGAAAACTGTCCGCTAGGGCTTGCAACTGTTCCCAAAAGATGTGTATTGCTAAACGCCTCTGAAGATCCGGTTCTGTATAACTTAGCATTCGTAATGTTCGCTGCACTGGTTGTTCCTGTTGTTGAGAAAGTAAACCCATTTACTACGCCAACACCACAACCGGCAACAAGAACCGGCACTCTTAATACTTTTCTGTCTGTTGAACCAGGGAAGGTTGAGCCTGTTTGTTGTATTGCTGTACTTGCAACATAAACAACCGGATTTGGAAGTACGACAACATTATAATCTTCTGTTTCACCATAACCCATATCACTGCATGGATCTCCTATTGGAGCTCCCCACCAATACCAATCACCGCCTCTGATGCGCATTCTGGTTGTTCCTGTTAAAGCAGAACAAGGAACGGTAAACGTGCCTGAAACAAAACCTTCATTTTGTCCACTATGTTGAAAAACCCTTTCTGTACCATTATCAAAAATACCATCTTGGTTGTAGTCGATCCAAACAGTATAGGTTATCCAACTTGTATAGTCTCCAAGATTAATCGTTACCGTTTCGGTTGGTTTAATCGTTAATGTTTCGTTGGTAATATTTATATAATTGTTTGCATTACCATTACAACCCGATGTGTTACTTAAGTTGCCTGTAGCCCCACTGGTACTTACAGCCGAAATATAATAACCCCAATTACAAGAGTTTGATGCATTACTGATAATAGGATCGCAGTAGTCCGCTCTAATGGCCCTGCTTCCGGCAGGCGCTGTTGTTGTTGGTGTTTGTGGTGTTGCATCAAAAGTTACAGTACTCCATTCCGCATCCACCACATTGGCAATAGTAGCTGCTTCATTAATATCTGCGGTTAGCCAAAAATAGTTTGTATCATTTTCCAATGATTGTGACCCTGTGATAGCAAAAGTGAGTGCTCCTGGCAAATATGCCAATGTGCTACCAAACTGAGTGGTTGCTGAAAAGGCATTGGTGCTTCCTGTATACCAAACCTTTAAGTTTCGGATATCAGCAGTATCTGTTGTTCCCAAAGCACTTAAGTCAAACTGAGTAATATCAACAGGAGAGCCTGTTGAAGAGGTAACAACCACCATTTTCAAAATCTCATTGTTCTCTGTTCCTTGTCCCATGCTATTAAGTTTTGCGGTTTCGGCAAAACTTGTTACATAAGTCATCGGGCTTGATATTTCCCTGTTTCCGGCAGGGCTCGTTACCGTTGGTGTGCGTAAAACATTTCCAACAAGAAGATCAGAAACAGACGCATCTACAAAGTTACCCAATGTTGCTCCGGCTGATATGTCGTATGTTATCCAAAAATAATTGTTTCCTGTTGTTAAATTTATAGAATCTGTAATGGTATTTGATGCCGCGGGAGAAGAAACGGTCGTTCCAAATTGTGTTGCAGTTGAAAAAACGGATGAACCTCCAGTATAATATACTTTTAGGTTCGTAATATCTGCCAGGTTTGTTGTTCCTGTTGTATTCACCGTAATAGAAGAAGTTGGCAAATAGGCACCAAATCCATCTACAGCTACTGTTAGTTTTCCTACGATTTGACTAACGGCTCCCGGCCCAACACCAAGAGAGGGCCCAGCCTCAACAATTGAACTATTGTATACTTTAGGAGGTGGCGTATAGGTATATCTTAATCCACTGGCTGGAAGCACAGGTCCTGTTGCCGATAATAAACATGGATCATAAACATATACCCCACTGGTCGTTGCACTCCAATCTAAAGCAGTGGTTCTGTTTGCAAATTCAGACGTATTTGACCCTGTGATTCCAACAAGCACATTCTCATCACCTCCCGTAAAATATGTAATATTATATCTAAACTCAACAATATTGGTTGTTTCGTATAAAATGATCTGGAAGTTCATTGTGTCATTGGGAGGGGTACCCGACCAATGGTAAAAGGACCAATTTTTGAATTGAACAACCAAACGTCTAAATGGTGCAGTTCCCAGAGTATCGAATCGTATCTCTCCATTTGTTTGACCCATTAAATCCTCACTCATGGCGGTTACAGAGTTCTTGCTACCGTCTAAACCCCATGCTGAAAGCGTTGGTCCAAAAGAAAGAAGCCCGTTCGAGCTCAAGCTAAATTTATTCTGCACTGTTCCATTATAAAAAAATGGAAAACCAATGTCATTATTAAGGTACTCAACATCATCAATCGCTCCAGACCCTAAGACAGTTCCTGTTGTAATGGGGGTGTAAGGCCCAACAGATGCAGAAAAAGTGTAACCCGAAATGTACTGCGCATTCGCACTGGTGGCGAGCAGCAATAACAACGACAACCACATGAAAATGTAGTTTGTTTTTTTGCCAAGAAAATGTGTTTGTAGGTGTGTTCTCATAGTGAAATCCTTTAATTAAAATGAAAATCTAAGTTATGATTTAATTTTTTTCAAAACCTAACTCTTGTCATTTTATTTTTTAATTCCCCCATAAACGAACATGTCGTGCAAATGCAAAAAAGCCTGTAATGCAATTGATTACAGGAAACAGATAGAATTTGCTTTTTGAAAATGTGTGATAAAAATCAGGCCTTCCGGTCGGCTCCGGATGTCCATTTTTAATTTAATCTGTAAGGAACAATAAGGTTAAACAGCGGAATCGTCACTTTAAACTGTTTACCATCTATTTGACGTTCCATTAAATATGTGCCGTGCATTTTTCCAAACTCACTTTGAATAGCACAACCTGAAACATATTGGTGTGTTTCGCCCGGCTCCAATACCGGTTGCAGCCCAACCACCCCTTCTCCTTCTACTTCCGTGTTTTCAACATTTATGTCGGTTATATACCAATGCCTACGCAATAATTTGATGGTATAATCTCCGGTGTTTTGTATCGTAATGCGGTAAGCAAACATATGCTCGCCATTCGTATTATAGTTACGATTGTTCTGGTAGGCTGTTTCTACAGTAATACGAATGTCGTTGGTTGTTGCGGTTGGCATAATATTTAAACACTCAAAGGAATAAACATTTTATTCTTTTTCCAAACGAAAGATGTTATTGGAATATTATCTCTAATAAGCAGCTTCTCAAGAAAATTTTATTCGTTGTTTTATAATCACAGACAATTCTACGATATCGCTAAAACGAAAAGGAGAAATGCAAAAGGGTTTAAACTGTTATCAAAACAGATGAGGGCAAACGGCCGCTTAACATTAAGACAATATTCTATTCACATTGCAATCATCTTACGATATAACTTTTGTATGGCTTAAAAAGGCCAATACAAATGGCAAAAAGAAAAATACAAGTAGCGGTAATATCGGATGTTCATCTAGGAACCTATGGATGCCGCGCTAAAGAGCTCAATCAGTACCTTAAATCTATTGACCCAGAAATACTGGTATTGAATGGCGATATCATTGATATATGGCAGTTTAGTAAGCGATATTGGCCTGAAGCGCATATGAAAATCGTGCAGCGTATTTTCAAGTTGTTGGCAAACGGAACAAAGGTGTATTATCTCACCGGAAATCATGACGAAATGCTTAGAAAGTTTACCGATTTTAAAATGGGAGAGCTCGAAATCCTGAACAAATTGGTTTTAAACTTAGATGGTAAAAAAGCGTGGATCTTTCATGGAGATGTGTTCGATATTACCATGAAAAATGCCAAATGGCTTGCTAAGCTAGGAGCAATTGGTTATGATACACTGATCATGATCAATAGTTTTGTGAACTGGGTTTCGGAAAAAATATTACGAAAGGGGAAAGTGTCGTTGAGCAAAAAAGTAAAAAACAGTGTGAAGTCGGCCATTAAGTTTATTGATGATTTTGAACAAACTGCCATTGATATTGCCATTGAGAACCATTACGATTATGTGCTGTGCGGGCATATACACCAGCCTGCTATGCGCGAAGCAAGTAATGAAAACGGAAAAACACTTTACCTCAACAGTGGAGATTGGATTGAGAATTTAACGGCATTGGAATACAACAATAATACTTGGGCATTGTACCAACACCCCGAAAAAGAAGAGCATGACGATCAAACAGAAGAAGAAGAACTAAACAAAAGCATTCCGAATATGGAAGTGCTATTACAATCTATTCTTAAGCCTTCCGACATTACCATTACTGAAACAAAATAACTGATGAAAATTTTATTTGCCGTGCAAGGGACAGGAAACGGCCATATCAGCAGGGCACGAGAAGTTATTCCGCACTTATTAAACCATGGAGAAGTTGATATTTTAATTAGCGGAACACAAGCCGATGTGTCATTGCCATACGAAGTAAAATACAAAATGCCGGGTGTAAGTTTTACGTTTGGCAAACATGGTGGTGTTGATATTTTGGACACGATCAAACACTTACAGCCTGTTCATCTACTCAAAGACATTCATTCGTTTCCAGTAAACGATTACGCCCTTGTGATCAATGATTTTGAGCCGGTAACAGCATGGGCTTGCAAGCTTAAACAAAAACCCTGCATTGCGCTCAGCCACCAATCATCTTTTCTTTCGGAAAAAACACCCCGCCCACCCAAAAAAGATCATTTTGCCGAAAACATTTTTAAAAACTACGCGCCTGTAACTGACGCGTATGGTTTTCATTTTGCCCCTTACGATTCGTTTATTTCAACACCAGTTATTCGCGCAGATATTCGCAATCTGGAAACTTCCAACAAAGGGCATATCACCGTTTATTTACCTGCACATGGTGATGATATATTACTGAAACAGTTCACGCAAATAAAAGACGTAGAGTGGGAAGTCTTTTCGAAGCACAGCAAGGTTGCCTACACAATGGAAAATGTGCATGTAAAACCTATCTTAAACGATGGCTTTACAAAAAGTTTGGCGAGTAGCAATGGCCTTGTTACTGCCGGGGGATTCGAAAGTCCGGCAGAAGCAATTTTCTTGGGCAAAAAAGTACTAACCATTCCCATGATCGGACAATACGAACAACAATGCAACGCTCAGGCAATGCAAGAAATGGGCGTTACCATGGTTAAAGAAATAGACGGACACTTTGTGAAAACAGCAACCGATTGGGTACAAAATGCGAAACCCTTAACTGTTGATTTTCCTGATCTAACGGGAAAGATTGTTGAAGAGTTGATCCGGAAACACGGAAAGAAATAGTCTCATGGTTATTTGTCTGTTGGTTAAAACAAGACAAAATATGCAATAAGTGCTGCAACAGGAATTATCATCGAAAGGACTTTGAATGTTTTATAGTGTTTATCTATTGTTGACCAGCAAAGAAATATAGCTAAACCAACAGTCAAAATTGCAGAGAAGGTTGTAAGTACAGCCTGAACAGTCTCAAAATTAACAGGAAAAAGACATGTTATCCAATATCCTATAATTCCAGTAACTACATAAATTACCAGCGTTGAAAAAAGAAAAAACCAACAAACCAGCCCAATTTCAACTCCTAAAATTATAGCAAGTATTTTTCTCATGCGTTAAACGAAGACTAATTCCCCAACTGTGTAAAGGTGCTCATCAAAATTCCCAAATCCCTGTCAATGGAATATTCTTTTGCATACAAAAAATTTATCTTTTGTACGGTTACTTCATTCA
>CALRNX020000010.1:0-152917 GCA_943369665.1 Chitinophaga pinensis
AGTATTTTTAAAATGTAAACGGCTGTATCGGTATACATGCTCGCGTATTGATGCGGTTGCCAAGATGAATTCACATACAATTGAGAATCCAACTTCCCGTCATTTTTTTCACCCAAAAACTCAATAAAATCCTGATTATCAAACACCCCATCTTGTTGCCCATGAATAAAAAGAGGTTGTTCTACCCCATTTCTGAAGATTTGAAAACGCTTAGGGTGTATACCTGTGAGATTTATTCCTGAGTTGGTAAGCGTAGCTGCATCAATGCGGTACAAACCTGTATTCACCACCTTAAATTTAAAATACGGTTGATTGGGTTTAATCCATTCAAAGCCATACTGCGCATGAGCAGTGTTTAATACAAACAGAATTGAAAGGATTAAAGGGATCCGTTTAACCATGGTTTAGCTGTAAAACGCTGTAAGATATAAAATTGTTGTAATGCAAGCAATTTAGGGCAATAACGCCATAATCAAAAACCATAAACATACTTTTTACAATGGTGTGTCAATCCACAACATTTCGCTTTGCACTAGCCAATGCAGAAGCTATTACCTGGTGCATATCGTAGTATTTATATTCGGCAAGGCGCCCACCAAAAATAATATTGGTTTCCTGTTTCGCCAAAGACTCATACTTTTTATAAAGTTGCATATTTCGTTCATCGTTGATCGGATAATAAGGCTCCAAGCCCTTTCTCCATTCGGATGGATACTCTTTGGTTATAACCGTTTTTGAATGGCTTTTGGATTCAAAATACCTGTGCTCAATAATGCGGGTAAACGGCACCTCTTTTTCGGTATAATTGACAACTGCATTCCCCTGGTAATCGGGCTTATCAATGGTTTCGTGTTCAAATCGTAAACTCCTGTAATCAAGCTCACCAAACTGGTAGTTATAAAATTCATCAATTTTTCCCGTAAACACTATTGTTTTGGCCATTTTATCCAAAATATCTCTTTGTTTAAAATAATCTGTATCCAACTGAACCATAACACCCTTTAATAATCCTTCAGTTAATTTATTATACCCTCCTATGGGAATTCCTTGGAAGGTATCATTGAAGTAATTATTGTCGAATGTAAACCTTACAGGTAGTCGTTTAATAATAGAGGCTGGCAGGTCTTTACACTCCCTTCCCCATTGCTTTTCGGTATATCCTTTGATTATTTTTTCATACACCTCAACACCTACCATTGAAATAGCTTGTTCTTCGAGATTATTGGGTTTGTGCAAACCTAAGCGTTCAATATCTTCACTGATCTTTTGTTTGACCTCCTCCACTTTTACATTACCCAGCACCTGGCAAAAGGTATTCATATTAACGGGTAAATTAAACCGCTCACTTTTATAAGATGCAATGGGAGAATTAATAAAATGATTAAAGGGTACAAATGAATTGACAAAATCCCAGATCTCTTTGCTGTTGGTATGAAAAATATGGGCTCCATATTGATGCACCTGTATCCCCTCTACTTCTTTACAATAAATATTTCCCCCTACATGATTACGCTTATCAATTACCAAACACGTTTTTCCCTTCAGTGTAGCTTGGTGTGCAAACACAGCTCCAAATAATCCTGATCCTACAATAAGGTAATCGTATTGCATCACTTAAAAATATTGTGTTATTTTTTGCAATGGTTTGAGAATAAAGGTAAACCAATAAGGCTTAATATGATTAACCTTCCATGCTTTTTGGTCTTCCAAATTCGCCAATATCCTGTTTTTTAGTGAACGATTGCTTTGACCGCCCAATCTCATTTTCACAAGCACATCGGGTAAATAACTTAACTGTATATGATGAACCAGTCCCATTCTTAGCATCAATTCATAATCGGCAGCCGATTTGAGTGAAGTGTTATACCCTCCATATTGGGTATACACCTTTTTTCGCGCGAAAAAAGTAGGATGCGGAGGCATCCACCCATAATAAAAACGATCTTTACTGTAATTACCTGATCGCCATTTTCGCACAATTTTATTCTTATCGGCCAATTTCACATAATCCAGATCACCATAAACAGCATCTGTTGCCTCATTCATAAATTGTTCAACGATTGCTGCCACTACATGTGAATGTGCATAAAAATCATCGGAATGCAAAAAACCGACAATATCACCTGTTGCCAGAGCAAGGCCCTTATTCATGGCATCATATATTCCTTTGTCGGGTTCAGAAACAATGGTATGTATTTTATCTCCGTATGATTTAATTACATCAAGACTGCCATCTTTAGAAGCACCATCAATAACCAAATATTCGATATTGGCATACGACTGCCCCAAAACGGATTCGATCGCATCAGCAATAAATCGTTTGTTTTCAAAGACTACGGTTACAATAGAAACTTTTAAACTCAAAATGATGATAGTGTTTGATACTAATTAAAAGTAGCAGTGATGTATGAAAAGATTTCTCTTAACTCCACACTCTCATTTTTCTGAAAGGTATTAGCCGTATCTACAAAATAACCTTCTTGGTCATGTTCGCCATTTTTAATCGCTACAAACGCAACATAGTTTTTCAGATCAATTTGAGAGGTGATGTCATTAATTGAAACGAAGTCTCCGTTTTTAATATCATTATCGTATGTAAGTTCGATAAACAGGCTATTGGTTCGATTATCAACCGTAAACACTTTCTGACCTTTGAGCTTTACAGTATTTAGTTTTTGTTCGGCTGCTGCTGCTTCATCTTTAGAGGCAAAATCCACTAAAAAATCACGTGACATTCTTGGTAATACTTCTCCTCCTGTTATTCCTATCAAATCTAAAAACGCACGGTGGTTTTTCAGACGCCAGTAATACGTATTGTGCAGATGTGGTTTTTGATGAAGACCTGTTGCGATCATTAACCTGCAATCAAGCTTTAACAACATGTTTAAAATAACATCATACTCTTTAAGTGTATCTAAAACAGGATCTTCATTGGCAGCACAGTACCATTCAGGATTCTTAAGAGGGCCTTCGTACACCATACTGTTAAACATATAATGATGCTGTTCGTGAGCACCTGAGTTTAAAAATAATGAAGAAAAATCCGGTTGGAATTTCTTCCATTGAGCAATAAAAACATCAGCTAATAAATTATCCAGAACAACGGCTTTCGTTGCCTTATTTTTCAGCTTGGTGGTAAGCAATTTAATATAATGAAGTTTACGTTCAAAGGGTACATATACCAATAACGACTTCAGAATTGAAATTGCATCTGCCACACCTAATTTATTATGGGCATTTCCATTAACTGCTGATGAAACTGCTGCCGAAAGTTCAACAATCAAATTATCGCCAACAGCTTTTGTTTTGGTCCAGGGATCCGGGATAAAAAACACAGGATTTTTCAACTTATTGCTGGCATTAAAGGGAGAAATGGCGCCTACTTTTAACCCTTTTGACTCTGCCACTTCCCATAATTGCACCAAATCGTGATTATTCACAATATCGCCTAACCTAAAAACCTGGTGATCCGCAAAAGCTTTACCGGTATGTAGCGTTACCCATTGGATCCAGGGCTCTAATAATTCATATTTTTTTTCCGATGTTGTTACTTTATAACCATGCTTAGCAAATACTTTTTTAAACGTAGGCAAATACCCCAATTCAATATACTTTTCAATATACTCAAAATTGATTTCGTTTAAACCTAACAATATTACTTTTTGCTTCATCATATTCAATTATGCTTCATAAAAATCAAACGTTTGTTGCAAAACAGTTCGTAATGACATTTTTTCTTCCATCATGATCCGTGATTGATTTCCCATATCAATTCGCAACTGCCGGTCACTTAATAACACATCCAACGCTTCGGCCAATAATTCCCCGTTTTTTACAGGCACAATATAACCATTTACTCCATTTACAACGCATTCTTTACATCCCGGAGCATCTGTTGTAACAATTGGTCGTCCAATAGCCATTGCCTCTACCAACGATTTTGGCAATCCCTCCCTGTATGATGGTAAACATACAATATCACTTTCAATAAAAACATGCTTCATATCATTTACATGCCCTCTCCAAATCAAATATTCAGGAATCAGAAGCTGGGAAATCGCCTTTTCACTTATACTTTCGGGATTAAAAGCATCAATACCACCAATCAATTCAAACAGTACCTTTCCTTTATATTTGGATTGCAACAAATTTGCGGCTGCCACAAAATCCAAAATACCTTTATCATATAACATACGAGCCGGTAGTATTACGCTTAAGTGTTTTTTCGCTATAGGTTGTTCTTGACTAAAATCATCGGTATCAACTCCTGAACCTTTAATAATCTGGTAGTTTGTACGATTTAAAAAACCCAGTGATTGATACATTTCCATATCATCCGGGTTTTGAAAGATGAACTTATACTTACGAAAACCGAATGCTACATTCATTAAAAGACGCACAACAAAACGTGTGAATGATCTTTTATCGCCCGAAAAAACAGCACCCAATCCACTAATTGCATTTACAACATGTTTACTATTAACATTCGCTAATGTAGCAGCTATACTACCATAAAGTGCAGGTTTAATGGAAACATGATGTATATATTTAGGCTTATATTTGAGGTAAAGTTTACGAAGAATAAAGATAAGTTTTAGCTCCTTAACAGGGTTTTTACCTGAACGCTCAAAATCTAGCTCGATATAGTTTAAACCATATGATTGAATAAGCTCCTTTTTACCTGTATTTTTGGTTGCTACATATACTTCAAAGCCTTTTCGCTTGGCTTCAAGAGCTAAGGGTAGCCGATGTGATACAAAAAACCAATCAACATTTGCTACATACAAAATACGAGGGGGCGTCATGCCACGAATTTATGCATCTAACTGTGCATTATACCATTTTTGGAAACAATATAATGTCCACAACTGATGTGAATGGTCATTTATTTGCGACAAGTGCTCTTTAATCAACTTTTGAATAAAATCAACGTTAAAGTAGAAATGTTGGACAAGGCTATCAGGGGAAAGTGTGGCAAGTAAATCCTCTCTTAACTCATTCCTAAACCAGTGACCAATAGGAACTTCAAACCCCTTTTTAGGTGCATCAAAAAAGCCATTAGGCATTAAATGAGCAAACGTATCTTTTAAGATTCTCTTTTTATTATTCCCTTTGAGCAAAAAGGAATCTGGCATTTGGTAAGTAAGTTCCATCAACCGATAATCCAAAAATGGAGCGCGGCATTCCAGAGAAGACAGCATACTTACCCTATCAACTTTGGCCAACATATCACCCTCAAGAGAAATCTGTTTATCAATATAACGAGCAGTTTTAAGTGGAGAAGCTTCATTTGCTTGAGGTATATCAATAACTTTGGCAAGCACTGTTTTGTAATCCAATAAATTATCAGATGTTAATACTTTAGCCAACTCCTCTTGTTTAAAACCCAAAGCGATAATATTTAAATGGCTATCAATCGTTTCGTCACCCACAGAAGAGACAAATTTTTTCAACATGGCTGTTTTAGAACGGGTGTCTGATGCCGAAAAAGCTGAAAAACCCATCAATTTCTTAACAATCCCATTTCTGATAAAAGAAGGAACGAGTTTCCGATACGTATTTCCGTAGGTATGAATCAGGTATTTATTGTACCCTCCAAATATTTCATCACCCCCATCACCCGTTAATGCAACCTTTACTTCTTGTCTTGCATGATAAGAAACAAAATATGTTGGCAAGCATGAGGAATCGGCAAATGGTTCATCGTAATTTAGAATGATATTATCTATCGAATTTAAAATCTCGTTGTAATTAAGTGTGTATTGATAGTGCTCCGATCCGATATGCTTGGATATTAATGTTGCCCGCTCCGACTCATCATATCGTTTGTTTTCGTATCCTACAGAAAACGTTTTAATCTTTTTGCCAGACACTTTAGACATTAATGCAGCAACTATTGAAGAGTCGACTCCTCCACTTAAAAAAACACCTAAAGGCACATCTGCAATCATCTTTTGTTGCACTGAATCAATCAGTATCTCTTCCGTTTTTCGCTTTGCCTCATCGTAGGATAACAGATCAATTTCAGTGTCCGGTTTGAGTTGAATATCCCAATATTTTTGAGTTGAAAAGGCCAGTGTATCTGTATCGATTGATAAAGTATAACCCGGTTTTAGTTTAAAAACATCATCATAAATTGTGAGTGGTGCCGGAATATATGAAAGAGCAAAATAGGCGTTAAGTGCACGTGCTGATACCTGTTTAAGTTCAGGGTGGTTCCGAATAATACTTTTGAGTTCAGATGCCCAAACAAATTGACCATTAACTCTGGTATAATATAATGGTTTTTCACCAAACCGATCTCTTGCTATAAATACTTTTTTATTTGCTAAGTCATGAATTGAAAAAGCAAACATTCCATTTAATTGGTTTACACATGCTTCTCCAAATACCTCATACATTTTCAATATAACTTCAGTATCCGAAGTAGTATGAAATGTTATTCCCTTTAACTGCAATTGAGCTTTAAGTTCAAGGTAATTATAAATCTCTCCATTAAAAACGATAGCAAGAGATTGATTCTCATTAAACATAGGCTGATGTCCACTTGATAAATCTAAAATGGATAATCTGCGCATGGCCATAGATACATTACCAAACTGATAAACACCTCCATCATCCGGCCCCCTATGCAGAATCTGGTCGTTCATACTCAAAAGCTCCTTCAATTGAGAGGCCTTATCTAACTGTGATTGGGTTGTTATAATTCCATTAATTCCGCACATACTTTATTCTATAATAACCTTAACCCATTCGTTTATTTTCTCTTCCTTGCTAAACGTAGTTGCAAGCACCATATTGCTACGTTCAATAAATTTATTGCGTAAATACTCATCATTTATGATCTTAACAATGGCTCGGGTAAACCCTTGTATATCACCTGGAGGTATCGCGAATCCATTTACCCCGTTCTCAATTTGTTCCGGAATTCCATCAATATTAGTTGTGACAACTGGTTTTTGATAGGCCATAGCTTCTAAAACAGAAGTTGGCATTCCTTCCAAATAAGATGGAAGTAAAAAAATATCTGTATCTGCAAAAAATGTAGCTTTATCATCTGTATACCCTCTAAAGTCAAAATATTGACCAAGGTTTTCAGCTATAACCCTGCGTTCAAAATCTCCATTCGTATTATCTGACCCCGCCAAAATAAAAACGGGTGTAATTCCTTCTTTAACCAATGATTTAGTTAATGGTATTAAGTCATAATGTCCTTTTAATTTACGAATATTGGCCAGCACCCCAATGCGCAAACAGTTCTTATTACCATTAAAAGGCTTGATTTTAAATTCTTCAATTGGTTCTATATAATTATAAATAACCTTTATCTTATCAATTGGTATTTTTTCTCTTTGGGCATAAATTCGTTTGCCTGCTATTGAATTGGAAACCCATGTATCAACCAAAAAAGCAGTACATTTATCCATCCATACTTGGTGCAGTTTCCTGAATGAATTTGTTGATCTTATGTTAGCAATGGAGCGGGTTTGGGGAGAGATCAGTTTAGTCATTAAACGCGAAAAAACTTCGACACGTAATCCAAAATTAAACACTACATCAAATTGCTGTTTTTTTAACAGGTCAGTATATTTATGTATCGCGTCAAATGGTTTTTTAGAAAACAAGCCAATCTCAGTAAACGATTTTCCAATATCTTCACAGTAACTAAACATTGGTCCGTTGTCCTCTAATGTTGCAAAATGAATCTCAAACCCAAGTGCATTTAATTCATGAGAAATCTTCACTATATTGGTTTCGGCTCCCCCTATTTTAGTTACAGAACAAAAGAAGAGTATTTTTTTATTCATCAACATTAATTTACAATTAATCTATAGACGGGGTATTGATTGTTAGTCATAATGTCAAAGGACTTGAATTATTTAGACAAATATGACTGTACTTCTTTATGTTTTATTTTAAATACAATATCAACAAATTTAACATCCCACAACTCTTTTGTAATATTACTTTTATAATAACTGTAAGGCTTTCCTTTTAGCTTTAAAACTGGATTGGGTTGAAATACAGGGCTAACTTCTAGATACAATGGTACAGTGTTTAAATCATCATTTTGCCAGGTAATATCAAATGCTCCTGTTGTTAAGTTTAATTTATCAAAGGTATCAAGGATATGCGCCCTCCACTGTTCAGGAAAAAAAACAAAATCTACATCACTTCCATAACTTGTTGATGTTGGTTTCCATTCTTTTCCCAAATTTATGCGCCAATAATGCAACACGATTTCATTTCCAACTATAATAACACGCAGATCTTTGCGCATATTAATAAGTTCTTGCTTTATAATTATGTGATTTTCCGACAAAAATTCGGTTGTATTCATCAATTGTTCCAATTCGTCTAAGTTGTCAATTTTATACAACCCGTTTGAAGAGCAAGAATGCTCTGCTTTAATTAGAAATGGATACTTAAGATCAGAACTCTTCAACTCGGAATAAGAGGAATACAACTTTGTAGACGGTTCACTTACATTTATTTTGGCAAATTCTTGATGCATAAATGCCTTGTTTTCCCAAAACATTGTTTCTCGCAAATTTGGACAAACTACATTCCCTTGCAACTCTAACTGACTGATTACATGGCTTAATACATTTGTATAATCTTTAAACCCAAATACATTGTAGGTATCCTCAAGCGTTAAAAATATTCGCTTATTCATCTTCCTCCCGATCTTATTTCCTAAAGATATAGAAAAGGACTTATTCTCCTTTATTAAACCATTTATAATTCCAAAATCTTTAAGACAAGAATCACTACCCCAATACGTTAACCCAATACTTCTAATCCATAAAACAGTATTAGATTCTGAATGATATAAGCGACAAAACATGAACCAGTCTGTTTTAAAAAACAAAGCTAGTGTTCGTATTATCCGCTTTATGAGTTTAATGCCTTTTTTCATGTATTGACCTAATTTCAAAACTGCCAATATAGGAAATTGGCAACGATTTAACCTTTTCTATCACCTCATCATAAAACAAGACCTTTCCTTTTTCGTGATTATAACTCAAATCGTCAATAAATGTAATCAGTACAGGATGTTGTTTATGTACATACTTAATGTATTGTAATTTATTATAAGCAAACGGAACTAGCAACAAATTTTGCTTTGAAAGTTTAATTCCTGAGGAAACGAGCCAGTTATAGGTTACCTCAAAAAGATTAAAATTTCGGGCACTGATATAAAATACTACGTTTTGGGGATTCCTGTTTATTTGAAGTAAATAGTCCCTCATACCTATAAAAACAGCCAATCCTTTATGCCTGTCTACCTCTGAAGTATAAAAATCATGTTTCAAACTCGGCCATGTATCGGCAATTGTATTGTCAATATCAACAAAATAATAATGCACTGTACTGGCATCGGGTTTAAATTGAACACGAAACAATGAGTACTTATAAAAGTTAATAATAGTATAACATACCCTTTTAATAAGGTTAATCATTTTTATTGTGCAAAAAACTCTTTCAGCGATTGAAGTATATAATCATTTTCCGTCTTTGACCGCGAAGCTAACCTTATAAAATCTCCATCTAATCCAACTTTATCGTCACATGTACGAACATAAATTCCATAACGAATCAATAACATTGATACAAAATCTGTTGAGGATACTCCATTTAACTCTATTAATACAAAATTAGCTCGACTTGGATATACTCTTATTGCTGGTATTTTTTTAAGTTCTTCTATGAATTCCATCGTTTCCATTATATACTTCACCCTTACTTTTTCATAACTATGTGCGAAATCAGTCCTTGTATACAATCTGAAAAAATACTCTGCTAAACCATTCGAATTCCATAAATAGCCATTTTTAAGCAACGTGTCCACATATGATTTTTTCATTATTCCGTAACCTGCCCTAATCCCTGCAATTCCGAAGTCTTTAGACATACTTTTAAGGACAATTATTGAAGGGTACTTTTTGACCAGTTGGGCCACTGTTAATAATCGAAACTGAGAGTCCTCATATGCGAAATGAATAAAACTCTCGTCAATTACAATATTCTTCACAAAACTCAATTCAGCTATAATATACTCCAGTTCTGATACTTTTAAATATGCCCCATTAGGATTATTCGGATTGATTAATACAATCGTATCGGGTCGTTCTTTTTTTACATTAGCAATATAAGACTCAACATCGAGGTCATAATTGTTTTCTTTAAGGAGTTTATTAAAAACAACTTCAACACCTTCCTTAGCGTATTCATAATAAGATGAGAATGTAGGTATATTAATTAAGATTTTTTTTTCAGTAAAATTGTGAATGATTGCCTGAATAATCTCAATCGCGCCATTGCCAATAAAAATATTCTCTTTGTCTATTTGTAAAAAATCTGAAAGTAGTTCGGCAATAACTGAGTTTTGTGATGGGTAACACTCCAACAAATCTCTCATTTTTCCTGAATCAAGTATCTCACTATTCAAATATTCGATGAAAAGATCCGTAGCATATGGATTGGAAAGAAAACAGGCATCAACCTTAACTTCAATTTCTGGTAACTTCTGCTTAAACGTAAAAATGCTAGGCGAATGAGATCCTGCCTCGTCCTTTAAAGCTGTAATTTTTTTTACAATTTGCTGTTCTTCAGCACTAAATAATATCATTTTGTCTCTATTAGTAAAAAACGGACCTTAATACAATTGAAATATCAACTCCTGCGAAAGTAAGTAAACAAATATACACCATAAAAGGCATAAAATATTTATTAAAGGCTTCAATACTATATACATTAAACTACACTTTTGAGCGCCTTGGCTACCTTTGATGCAATTACTGGAATATCAAAATTAGACTTTACAATTTGGTGCCCTCGAGCACCAAAGGAAGTTCGCAAATCTTCATTCATAATTAAAGAACCTAATGCGTCAATCCAATCATCATCTGACTTAGGACCATAACCAATATCACCTAATGCTAATACTTCTTTATTCATCCCATGCGGAGACACAACTACTGGAATTTGTGAAGCCATATAACACAGCATTTTAAAACTGCATTTCCCTCTTGACCAATCATCATCATGAATTGGCATGATTCCAATATCGCAATTTTTAATAGAAGAGAATTCTATTTCAGGTGTCCATTTCACAAACTCAAACTGAGTTAATTTTAATTTTGTAAAATTGGGCTCTACGTTCGAAACAATTCTCAGAACAGCTTCGGGATAGCGCTCAAGCACTACTTTTAATGCCGATTCTATAGAATATAAGAATTTGAATCCTGAACTTGAACCCGACCATACAATAACGCATTTCCTTTTATTCTTTTGCCCAATAGCTAAATCATACGATTTAACATTAACTGCCGTTGGAATAACGTCAACACTTGAATTCCATTTGGAAAAGTGATTGGCTAAGTAATTGTTTCCACAAATAACCTTTTGCATTCCAATTGAGATTTTTCGAATAAAGTCTCCCCCTCGGTATAAAAAAATAGCATCATCAACATCTAACACCCGCGGCCCTTTTAAAAATGTTTCAAATGTTTTGTGCATAGTAAACATCTCTCTTTGAATAAATGATACATCAGCATCAGGTTGATTAATGCATTTAAAGGCATTCTCTAAAAGATTCGAAACACCCCAAAGAGGCCTCTTATAAAGTTCAATTGGGGGATAAATACCCGCTTGGGATATAATCTCATTAACATCAACTCCATGTAAAGTAAGTTCAGATATTAATTGCCTCACCCTATAACGAGACCCGGGAACATTAACTCCTCCAGTGTAAGCATTAACTTTGATCATTTGAGGGTTCATTATTTGACAAATAATTAAAATACACCGAAACAAAAACAAGAAGATAAAGAGATCGGGTATAAACCAAATTAGGCATACCAGATTCAAATAATATAAATACTAAAAACAGGAACAATCCAATTCGTTTATTTATAAGATTATTCCGAAAGTAAAAATACAATCCTAAATACATTGCCAAAACAAGAAATATAGATCCCCTAATAAAATAAATAATAGGACCTGAGTCTGTGAAAAAAATATTATCTGAATAAGACAATCCTATTGGAGTAAGAGGGTTATCTTTTATAAACTGAATAGTTGGGGCTAAGTAATTAGCTGAACTTGCAGAATAACGGCCCAAAACACCACTACCTTGACTACCTATTGTTTCAGACAAATCGTATGAAATAAGAACATTGATAATATCAAAATATTCAATATAACCATATATCACAATAACCGCTGCTATTGTTAAAAACCAAAACAAAGAAATGGGAGATTTGGACATATGTATCAACAGGAATAACAAAGAAATAAAGATATACAAATAGGCGGTATTTGACCTGGTAAACAATAACAGAATAACAAAACAAACGGAGAAAAACAGGTAAATGAATTTATTGTTTTGTTTATAAGTATAAAAGTTTAAGACAAAAAGAATAAAGAAAAAAAAGGCTGCTACAGAATGAGTAGCAAAGGTTGTTACTGGTTTAAGCTGTTGCAGCATATAAGGAACAAGCGAAGGATAACCATAGCTATAATTATTAAGGACAAAATCTTCAATGGTAAAATCTTTAATAAGCAATCCTGCTCCTAATACAATCTGAAAAAACGAAACGATAAGCAATGAAGGTTTTAAATATCTACTAAATCCGATTTTTTGAACATCCACTAACAAAATAAGTGAGTAAAGCAAATAAGCCGGATAAATTCCAAACGACCTTTTTTCGAACAGGTCGGCTGAGGTAAATGAAAATAAAAACAGCGTAAAATTAATTACAAACGCAAATAAAAGAAAATCTTTATCATATACTTTTTGCCTCAGCAAAAAGTATATGATAACAAATAAGAGCGGGAGATAAATCAAAATTTCTAATAGAGGTAGAATAATTGTATTTATTGATGATGGAAAATAAACTCCAATAATCAATAACAAAGGAATCAACCCAACTAACCCTTTTGAAATATCTTTATGTTCCGATGATATCATACTCTTTGTTAATCTATCTTACCCTTCATTTGGTTCATTAATTTAGCAACTTCCGACTTATTAAACAATACGAGTAAAAAAAGATACACCAATAGTCCTAATATAAGCTTTACTGTTAACATAAAAGTTGAGGTTGCTTCAGGAAGCAACCAAAGTGTACAAAACATAAACGATGATGACAACAACAAGGTGGAAAACTTAGTCCATGGAAAAGGGATGTTAATAAGTTTCTTCCCTACTTTGTAAGTGATGATGGTTGCTGCACTGAATGAAACCACAGAATTAATAGCCGCTACTTCGTATCCATAAACAGGTATGAAAATTAAATTTAACACTGTATTCAGGGTTGCTACTCCAAGCAGAATAAACGCCTGTATTTTAGTAGCTTTTTTAATGTAAAAAACCTGATCCAAATAATAGCTCTTAATACCGATGATAAATGTGCCAAGGGCAACACAGGGGATTAATATTGGCGACATTTTTTTAAAATTATCGCCAAACAATACATTAACAATATCGTGATACCCGCCAATAAAAATGGTAACTGCGGGAAGTGCTAATGCTAACAACATAAAAACCGAGTGGTGGAAATGCCTTTTAAGATTCTCAGACTCGCCTTCTTCTGCATATATTTTCATTGAAATAGGAAATGCTGAAGTTGATGCAATTGCCAATAACACTCCTAAACTTTGTTCTGTAAAATCGAACCCGAGCGTAAACAATCCAGTTTCTTCACTTCCCCTGTAATAACTAATCAAAAATCTATTCGAATATGTGAGAATATAACTTAGTGCTGCGGTAGCAGTAAAAGGCATGCTATACAAAAGCATCTTTTTAAAAAGTCCTTTTTCTACAGAACTGTTTCGGGTAAAAAAGCCTAACCTGTTTATAGAATAAAAAATCGACATTAAAAAACCTATTGCCAATCCTATCAAAATTCCACTGTATCCAAACCCCAAATAAACAAGCAATGAGCCTGCTCCTACCCCTATAAATGATTTTAAAAAACTAACAATAGTAAACTTAAGGGGATTGAGTTGCGTTACAAATATTTGCGAAAACAAATCATACAAAAACTGAAGCAAAAGAATACCTATAACAATAAACCACCAAGACTCAATTACAGATTGAGTAAAAACAACCATTATGATTACTAACACAATGGCTATACTTATTAATAAAATGGATAAATTTGTTGCAACAACTTTAACCAATGCCATTACCTCTTCTTCCTTCTGTTGACTCAAGTAATCGGGATAAAACCTGGCAATACTGAACCTAAACCATTGAAAAAAAACAATATTAATTACTCCTGCTATACTTATCAGAATTGCATACTCTCCATACTCTTGAGGGGTTAGCATTCGTGAATAATAAAGAATCGCTAAAAAAGCAACAAGCCCACTAACTCCTTTACTTACAAAATAAATAAAAGTGTGTACTATAAATGTTCTCATTAGCCTTTAATAAATGACTGGTTTGCTTGAAACCATTTGTATGTTTGCTCAAGTCCTTGTTTAAAACTCACTGTTGGTTCATATCCCAGCAATCGATTAGCTTTTGAAATATCCGCCAAACTATCTCTCACATCACCCGCTCTTGCTTCACGATGGATAGCATCTATATTTTTTTGTTCAATGCCTTTAAGAATATCAAACATCTGTTTTACACTTGTTCGGTCGCCAACTGCAACATTGTATACCTGATTGACTGCCTCCAAATTGGATGTTAGCATGGCTCTAATATTTGCTTGAACAGCGTTATCAACGTATGTAAAATCGCGGGTTTGTAATCCATCACCATTTATAAATGGTGCTTTATTTTCGAGCAATGCTTGAATAAACAAAGGAATAACTGCAGCATACGCCCCATTAGGATCTTGCTTGGGGCCAAATACATTAAAATACCTTAATCCAATTGTATTCAAACCATAGGTTGATGCAAAAACAGATGCATACAACTCATTAACATATTTAGTAACTGCGTATGGTGAAAGAGGATTACCAATAATATGTTCTACCTTAGGTAATGATTGACTATCGCCATACGTTGATGAAGATGCTGCATAAACAAAACGTTTTACTTGCTGATCCCTAGCAGCCACTAACATATTCAAAAATCCAGATACATTAACTTCATTGGAAGCTATAGGATCATTTATTGAACGTGGAACAGAACCTAATGCAGCTTGGTGCGAAACGTAGTCTATGCCTTTACAAGCTAAATGACATGCTTCTATATTTCGAATATCGCCCTCTATTAATTGAAATGAGGGATTCGATAAAAATGGCTCAAGATTCTTCCGAAACCCAGTACTAAAATTGTCAAGTACAACTACCTTTTTGGCACGCAATAATAGTAGTTTTTCTACAATATTAGAACCAATAAATCCCGCACCACCCGTTACTAGAAACGAACTAGATTGAATCGATGTTAAAAAAGCTTCCATATTTATAGTCTTCTATCAACCTTTTCTTTGGGCAATACGCCTTTTACATCAAAAACAACTGACTGCTCTGCTCTTAAATCGCTAATGTCCATCCCCATAAATTCTTTATGAGCAACAGCTAGAATAATACACTCAAACTTTTTGACAGTGGACTCATCCAATGAATTGATGATTGATAATCCATACTCGTGTTTTACGCTGGCTTTATCAGCCCATGGATCAAGAATGGTAATATTCATATGGTAGGTATTCAATTCTCTTAAAATATCAACCACTTTGGTATTGCGCACATCAGGACAGTTTTCTTTAAACGTAATTCCCAATACTAAAACATTGGCCGTTTTAATATTGATATTTTTCTTTACGATTAATTTAACTGATTCATCTGCTACATAAGACCCAATGCTATCATTTAATCTTCTTCCTGCCAAAATAATCTCAGGATGATAACCTACTTCTTGCGCTTTTTGAGCTAAGTAATAAGGGTCTACTCCTATACAATGCCCGCCTACCAATCCTGGTTTAAATTTTAAAAAATTCCATTTGGTTCCAGCGGCTTCTAATACATCATTGGTATCAATACCTAATAAATGAAATATTTTAGATAGTTCGTTTACAAAAGCAATATTGATATCACGTTGGGAGTTCTCAATAACTTTAGCCGCCTCAGCCACTTTGATACTAGCTGCTTTAAATGTGCCGGCTGTAATAATAGAGGAATACAAATCATTCACAATATCCGATATTTCAGGCGTTGAGCCCGATGTTATTTTCAATATCTTAGATACGGTATGTTCTTTATCTCCTGGATTGATACGCTCTGGAGAATATCCACAGTAAAAGTCAACATTATATTTCATTCCAGAAAATTGCTCTAATACTGGAACACATTCCTCTTCAGTTGCTCCGGGATAAACCGTTGATTCATATACAACAATGTCCCCTTTCGACAATACCTTGCCAACTGTTTCACTTGCTTTCCGCAATGGTGTTAAATCGGGTTTATTGTATTTATCTACTGGAGTGGGAACCGTAATGATAAATACATTACACTCTTTTAATGCATTTAAATCCGACCCGTAAGTAAGCAGTTCCGAACTTTTAAGTCCAGCTTCGTCTACTTCTAATGTTCTATCAAAACCATTTGACAACTCATTAATCCGATTTGCATCTATATCAAACCCCACCGTTTTATATTTTTTTCCAAACTCAACGGCAAGCGGCAACCCAACATATCCAAGGCCAATAATGGCTATTTTAGTATTATTCATTGTTAGCATTTACTCTATTTTCCGAAATATTCTTTTTTATAGTCAATACGATGATGGCAAGCAGTCCTGACACAAAACCATAAACAATAATATTAAACGCCTTACTTGCCTTTTCTACTTTAAGTGGCAAAATTGGACTATCAATAACATTTAATATTGGTTCATCGCGCATCAAAGCAAATCTTGAAAGTTCCATATTTTTTGATAATTCGGCATAAACTGTTGTGAGAAGCTGAATATCTATTTGCTTCTGAACTAAGGGAACTTTTTGTTTTGCTGTAACTATGTTCAAATTTTGATCTTGTGCATTAGCTGCCCCATATAATCTAATATCCAATAACCGTTTTACAGAGTCTATTTTATATTCAAGTAAGCTAATATTTGTTTTTATTTTTTTCGTTTTCGTTTGAATATAAAAATTGGATGCATTTAAAAGTAATTCTTCGGGAAAGTGTTTTGAAAAAAGTTCATCCTCAGATGTACAAACAACAGCAACCATATTTAACCGCTTATCAGTTCTTCTGATAGTTAACATACTTTTTTTGATTGTCGTTTGTATTTTATTCAACACACTATCTTGAACACGACTATAACTAGACCTTGGTTGGTGAATATCAAATGTTAAATTTTCTAATTCAGGCTTATTTTTCCAATTATCTCTTAATTCATTATAATCTATATATCGATTAATAAGCAATTCTGTATCACCATTTATAACAACAGGATTTGTTAATGTTTTTTCTATCATTAACCTTGTTTTCAGCAGTTCAATCAAATTATCACCACCAAAAGCCCCGCTTCCACTACCTCCACCTAATTCAACCCCGAACTGGCTTGCAATTGCGGCATAAGCACCCAATGAATTATTTTTTTCTTCTAGTGCAAAAATAAGTTCACCTAGATATACCTTCTTAGTAAATACAGCAACCGTAAGTCCAATGCTAGCGCCTATTATTCCGCTAATAACAATTACTTTCCACTTCGTTAATAAAAAAGCAACCCATTTTGCAATTTGATTAAACAATTGCTCGAGAGTAACTACTTGTGATGTATCGGCCATAATAAATTATTGAGAAACAGTATAAAACATTAGAATTAGAGTAGACAAGCTAGCAACAATACTAGCAACCTCAACTGTAGATAGTTTCTTACGATCATCTTTAGCCGGCACAATAATTTCAGAGCCGGGTTTGATTTTAGGATGCTTATTAAACACAAATAATATTTTTCGGGTACTGGCAGCAGAGCCATTAGCGTATACAACAAACGCTTTTCTATTTAATCCCTTTTGGGTATATCCTCCAGCTCCATCAACATAATCATTAAAGCTTTTACCCTTTTCATATTGAATTCCTACCGGATATAATACCTCACCACTTACTGTCACCGTTTGCAACAATCGGGGAATTCTTATCACATCATTTTCTTCCAGCACTAAATCATACTTTGATCCTGGATTTTCCATAATTTTCTTTAGGTTAATCCCTACAATACTGATACTATCTTCCACTCCAGACTTTTGCAAATCTTCTTTTCCGAGAGTATCATTACTTTGTTTTTCGAACGAAGCAATCTTTTTCTTCTTTACATATTGGTCAAATGAGGTTGGTTTTCGTGTGCGAAACAAAATAGCCCCATCGGCAAAAGCGTTACCTGTTAACCCTCCTGATCTTATAATCAAGTCTGAAATTTTTTCATTGTTTCTTGTTAAAGTATATTGGCCGGGATGGCTAATTTCGCCTTCCAACTTCACATTCCGTTGTGATTGATAACCGGTTAACTTATAGATTGAGACAACATCAAATGGCAAAAGAATTATGTCTTTCCCTTCAATCGTTTTCAACTCATCATTTACCTCATAAGTAATAATCTTAGATACTTCAGAACCAGGATTGTTAGCATCAAAATCTTTAACCCTTCTTGCTATTTCTATTTTATTCTTTGCAGCAGATTCCTTCGTACCTCCGGCAGTTAAAATTAGATCTTCCACACGTAAATTTTCGGCATACGGATATTTACCTGGACGAAGGACTTCTCCAACAATATAAACACTATATTCTTCCCTTATTTCGAGTTTTGAAAGTATCTTAACCTTATCCTCACGTTTTAGAGGAATATCTTTTCCCGAAAGGACTTCTTTTACATCAAATGAAAGCGCTTCCAGTGAATTATCCTCTTTTAAACGATAAATTAATCCCCTACCCATAACCGCATCTTCTCTAAGGCCATCTGCTTTGGCAATTAACTTAGATACTGTCATCCCCTCATCAAGAGCAAAATAGCCTGGTCTAAAAACGGCTCCATCCAATTCTACACGATTTGAAAACCTATCCAAACCTTTATCAATCGTGTATACATCTCCGGTTTGAGGAACAAACATGGGAAATAAATCTTGAGGAACATCAGCTACGCTTTTTTCTTTAGCTGTATTGCGAAAAACCTTAATTCTGTCTTTATAAGCATTATCTGTGAACCCCCCAGCGAAGCCAATAATATCAGACAACTTTTCATCTCTTGTTACTTCATATAAACCGGGTCTTTTAATCTCTCCAACAAGTTCTACTCTTGTTTCATAAGTTCCAATTTTTATCACATCCTGATCCTGTAAACGAACATTCCCTTTAGCCTCTCCTTTTAACAAAAACTCGTATACATCAATAATAGCAATCGTTTTCCCATTCCTTATCAACTTAATATTTCTAAAAGACCCGTTTTTATCAGGTCCTCCGGAAGCGTATAAAGCATTAAAAACAGTTGCGAGTGATGGCAATGTATAAGTACCAGGTAACACAACTTCTCCTAAAATAGTAACTTTAATGCTTCGAATATTTCCTAATGTAACAGAAACCTGAGTTTCACCGGTCAGAATTCCCGAGTAATGATTGGATAGCTGACGCGCAATTTTTTTACTGGCTTGCTCTATGGTTAACCCCATAACATTGATTGGTCCAACAATTGGAATACGAATCTTTCCCTCTGGATTTATTTTGAGTTTATACCCTACTTCAGAATAACCGGAAATATCAATCAGAAGTTCATCATCTGTTCCTAAAACATAGTTTTTAGGAGTAGCTATTTTTAAATTGGGCTCAAAAGTTAAACTTTTATCGCTAAACAATGAAGCTCCAAAAACCTTCGATTTTACAACAATCGGCTTGGTTTCGACTCCATTAAAGGTTCGTTCCGTACTTTTGATTGTACCCTTATTCCCAGACGCCTGCAAAGCTTCTATTCTTCCCTTCAATTTGTTCATTTGAGCCTGATCCATATTTTTCTGTGCTCCAAATTGCTCTAATTGAGAAATTGACAACCCTTTGTCTTGAGCTTGTTGCCAGAAGTCTAACACTTGTTGATCCGATAAGTCATCAACATTAACATTACTCAAATTCGACAAATTAAGATCAGAAGTATTTTGTGCAAAGGTTGAAATAGAAAGTATTAAGAATGCAGGCAATACAATTTTGCGAAGGATTTGATTCATGGTTCTTTATAAAGCTTAAAAAGACTTACTTTAAATCTATGGTTAAAAAGCAAAAGTAATAATAATTGCAACCTATACAAATAAGTAATGGAAGCAAACTCGTCATACAACTAATTCGCATAAAAAGAGGACTCCATACTAATTAAAGCAATACATAACGTTAACATTCCAATTATTTATATATTCGCCACCTAAATGACTTTACTAAAAAACGCATGTTGCCTGATATTCATGCAGGTTTTCACCATTATTTATGCTGTGGAGCTAAAAGCACAACAGACTACCGGAGAGGTTAGAGGCTTCGTATATGATAAGGAAACCGGTGAACCTATTATCTACACCAATGTTTTTATCCGGACATTAATGATCGGGAAAGCAACCGATATTAATGGTTTTTATGCTATCAGCAAACTAAAGCCCGGCCAATACACGATTAAATGCTTTTCCATTGGTTATGATACTGCCAGCGCTAATATCAATATTGTAGAAGGTAAAATCACCACCCAGAATTTGTTTTTGAGCAAAAGTACAACCCAACTCAAGGAAGTAAACGTCACAGCTGAAAAACAAAAAGCTCAAACCGAAGTCAAAATTTCCAATATTACTATTACACAAAAAGACCTTAAACAACTCCCATCATTTGGTGGAGAACCTGATTTAGTGCAATATTTACAAGTATTACCGGGTGTTGTTTTCAGTGGTGACCAAGGAGGACAGCTATATATACGTGGGGGAACTCCTGTTCAAAACAAAATATTATTGGACGGAATGATCATTTACAATCCTTTTCACTCCATAGGATTGTTTTCTGTATTTGATGCCGATATCATTAGAAGTGCCGATGTTTTTGCCGGAGGTTTTAACGCACAATACGGGGGACGGATTGGTGCTGTTGTTGATGTATCAACTCGTGAAGGAAATAAAAAACGATTCGCTGCAAAGGTTTCAGCCAATACCATTACCTCAAAAGTATTATTGGAAGGACCGCTTAAAAAATTTGATGATGGAGGGGGAAGCGCCTCATATATTGTGTCTTATAAAACATCATACCTCGACCAAACATCAAAATTGTTTTATGGATATGCCGACCCCGATAATAAGACAAATGGACTTCCATACGCATTTAATGACTTGTACGGAAAAATGTCTTTTATTGGCGAAGGGGGAAGCAAACTTAATTTGTTTGGATTCAACTTTGCCGATAATGTAAATCTTCCTCAAACCCAATATAAATGGAATGCTGCAGGTGGGGGTACAAACTTTTTTGTTATTCCGGAAGGCTCAACTGTTATCAATGGTATATTGGCCTATTCAAACTATAAGATGTCTCAACAAGTTGAGGGTGACATTAATCCTCGTTCAAGCAGTATTGCTGGTTTTAATGTTGGGCTTAACTTTACCTATTTCATGGGTAAAGATGATATCAAATACGGATTTGAAATGAATGGATTTAAGACAGACTTTCAATACGTGAATGGATTTGGCAAAAGTTTGCAACAGGAAGAATCAACCACTGAAATAGCAGGATTTGTAAAGTACAAAAAAACATTTGGCCGACTGATCATTGAACCGGGTATGCGTATACAGGCATATGCCTCTTTGGGTAATTATTCATTTGAACCTCGTTTTGGAACCAAGTACAACCTTACCGAAAAAATCAGGCTGAAAGCAGCTCTCGGAATGTACTCACAAAACTTGATCAGCGCAGTATCCGATAAGGATGTGGTCAATCTATTTTATGGTTTTTTGTCGGGACCTGATGAATTACCGGAAACATTTGACGGGAAAGATGTAACGCACAAAATGCAAACCGCCACTCATTATGTTGGAGGTATTGAATTGAATGTTGGACAACATGGAGAAATTAACATTGAAGGATTTTATAAAAAATTTACTCAACTAACCAATATCAACAGAGATAAGGCATACGATAATACCCCCGAAAATGCTGATATTCCCGAACGGCTTAAACGCGATTATATTATCGAAACAGGAGAAGCCTATGGTGCCGATATCAGTTATAAATATGAGTACAAACGTTTTTATTTCTGGGCAGTGTATTCTCTTACCTATGTAAACAGGTATGATGGATTACGCACCTACTTTCCGAATTTTGACAGACGACACAACTTAAACCTGGTTGGAACTGTTAACTGGGGAAAAGAAAGCAGTTGGAGTTTCAACTCAAGATGGAGCTTCGGATCCGGGTTTCCATTTACACAAACACAAGGAAACTACGAACAACTTGATTTCAGCAATGGTGTTGGCACAAATGTTTTAACACAAAACGGAAATCTGGGAACGTATTTTACAGAAATTAATACAGGACGTTTACCATATTTCCACCGTTTAGACCTCTCACTGTCCAAAAAAATAAAATTGGGAAAACGTTCACTGCTTACCATCACTGCGGCTGTTACCAACGTATACAACAGGGATAATATTTTTTACTTCGACAGACAAAACTTTAAACGGGTTAATCAGCTCCCTATTATGCCCACCTTGGGGATAAATTTGGCTTTTTAAAAGTACATCTCAACATAGCTTTGAGCGTTATACGTTCAAACTATTTATATGATAAAGCTAAGACGGGATTTTTTATCCCTTTTGATACTTCTGCTGGTTACAGTTTCTTCCAACCTTTGGGCACAAAGAACGGAAACATACGAAGCAGATCTGAGATATTACAACCGTGCACTCGAACTGTTCACCAAAGAAAAATATGCCGTTGCACAAAAACATTTTGCCTGGTACAGCCAGTTTAGCAAAGACCGCGAAACACGTATCAATGCGGAATTCTACGCGGGTGTATGCGCAATGGAACTGCTAAACCCAGATGCAATTAACCTTCTCAATGGTGTTTCGCTTAAATATCCTGAACACAGCAAGGCCCAGGCAGCTCAATTTAACCTTGGGAAATATTTTTACAGAACAAAAGACAATAAGTCGGCAGTGAAATACCTTGTAGGTGTAAACACCTACTCGTTAACTCCGGACGAAGCCAGTGAATATTGGTTCATTAGAGGATATTGCCATTTTAAAATGGATGAATTTGAACAGTCAAAACTCGCATTCAAAAACATCAAGGATGAGCAAGGCAAATATTATGATGCTGCAAATTATTACTACGGTTATGTAGCCTACAGCCAGGGAGGATTTGATGAAGCGATGGAACATTTTAACCGTGTGCAAAAATCAAGAACATTTGGGCCGTTGTCTCAAGTTTACATTGCACAGATCTATTTTGCCCGTAAACAATACGCAGCAGTGGTTTCATTTGCCGATACCATCAGCAACAAAGAGATCATCTACGATGTGGCAGGGATCGTTGGTCAGTCGCATTTTCAATTGGGACAATACAAAGAAGCCCTACCCTACCTGCAACGGTTTAACAGCAAACCACCGGTGGCTAAAACCAACAAAGATGTTTACCGCTTAGGTTATTGTTACCTGATTGCCGGAGAGTACGACAAAGCTATTGAGGAACTAGGCTCTATTGCATCCGAAAAAGACACAATTGCCCAATATGCAAGTTTTAATTTGGGCCAGGCTTATTTAAAAAACGATAAAAAACCACAGGCTCGTAACGCGTTCCTGGCAGCATACAAACTCGGTTATATCGGTGACATAACAGAACTATCATTGTTTAATTATGCAAAACTTTCGTTCGAGTTGTCGTTTCAGCAAGATGCATTAAAAGACCTTGTAAAATTTGTGAACGATTATCCCGAATCTCCCTATTTGGATGAGGCTAACGCTGCATTAGGAGAACTCTTGCTGAGCACCAAAAACTATAAAGACGCTATCAAAACATTGGAGAGCATTAAAAAGCCAACCAAAGAAAACAATATCGCTTACCAAAGGGTATGTTATTACAGGGCAGAGGAACTTTACCTGAACAACGACTACATAAACAGCGAAGTGTATTTTACCAAGTCGCTGGGATTTGATCACGACAAACGACTCTACGCATTATGCCATTTTTGGATCGGGGAATTGTCTTACAAAAAAGGAGAATATACCAAAGCATTTGAAAACTATCAGCAATTTCAACAATTTACAGAAACCAAAGATTCCCGCTTTTACCCGATGGCATTTTACAACAAAGGGTATGCTAAATTAAAACTGGATGATTATGCAACCGCCATTGAAGAGTTCAAAAAATACATTGAGACTGATTATGCCAGACAAAACATAGAGACTTATACAGACGCATGCATGCGTATTGCAGATTGTCATTTTGTATTGCGTAATTATGAAAAAGCGCTCAATGCTTACGAAGTAATTATCCTGAAAAAACTGAACGGGGTAGACTACGCATTGTATCAGCAAGCGATGATTTTAGGAGTAGAGAATAAATATGATCGTAAAGTAAACACCCTAAATGAGCTTATCAGATCCTACACTAAATCAACCTATATTGATGATGCGATTTTTGAAGTAGCCAATGTGCAGTTGCAAACTGGAAGTTATACGGAAGCACTCCAGGGTTTCCAGAATATTATTGATAACTATCCTCGCAGTATTTACATCCGTAAGGCAATGCTCAACAAAGGGCTTTGTTATTACAATTCAAGCAAAGATGACCTTGCGCTTGAGGCATTTAAAGCGTTGATCACAACTTATAATACAAGTGATGAAGCGCGTAATGCATTGGTTATTGTTAAGAATATTTTTGTGACAAAAGGAGAAAGTGAAGCCTACTTGGAGTTTGTAAAAGTATTGCCCAACGTAACGCTATCCCCTTCTTACCAGGATTCTATTTCGTATGAATCGGCTTTTAACAGTTACAAAAATGGCGACTGCGAAAAAGCAGCCAAATCATTTGGAAATTATATCACCAAGTATCCCGGTGGATTTTTTATTTTAAAGGCTAATTACTACAAAGCGGAATGTGATTTCAAACTCAAAAACTATGATGCGGCTTTGATATGCTATGAATATGTGGCATCCTATAATCGCAACGATTTTACAGAGAAAAGTACCAGACAGTGTGCAGTATTGTATTATTTAAAAAAGGATTACGAGAAAGCGTTTACATATTACAGTTCGCTTGAGCGTATTGCCAGCAATAAGGACAATATGACAATTGCGTTATTGGGTCAACTTCGTGCTGCAATGCAATCCACTACAGATCCTATTAACAGATCGGCATCGGCTGCTACCAAATACTTAAACTCTGGGTTGGGGCAAAAAGAAGGAATCATTGAAGCCCACATGGCTCTGGCAAGATTTTACAATGCCGAAAACAAACCAGATTCAGCGTTTGCCGAATTTAGTTTTGTGTTGAAAGAAACTAAAAACATCCTTGCCGCTGAATCGAAGTATCAGATCGCAATGATCCAATACCAGAAAAAAGAGTATAAAAAATCGAAGAAAACCATTTTTGAATTGAGCGATAATTTCAGCTCTTATGATTTTTGGACAGCAAAAGGATTCTTATTGCTGGCTGATATATACCTGGTTGAAAAAGATTATTTCCAGGCCAAGGCGACCTTACAAAGTATCATTGAAAATTATGAGACCAATGATATGATCAAGCCTACTGCTATCGAAAAGATGAAACAAATATTGGCGGCAGAAGAAAAACTCAAACCTGCTCCCGTAACGCCTGCCGAAAAAGAAGTTCAACCTAATTAATGCACCTGTAACATGACAACCAAATTGCAAACCATATTATTTAAAACAGGATTATGTACCCTCCTGCTGGCAAGCGGAACATGTTCATTTGCTCAGGACTCGCTGCGCACGGATGTGGTAGATGTGGTGAAAGCATTTAAACCGGTATTGAGCGAAAGTATTAAAATTCAAAGTAACCCCAACCCTGAAATTCCGGTTACCCAAACACCCAAACTAGAATATTCTATTCCTGAAAAAAGAATGGATGGAAATCCAACATTGTATACCATAAAGCCACTCTCGTTGGGTACTTCGTTGTTGCCAAAACTCAAAAACAATTACACCCGTTTGGGCTATGGAAATTATAACACGCCATTGTTCGAAACCTACCTAATGTCGGGACGAAACAAGAATGTAGAAGCCGGATTGTTTTTCAAACACCTCTCGTCAAATCCCGAAGGTGACCGTTCGTTTAGCAATAATACCCTCTACGCTTTTGGCAAGCGTTTTCTGGCAAAGGGAATTCTGAGCAGCGATATTTATTATTACCGCAACGTGGTCAATTTATATGGTGTTAAACGAGAAGGAACAACGATTTCGGAAGATGATATTCAAAATAAGTTTCAAACCATTGATGCTAAAGTTGCCTATCAAAACATCTTGAAAGACACCTCCAAATTGAGTTACAAAATAGACGGTAACTATTATCATTTCTTCACCAAAACACCGGCTGATGTAACAGAAGATAATTTTAAAGTATACGGAACTTTCGGAAAACGTATTTCAGGAAATCCACTGGATGTCAAAATGGGGGTTGAAATTATTTCGCTAAAAACACCAACCCTGGATTACAACAGAAACTATGTGGATATCAATCCACGTTATCGTTTAAACATGAATGCGCTGTACATCAATATTGGTTTTAACTCCACTTTTTTTGGCGACAGCAACGGCACCACATTTCATTTCTTTCCGGTTGCTGAAGCCGGTTACGGGATTATCAAAAACAGCCTGACCACCTACATTGGTATTACAGGAAACGTTCAACGCAATACATTCAGGAGCATCGCTACCGAAAATCCTTTTATACGCACCATGGCATTGGACAATACGATCAATAAGTTTGAATTATATGGCGGTTTAAAAGGGATCATTAGTCCTCAAACGTCTTTTAATATTCATGCTTCCCTGGCCAATATGCAAAATATGTTGTTTTATGTTAGTGATTCGACCAATCTATACAGTCAATCGACCGTATTTGATAATGGAAACTCCAGTGTATTTAATCTTAGAACAGAATTGAACCACGAGTTTGCTGATGTATTCATGTTTGGTTTTGTAATGAACTATTACAAATACAGCCTCACCATTGATGCTCCCTTTTCGCGCCCAACTTTTACTACCCAGTGGAATATTGGATACAATATGGGAAGTAAATTTTTATGGAAAGTACAAGCCACAACCATGAACAAACGCGACAGTAGAACGCTGTTGGCAGGAAACCGTTTTGAAGATGTAACATTAAAAGGATTTGTGGACCTGAATCTCGGACTGGATTACCGCTACACGAAAAATGTTTCGCTATTTTTAAACGTAAACAATATTACCAATAACCAATATCAGCGCTGGGCAAATTTACCGGTATATGGGATCAATGTATTGGGTGGATTAACTGTATCTTTTTAATAATCTGTTCTATAAGAGTCCCTCTTAGGGTTAAGGTTGCCAAAATGGGTGCAATGGTGTATGTTGCGGCAACTTTAAACAGCTGAGTGAACCAATCTGTAAATTATATCTGGAATGAGGTAAAACGCCTGCTACACGAGCACGATTGTGTGATTGTACCTGGGTTTGGGGGATTTGTGTGCAACAGGGAACCGGCAAGAATTGATCAGGTTTCGCATATCATTACTCCACCTGCCCGTAAAGTTGTGTTTAACCAAAACTTAAAAACCAATGACGGATTGTTGGCAGGTTACCTTGCCCGTCAGAAGCAAATTACTTATACTCAGGCTTTAGCCGAAATTGAGGCTACCGTTCGGGAAACACTTGAAGCACTTCAGGCAAACAAGTCGCTCTCTATTGACCTGTTTGGAAATTTCAGGTTAAATGCGGATGCCAATTATGTTTTTTTGCCCGACAAAAGGAATAATTATCTCACAGATTCATACGGCTTAAGTTTGATACAGGGTCATCCTGTGGCTTCCCGTGCCATCAGAACCAGTAAAGCCAGATTGTTTAAAACACGCAGCACCCCAATGACGACAAAACCGAAACGAAATGTATGGCCATCCGTACTTGCGGGTGTGTTGGTTCTGATGTTGAGCATTAACGGATATATTTTCTTTAATGAACATTCCATAAACGATCTTCATTTGGGCAATAACAATACAATGAGCATTACTTCATGGTTTGATTCGTTGGTAAACAAACCCGAAACGTCAGTTGCTGTTGTTGAATCCCCTGCCATTTTACCTCAACCTGTTGCTGCAGATACAACACCTGTTCCGCCACCTCCAGCCCCGGTAGAACATGCAGAATTAACTCCTGTTGCCCCCCCGGTGGTCGATAATACTTCATCTGATCTGGAAACATACGCTTCGTTATATGCCTTTGCTTCACATTATGAACGGGCGCGCACCGAAATGTATTTCCCACAGCAACCCCAGGAAGCTTTAGAAGTTGAAGCAGTAGCTCCTGTTGAAGTACCATCTTCGAATCCTGTTGCGCTACCTACCCCTCCTTCTCATCTGAATACGGAAGGAATTCAAAAAGGATATTATGTTATTGGTGGTGTATTTTGCAAACAGCGCAATGCCAAGAGATTTTTGGCTCAACTCACCGAAAGCGGTTATAACAATGCCGAACTTCTGACCAATACCACCATTAACTGTAAACGGGTAAGTTACCAGAAATTTTCGTCCCGTAAGGAAGCCGAGCAATTTTGCTTAGAGATCAAAGCTTCAACCAACCCAACAGCCTGGGTATTAGCGGCCGAATAATACCAGCTATTTTACTGATAACGTTTTGTTTATAAACAAATTCTGTTTATCTTCTGCTGCTCTTTAGCCATTAGCTAAATTTATTATTGTTATGCAAACCAACCTCACCATGACTCCTACCGTAATAGAGAGTAAACCTGGTAATTTGTTCATGAGATGGAAACGTATGAATTGGTTTAAGTACGCTGTTTGGGTTTCATTAGTCCTGTTTTTGCGACTGAACGCCCAAAGCCAGTGCACAGCCAACTATTCCTTTAAAATTGATTCGATAAAAGGAAATGTAACGTTCACCAACAATTCGGTATTATCAAATATTGATTCTCCGACAACATACAAGTGGACAGAAACCCCGGGGATCGTTCTTTCTAATGCTACCGGACCTATTGTAAACTTTCAACCCGGAACACACCATGTTTGTTTGGAAATAGTGAATGCAGGCTGCACAGATACTTATTGCACAGATATAATAATGCCTGAAAGGTACTGCAAGTCCAACTTTATATATACCATTGATGCCAACGGACTGGCTACATTTCAAAGCAAATCGGTTGGAAACCACGTCAATCATGATTGGAGTTTTGGAGATGGTGAATTTTCCATCTTCCCAAGCCCCATTCATCAGTTCACCCAAAATGGCTGGTATTACGTTTGTCTCAATATTATGAACAGCGATTCCAGTTGTGGTGATGTAAAATGTGAGTTTATCAGGATCAACAAACCCAGTCCAACACCTTGCCAAGCCAATTTTGACTATAGTTACGACACGGTAAATACTAAATTGGTACAATTTACAAATGCCACATTTAGCGACAGCAGCCTATCGTATTTATGGTTATTTGGAGATGCCGACACTTCCAATATGGAAAACCCGTTACACCAATTTGATACCATCGGGAATTACAAGGTTTGTTTGCTGGTGAGCGGACCAAATTGTGCAGATAGTATTTGTAAAATAGTTGAGGTATTATTGATCTTACCCGATTGTCGTGCAAACTTCAAAGCAACTCTTTTTGCAGACTCGGCAAACCACACCAAACGAATTGCGTTGTTCACCAATACCTCAACAGGAAACAACCTGAAGTATGTTTGGAATTTTGGCGATGACTCAATATCAACTACACCTTCACCAATCCACTATTATGCATCAAACGGGACATATAAAGTTTGTTTAACAGCTTATATTGGTAATTTGTGTACAGATAGTGTTTGCATGCTGCTGGATATCGTATCTGAAGAAGATACGTTAACCGGTATTAGCCAAAACGATTCGTGGCGCGGTCTAAATATTTATCCGAATCCCTTATTGGAAACAATTTATGTGGATTGGTTTACAGAATTGCAAAACCCAATCAGGATAACGGTTAAAAATGTATTGGGAGTGGTTCAATCAACAACCCTTTTTCAAACTGCAAGTGGTAAAAATTCCCATTCAATTGACGCTTCATCGCTGCAATCGGGAATTTACTTTATTGAGTTGGAACAAAACGGAAACAGGTTGGTTCAAAAAGTAATAAAATAGGAATAAAAAGTAATGTTAGGTTAATGTACCCGAGAAGATTATCTTGACCATTAAAGCATGTTAGAAGTTGACAAACATATCATTGAAGCTTGTTTAAAACAGGATACACGAGCCGAATACGCTCTGTATAATGCCTGTTTTCAAACACTCATGTCAATTTGTTACCGCTACACACGTAATGAAGATGATGCAGCCGATCTTGTCAATAAATGCTTTTTAAAGGTTCTCAAAAACCTGAGCAAGTATGACGAGAAGCAGCCATTTAACAAATGGATCGTAACGATTATGATCAATACCATCATTGATGAATTCAGGTCTAACAAAACCTACAAAACCATGATGCAACATATTGATATCTATCCAACAGAGTTGCCAACTTCGGTAAGTTTAAACTTTGCCGAATCGAAACTTAATGCTGAAGATATTCACCGTTGCATTAATAAATTACCGGACGCAAGCAAAATGGTACTCAACTTATTCGTATTCGAAGGGTTAAGTCACAAAGAAATAGCACAATCTCTTTCCATATCGGAAGGCACCTCCAAATGGCACCTTTCAAATGCAAGGGGATTATTAAAGAAAATATTGAAGGATGCAATGTCATCCATAAAATCATATGCACTATGATAGAAAATGATAAACAATTAGATGATTTCCTTAAATCGGGTTTCGAGTCAAAAGTATTCGAACAGAAATCCGTGTATTGGGAAAATGCGCAACGGCTAATTATGAATAGCCGAAAAAGCAAATCAAATATACTAACCTACTCATTATCGGTGATTGTTCTGGTATCGGCTGTTGCTGCCTTATGGGTAAGTAATATCCACGCCCCGCTTAACGCCAAACAAGAAGCAAGCGTTACTCCGGTAACAAACGAAGTATCCACAGAAAACAGATTACCTGTTGCTTCCGTTTCTGCAATAGCCAGCCAAAACACAAACAACTATACCGCAAATAATGCAAGTCCTGAACAAGCAACAACCGCTGCTCAAACAAAAGCTTCAGATAGATCAGAGCAACAATCACCCGAAAGCAATATTGTAGCATCAATAAATACTGCATCCGAATCAACCACAGAAAAAAATGAGATTGCTGAAACCATAAATAACAAGGAGTTTGCAGCTTTCACCGAGCGAAATGCCGATCTGTTCATATCAGAAATTCAAGGTAAATCATACAAACAACCGTTGTCTGTAAAAAATATGCTGGCCGATACCTTTAACAAAAAGGCCTTTTACCAACAGTATAGCAGGAAAAACAGCCGCAGCTTCTTTAGCATCGAAGGAGGTATTACTTATTTCAATGCAGCGGGAGCTGTAAATCTTCATGGAGGTATCAGATACAACTACTTTATTACACCTAAACTGGGGATTAATACAGGACTCACGTACAGCAGGCTCAACCAGGATATCAGCAGAACATATCAAAATATTGATTATGGCTTTGGGCAAAATGACCAAACTACTACAATCAATACCAAACGAATTGATTATGTAGAATTACCTGTAAATGTAATGTACAATGTAAGCAATAATCACTTTGTAAGTTTGGGAGCACATGCAGGATATGCTATCCAGTCAAAAGATAAGGTAACTGCAAGTGGAACTTCTGAGGATGCAAATTCAAATGGATACCTCAATGCGATTAACAGATGGGATATTCAATTAAATGTTGGCTACAGTTATTCCCTTACCAAACAATGGATAGTGAGTGCCAATTATTATGTGGGACTTAAAGACGTGTCTAAAAATAATGTATTTAAAAATGCTAATTTTGATAACAACAATGGTTTAAGATTGACCATTGGTTACCAATTAAAATAGCTAGATGCGCCTACTTGTACTTGTATTGTTGGTTGCGGCTACAATGATCTTATCCAATTGTAAGCCCAAAGACGAACCTAAAGAAGAAATCGGCAATCCTGTATTCAGGGTTGAAGGTTCCATTGATGGCGGTGCATTTAGTTTAGCTGCAGGTTTCAACGATTATTTTATGTTTACATCCTATTCCCAGGATCAATTTGGTGTTTATCAATTTGTAGGGAACATGGCTCCGCAAAATTGCCCACAATGTCCGGGATCGTTTAAAATCACCATTCGAAATTACAAGCATCAACAACCCGTCCATGCCGACTCGATAGACCGACCGGGAGATTATCCCTATTTTGATAACCAACAGCCCATTGAACAATATTACGAATTGGCTTGCCGGGCAACTCCTTACGGAAATGGTTCTGCAAATGTGAGTTGGGATTTTGGCAACGGGAAATTTTCAACTTCATACAATCCTACTGTTCGCTTTTACAAGGAAGGAATATATCCCGTCTTTTGCAGTGCTGTATTTCCCAATGGCTGTTTCTCCGTGCTAAGTCAACCTATCTATTTAACACCAACACGGGTAGGCAAAACTATCGACTTTAACCTAAACCATATCGATTCACAAACTGTTCTGTTGAACAGTATTCCTGTAAACCAGCAAGCTCAGGTAAAATGGGATTTTGGGGACGGAAATACCGGCAATGGAACCATTGTTCATCATACCTATACCAATAAAGGTTTGTACAAAGTGTGCATGGAATATATTGCAGGAACCGATACCATACAGTTCTGTAAAAATGTGAACACTCTTAATTTTACTGACTGTAAATCCAATTTTTACTTCGATAGTAAATTCGTCAGCGACTCGTTCCAATATTCAAAAGTAACGGTAGAATGGATAGGCACTGACGGATCCGTTTATTCGAGTGCAAATACAGAACAGCCATCAAGCAGTGTATTCACCATTTTTGAGGCGGCCAATTATGAACCGAATAGTGCAGGTAATAAAACACGTAAATACCGTTTTAATTTAAACTGTAAAGCATCAAACGGTGTCAACACGATCGACTTTAAAAACATAAATGGTTGGTTTGGCTACGCCTATCCTTAGCTAAACAAAAAGGTCAAGCGGTTTATAAACCCTATCCTCAAATTGCTTTACCATCACTGCGCCTTGTATGGCGCTTGTTAAAAACAGGGCATCGGCTTCCAGTATTTGTTCGATTGTGATCATCCTTTCCACAACAGAATATTGTTGTTGATCCAGCAAATTCATAACATGCTTACGCATAACTCCCTCTACACAACCTTCGCTAATGGGTGGAGTAAACACCTTTTCATCTTTTACCACAAAAACATTGGAACCTGTAGCCTCGCACACACATCCATGTTCATTTAATATCAGGGCATCATCAAGTCCATTTTCTTTAGCCCAAATACCGGCCATTACAGACACCAGGGCATTCCCGCTTTTTATAGTCGACAATTCAGTACAAGGTTTGTAATTATCAGTATACAAACCCAGTTTAATATTTTGCTTAGGTTGGGATAATGGGAAACATTCCACAAAAAAGCGGGTCTGGTTATGTTGGGGTGTATAAAAACCTTCTGCATTCCGGTGCAATACAAATCGAACCCTTGCTTCTGTTAAGTGATCTTTTTGTGCCTGATCTACAATGGCATCAACAAACGCATTAAAGCTGAGTTCAATATCAAACTTCAATAATTGTGCACTGCGTTGCAGCCTGTCGAAATGGGCATGCGCCAGCAAAGGAGCACCATCAACCAATTTGATCGTTTCAAATAATAAATCTCCATAAAAGAAGGCTCTGTTCATTGTGGTTTTCGTTGAATCTTATAGCGAAACTAATCTATCATCAATATAATTCCCTCCTAAAAACAAAACCACCTAAAAACCAATCATCTAAAAACATGTTATACAATACAGATCAAATTATAATCACCTAAATCCACATCCAGAAACTTTGAGACCTATCAACATATCAACACTCCCGAAATTTCAGAATAACTGAATCAACATAAAAGCATACATTTGCCTCTCATTTTTAAAAACTAAAACTAAATCATTCTTAAAATGAAAAAAGTATTTATCGTATCTGTTGCCCGCACACCTGTTGGTACCTTTGGAGGTGCGCTTGCGGGATTTACAGCTCCTCAATTAGGTTCTATTGCTATTAAAGGGGCTTTGCAAAAAGCCAATATTGCTCCTGAAACTGTAAATGAAGTATTTATGGGTTGTGTTTTGCAAGCCGGCTTAGGCCAGGCTCCTGCTACGCAAGCAATGATCTATGCTGGTATTCCAAATTCAGTTCCATCTACAACTGTTAATAAAGTTTGTGCTTCGGGCTCAAAAGCAATTATGCTTGGTGCCGAAAGCATTATGTTGGGTATTAATGATGTAGTGGTTGCCGGTGGAATGGAAAGCATGAGCAATGTTCCCTACTATTTGGATAAAGCCCGCACCGGTTACCGTCTGGGTCACGGACAAATTACGGATGGTTTGGTAAAAGATGGATTGTGGGATGTATACAGTGATTTTCATATGGGCAATGCAGGTGAATTATGTGCCCGCGAAAACAATATCAGCCGTGAAGAACAAGACGCTTTTGCTGTTGAATCATATACACGAGCACAAGCCGCTTATGCAAAAAATGCATTTAAAGACGAAATTGTTCCGGTAGAAATTCCGGTGAGAGGAAAAGATCCGATCATGATGACGGAAGATGAACAATACACGAAAGTGAATTTTGAGAAACTAAAAACCCTAAAACCGGTATTTGATAAAGCGGGTAGCATTACAGCGGCAAACGCTTCACCTTTAAGTGATGGGGCTTCTGCATTTGTATTGATGAGCGAGGAAAAAATGAACGAACTGGGATTAAAACCGGTTGCCGAAATTTTAGGATTTGCGGATGCTGCACAAGCTCCCGAGTGGTTTACAACAACACCAGCCTTGGCTATTCCCAAAGCGTTAAAAATGGCAGGAGTTGATGCAAAAGATGTTGACTATTATGAATTGAACGAAGCATTTGCAGTAGTTGGAATCATCAACAATAAATTATTAGGTTTAGATCCTAAAAAAGTAAATGTGTATGGTGGTGCCATTGCATTGGGTCATGCTTTGGGAAGCAGCGGAACACGTATTTTGGCAACATTAACGTCTATCCTTCACAATGAAGGTGGCAGTATTGGTGTTACCGGAATCTGCAATGGTGGCGGTGGCGCATCGGCCATTGTTATCAAAAAAATGAACTAACAAATAGCCTCATAACACTCAAAGGCCATAATATTCAAGATATTATGGCCTTTCTTTTTTACTCATCAAAAATATTTGAAAAACAAATAGGGGTCATTTTACCGGATATTGTCTTAGGTGTGTTAAAAACAAAAACACAATATGAAAAGAACAATTCCAGCTCTTCTGTTAGCAGGGCTAATCATTGCAGCCATGGCTTCATGCAAAAAAGAAGAGGACACTAAACCATCTACCGGAAACACAACATCTACCACTTCTTCAACTTCAACAACATCTTCTACATCAGGATCCAACAATCCTTTGATCAAGAAAGAATGCACAGGAACTGCTGATATCATTGTGAATGATACAACTGACACCCTAAGTGCAATGGAAGCAATTTTGCCTCCACTCAAACTGTATGGTATTTACACCAGCGGAACAGACCATTCTCTTACCTTGCAAAGCGGATCAAAATCATTACCCGCAGTAAACACCACCTTTACAATTGTTCCCAACCAAGACAAAATCCCTACAGCAACAGAAATGATGCTGAATTATTATGACGACAAAGATGAAAAGGACTATTTTGCTGTTTCAGGAACAGTGAGTTATACCATTTCAACAAGCGCAAAAACGGTAAAATTCTCAAACATTGCATTCAAATCAGAGGATGGTATTACAAAGACCATCAGTTTTGAAGTGCATCTTAAATAAAAAGGAATGTGCATATAAAATTCAATCGGTATGATGCTTGCATCATGCCGATTTTTATTTTTGCAGTATGAGATATTCTTTTTTATGGTTGATCCTGTTTTCGATTGCTGCTAAAGCTCAGGTAAAGGATTCATTGGCACGCGATACTTTAAGTGACCTGCAGTTACGAATGATGGGGCTTGGTGAGCATATGATACTATCAGAAAGTGAAAATGAGCGCCTCTCAAGTGGTTACCATTTTATCAAACACATGAACTATGCCTTGCGGGTTGGCGGTTCTTATAATTTCAAGTTCGATTCGTTAAAATCGGTTTCCATTATTTATTCACCCGATAATAAATTTCGTATCATAACCTGGAACCTTGTACTAAATGAGGGCCGATTTCACTATTATGGTGTTATACAGCTGAATCCTGAGTTTACAAAAAAGATAAAAGATACAGCTAACCTTCGCCCGTTTTATCCGCTTATTGACAGGTCATCTAAATTTGTAAACGTGCTTGATACCACGGTTGATCATAACTTTTGGTGGGGTGCAACGTATTATAAGATCATACCGGTAACCTATAAAAAACAAACATATTATACGCTACTGGGATGGAACGGCAATACAGCAATGAGTAATAAAAAGGTGGTTGAATCTCTTTATTTCGAAAACAATATACCCAAATTTGGCGCACCTATATTCGACCTCGATTATAAAAAGCCACTTAAGCGAATGGTGTTTGAGTTTGCCAACCACGCAACAATGACCTTGCGGTATGAAGAAAAAAAGAAATACCTCATTTATGAGAGTGTTGTTCCAACAAGGCCGCAAGACCAAGGACATCCCGAGACTTATTTACCGGACGGATCCTATGATTATTTAATATTTAATCCTAAAACAGGTGTGTGGAAGAAGCAAAAAGACATGTTAAGGGATTTTGATATTGCTCCCTAGGTGATCGGCAATTTGTTTACGGCCTTCATAAAAATAATGTTCTGTTGTCCAGTGCTGGTCCATAAACATGGTTCCTTTTACAAGCTCCAAATTATCAACCACCACTACCCCATTCCGATGGTATCTGTTCACCAGCAGATCTCTATTCTGGCGTATTAAATAGGTGAGTTCAGGACCAACCAAACTATCGGCATACTCCACATTTTCGGCAAGTAAATTAAACACCAATCGAAGGTCTTTTTGTTTGGCCACCTTCACAATTTCATCAAAATCGTGGATACGGGGATTTGTTAATGTGTCAATTTGAAATGCGTATGTTTTGATATAATGACAAGCCAAACTAATTTTAGGTACATCCCACGATCCATCTTCTTTTTTATAATAACCATTTGCAAATGAATCGTCCCATTCCCTCACAGTATGATATTTGGCCTTAAAAGGGAAATGCAATTGTTCGGTTCTCCATGTTTTTAGCAGCAACTCATCTCGTTCCTTTTCGAGCTTCTTATCATAGTAGCCAAAATTCATGAGCACTTTATTAAGAAAAGGGTGATACGGTTGGTACATCACATTGCTTTTCATCAAAGCTGTTTCAAGCTTTGAATTGATCCAGGCTGCGTCAAAAGAGCGCAAATTCATGGTAACAATAATGGTTTTCACCCTGCTGTTGTCGGGAATTTGTTTGATAAGCGGTAAGAAAACACCCGCGTGTACGGCTCCCTTGTTTACCGCACCTACAATTTTACCCGGATAATGCAATGCAAACAATTCACTGATGCTCATTCGGTTCGTATCGGTATCGGCATATGTTGCATTTGATGATTCGGCAAAATACAACACATCGCAACTATCCGATTTGCGCCATACTTCCGGCAATTGTTCTGCATATTTTTCAAGATCGGCTTTCCAGAAAAACTTTTTGTATACCACCGCAAACAGCAATAGTAACAAGCCCAGAGCCAACAATCGTGTGATGATATAATTCAATTGTGCTTTCACCTAAAACTGAAAATAAATAAAAGGTTGTTCTTCTCCTCCGGCCATTACGGTTAACCCGAATAGTAAGACCGCATATACTATCCACCGAATCAAAAGTGACTGAGATCGTATAAACACATCAAAACGCTTACCATTTAACAAAACATCCAAAACAATAAAAACGATCAACGCAATGTACAATTGCCATTCAAATGATAATGCTTCTCCTTTGCCGTTCAATAGTTGATGCAACAGTACATTAGCTTGTTCGAACGAATGACTTCTAAAAAATACCCAGGCTATGGTTACACCAACAAAGGTAAACAGCCAACCCAAAACGGATTTAAGTTTAGGATTGATAGGAAGCATTAATTTGGCAAACCCAAATGCAATTAAATACAAACAAGCATGTATCAATCCCCACACTAAGAATGTCCAGTTAGCACCATGCCATAAACCGCTTAAGCCAAACACGACTAAAATATTGAACGTCCATTTGAGTGCAGAACCCCTGTTTCCACCAAGTGGAATGTATACATAATCCCTGAACCAGGTTGACAAGGATATATGCCATTTGCTCCAAAACTCAGAAATAGATGTAGCGAGGTAAGGGGCCTTAAAATTATCGATGAGCTGAATGCCCATCATACACGCACTTCCCAATGCGATCGTTGAATACCCCCAGAAATCGGCATAGATCTGAAGACTGAATAACAACATGGCAATTCCCACCGACTCGTTACTATAAGCTAATGGTGTTTCATACACTTTATCCACTAAAGGAGAAAGCTGATCGGCCACCACCATTTTGATAAACAGGCCAAACAACACCAGCCGGATTCCATTTACCAGGTTTTCCATTTTAAATGCATGGTATTGTTTTAGCTGATTGCCCAAGGTTTCGAAACGTTCGATCGGACCTGCTACCATTTGAGGAAAAAACAATACATACACGGCATAAATACCTAGATGTCGTTCCGGTTTTTGATTGCCTTTGTATACCTCAATTGTATAAGCCATGGATTGAAATGTATGAAAAGACAATCCGATAGGAAGGATGATTTCGTAATGTGTAAACTGTTTGGAAACATGAAACCAACCCAATACCTCTTGCATTGAATCGAGGGCCATGTTTATGTATTTAAAAAATGCCAACAAACCGATATTGGCAGCCAGGCTCAACACCAAAAACACTTTTCGTTTGTGTCCGGAGGCACTGTCTATTAATAATGCCGCTGAATAATCGATGGCAATCAGCAGAAACAAAATGAGTATGTACTTTGGAATAAAGTACATGTAAAAAAAACAACTCCCTGCAAATAATAAGACCCACCTGTAGCGCTGAGGCAGGTTATAATACAACATCAAAATGATGGGCAAAAAAAGCAAGTACTCCCAGGAGTTGAATAACATGCTGCCAATATAATAGAATATTGGAATTGCTACACATTCATCAAACCTTAAAGGTTAATTTCCTGTAAACAATTGGGCATCCCAAAACTCTGTGTATTTTTGCATCTGATGATTCAGTATTTTAAAACAATCGGAACCAAACTTGTTTCACTGGAAGCGGTGGAAAAAGATTGTTGGATAAACGTAATCAACCCAACGGTAGCGGAATTGGATTTTTTGTCCCAAAAGCTATTGGTGCCCATTGATTTTTTGAGCGACCCACTGGATATGGACGAAAGTGCCCGTATGGAACAACATCGCAACTGCATGTTGATCGTGCTCAGGGTTCCACTGGAATTAGGCTGGGATGGAGAACTCCCGTATACAACCTTACCTATCGGAATTATTTTAAAACGCGACCTGATTGTAACCATTTGTAATAAACCAACTGAGATCATTCAAACATTTATCAGCAGCCGTATGCGAAATTTTTATACCGCCAAACGAGAACGTATGGTGATGCAGTTATTCTTAAGATCTTCGGTTTTGTATTTGCGTTACCTTAAAAACATTAACAATAAGGCAGACGAAATCCAGCAAACATTGCACAAAGCCACTCGTAATAAGGAATTGCTCCAACTGCTGAACTTTGAAAAAAGTCTTGTATACTTTACCACATCCCTCAAGTCGAATGAATTAATGATGTATCGGTTGCAAAGGCTGTCGCGCCCTGCATTGCAAAACGAACTGGATGAGGACCTAATTGAGGATGTGACAACTGAAACCAAACAGGCTATTGAAATGGCCAATATTTACAGCAATATTTTAGGAAACATGATGGGAGCACATTCTTCTATCATCTCCAACAATCTTAATATTACCATTCGTTTCCTCACCTCGGTAACAATCATTTTATCCATCCCGATTTTAATAGCAAGTTTGTACGGAATGAATGTTGACTTGCCTTTCTCTCATCACCCTCAGGCATTCTGGATCGTCATGTCGATTGCCGTATCATTATCAATCATTGGTGTGTTTTACTTCCGTAAAAAGAATCTATTCTAGGATACCGGCACTTTTAAGATAGGTCAATATATGATGGGTGGCACCCGTTTGCTCCTGCACAAATTGTGCTGCAGCAGTTGAAATCTGATTAAGTTCTTCGGGATGAGTGGACCAGCGATCGATCAAAACCTTTAAGTCAACAGCATTGCTCACCACAAAAGCTACTTGAGCATTTTGCATATCAATCGTTTCCGGAAATTTTTTCAGGTTATTGGGGCCAACCAAAATGGGCATACCAAAAACAGCCGCTTCAAGCGTATTGTGTATGCCCCCTTTACCAAAACCACCACCTATAAACGCAATATCTCCATACTTATAAAGAGAAGAAAGCATGCCAATATTATCGATAACCAATACACGTTTTTCCTGTAATTGATGATCCTTCAACAAATCGGAATAAGCAGCTACGCCTAACAAATCAAATTTCATTTTGATCTCAGCAATACGGCTTTCTTCAATATGATGCGGAGCTATGATCACTTTCCATTCCGGGAAATCGATCATTGTTGCTGCAATCAATTCTTCTTCGAAAGAATAACTACTCCCTGCTATTAATACATTGTGTTTACCTTTAAATGCCTCCACCATCGGAAATTCTTTACATTGATCGCGATTGGCCACTACCCTGTCAAAGCGCGTATCCTTACTCACACTCGTGTTCACGATGCCATGTTCTTTCAGCAAGTCATTTGAAAAGGTGTTCTGACAAAAAATATGGTTAAATGACAACAACATTTGTTTAAAAAAGGTTCCATACCATTTGAAGTAAATATGATTGGAACGAAAATTTGCGGAGATCAGAAAAACAGGAATGGCTTTGCTTACCAAGGCATTCAGGTAATGATACCAAACCTCATATTTGACAAAAAAAACATGTGAAGGATTTACTGCATCAATAAATGCTTTTGCATTTTTGCCCGAATCCAAGGGTAGGTAAAATACATAATCAGCCCCCGCATAATTTTTTCGGATCTCGTATCCCGAAGGTGAAAAAAAGGTAATAATGATCGCTAATTGAGGATGGTCTTTTTGATACTGTTCGATAAGCGGTCGGGCCTGCTCAAATTCACCCAACGAGGCACAATGAAACCAAACTCTTTTCCTGCTTTCTACAGACAATACTGAGATGATATGAGATACCAATTCCTTTCGGCCATCTACAAACAATTTTGCTTTTGCATTAAACAAGGCGGCAATACGAAGAATCCATTTATACCCCCATAATCCGATTGAATATGCACAATAGCCTAAGAACTGCATCATTTGAATTCGTATTCGTTATTCGAATTTTTCGCTTTTAAGTAAATGGGAATCATCCAGCCAATACGTGCGCCCACAGTCATGTCCCAGTGTTTATCAGTATCGGGTAACATTGTATCATAATTATACTTGCGAATACTTTGCGTATGCGCCTGCACAAAATCAATTCCAATGTAGAAATTGTAAAACCGATTGTTGCTGTGGTAATAATAACCCAAAAACTGTGTTGCAGCCGGGCCCATGCTCAATCGATCATATCCTTTTTTCAGATCATCTGTTAAGGTTGGAATATCATTGCGGGTTGTTGCAATGTTTATTTTATGGTAATAAATTCCTCCTCCCAACATCAGGATAATTCCTGAATTGCGGTTTTTCACCCCCAACGGAAACACCCTCCCCACTTTACCAAACGAATTAAATCCGCGCATGCCCACATTATAACTTGCATCTGTTCCGGAGTTGGTCATAATATTTCCACTGCTATTGGTGAGGTTGTACAAAAAATTCAGGTCTTTTACTTCATTTCCGAATTGATAAGAAGCATCAAGAGCAAATACCCAATTGGTACTTAACTTAAACAACCCACCAAACCCAACATTGTGAAAATCGCCAAAGCGCAAGGCTAAATCGCCCTGAGGTCGGGTGTACGTGTAATGGAATTGAATATTGACTATTGGGTCTCCTCTTTTGTTTGAAGACTGACCGACAACAATATAACTACATAATAAAAATATAATGGTTACAAGTTTTTGCATAAGGTATCGGCTCAAAAATACACACAATTCTGTATTTACAATAAGCGCGAGTATATTCGCCCAAAACATCACCACTATACCCACGATGAGACCCATACAAATGGTGGATTTAAAACACCAATACCTTCGGTTAAAAACAGAGCTCGACCAGGCTATTGCAGAAGCTGTGTCGTCAACCATATACATTAACGGACCTGCTGTCAAACAGTTTTCGGAAGCACTGGCCAGTTACCTTAAGGTTGGATACGTAATTCCTTGCGCCAACGGAACAGATGCATTGCAGATAGCCATGATGGCACTTGAACTGAAACCAGGAGACGAAGTAATTTTACCCGCCTTTACGTATGCCGCTACTGCCGAAGTAATTGCATTGCTAAAGTTAAAACCTGTATTGGTGGATGTTCACCCTCAGACTTTTTTGCTTGACGAACAAAAAATACAAGCTGCAATTACCCCTAAAACCAAAGCTATTGTACCGGTGCATTTATTCGGTCAATGTGCCAATATGGAGGCGATCTTACATATTGCTCAACAAAACAACTTATTTGTTATTGAAGATACAGCACAAGCTATTGGTGCCAAATACACCTTTGATGACGGGACTACCAAACAGGCAGGGACAATGGGGCATATTGGCTGCACCTCTTTTTTTCCTTCCAAAAACCTGGGATGTATGGGCGATGGCGGTGCAATGTATACCAACGATGAAACCTTGTCCAAACGTTTAAAAATGATTGCCAACCATGGCCAAAGTATCCAGTACCAACATGATGAAATCGGGGTAAACTCTCGTTTGGATACCATACAAGCTGCAATTTTAAATGTTAAACTTAATCATCTTGACAGTTTTGCAGCTGCCAGAAAAAGTGTTGCCGATTTTTACGACAAGGCGTTTGCCAATCATGTGAACCTCGCCATCCCCGTTCGTGAAGTGAAGAGTGAACATGTTTTTCACCAGTATACTTTGCTAACAAAAGGAATCGACAGGGATGAACTCCGCAACTATTTAAAGGAGCAAAACATCCCGTCAATGGTCTATTACCCAATACCTTTACATTACCAAAAAGCCTATGCTTCGGATGCATATCCAAAAGGTTCGTTACCGATAACCGAAAATTTATGTAAAAGTGTAATTTCGCTGCCCATAAGTACCGAAATGGAGACCGAACAATTGGAATATATTGCCCAACACGTACTTGACTTTTGTAACAAACATTCATTATAAAAAAGAATATACCGCATAAATGAAAATAGCAGTTGTAGGAACAGGTTATGTTGGCTTAGTAACCGGAACTTGTTTTGCCGAAGTTGGTATTGATGTTACTTGCATTGATATTGACCAAACAAAAATTGAAAACCTCAAAAAAGGAATTTTACCCATTTACGAACCCGGCTTAGAAGAACTTGTAACGCGCAACGTAGAAGCCGGTCGATTGAAATTTAGCACCAGTCTTGCCGAGAGTATCAAAGGATGTGATGTGGCATTTATTGCCGTAGGAACTCCTCCGGGTGAAGATGGTAGTGCCGACCTTAAATATGTTATTGGAGTGGCAAACGAAATTGGTGAAAACATCAACGACTATATTGTGGTGGTTACCAAGAGTACAGTTCCCGTTGGAACTGCTATAAAAGTTAATGCCGCTGTGGAAGCTGCCCTTGCCAAACGTAACGCAAATATTGAATTTGATGTTGCTTCCAATCCTGAATTCCTCAAAGAAGGCGCTGCCGTTGATGACTTTTTAAAACCCGACAGGATTGTGGTTGGCATCAAATCAAAACGTGCCGAAGAAATCATGCGCAAATTATACAAACCATTTTTGCTCAACGGACATCCGATCATTTTCATGGATATCCCAAGTGCCGAAATGACGAAATATGCTGCCAATGCAATGCTTGCCACCAAAATCAGCTTTATGAATGATATCGCTAATTTATGTGAAATAATGGGGGCCGATGTAAACCTGGTGCGTAAAGGAATTGGCAGTGATCCACGTATTGGCAATAAATTTATTTATCCAGGTATCGGTTATGGAGGATCTTGTTTCCCCAAAGATGTAAAAGCATTGATCAAAACGGCACAGGAAAATGGCCACAATATGCGCATCTTACAAGCTGTAGAAGATGTAAATGAAGATCAAAAAAATGTATTGTTCAATAAAGTATCGAAACATTTTAGCGGAAGCCTTAAGGGAAAAACCTTTGCTATCTGGGGACTTTCATTCAAACCTAAAACAGACGATATGCGCGAGGCGCCATCATTGGTTATTATCGAGAACCTTCTAAAAGCAGGAGCCAACGTAAAAGCATTTGACCCTGTGGCAATGCATGAAGCGAAAAAAATGATCGGTGAGCAGATCACTTATTGCAAAGACCAATACGATACACTGATCGATGCTGATGCATTACTCATTGCAACCGAATGGCCCGAATTCCGTTCCCCTAACTTTAATGTTATTTCAAAACTCATGAGGAACAAAACCATTTTTGATGGCAGAAATATTTATGATATTGAAGAAATGAAAGAATTAGGATTTACTTATTACTGCATCGGAATAAATACACAATTATAGTTTGAGGTTTGTCACAAACGTCAAACCCCAAACAACAAACTCATATTATGACAAGAAAACGTATACTCATAACAGGTGCTGCCGGATTCTTAGGCTCTCACCTTTGCGATAGATTTATCAAGGAAGATTACCATGTTATTGGCATGGATAATTTGATAACAGGTGATTTGAAAAATATAGAACACTTGTTCAAGCTTGAAAATTTCGAGTTTTATAATCATGATGTAAGCAAGTTTATTCATGTACCGGGCAAGTTGGACTATATCCTTCATTTTGCTTCACCTGCAAGCCCTATTGATTATTTAAAAATTCCGATCCAGACATTAAAAGTAGGTTCATTGGGCACACATAATTGTTTGGGATTAGCAAAAGAGAAAAAAGCCCGCATCCTTGTTGCTTCAACATCTGAAGTATATGGAGACCCAACAGTGCATCCGCAAACGGAAGAATATTGGGGCAATGTAAATCCTGTCGGACCACGTGGTGTGTATGATGAAGCAAAACGTTTTCAGGAGGCCATTACAATGGCATACCATACATATCACAAAGTTGAAACGCGTATTATCCGAATCTTTAATACGTATGGCCCGCGTATGCGCCTGAATGATGGTCGCGTATTACCTGCATTTATCGGACAAGCATTGCGTGGCGAAGACCTTACCATGTTTGGTGATGGAAGCCAAACACGTTCGTTTTGTTATGTTGACGATTTAGTTGAAGGAATTTACCGCTTGCTGATGAGCGACTATCCGTACCCGGTAAACATTGGTAATCCGGATGAAATTACGATCAAAGAATTTGGTGAGGAGATTATCAAATTGACAGGAACAACTCAAAAGTTGATCGCAAAACCATTACCGCAGGACGATCCAAAACAACGCAGGCCGGATATTACAAAAGCGAAGGAAATATTAGGATGGGAACCCAAAGTAAGCCGTGCCGAAGGATTAAAAATCACTTATGAATATTTCAAAAATCTGCCCAAAGAAGAGTTGAATAAAACGGCTCACAGGTTTGATTAATGTTAACAAAACAAAATTTATCTTTATACAACAAAGCCCAACCGGTTCTTATACTTGGTTGGGCTTTTTTAGTATCAGGTGTATAATCACTTATTGATCTTCAACCAATAAGTACTGTACAAACATGGTATATACACCGGGTTGAACATATGCCCCAATACCTTTCTTGACATCAACCGATTCCTGAATTTGTCCTGTAGCATCGAAGGCCATTGGAAACACCGAAGGCAATCCGGGTACGATCCGGTAATCGATGCTGTAAGCGTAACCGCTTCCTGCATTCAAATAACTTCCGCCAAAAGCCCCATCATTTCCGACACCTCCGGTACCTGCATGACCCGCAATATACTTATGCATACCGGCAGGGGGGGCGTCTCCGCCTGATGGATCCACATATATTGAATTAGAACCTGATGGGCTTGAAACCGGAGGGAACGGTGAACTGTAATCTTTATATAACCCGCTCGCTCCTGCAGCATATTGATTGGGCGAAGATTGATGCAATTCCAAAGCACTTAGTGGAATCTGATTGGTGGCTTGAGCCCCACTCTGGCCATAAACCATTTGCTGATCCCAATAACCTACTCCAACATTACCACTTGATTTGGCTATCGCATACAAATCCCAGGTTACGGTAGCGTTCACTTTTAAGGTAGTAGCACCATAAAGCGTAACCCCCGACTGGTAATCGGATATTTGGTTAAAATCAAAAGTAACGGACGAAGGAGAAACTGTTTGCAACTGCAATACAGGTAACATATCGAGCGTAAGCGTAACATCTGATTCTGATCTCAGCTGTGCAAGTGCCGAAAACCCCAGACCACCTACCAATAGTAATATCAATATATAATATCTCACCTTTTATTCAATGCACGAATCGCTAGACATTGAACGTTCAAAGGTAAACGATTCAGCCTTTTTGAATCAAAACAGGAACCACTATTATACAATTGGATGCATACCAACATTAAACACTGATAACCGAAATTAAATACTCGTTTTCAACAACTTGCAGACAGCATTCTTAATGATAGGCACGATGATGCTCACGCGAACGTCTCGTTCGTGTGCTATGGTCTGCGGTATCTCTCTTTAACCTAAAAATCTTTGAGTTGCACAATCCCCGTTCACGCGAACGTCTCGTTCGTGTGCCATGGTCTGCGGTATCTTTCTTTAACCTAAAAACATTTTTTGGTTGCACAATCTCCCTATTTGATTGGCAGAACTTTTAATGGACTTTCCTTACTTGCCGAACTTAATCGGTAATGCTCAGGCCAACTTACCAAACCCATTTCTACCGGATTCATGTGAATGTATCTTTCTTTTTGTTCGATAAATTTAGTCGAAAAAAGTTCTTCAGGATGATTGGTATGTTGCCAAAACTGGTATGCTTGTTTTTGTCCGGATTGGCTAGCTGCTTTTTTGAATGCTTCAAGCAACCATTCGCGTCTGCTTTCTCTGAGGTTGCTTTTAATTTCACTTAAAATACTCCTTGAAGTAAAGCCTTTCATATCCCTCAATAGTTCTCCTAATGTTCCTTTTTCAGCACCTGCAATCATATGAACATGGCTTGGTAAAATACAGTATGCATACAACAATAATCCCTTTTCTTTCTGGCAATACTTTATACTGTTTAACAGAATGTCAACATAAGCCTCTCGGGTAAACACATCAATCCAATCCACAACTGCAAATGTGACAAAATACGTTTTCCCTTCCTCCGTTTTTAAATACTCCGACATAGATCCAAGATATAAAATCCTTTTATTTTTAAACTTGTTAGAACTGCTTCACATACTTTGTCTGCAATCCTGTTTGTTCTCTTTTTTATGTCTTGATACGTTGTATTTACATTTTGTTAATGATAGCTTGTCTTGATTAAGTTTAGCTTGTCGTACTATCCTCTCTCCGTTCACGCGAACGTCTCGTTCGTGTGCCATGGTCTGCGGCATCTCTCTTTTACCTAAAAATCTTTGTGTTGCACAATCTCCCCGTTCACGCGAACGTCTCGTTCGTGTGCCATGGTCTGTCGAATATCTCCCTTTATCAAAATATTTATTAGTTTCATAATACTAATTTACTATTTAAACAACAAAGCCCAACCCGCTTTTACACTTGGTTGGACTTTGTTGTTTTATTGCCGCGTGGGTAATTACCTCCTTACTTTATTTCTACTTACATCTTCACACGAATGAGACATTCGCGTGAGCTTATTGGTGGCATGTTAGAAAGAACAGGGAGACATTCGCGTTAGCTTATTGATGGCATGTTAGAAAGAACAGGTTAGCTCCATCAGGAGATATCTTTATTCGTTTTTCATATATGTCTGTTTTGTAAATTCAATCGCTTTATATATTTCTACATCCCAAACACCACCTTTATTTTGTTTCCATTCAGATACTCTTTGTTCTATTTCTTCTTCGTCCAAATAATCCATATCAACAATAGTATCAAGAGATTTTAATAGTACCTCGTAATCAAAAGGCATGTGTTCTATTTCAGTAATGTTACTATGCGGGATTGTTAAATTCGATATTTTTACATGCACTACAGAAGTTACTTCATCAATCTTAACAATAGTACATAGGACTTTTTTATCGATGTTTTTGACTCTCCATCTTTCGAACTTTTTTATCATAGAATCAATCTCCTACAATCATTATTGGTTGTTTTTGTTTTGTTAAAAAATCCTTAAACCGCATTACGGTAGTATTTTTTTTATACTCATTCCAATTACATATTTCTATCAAATACGTTATATGATTTTCATATAATCTAGTATCTTTATAAAGATCAAGATAATTAATAAATTTTTTATTAAATGAAATAAATATGTCTTCTAAGACCTGCAAGTCTTGATTAGTAATTGAATAAATGACTCTTCCTGAATCTATTTCTCTTATTTCCATATTAGATTATTTTTTTTGAGGGTAGGATGTAACAATTTTATTTTTCTTCTGATCAACAACTACTTTATGTGATGTTTCCCCTTTAGTACCTATTTTTCGTTTAAAATCTTTTTCATAAACAATACGACCATCTGACTGCTGCTTCTTCACATCAGGTTTCTTCATTGTACGCTCTTGAAGTTTCGCCTTTTGACTTGGTTTTGAGTACTTACTTTTATCTGGATATTTGGTTCTATCAACGTGTCTATTGTCCGTGTGCTTAGTATCTTTTGGTTTTTGAGCACTTTGTCCAGTTGCACTAGAATTCGAAGCTTGTTGCTTAGGCTTGCCATAATTATAACCTGCTTTCTGGTTATTTGTAGCGTTTGTCATTAAAACAGCACCAGTGGCCGCAGCAACTGCCCCTTCCGCTGCTATAACTCCCCCCAACGCTGCTGTAGGAGCTCCGGCCACAACACCTACTCCCGTAAGACTTACAGCCCCTCCTGCGGCAGCCATACCTCCTCCAACAGCCATTGCGCCTGCTCCTCCAACAGCAGAGGCGCCTCCTAAAGCCATAGCAACTTTATCTGTATTCTCTAATGTATTATTGTAATCATCTGGATCATTAGGAGTATAAGTGTTCCTCAAACCAGTAGAAGCCGGAATTACATTTGTAGCTGTACCAACAACCGCTCCCATAACTCGATCCCACCAGTCATCCCCTTCAGGGTCATTATTTCTAATAGGATCATTATCCATGGCGCAATATGGTGAAACATCTTCATAATCTTTCTCTTCAGGGTCGCAACTAAACCATCTTCCTAGACGTGGATCATATTCTCTATGTGTTGTAGTATAACTGTTTCCATCACCAGACACTTCATTTTCCTTTTCCATCCCATTGAAACCGAATCGATAATCCGAGTAAGTCACATCTTCTTCCACCACAAAGTCATCCAACCAGAAATAACGTGGATTACCTGCTGATATCGTTCCATTTCCAGGATTAACCTCAAACATTAAGTTCATGGTACTTTCGGTGGCTCGGAATGTTACACTGTATATATTACTTTCCGTCAGACCGGTTACGCCATAATTATTAAAGGTAACATAGTTGGTAAAATTACTGTTGTATAAAGGTAAACCTAAAACAGTACAATTTCCCATATCAAGCTTAAAGGTAATTCGGTACGTTTTATTTACCACTAAGTTGGTCAGGTTTTTACGCGCTGTACCCCATACGGCATTGGCCAAACATTTTAAACGTCCGTTATCGTTGCTGAGCACAATAGTATTGTATTGCAACCAACTCTCCGTTCCGGATGCAAACGTATTGTTTGTATGTATTTTTCGCGAGGTTTCTTTGGCACGGCTATACGAACGCCCGGCAAGCGGAGCACCAAACGGACTGTAATCATTGGCAGCTACTACATCAGCACTGAATGATTGAAGACCACCGGTATTCAACTCAAGGAGTTCTACATTGTCAATAGAATAATCGACTGCAGAGCTAAAAGTGGTTCTGAAATAGTTGAGCCAAATTTGAGTACTGCCAGCAGAACCTGCTGTAAATGTATACACATTGCGGGCATTATTGTTGAACAGTTGAGTTGTGACACCTCCACCTCCATTGCTGGTGGTGATATAAATTTGGCTGCCGCTTATCATGCTTAAGTCAAAACTGAACTGATAGGTACGACCGGCAACAATGCTGAAAGCAGGACTTTTTATCTGGTAAGAGGTAACACTTCCATTTCCTTTCATATTCAGTTTTTGATTCCCGTTTGAAACAAAAGTAGATTGTCCTCCATAACTTGTCCAGCTCCCGGTTCCGCTATTAAATGGCTCCGTCATCTTCACTAATGGTGCGCAAGCCGGCATCTTTTTATCGGTTACCACTGTGAGTACATTTCCCAAATGATTGCTCAGCTCAAATTGTTTGTAGCCACGGGTGGCCAAATAAATTCCCGAATTTGTTGCGGCCACCGTACTGTTGCTTTTTTCTACCACACTTACAAACGTTAAGCCACTGTACAAGGCAGAAAATTTACTGCTTGTTATCGGTTTTTCAAAAACCCGCACACCCAGGCGGGATGAGCCATACATTGTCAACTCTTTTAATTTTAATGTATCAACATAGGTACTTGATACATTGTAAAACTTCTGAAGCAGGTTATTATAAAACGTTGAGCCAAAGTATGCCGATTCTTTTACTTTGGTGAAATATGCTTCCATACCATTGCCGGAACCGCTGTATAGATTATGGTTTTGCTGGTAAGCTGAAACCACATTAGGGTAACGGGATGCAAGGGCAGCTGTAAAAGTTGCCTGATCGGTGTAGCGGATATGGGAAAGCAATGTTTGCCTGTCCCATAGTTTTAACATCGTGTAATAATAAAGCACCGGATCCATATCATAAACCAATGATGAATACGAATCATCTGAATAACCTGACAGGGTGTGCATGTATTCCATATGGTCTTCGGCACATGCTGCTCTCAATTGTGGCGAGGCATCGCTTACCCCTATATACCCATCGAGCCAGCTATGGAATACTTCCTCTCCTGCCATCAATAATATGGTTTGTAAAAGTTGATTTCCATCCGAAGTGCTGCAATCCAGTAAATCAGGATGGTTTGAAGAAAGGTATGAATAAATCGCTCCACGGGAAAGAGAATTCACTGTATTGTTATAATTATCTTCAGGGGTGCTGTTAAAGAAGGTATTGGATCCATTATATTGGAAATAAGGATTGGTCCAATATTTTATATTATCAGGATATCCATAGTTGGTCATTACCTCATCGGCAATGGCAGGTTTAAGCGCAAAAAGCGCTGTGATAAGAGCTCCGGATGCTTCTGGTGAGAGATTATCCAGATATTCAATCAAGGTGCTGTAAGGAAGTCCGGAACTGACGCTTGATGAACAATTACAAATACTTTTAGCAAGTGCTACCGGGTAACCTTTCGACAGGTTTTTGAATATCAGGGCAGACTTTTGCACACTATAAGGATCAGAATAGCTTCCCATCCAATTGGCAAAAAACGGCCCAAAGTTCGAGCAACTCCAACCATAATATGCTGATATTCTATCGAATGTATAATAGGTAATATGGTCTATATAATTCGGATCGGGGATCCAGTGCGTTCCGTCTATATCAAAACCATTGCCTTTATATACATCATTCATAAACACTCCTGTAGTTCCGGGTCCTGTCATATAATTTTGAACATCATTATACAGGCTATAATTCACATCCATAAGCATTTTCATGAAATGTGTTCTCGACTCATTATTCATCATGATGGATCTGAGCAAGCTGATATCTGCATTTTGGTAATCCTGTATATCAAATCCATTTGCTTCAGGAGTTGAACATAAATTATTTCCTAATTGTTCAACTGAAGGCCCTCCATCTTGATTAAACAAAAACTCGGTAAACTTACTTTGGATAACCAAAGGGTCATAATATCTTCTAAGCTCACTAAAACTAGGTGTCATCAGTGTTTGGCCAAAACCTTGTATGATTTGCGACTGTGTAGCAGTATCTGCTGTTTGTGCAACCAGAAGCAGCGTATCGGCTATTCCCCCCATATTTTGAGAAGAAATAAAACTTCCGAATGCTACCGTAGATGCCCCCGACAATTTAATAATAGAATCGTTTACTTGTTTGTATGATAACGTATCAAAATCTACGGTTTTAGTAAAGGTTCGTTCGTAGGTAGCCAAAATATTTCCTTGTGCATCGCGCACATAATAAGTAGATACCGGGAACTTATTATACCCTTTAGGAACAATGGTTTTTACCACCCTGTTCCCATCAGGCCCGTATTCAAAATACAAATCGGGTTTTGAACTGGTGCTGATGCGTATGATGTTCTTAATTTTCCCATACACATTCCATTCAATTTTATCAATTTCTTCAGCCAGGTCTTTTATCAGATTACCCGATTCGTCATACACGTAATTGTTCGAAACCTGGTTATCGATATCATCAATATAAAGAGCAGAACCCTTAGCATCTGTTACATTTTTAAGCTTATTGGTTCCCGAATAGTAATTATACGTGAGGTCATCCATATCAAGACTCACGTTTGCTGATCCATTGCGTTTTTGCTTCAGTATATTTCCATTGGCATCGTAGGTAAATGTATTTAAGTAATCACTTAACGGGGCATTGTTATTTTTCCAGGTATTGGTAGCATTGTCAATATTGTTGTAATATTTAGCTTCTGCTATTCGGTTTAACTGGTCGTAGTTGTATGATGTTCCCATCGGAGCTGTAGATCCTGAACTTGTAAAACGTCCAATTGCCGTAATCATATGACTGATATTACCATTATAAAGATCCCGGGAATGATTGGCCGGTAATAAATCAGTGCCGGCTGTAACCGTAATTGGATTCGTAGAAGCCGTAATACCCGCTGCTCCAATGGCTGTATAGTCATTGCTGAAATAGCCCAGGTTATAACCCATTTCATCTTTTGCAAACCATTGGTTTACTCCCCCGCTTTTTCCGTCTTCACCAATATCATTGGTTGCACTCGCAAGTGTTGAAGAATTTACAGCTTTTAACCAGCCTTGCATCGTATATGCATAATCCAGGCCTTGTACATTGTCTTCTCCCAACTCTGTTCGGGCAAGTGGACCGTGCAAATAATATTGGTAACGTCCATCGCTCTCCCAAACCACACCATCAGTCGATGTTTCTACTTCTGTTATTTTATTGTCGGCATCATAGGTATAACGATGATGAAACTCATCAGATTCGTTTGGCTGATAATGTACTGCATTTACTTTACCGCTTATTAGGTCGTAATCATATAAAATACGTTTAAAGGTGAAGTCTTTAGAGGTTGCCAAATCCCAGGCATTTGCCAATTTAGGATTTTCTACCAGCATTTCTTTTACATTGCCATGGATATCATAGCTATAATGAATGGCATTATCATACACCAATTTATCAGCATTATACTTTTCGGTAAATGTGGTACTTGAAACCCTTCCCCTAAGGTTTTGTGCCTCAAAATCCAAGGGTAAATTGGCATCCAATACAGCATCATCATAATAAGTATGTGTGATTTGATGTTTACTGGTTTTATTGGCTTCCATCCATTCATTATACAAAAGCGGATCCATACCGTCATTCATTGAAAAACCGTCACGCCATACGGCCTTAATTGTACTTCCTTCTGCTGTTAAGCTAGCTTCGGCAAAACCTTTTACAAGATCTGCCCCTGATGCAAAAAGGAAACGTGAGCCTATTTTATTTCTGAGAACAGTTGGATCAGCATACTGACTTTGCGTAATACTACCATAAACATCCATCCATTGTTTTATATAGAACATCTCTTTCTTTGTGATGTATTGAATGGCAGAAGAAGATAGTTCTTCTATAATTAAATACTTAAGCTCTACCGTTGTAGCCAAACCTATTTCGCCTGCACTCACCCAATCTTTTAAGATGGTAAAATTCGTTAGTGTTTGCGTAGCAGTATAGGTAAGTTCTCTGTCCAATCCATTTTGAGACTGCAACATTGGAACACTTATCCAGTTATTACCATTTATATAAGGACTATACCACATTGTTGCAGAGATATTTTTCATGGTACCACTCTCTATTTTAAACCTTACACGATACACTCTCCCCGGTACAGTAGGAAACGTATAATTTGCCCCCGTGTATGTTCCTTTTTCTGTGATTAATAAATTACCATTTGAAACTACCGTTGTAACATCCTGATCTCTTGTCCAACTGCCCATATTCCAGTTACCATTTCCAAGATTGGCCACTACTCTACTCGTAATTGGTTTTCCTGTTATCAAGCTTGGCTCATCAGTCATTACATTTTTGTTGTAAACAACTTCGATAGGAGTGGTGGCATCTATTTCACCAACTTCAACAATTCGACCTTTTGCATCATAGTTTGTATAACTGTATCGATTATGCGTTTCGGTTGCATTGTACTGTTTAGAATTTTGAGAAGCAACCATCCGTCCTAAAGCATCATAGTAGAAACGGGTAGAAAATTCGTTGGTGAAGTCGTATATATTGGTTGTAATCGGACGTGTAGGAGATACCGAATTATTTCCACCCAATACAAAATTATGTGCATCACGAACAGCAAGTGTTTTAAAGTTATTAGCTTCATTACCCAACTCCGTATTCGGATTCATTTGCGTCCACACGTTTCCACCATCAATTGTTTTGTAAAAAGCTCTGCTATCACCTATCACATAACCCACTACACGGTCTTTAAAATATACATCAGAAAGGTTGACTATTGGAACTGCGTATCCTATCGAGGCTGTGCAGGTAGGTGTTGTACATGGCAAAGATGTTAATGCCGGGGTTGTGGTAAGATTTTCAATTTTTAACATTTTTCCGCTATTACCAACAATATAACACAACGCAGGTTCAGGAGAAGAAACAGCAGAGAAATTGGTAGATGTAAAAGGTGATCCAACGCTAATTGCAGACCATGTTGAACCTGCGGCAGCATTTGTGTTTTTTAATACGGTTCCGCTATTTCCGGCTATCACTGCCATACTTGGGCTTGTCCAAAACACACTATTAAGATTCACAGACACTCCTGAGGTTTGCTGCGTCCATGTGGTTCCGCCATTATTGGTAAATAATATCCACCCTCCATTTCCTACTGCAATACCCGTATTGATATCTTTAAAGTGTACTGCATTAAATGTTATGCCGGTTGCCCCGGAAGGTATTCCCGTTTGTTTAATCCATGAATCTCCTCCTGTAGTAGTTTTCCATATATTACCACTTTGCCCTACGATATAACCTATTTCTGGAGTAACCATGTAAACTGATTTGAGAGGACTTGCATTTAATCGATTTTTAGGCGTCCAATTTATGGTTGCATCTTTAGCCAGTAAATTACCTTTCCCTCCTATTACACCAAATCGATCAGCAGAAGCGGCATTTAAAATTGCAATGGCCTTTATCGGAACATTACCACCTGCCACAACATTCATTGTAAGAGCAGGGCTTGCCGGATTGGCTGTATTAAATGTGCCTTTTACGATAACTTTGTTTTCTCCGATAACATACAAATCAGGATTTGCCGGATTCGTTATTGCATCAATAGCTATTCCCGTGTAATTATTCACAAAAGGGGCCATCAGATTCATCTTAGGAAATGAATACGCGGCTGCTGGATCTGTTAAATTAGGTTTTGTTATAAGCCCGTTTGTTCCTACAGCATAAATATCACCATTACTTGAGATGATATCATTAAAATCGCTTGATATACCTGTTTTAAGTATATACCATTTTTGGTATTCTGGATCTGCAGGAGCCGCACTCCATTTACTATAGACCCATACTCCGTTTTCACCCGCTGCATGTACATAATCTGTTGTTACATGAATGCTTTTTAACCGCGGTGTTCTTAATAAATTGCTTTGGTCGCTCCACACTGGTGATGTTGTATTATCTGCATTTTCCGTTACAGATATTTTACCCTGTCCGTTGATAACAATTCCTTTGCTTTTATCGATAAAATATGCTTTTCCTAAAAAAGCATTTTCGGCAATTGGCGCTACACTCCAAGTTGCTCCAACATTATTTGTATAAAGTAATTTACCCGTATTGTTATAAGCATACCCATTTTCGGCATCATAAAAAGTTAGGTTTACAACCGGACCGTTTGCTCCCGAAGGAAGCGTATTGCTCCATGTAATAGCCGAAATATTGCTTGGATCCATTGACGTGTAGAGCAACTTTCCATCACTTAACAGCATACTAATTTTCATGGTTGTAACGATCATGTTATTGGTACTAGCATACAGTCGAAGTTGCGATACAGATTGCGTTGAAACACCGGAAAAGCTCACCGGCATTAAGGTCCAGGCAGTGGCTCCTATATCTTTCGATAAATATAATTTTGCATTTTCTCCCCCAACCAAAATAAAGGTTTGATCAAATGTAAAACCTCCTAGCGGAAAAGAATACGCATACGCTGATATACTTTTTGCCTGGTTTGTACCCATTGATGGAGAGAATGCCAGTTGGGTCCATGTTTTACCTCCATTAGTCGTTTTAAATACTAGTCCGCTCGTGCTTACTGTATACCCGAGGGTTGAATTCACAAAATAAAAATCTGCGATGTCCGTTTTCACCTGAGTGAAAGTTTGTCCTCCATCTGATGTATAATGCATATTGAGTGATGTTCCGGCTGCATCCTTAGCCAATACCACTCCAGTTGTTGCATTCGTGTAATGCATTTTGGTAATGGCGGTAGTGAGATTGTTTGGTACAACGCTCCAGGAAACCGGATTGGAAACCGTATTTGTGGCAAGTTCTCCCTTTAATAATAATCCATTATCGCCACCAATAAAACCGGCATTACCTCCCCAGAAATGCATACTCGATAATGCATAATTATTCATGAGGCAAAGTTTCTCATCAGCATCTCTTTTCCACGATACACATCCATCATTTGTTACGTATACCACTCCTGTTTCCGATATGGCATACGCATGGTTTTCATCGCCTGCATTTACAAGAGGTCTGAATGAAATATCCTTTAGATCTCCATCCATTTTTGCTTCTAAACTGGTTATCGGCCCTTTCCAAGTTGGGTTAAGTTCATCAACATCTCTGTACCATGCCGTACCATCAGATTCAAACGCCCAAACCCTGCATGTTCCTGTTCCTTTATCACCTGGCTTATCTTTTATAGTAACTTGTATATCGTAATATTGACCAAGATTACTATTCATTTGGCTGTTACTCATTGTTGCAGATACACCATCCTGATGAAACTGCCAACACTTATCCTCTCCCCAGTTTACAATGGGATTGCCCTGTTGTTCAACCACGTAATTCGTTACAGGACCCACCCAATCCGTTCCATAATTATCCGTGTAAAATGCCGTGCCATCCAATTTAAATTTCCAATACCTGATATTTGGGACCATCAACAATTCAGGTAATTTATTATTAATCGTAGTGGTCTCAACTTTAATTATATTCTTATTGGTTGGCACCGGTTTTAGATTACCATCTTCAATATATGTACCATTGTTGCCTACAATAAATTCTCTGTTTACCCTTATCTCCCCTAATAATGGCTGGGCAAAATTTGCCTTAATATAAGTTACTTTCTTTATATCATTAAAATCGGGAACACCAAAAGTTTTTACTTCATCCCATGTTGAACCGGCATTTGTTGTTTTGTATATGAATCCGTTTGCTAAATCATCAGTCACGGCAACACCTTCTGATACAGAACTAAAAGATATATCATTAATGGTTTGCCCGGCCGGAATATTGCCACTCACCTGTTTGGCTTTAAATATCCGCATATCTTCATTATCCGGAGTTGACTGGTTTTGAAGTTGATTGAGCGAATTATACTTGTAGGTGGTTGCCATGGTATGCTCTGTAAGCACCGTTTTTACCCCTAAGTCTCTATCTATTTTAATCTGTTCGAGTTTTGCGGCATCTGTAATCGTATTCAATACTTTAACTCCTTGGGGAGGAACAGTTCTCGTCAAATTACCAGCTTGGTCATAATAGTACAATGTAAAATGATCTTCGGAACTATTATACCTCATGTAAAATTCTTCATATACCTTCAGACATTCCGCCACATATTGGTTTTGGAACTTCAAGGATATATCATCAATATAATCTCTGTAGCGTACCCGTGCGTTTTTTTCTGCTATTGTTCTCAATGATTCTTTGCAACGGTCAACAACCGTTATTCGCAGTTCAGGCTCAGGGCAACAATTAACCGGTTTACAATCTGTCTCGAACATCAAGCTTGATAAAGCATATAAATGAGATTGCGTAGTTGGATCCAAACTTGGTTCCGATATATTACATGGATCCGTGTTTTCAAGTTCAATTTTAATATTTGCACTAACAGCACTTCCCGATTGCCATTGCATATCATAACGATAGGTAAATGCTCCATAATTAAACTTCTGATAAGCCACAGGTACTCCATTTATGGTCACTTTTACGCGGAAGAAAGCAGCAGTAGCAGAAGAAATGTCTGCTCTTCGCATTGTAAACGAAAATTTGTAGTTTTTATTCGAAGCTACAGCTATTGGATTTGTTGAAGAGGTTTCCCAAATCTTCTTGTACGAAGGAGCGGTTTGGCCGGGACGGTATGGGCTAGGTAGCCTGAAAACCATTTCATGAAAAGGATTACATCCAACACCTCCATTATTCCATAACAATACAGCATATTCATTATCTGCTAAATAATAATTTTGCTGTGATGGTGGCATATTTAAATAGGCAGCCCCCTCGTTAAGCAAAAGTCCCCTTAGTTTGTAATTTCCGGTTAAAGCCGTTCTGAACACACTCCCATTATAAAGGCGGTTATCCAAACTCGACACTTGTTTGTTTCCATAAGCATCTAATTCCTCTAAGTACCCAATCGGATTATAGTTACGCTCAAAACTATAATCTGTTGTTGAGTTGCTTGTATACAATAAATTACCGCACGTAGTGCATAAAGGGGTTGGGTTTTCCGAAGAGGAGTGGGATATATCAGTTGCCTTACGGATATCGAATCCACAGTTTAAGTTTGTTACAAACGTTGTTGAAAAACCAGGTATCCCGTTAAAGACTGAACCATATTCGAAGTTTACGTTTGCATTGTTCCCATGTCCAATCAACCCGGGAATGATATACGTTTGATTATCACCCTTAATTTTTACGTATAATTTGAATGCTGTTTGTGATCCATACGCCCTGCTAATTCCAACAATCTGTACAATCTCAGAAAAGTCAATAACCGGAGAGGAAGGTAAAAGAAGGAATCGGCAATCGGTTGAACAAAATTGTGGTTGACCAATAGGATCAGCATATTGTCCTCCATAATAATAGTATGTATTTTGAGGAAAGGCATTAAAATGCTTACCATTCTCAACCCGATCAATCCAGTTCCGCATGATATTATTGATGCGTGCAAATTTAACTTCGAAGGGATCTGATGGACTCGGGCAGATATTAGATCCGTTTGTTGTTTCTACAATAAAGTCTTCTATTACAGCGGGTCCAAAGCCTTCATTTTCCGACTCAGATGCTGTTTCGGCCGTAACAAAATCGGATGGAACAATACCAACTCCACATTGACCAAACACAAAACAAGTAGATCCTCCGGTTACATCCAGATACTCATATTTTGAGTTAGTAACTCCTCTCGTATTGCGTACCTTAGCTTTCATCGTAAATGTATTACCATCCCCTTTCATGGTAACAAATCCAATTACATCATCCCATCTATAAGGATAGTGTTTACAAGAATATGCATCCGTCCATGCATAATTATCTCCCAACTTAAAATTAATACTGCATGCATTTAGGAAGGCTAAAGAGTCAAAACTGAGTCTCGTGGTTGTCATCACTCCATTATTGTCGAGCTGAAACTCCCTGTTATAGAAGTAAGCCCGGATTTCTCTTTTCTCACAATCCTCGTATTTTGATGCCCAATAAACTTTATAATCATCGCTATAGCTTCCTATCGACAATCTTTTCAAAATATCTTTTGTAAACAAACCTGTCCAGGTTTTTCCATCTTCCTTGTCATTTAAACAGATAAAGTCATTGGCTACCGCAGTTGAACATTTAAAATTTTGAGCACATGCGTCTGGAGGTGATCCTAAAGGTAAAGGTAAAGCTGCCCCCGCTGCATTATGAGTAGCAAGTAAATTACCATTAGGTAAAAACCCAGGTATCAAAGGCATGGCCAAACCTGTAGGATCATCAACATATGGCCTCTTGTATAAAAGCCCATTAAATAAATTTTGCAAGTTCACCCCCACCTCTGTATTAAAACATTGCCTGTTGCTCAATCCACAATTAACCAAATCCAAACATCCTGATACTCCTTGCACAGCAACTTGTTTGGTTTGATCTATCTGCCCCGGAACATTCGCTATACTGGCATACTCAGGATCGGTTGGTTTCAATTTAATAGTTGCTGTTACAACAAATGAAAATCCGTTGGATGGAATACTCTCTTCTGTTGTCTTATTAATAAAACAGCAGAATCGGGTAATATCTTTTAAGGATAGACTAGCTCCCGTATAAGGAATATCTAAAGTAAGTGAGCAAACTGCGTTTCCATTTAGTTTAAACGTACCCGTATACTTTAACACTCCGGGAGTGGTTAACGCCTGGGTACTGGTATATGTTATTAAAATACTAGAATAATTGGAGAGATTAGGAATAGCTGCCTGTAAAAGTTCATCAGAGATTCCTTCATAAAGAGCAGGAGTATTCGAATTTGCGCACTCGTATAGCGTAATTGTCTTGTCTGCCTCCAGATCATTCTTTTCAATCATTTTATTGATGAAACCTTCAAATTGCCTTGCTAAAGGACACGTTTTGCAATCACTTATCCCTTTATTAATTTCAATATCCTTGAGTTCATTGACAATTGCCTGGGCTTCTTCCATGTTATATGGAAGGGATAGTTCGTCCATCCCAACAGGGTTAGGATAAGAATCATCATCGATTGATTGTATATGATTCATTTGCTTTGTTTGCGGGAAACGCGCCTGTTTACCTTTATAATTATTGAACCTGCTTGAATTACATGGTTGTTCAGGATTTAAAAACTGAGAGGTAAATAAGGCTCCAATTCCTTGGTTTGTCATAAACTTAGGCCAGGCATTTTTATTATAATATTTAAACAGAGGATTGTTGATAACCTTTAACCATGCTGGATATGCGCCAGGTTTAATATAATAATAAAGAATAAAATTATCTCTGAAAGCATTAAACGGTTTATTGTCTATGCAACCATTATAATAACCGTTTTTAATTGCAACCCTTGTTTCGTGTGCTTTCAGAATTTGTTGCTTTAGACTTTGGTACAACATTTTAAACACATCCCATTCCTGATTCGCATAAGGATTAGCTCCATAACCATTATACTCTAATCCTAGTTGATTGTATGCACAAGAGTTACAATTCGAACTACTAACCGTAGTAAGATTTAGGTTTGTCGGGCAATGTACCATGCGGTAAGCCAACTCCCAAATGCTTATTGACACACGAGTTCCACCAGATGTAGTCTCTTCTGCAAAATGGATCATTCTATCCTTCATTGATTCGCGCTCATTTGGCAACATTGTTACAGTAGAAAAATAAGGGTCTAATCCAGGATGCCAGGTAGATCCATTCATATATCCAATAAGGTTATTGGCCGCATCACTGAGGGTTGTGGGGCTTATATATGCAGGAGCCCAGTTTGGATATATTGCGTTTGCACCCTTTATTGTTACCAAAGCTCCATTATAGTTTGTCGTTGACACATCAAGCGCATTTTTTGTCATAAGCCAATAGCTGTCCCACTCATTGCTCTCGCCCCTGGCTATACATTGTTCATAGTAACCATACTCGGGATGATAAATTACTAAAGAAGCGGCCCACTGAGCTTGCCAAAATTTCAAAAAGTCTACGACATTATTTAAATACTGGGGCTTAATAAATAGCTTACCATTGTTTTCAATAATAAAATCATAGCAATATGGCTTTACTGCTGGTATATATCCTTCCCCCTCAGCTGCCGATTTTTGAATCTCAACATAAACAATATCACCCTTTTCATCCAGGTAACTAAAGTTCTTTTCTGTTGGTGCAACACCAGAAGCCGGACGATTATATGGGTAACTCCAGTTAGGAGCCCAAACCTGACCATATACCTGATCAGATGGAAAATTAGTTAAATAATACGCTTGATATTGAGCATGCATTGCGCTTTTTTGTGGCAAAACATTATTCGTGTTAAACACAGAAAGTGGAAACTTACCCGGATCCATTGCGCCAATTTGGTCACCTGCACCCGAAATAGCTCCTTTATCATTTGTATTAATATCGTAAAGCTTACCATATTGCCCTCCGGGGCTCATATCAGACCGTAACATGCTAAGTTCATTTTTACAAGAAACGGAATCTCTATTACCACACTCTTCCAAAACTTTAACTTTTAACGCTTCATATTCCGTAGCTGTTAGACAAGAGGTGCAACTTGGAGGCGTTGGCGGTTCATTGCTGTTGTAGTAAGCTGATGCTTCATATCGACAATTCATTTCCCATTTGCCGCTGGTTGAATTTTGTTCGTAAACACAACCCATTTGCACCAACCGTTCTTCACAAGTAATGCCGCATTGAGAAAAATCAATCAGTGCGAGCTCCTCTTTTCTAAAATCTTCGATTGATTTTAAACAATTGTTTTCGGTAATATAATTATGGGTGTATATATCCAATGCCTTTTGATTTACCTTAAGTACTTTGGAAAGTTTGTATGCTCCCTTAGGAAGCATAGAAGGTGTTGAGGTTTCCCCATTTAATATAGAGGTCTCCCAAATATTTGGGCCACCTGCGGTTTCCGCACTTTTATTACCCCTCGTAAAAATAGCAGGATTAGCTGCGCAATTATACAATGGAAGAAAATCGGGATTGTTTGTAATAGCTTCCAAGGGACCTAATGTCATTTTTGTAGCCGATACAAATGCTATATTAGGATTAACAGGTGTTGTATTTTTGTATACTCCCGACAAATATTCTATCTGGCAATTATCGGTAGCCTTCAGTGATATTTCAAGATCCAAAACACATTCGTAACAAGTTGGGATGCCAGAAATATTGTTGGGATGGAAATACATTTTTCCCGCAGCATCCAGCATTAAAATATCCATTCTACCATTATGGTCTACATCTACAAGTTCTATGCCTTTATAATTATAGCCACTAACAGACAACATGTTAACAGGGGCATTAAAAACCGATGCTGTTCCTTGAAAGGCATATAAATATGGTGAGCTTGAATTTGCAACAATCATATCCATAAATCCATCCTTATTAATATCGGCCGCACGAACCAATATTGGCCCATAATTAGCAGAATAGGTTAATGAATTTGATGAAACAGCAAATGTGGATGTACTTGCTAATGCGGTTGTTGTATTATGATATATTGTAATATAACTTGTGGATACACTATAATTGGCAACAACAATATCAAGTTTCGAGTCTCCGTTCATATCCGCTACATCAAATCCTTTAACATCCCCGGTAAAGGTTGGTAACGTTGTTCCTGTTCCAAATGCAGCACGTGCTCCTGAAGTTGCCGTTGACGCGTCTACTGTGCTCAAATATACACTCACCTGCTTTGATGAGTTAGCAACAATCAGATCATTGATCTTATCCTGGTTCATATCTGCTATACGAACCAAGATTGGATTAGATGTAGTAAGAGCAATGGGAACAGCAAAGGTGTATGGAGTAGCTGCACCTGTTAATGTAATGGTGTTTACATGCACATTCAAATTATTAGCTGCAGATGTACTGGTAATTATATCCAAAAGTCCATCTGCATTAATATCGCCAACAGCTAACACAGTTGCACCTACACCTGAGCTAATAACCTCTTGCAATGAGAACTCTAAATTTCCGTTGTTTTTTAACACACATACTTTATAGGTACCTCCATCATTCACAAGCATGATAATATCTTTCTTATTGTCAAGATTTAGGTCCGATATTTCTACTTTGAGAACAATCCTTGTTCCCATTTCGTTAATATCAATCTTGGTAAAAGATTCTGTACCAATTACCCCATTCGATGTATTGTTTCGAAGTATAGCAACTTTATTACCCGAAGCATTACCTGTAACTGATACAACATCCTGGTATCCGTCATTATCAAGATCCCCAACGGCCATTGCCATTGCATTTGAGGTTGGACTCGGGGCTGGTACAGTATAGCTATAGTTACTGAAAGAAGCGGCCAAAATTGCCGTTGGATTCGGTATTGCCGGAGAACCATCTGCGATACAACCCGGTGTAAATCTTCGATATCCCAGCTCATAATAAAAATTTCTTCTTTCAGCATCACTCACAATAAGGTCATAATTAACTGTTTTTGTTTTGGCATCTAAATTCAGTATATTATCCTTTCCTGTAGAGTCGGTAGATCTTACTTTATTTAATAAGTCTACATTCATAAAAGCATTCTTAGCCGGAGATTGCAATGCGTTTACACTATAAGGGGTAGCTCCAATCAAAGATGTTGCAATAGTTTTACCTTGCATATCAGTATAGGATATGCTTGATTGTCCATTAGCATCTACAACAACTGTTTTTTTATAATGTGTTGCATAACCAACATCACTACCAAAAAGCCTGTCTAACTCAATCTGATCCGGTCTTCCATAAATATATCGCGTAGTATGGTCATCAATAGATTTAAACTGAAACTCGTAACCTGGAGCGCTCATTCCCAATACTCTTCCTGTATTATCTCTTGTATATTTTTTTTGAACAAAAGGATATTTCTGCGCATCAGGAACAAACTTTTGAGCCCGACCCATGTCAGCTAAAAACTCATTAGACGAGGAATAATAAGCAGAAGCACCACTTGTTGTGCTCATCGGTTGAGCATCAAGCCCACAAGGAACAGGATCCGAATCAAAATCCTTTTTAGAGTATACTTTACCTGAATTGTTTTGACTTAAGTTAAATGAGGGATGAAATGCAATTACTTCCGATTTTGAAGGAACCGGTAACACTGTAACAGCCGGCCGGCCTTCAAAATCATAAATGGTTTCACCAACTACCGTTGCTTTTTTTATGCCCGAATAAGGGGTGCTAAACTTTGTTACTTCCTGCCTGTTTCGTAAGCTTCCATCAAAATACTGGGCTACCGTTTTATTTTTGCCTTCTTCTGCAAACATGATATTTGTTTGCCAGTTCAACTCTCTGTTATGAATAGAGGATCCTTCAATTTTGTATTTATCTGCAAAAGCACCTACATTGGTAAATGGGGGAAATGAAGACCATTCCATTGGAATATCCGACTGATAGTTGTCGCTGCTTGTTCTTCCATAACCTCTTACTCTGTACAAAATATACCCTTTATCGTATACCAGTGGAATACTATAAGAGTTTGCTGTTATGTGCACCCTTGTGCTATTAAACTGAAACTCTCGTTCACTTATCACAATACTTGATGCTGCCAGATCTCCGTTTCCATCGCTATCATAATTGTTTACATAGAGCCACTCTAAATCATAAGCCTCTGCCCACTCTTTATTATCCCAGCTTACTTTTAGCTCATTGGGAGATGTAGGTTGAGTTGGTCCTGTTCCAACTATTCCAGTCATGGTTGCAGAAAACCCCGTGACATAACTCTCCTTTTCATTCTCAACACTAAGCTTGAAATTATTCAGGTTAACATTACCAGGCTTATTAATGCCTGTTATTTTTACTTGGACCTTCTGTTTGGTGCGACCGTTTGTCTCAAACTCTACTTTAGCACAAATCAATTCAACTATACTTGATGAAGTGTATGGATTTGAAGGATCATAATTGATGGTGAGAACCTTATTATCTGTTTTAAATGCAGTACTGCTGCCACTGGCAAAAACCTTTACTTCAACATTTACAGATGCGGTAAAAGCACCAGTCTGGCATTGATTCATTAAAAAATCAAACCTAACCCTGTTCTTAATGCTCTTAACAACAAATGAATAGCTTGAATTGTTGAAATATTCATAATCCTGCACTTCGAGGATAGCCCCATTCACCAAAGATGCCGGTTGCCCTGCATCACCAATTGCTGCCGATTTTGTTCTTACACCTGCAAAGGCAGCAGAGCATAAAAATACTAATATTGCTAAAAATATATTTTTCATAAGCTTATATTTACTTTTTAGAGGTAGAATTTTTCATTTTTTTGGTGGTATATAAATCTGTCATTTTATAATGTTTAAAGGCTTCGGTAGGGAAAAACTGAGTGCGTCCCTGACGAATAAACTTTGAATAACTAAACAGATCTTGCGGAAGTTTTGTATTCGTTTTCACACCAATACAATTAACCTCCACTCGTTGTATTTGCTGATTAGGAATATTCGGATTTGTTGGCAAATCCGGATAAACAAATACCATTTTATCAATTAAATATGTTTTTTTGTTATAAACGATTTTAACCTCATCATAGGAATCCCCCCCGCTTAGCCTTATGGTATAAGAACTGAGGTTACCCGACTCTTTTTTGTAAATAATTGTATCGGCTATTTTTATCATCATATTTAAAAACTCTTTATCCATAGGACTCATCTGGCGTTGTAATGAATTTGCTGTTGAATCATAAAACTTCCTTGTAAACAACATGCGTTTCTCCAGATGATTCACTACAAGCTGATAATCCTTGTGTTCAATTGTTTCAATACTATTTAACTTATAATATCTATTCGAGCCCTGTTGTTTTAATTCTCCATACTGTTCTAGGATAGGCGTCTTACCTGTTTTTTTTGCATAAACAGCATACCGTATATCCATGATCAAACTTGTAGGACTCAAAAACGCCTCGTTTATTTTCACAAAGTCCTCTTTAGGATCCTGAGCCGACAGAAGCTGCGATACAACCATCATCATAGCCAGGATGACAACATGCACATAACAATTATGATTCCTTTTCATTCTATTTCTTATGCGTATTGCTTACAGATTCTTTAATTGTGCTTACCCCTTTTTCTGTTTCCTTTTTCAACCTTATTAATTTCCCTTCTTCATCATATTCATAAAAGGTCGCAAAGTTGTTTTCATCTAACTCTGCCATTAGCTTTTGTGATTTAGGATCATACACAAAAGATTTTAAACTGGCATCAAATGGATATATCCGAACATCGTCAAAGTACACAGGGTCCGGATTACTCTCCAATACACAAATGGAAAAATTTCCATTTACATCAACAGGATACTGATTGTTTAGAATTACCTCAATAGAGTTTGTTCCTTCAGGAATATCAAATGCCTCTTCTATTTTTTGCCACCCATCAATAACTTTTCCTTTTGCTTTAAAGGGGCCAACATTGGTATTAGGGCCATTAAAACGAATGACAATACTGGGTTTATCATATTTGGCAAGTATACTTGGAGTATAATCACTCGTTCGTTCACTTACCCAGGCACTCAGTACATATTTTTTTCCCGGTATTGGCGCAAAGGTTTGAATACATTCTGTGCAAGAAACAGTTGAAGTAATGCAATTGTCTATATTTACTGTTTTAGTAAGCGTAATTGGAGAACAAATATTCATATCTGGGTTATTGTTTTTTACCGTAAGTGTTACAGTGTAGGTCCCCGGAAGCATATATTTATGTGAAATGAATAACGGATTATTGATGTTCGGAACATCCTTTCTTACTATTAGCTTATCTGCGTTTGCGTAATCAACATTAAATGTCTGGGTTGGAGTGCCATCATCAAAATTCCAGGTAACAAGTTCCAACGGATACAAACCTAATACTTCGCTAGTAAAAGAAGTTTCTAATCCGGCACAAGAACGCCCTATTTTTTTTAAAGATGGTTGAATACAACCTCCATCCACGTAAGCATATCCTCCATGCCCACCATATATACAATCTCGGGTGGTAAATTCAACAAGGTATTCTTTGGATGGGGTAGTTAAATCAACACTGGCAGTTGGCCAAAGATCTTTTAGTTTAATAATATTTGTTGCCCAGTCTTTAGTGCGAATATTGGCACCTTTAAAACCTGGAAATTTTTCATCGGCATATACCTCATATCTGGCACAACAAACCTCTTTTAAAGTTCCATCCGGTAATTTTTCATAGACACTTACTTTAAAAGATGGTTTTTCAATTATGCCATGGCTAACTCCCGGATCTTCTAAAACAAGTGCATACCTGTAAGTAAAATATAAATCTTCGGGGTTTATTACATCTGTGCGGTTGACAACAATTTGCGTTAATAATTTTTCGCTGTTAAATCCACCCCAAATATTTCCTAATCTAAAAGAACGAACACTTCCGGGAGCAACTATCGGAAATTTACCATAAGGATCCAATCCATTTCCGTGCACTACTGCATGCTGGTCAGCATGAAAAGAACTAATGCCGGAGCCAGCTGCAGGGAATGGATAATATACCCAATTTCCATTGTACGTACCTGTTTGCCCGGTCCAGCCACCTAATGGGTCGGGATGCGTAGGTGTTATTTCAAAAAAGTCCATTTCAGAACAAACACTCTGGTGTTTACCCATCATATCAAACTCAGTTTTTGAAAAAGAAGGAGGTATAGCTCCCGGAACACAATATGTAGGGGAAGGCGCTGATAACGTAGAGTTATATCCTGGAGACAACATCTTGATTTGTTCTTTATACAATAAATAGTCTTCAAGGGTTTGGGCTACCATTTCATTAAGAGAGTCTCCTTGCCAACCATACAATGCGGCTTTTTTCCTCAACGCTAATTCATCAAACTCCCCATCATTAAAATAGGTGGCATTGGGTTGAGCTTGAGCAGCTGCCAGCAACATAACAAAGCAACTGGTTAGAAATATTTTTAACTGAATATTCATAATATAAAACAATTTAAACATTAGTATTTACAAGGATTGATAACACGTTTAATACTCACTTTATCACACCTGTACTGAAGTTTAAGACTTCTTTTACCACTGTGGGAAACACTTTCGCTAACGCTTATATGCCCACCTGGTGTAAGCATCCTTTTAAAACCAAAATGTTGTTCGTGATTTGCACAATCAGTGGCATAATCGTAATCTTCAAAATTGTCAAACGCAATCTCTCTTCTTTGTGCATTAGCGGCCACAGCAATTGGTAGTTTATTATTGTAACCATATACAGAAGATGAGAACCTGTTGAGTGCATCTTTATTTTCAAGCTCTACCCCATCAGGCCCAAAAATGGTTACTTCTGACGGGCTTGTCCAGCCTGTTGCATCAATCTTCCAGGAATTACCATTATTAGGTATATAGAAAGGACTAAACTGGGCAAATACGCCATCTTTTCTGACATTAAGATTATTATAATAACGGGTTTGAGTGCGGTCCGTAAGTTTCACATAACTCCTTTTTACCTTCCAGATGCCATACTTCCCTTTAATATAAGGATTGTATGCAGGATAAACGCCTGTTGTTGGATCTTTATCTAATCCGCACTCACAGAAAATACCGGATTCTTGAGTGAATAAAGTCGCACCTGCGGCAATAATATTGTTATAGCCTAGCTCAAAAGCAGGGTCACTATCATTATTTACAATAGGATTACTTAACGTAGATATTGTTGCCATGGTCAGATTTTGCTGATTTCTTCTTCCCGACCTGATAACCTTAAGAGAGTGAACGGCTATATCATCCTTCAATATAGAATATCCTTGCTCATCCATGATAACTAATTTAGGAGAAGTATAATGCACCCATCCTCTAATATTACCTATCATTAATTCATCTCCGGGTACGAAATAATTTGCAGGATTAGCAAACGCTTCATTCACTGAAACCGTTAAACCAATGTTCCTATAGCTTTGTCCCATGCTTTCGTAAGCCCAATGTGCAGGAAAGTTCATATTGTAAACAGGATCATCGTATTGGTTACTTGTTTTTGTCAGCAATACTTCTCCTGTTTCTTCATCATACACCATATTTTGGATGGTAACAGAAGAGGACATATCTTCATTTATTGTCGACTCTAAAATTCCATAACGATTAATAACTTTCGTCACAACCATAGACCTAAAACGAACCTCTTCTTGCTGATACGAAGGAAGAATCATTGGAATAACAATCGGTAGGAACACTAAAAAGCCATCAAGATTTCCACCAAGTCCCGGAGTTCGTGTTACTGTTTTTTGCTCACGCATATCAGCTACCATATCAAACTCAACTCCTACCATGGCTGATGTAGTTATTTCTCCCTTTTTATTAATAGTGGAAACCGAATTGCTTAAATGTTTACCATTATTAGGATCCTTTTTATACACATATTCTACTTTAGAGATAGGCGTTTCGTCATTTCCCGAAGCATACACTTTTTGTCCTTTAGGTTTACCATGCATATCATTTAGCTCAACACTATACCCCTGACTTACCGACATATTATCTTCACTATACATTTTCAGGAAACTTAACATAGGGTAAGGTTTATACCGATGTGCCTCTGTTCCGGTTTGATGGACAATTGTTGGAAAATCCTTGGCCGTATAAAACTCATGGACAACAGCACCTGTTGTATTCTTAGGCTCATTATCACTTGGAGAATCAGACCTTATATTGCGTACTGTTATTTTTGAATATCCTACACTAGGTGAAGGAAAAAACGTTTCCCCAAAAGGCGTTTCCTGAATAAACTCATCACTAGGTGCCATAAAATTGGTCTGTGTGGTTTTTATTGCTTGCCTAAACGGATTTTCCTCTCCACCCAGGGTTGGCTCATACGCTGCTACACCTGAACTAATAACTTCACCGTATTCATTCTTAGTCGTATAGTCATATACTTGGCCATACGAAGTATTTTCATATGTAGGGTTATTTGACAGCATGGTCTTAAACTGATCGTCTACTTCAATTTTTACTACCCGATGGCCTCCTCCAATTTTTTTACCATTAGGATTATACAGCCTGACAAATGACTTACCTGTATTATCAAACGATTGTGCAATATTTCTCTGTCTTAAATCGAAATAAAATCCTGTAAACAATTGTTGAATTTGTTTTAATGTTGAAAACATTGCGGTAAAAATTTCAAGCACACCGGCTGCCCCTCCACCCGGATCATCTTTAGCATATGCAACACGTGGCAAATTCATTTTTACAAAATTCCATGCAGTGTGTGCAATAGGATTGGCTTTCCCTACCGGTACATAATCTCCTAATGTTACCGGATTTAACCGAATCCATGCATATTTTGATTTCCCTTCAACCAAAAATGCTGATTTGGTACATAATCCAAACTGAATTTCGGAAGCATCAATATAACCTGGCACATACTCCGAATTGTTTGAATTACATCCACCACTTCCTGATTCAATTTTCACCAGAAATTTGTAGTACAGTGCCGACATTAATGTCCCATCAGGCTCACAAAAATATTTTGCACGTAACTCAGCATTATTTTTTACGGGTTCTTGCAACTCAATATAAATATATTCGTAAGGAACCTTGCCCAAGCCGGTGATACCCTGCAATCCAGAGTTTTCGTAAAGACTATTAATGGCTTTAACTCCTGCGACATCATTAGGTCCTTCCTGAGTTATACTTGATCCTATGACTTTAAACATCTGCATAGCTTTTTTATCCTGCACATATGCATAATCATCGGCCTCGTATTTAACTTTTATAATACCTCCACTCGGCAGCTCAATTGCATTCATACACCAGGCCGCTGCATATTTATCTGCATCCACTTTATTTTGCTCGCTATATGGATATTCTGCGTTATCTGACCCTGCTTTATAATTACCCCAACGATCATACGATTTCATGTTATAATCATAGTTAGTACCCGTTCCTGTTGCTGCTGTTGCTAATGAAGCAGCACTTAAATTGGCTCCATAGTAAAATTTATACCCTCTTTGTCTGGCCTTGTTGGATTTTCCATAAGTAAAATAAATCTCTGTCAAGGTAAGCTTTGCTCCAGTTCCTCCAGCCGTATTCTTAGCATTTTTGCACAATAAATAATCATACTTAAAGTGTACTGTTTTGATGGGTTTTTGCAAATCGCTTTTTGCGTACAACTCAATTCTATCGAGTCTTTTACTTCTTCCTGTTCCTTGACCGCCATTTTCACCAGCTACATCATATCCATCCAAACGGTCTGAAGTATAAAAATAAGCTACATAGTTTTTGGATTCGATAGAGTGGATATACCAAAGTTCTTTTTCTCCATAAACGTAGTTCGCTTTATTATCGCCAGAGGCTCCACATTTAGTTCTTAATCCTTCATTAAAATTGGCTTTGTTTGCGTCATAAGGAGTACGCCATTTATAATTTTCAATACGTGAATAATTAATCTTGGTGTATGTTCCTAAATCATCTTCCGTAGGTCCATCATTCAATTGATCTATATAATCGGGAGAAAGAATCGATGTTAACAAATAAGAATGAGCATAGGCAGGTAATTCTGTTTTATCGAAGAAATTATCTAGAGCTTTATTGTTATTTACGCTATTGTCTGAATTCGCAGCATAACTAACTAGCCCATCGGATTCTCCCTGGTCGCTCACTGCAAAAGAAACCTCAGCCTGCGTGGTATTGTATGCGGGAATACCGTATACATATCTTGAACCATCTGCTCGATAAGCAGATATCTCGGAAATATGGGCGGCAGGACGGTCTCCTCTTAAAACAGTTTTAACAACGGAGGCAGAATTGTTCGGATTATTGTATAGCCCAGCGCTTCCTGCCGATTGATTATAATTAAACGGATAGGATTTATTTGTTTTGTCTACTGCAAAATTTACTGCTTCAGCAACAGTTAAGGTGGTAACAACTTCATTTCTTCTTGCCCTTTGTTTTCTTGTTGGGCTGTACCCATCATCAAACTTTTTGGAGACCTCATTAATTGTGGTGAGTTCTTTTAACGCCCTGTTACTATTGGGGTCATCCCTAAGATTGATGCGAACAGGGTCAAACCCTCCAAGCCTTTCAAATCGCTCAACATCGTATATATTTTCTGTTGTTTTTTCTCCCGCTTGTTTAAAATAAACCGGCTCGTAATAAGGGTCACTTGGATTGGCTCCACTAAAATTAAAAATATCATGGGCATCATTGTCATCCAACCATTTTCCAGAATAAGCATCACTTTCATTTACATTAAAATTCATCCCACCGTGAACCAATGCCCCCCCACCTATTTCAATACCTCCAATATCCAATCCTCCTGTAAAGTTTCTAACCTCCGGATCATAAACCATTCCGATATCACTGCGGTATGGCCTGTATGTCCCTCCTATTCCTTGTCCTGATACTGCATATATGTCATAGGTTTGATTTGTTAAAGGCAAATTAGGAGTATGTTCCGAGTAAGCTCCGTCCTTTTCTCTGTTAAAATCATGCACATCAAATGTGCTGGAAGAGTTATGTGCATAAAGATAACCGTATGCCTGTGGGTTGTCATCATTTTTATATAAATATTGCCCTGAGAAATAGCCTTTGGTAAGCACACTACCATGAACTCCATAAGCTGCCAAACCAATTGTTGCTGCGACCGATACGTTCACATTATACAATGGCATCTTAATTTGTGGCGTATATGATGGCGAAGCAAAAGAGATTGAAGAACCTCCATTCATTCCACGAGAGTATAAGTAAGTTGTGTTTTCTTTACCTGTGGCCTTATCTGTTTTGGTTTGTGTTTTGTTAAATGTTTGCGAACCCCCCAATGTAAGATTAGACATTCCACTCCTTGAATTAAAAGATGCTCCTACAGACAAAGAAGAATGAGTAGGATGGCTTTCCTTGTTTATTTCATTATCCTGTTTTCTTGAATAACTCATACTAGGCGAAATACCAACACCACCCTCCGAACTTGCTGATAGACCTAACCCACCAGTAAGACCACTTTTATTTTTATCACCAGCACCAAAGCTTGGGGACACCTGAATTTCGAAACCAACACCCGTATAATTATTATAGCTTAATCCTAAACCAAAACTTAACTTACCTAGTCGCGACTCCTTTAAAGCGGCTAATTCGGCAGCGGGTTTAACTTTATCCATACCTATTAATTCGGTACTGAAATTCCCACTTAATCCATAGGTTTTATTTCCCTTCATGCTAAAAGTCTTATGAATTTGCTCACCATTAAAGTCATCCGGTACTCCCCTCATGTTACGGTTAATTACCCCAGGATTGATATTCCAGCCCAGTCCAACCCAAGATGCCTCCTGATCGGCAGTGATGCCAGCATGATAACTGATATTAATGGGATAGCCTTCTACATCCAATAGCGGAATATTGTAATTAAAGTCTCCCGAAAAAAGATCTACCATCTCGGAAGTGCCAACAGGCTCAAAACTTTGCACCTCGGGTTGACTTGGCCCCCCGGTCAATGCATATGCAGAAAGAGGGAATACGATCTGAAATAAGACGGTAACTGCAATAAAGCATGCTATGTACTTACTGAATATACTTTCTCTGATTAGTTTTATCATGAGTTTTGCTTATTAATTTTTACTGTGGGAATTTTATTTAAGTCTGATGCTTCTATCGTTAAATTAATTCGTCCATTTCCAAATACTTTATCATCAAACGAAATGGTTTTAGACGTATATGAAGCATGTACATTTTTTTCAGATTTTTTTACAGGGAATGAAAAAAGCAGATCTATATATGGAGCGATTCCATAGGTTCTTTCATAATGGCTTAACACACAATCCAAGGTGTCTGCTCCATCAAATAACGTTACATCTTTTTGCACATTAAATGAATAATAAGCCACACGTTCACTGTATTCCTCCAAACCACTCACACCATACTTTAACAGCTCATTATTGTAGTCTTTTTTACTAATCCTTAATGTATAATACTGCAATTCAGGATCTTCACTCAATTGTTCTTGACTAATCGCTTTGCTACTATTTTGCTCTTTTAACAATTCATATTCATTAGGTTTGTACAATACTGAGTAGGTAAAATCATTAATCGTCTTTTCAACAATCAACCCATGATCACCCTCCTCAAACCATTCGATATAAGAGTCGGGGTGTAACTCTGGAGCCTCTCTAATTGACATTCCACTAGCTATATTTACAGAATCCAGAAGCACATTTTTATTTGCAACTTCTTTATCTGATGAGCATGAGAACAATAGTCCAAGGACGATAACATAAAATAGAATGAACAACTTCATTGTCATTTGCCCTTATATTTTTCGTTAATAAAAACCTTTACTAGCTCTGTTACATTTTCATCCTCTGGAGCAGCCATTATTACACCACTACCATCTGCAGCATAAATGTAATCATAACCTTTTTCCTTTGCGAAATCTTTTACATACTGGTTAAGTTGATTCAAAATTTGTTCGTCATATTTTTCTACCAACATGTCGTTGTCTTCTTCAAACATTTTTTTCTTATTGATATAATCTTCCCTCTTTGCTTGAAACAATGCTATTCTACTTTTGTCCTTACCCTTTTCTAGTTCTATTTGATTGGCCAATAATTTAAGATCAAACTCCATGCTATCAATTATATTTTTCCGGCCCAATTTGGTCGACATAAGTTTCGATTCAAGCTCTTTTTTATACTGAAAATTTTCATATACATTTCCTATAACAATCCAACCTGTTTTTCTTACCTTAAGCATGCTATGAACTGAGAAACTCAATGCTATTAAGCTGATTAAACCAACTATAATTAATCCTGTCTTATTAATTGTCATATATGTTAATTCTTAAACTTTATTTTATACGTTTCGTTTTTATGGTTATATATTTCCATTATATATGTCTCATTCTTTTCAATGGCATTGCAATTTGTAAAGTCAAGCTCAAGTCTATTTACTCCTAACTGAGTTTTTATTACCGGATAACATTTTTCAGGTAATGCATTACCCAATTTATCATATACTTTATAGTTCAAAATTGAATCCGCATACCTTTGATTGTATTGGAAATAAAGTTTCTTCTCTACTAATAAGGCTATACTTCCATCTAATTCCTTCTTTGCTGAGAGGTAAGTATCTCTTCGGGTAACTATTGAATCTGGAACTGGGGGTAAATAGCTGAACGTCCACACTTCCGTTTCTCCAATAGGCTTTCTATCAGTAGTTTTAGCGGTTACTTTCCATGCATATCTTTTTCCTACCTCCAAACCAATCGCATTGGCAGGATATTGAAGTGTTGTTCCATAAATATTTTGCTTCTCAACTAATGCAAAATTTCTTTGTAAAGCATCGTAGTTGGTTTGATTGGGAAGTATCTCAACAAGCTTTAAGTCGTAAACAACATTTTCTTTACTTATGGGCATCGGTGGTAACCATACCAATAATGGGTGTTGCTCAGATATCGTACTTTGGTTTTCAGGTGATAATAATAATGGAGGTGATAAAGGCGTTATTTCAATTTCTTGGCAAGTCATTCCCAATTCTTCTGTACCTCCGGCTTTTATTGCTTTTAAGCAAATTCGATAATTACCGTATGGCAAAAATCCTGTCTGTCCCACTACTGCCGAACTAATTGTATATTGTGGAGCTATCATTGATTCCACAATTGATTTTACACCAGGTTCAACATCTATAATAGATGTGCGTGCTGATACCAGTTTTTCTCCGGTCGTAGCGCTTACAATTGTTCCTGTCAAATATACTTGGTAAGCAATATTCCCCATATTCTGAATATCAGCCTTAAATATATCGGATGGCTTTAGTTCCATTCCATGCAACGGATAAAGCATAATATTTATTTGAGCTTTACAAGTTAGGGTATAAAGACCCATTATCATTAGTAGTATTTTGCGCATATCAAAATGATTTAATTATGTTTATTCGTCCTATGAACATATCCGTATTATTGTTTGATGTTGTGTAACTCGTTATAAAGTGCTTTTCCAACTGAAGTTGAAAACGAATACCAAAACCTAATCCAAAACCTGTTCCTGCTTCAGCTATATAACGTTCTTCCTGTGTAAAATCTTTACTGTATCTAACTCCACTACTTACCGTTGCTTTGTTTTTTAATATACCTTTGGTGCATTTCAGCGAAACAATTACTGTTTTTCCTGTATCTCCATTTAACAGTGGCTGAGAATAGATAATACCACTACTAATAACCAAGTTTAATTTACGCAAATTAACACTCTCATTGACAGCGTATTGGTTTACATCAAACGAAGACCACTCAACCTGATTGCTTTTATTATACTGCTTAGTATAAGAAATCATAGAGTTAGTTATAATTTCTTTTGACTGATAAGTATATCCTAATATTAAACTATAAAGCTTCACATAGCTTTGTGTTTGTTTGTTTGATGATGAATTATAAAAGCTTTGATAATTGGGGGAATATGTTGCTGATAAATAGGGATACCTTTTAATCCGCAATTGTATATTGTAAATAATGGAATTGTTTATGGAAGTACCTTGTTTGAGATCGTAAAGATTATCGGCATCTCTTCTAAAAGTAACTCCTGCAATTAATTGCTTTTTCCATAGCAGTTGTTCTCCTTTTAATTCAACTCTAAAGTTATCTCTGCGCAAATAGGGGGTTCCAAAGGAATAGTAAAAAGGATCTACTAATCGTGTTAACATTTTAATCTTAGAAGTACTCTTATTGAAATTAATATTAGCAAATGCATTAAATGCGTTAGTGTATTTTGTTTGTTCGGGGTTGATTAATTCCCCTATACTTTCCCCACTTGATGCTGAAGTATTTGCGACCAATTCATTTTTTGTTTTAGCATACTCAACTCCAGCTTCAGCATTGCTACTAAATTTATAACGAGCATCCATTCCAATTACATAGTTGGTATTTGGCAAATAATAATCATAGGTCGAATCCTTAACCTGATTTTGCGCATCATCTGTTCCCTTTAATACAGAAAATGCTACTAAAAATTTATCCTTGTTACCAATACCAATACGCCCCGATATAATATTTCTGCCACCCGATATCGCTGAAAAATTTAAAGGATTATCAAAATTAGCAATAACCTTTCCCCATGTAAAAGCACCATAAGCATAGCCCGGATTCAATTCTACATTAACCCCTGTTAAGTTTACACCACTCAATACTAATGCTGTATAATCAGGATCAAATGTTCCGATATCCAATTTTTTCATGGATAGAAAAATACTTTGACCAGGTTTTACCAATCCAAATCTTTTGGCTGCTCGTCTATAGTTTTTGGGATTGGAAAGGCTTGCTGTACTCAAATTCCGATCTATATCGGCCATTTTATTGTATTTCAAGTACTTTTCTTTAAGATCTTCTAATTCCTTCAGCCTGTCAATACTTTTTTTATATTCTATATTTTTTTGAACAGCTCTTTTATATTTATATGTTTTTTTGAAAGAAGTATCAACTTCACCGATCGCAATAATCTTGTTATATTTTTCAAGCTTCTTCTTGTATTCATCTGTATTAAGCTCATGTTTAAGCTTGACAGCCTCCATGTTTAAAGATTCAATATCAATATCAGCAAACTGGTCCAAATGTTTTGCACTACTTAGTTCGACCTTTTTCTTGAGCTTTTCCTGTATATTGTAGTTAAATTTGTCGTAGTTAAACGATAAACGAAAGTTGTTAATCTTGTTTAAACCAGCATTACTTTCAGTCGAATAATAATACCCTGTTGAAAATGGCAAACCAAAAACATCTGCATTGATATTGACATATGTTCTCACATAATTTTGAGGAATTGTCTGATATAAGTATTTATTATCCGAGTATTGACCAATTGCGGTAATGTTTCCATTTATCTTTATTGGCTTATCTTTTTTAATACTATCCAGAGTATTTGAAATTTTAGGTAAATCAATTCTTACGGAATTAGATTGATAGAAAGCTATTATTGGAAACGCTGCATCTTTTTCAGCAGCGTTTATCAACATTATCCTCAACCCTCCCGCGTTCCTGAGGCTATCACTGGTTAATAATTTATCGTAAAACACAGAATCATAAACCGTAGAGTCAGATACAAAATATGTGAGCATCAACGAATCCCAAACTATATTAATCTTGTAAGAAATTACCGGAACATCATTATAAACTACCCGAACAACTTTTACTGAAGTATCGCCAGAAACTGCTGCAGTGTCCTTGATCTTTAAGGAAAACATCTTCCTATCCCAATTATTTCCACCTTTTGGAGGACCTAATTTATAGGTAATTTGTGCTAGAGAGGATAAGTAGATTAGCATCAGGGGTATGAATGTAATTAGTTTAATAGGCTTCATTTAAACTTTTCACCTGAAACGTTAAAAGTTTTATGCGACAAGTGTAGTAAAAAAAAATGAAATCCCTAAAAAATTAATTTCTTAACATATGCATTGCTAATTTTAAGAATCTGAAATTTTAATCTTACTCAAATACTAAATATGTAGCTTTGATCTGTATGAATAAAAAAAGCTGTTCCCATAGTTTGAAACAGCTTTTTTAAAATTACTTATTATGAATGAATCAGGAATGCTTCAACTGTTTCATCACCGCTTCTATATCCACATTTAAGCCTTTGGCCACAGCCATTCCCAATTGAGCATTTGCCCTAAAAAAATGACACAACTGGCGGTTAATGATCAGGTCTTTTTTGTCGCCCGAAATACCACTCATTGCTCCAACGATATTCGAAACCAAATTGTGCCTGTCATAATCATTCATGGCTTTGGTAAATAATAAACCAGGTTGTGTATAGTGATCGTTATCTCCTTCTCCATTGCGATCAAACCAACCTGCTACCATACTATCCAACTGCATTTCGGGCTCTTTATAACTTTGATCTACTTCGATATCATCAAAACTATTCGGGAAATAATTCGGGCTATCTTCGCCATTATCGTCCACCCGCATCAATCCGTCACGTTCATAATTAGCAACCATATAAGGACATTTATTCACCGGAATCTGCTCATAATTTACCCCCAAGCGGTATCGATGTGCATCGGGATAAGAAAGCAACCTGCCCTGCAACATTTTATCAGGTGAATAGCCAATGCCGTCCACTACATGAGCCGGTGCAAATGCACTTTGTTCAACATCTGTAAAATAATTTTTAGGTATTTGGTTTAACTCCAATACACCCACATCCATTAAGGGGAAATCATCATGCGGCCACACCTTGGTAAGGTCAAAAGGATTAAACGGAAACGTTGAGGCCTGCTCATCTGTCATCACCTGGATTTTCATTAACCATTTCGGAAAATTTTTCGCTTCAATGGCTTCAACCAGATCTCTTTGTGCAAAATCAGCATCTTTTCCTTTCCATTCAACAGCCTCATCGTTGGTAAAATTTTTAATGCCTTGTTGGGTTTTAAAATGGAACTTCACCCATACCCTCTCATTCTGAGCATTGATCATACTAAAAGTATGTGAACCAAAGCCATCCATATGGCGATACCCCACAGGTGTTCCCCTGTCGCTCATCAGAATCATTACCTGGTGCAAACTTTCAGGATTCAGACTCCAGAAATCCCACATCATTGTCGGGCTTTTACAATTGGTGCGCGGATCCCGCTTTTGTGTATGAATAAAGTCAGAGAACTTTTTCGGGTCTTTTATAAAAAATACAGGCGTGTTGTTTCCTACCAGATCCCAATTACCATCTTCGGTATAAAATTTTATGGCAAACCCTCTTGGGTCTCTTTCAGTATCGGCACTGCCTTTTTCACCACCCACAGTCGAAAACCGGAGGAATAACTTTGTTTGCTTACCAATCTTGTTAAAGATCTTCGCTTTGGTATATCGGCTGATATCATGTGTTACGGTGAACGTTCCAAAGGCACCTGTTCCTTTTGCATGAACCACGCGTTCCGGAATGCGTTCACGATTAAAATGCGCCATCTTTTCGTGTAGGATAAAATCCTGGAGCAATAAAGGACCTCTCGGCCCAACGCTCATTGAATTTTCATTTTCTACATACGGTTTTCCCGATGCTGTAGTTAGTCTTTTTTTTGGTTCCATGATAGTCGAATAATTATTTGATATGAGTTAACGGTACAAACATCACTTTTTCATAATTATCAATCAAAACGATATTTTCTATATTTGTATAGATAAAATCTATTATGAACATTCAACAATTGGAATACCTGGTGGCTGTTGATACCCACCGGCACTTTGTAAAAGCAGCCGAAGCTTGCTTTGTAACCCAGGCCACACTGAGCATGATGCTCAAAAAACTGGAAGACGAATTGGGTATTAAAATATTTGATCGTAGCAGGCAACCTGTAGTACCAACGGATATTGGCAAAAAGATCATTGCACAAGCCAAAATTATTTTAAAAGAAAATGGTCGTATAAAGGAGTTGATCAACGAAGAACAAAAAGAAATGAGCGGTGAACTTAAAATGGGCATCATACCAACACTGGCTCCATACTTATTGCCATTGTTTCTACCCTCTTATCTCAAAAAGTATCCGGCAGTAAAGCTTCATATTAGTGAGCTCACCACCCATGAGATCATTCATAAACTCGAACGCCACGATATTGATGTTGGATTACTGGCAACACCTCTCTACAATAACACATTGGTGGAAACACCTCTGTTTTATGAAGATTTTGTGGTGTATGCTTCGGCAAATGAAAAGCTAATGAAAAAGAAATACATATTGTCGGAAGATATTGATGTCAATAAATTGTGGTTACTCGAGGAAGGACATTGCATGCGTTCCCAGGTCATTAATTTATGTGAACTCAAAACACAGGAAAAAGAAGTACACCAGCTCGACTTTGAAACAGGAAGCATTGAAACCCTCAAAACCATTGTTGACATCAACAAAGGCATTACCATCATTCCGTCCCTCGCTCTCAAACAAATGAGCACCAAACAACTTAAAAACACAAGGCACTTTAAAAAACCGGCTCCTGTTCGTGAAATCGGGTTGGTTACCTACAGGCATTTCGTCAAAGAAAAGTTAATTGCCTCGCTTAAAGAAGAAATCCTTGCCAATATTCCAGCCGAGATGAAAAGCAGCAAACAAAAAGAGATCGTGATGATTTAGGAAAACACAGATTGCTCAATAAAACAACTACCTTAGTTGGCACAAAAACAAACCGTATGAAAGACGAACGCCTAGCCGTGCTAATTGATGCTGATAATGTTCCCTATTCCAATGTAAAAGAAATGTTGGAAGAAGTGGCTAAAAACGGAACACCAACTATTAAACGGATTTATGCCGACTGGACCAAACCAACTGTTTCGGGTTGGAAAAATGTGTTGCTTGAAAATGCCATTACACCTATTCAGCAATACAGTTATACTACAGGTAAAAACTCAAGCGACAGTGCCCTCATTATTGATGCAATGGATATTCTATATTCTCAAAAAGTGGATGGATTTTGCATCGTATCTAGCGACAGCGACTTTACCCGACTAGCGATACGCCTGCGGGAAGCCGGAATGAAAGTAATTGGTATTGGCGAAAAAAAGACACCTCTCCCCTTTATTACAGCCTGTGATAAATTTGTATACATTGAGATCTTAAAAGCAGCGGCATCCGCAACAATTGAAGAAACGACACACGCAAAACCTAAAACAGAAAGTAAACCTTTAAACAAAATAGACAAAGCGCTCATTAAGTTACTCACCCAAAGTGTTGCTGACCTTGCTGACGAAAGTGGCTGGACATTTTTGGGAGAACTCGGAAATTTTATCCTTAAAAAGAAAGCAGACTTCGACCCAAGGAACTATGGATTCCCTAAACTATTACTGCTCATAAAGAGTACCAACAAATTTCTGATTGATGAACGCGAAGCCGGAAATAAAAATGTGCGCCATATTTATTTGAAAATAAAATAGACCGGATGAAACTCGAATACCTTGATGATATTGCTGATGATGAAAAATTTGCTGAAGTGCTCACGGAACAAGTAGTAAGGCTTTATGATTTTGAGAAAACGCAGGCAACCGAGTTAAAACAGGCCATTGAACAAACCATCATTACCCAAAAAAGTCCGCTCGATTTGAGCACATTACACTTTATTGAATGTGTAAACTGCAATTTGATCTTTAGTATTTCCGATACCGATGAAGGAATAAAAACGCTTGACGGAAAAGTATTTTTTTGTGAACTCACACTCAATGGTTATCAACAGATTATAACACTCCTGGAACCTTTTTGCAATAACAACAGAAAGAGTTACCAGTGGTTATACGATATCGACAACCCTATCGAATTTTTGTTATCGCCAGGTGGTGGCTGGTAACCGTTAGTTGAGCGGTACTTTTTTATACGAACCAATCTTATCGATCTCCAACACAGTACCCATTTTATTATCTGAGCGGTGAAACATGATGTCAAATTTAGCACCCCATACCAACTCGGCATATGTATAAGAAATACGCGTATGAACGGTTTGTGCGTATGTTTCGTCAAAGGCTTTAAACAATAAAATAAACTCAGCATCAATTTCTTCAAGGTCTTGTGCGCTTAACCCCTTCATCGGACTTTCATCCGTAATGGGATGAACAATCGTCCAACTCAATGCCAATGCCGAAACCGTCTTATACTCGAGTGTGAGCTGCTCAAATTCCCGTCTATTCGTTTCCTTATCAATATAACTCATCAATACCTGAGCCTCACACTCAATAACCTGATTGGATCGTAAATTGGCAATCCGAAACATTAATGCAGAGCCACCGTTAAACGGTGCGATCAATGCATTTTCGCTGTTCACCAAACGGGCTTGAGGGCGGGCAAATCGGGCGTATAAAACACCCGTCATAATGGCAAAACTCATTAAGCCTATTAAACACTCGAACGCTGCAACAATATTGGCCACAAATCCAATAGGATTTGTTCGTCCATAACCAACTGTGGTAAGTGTTTGCGAACTAAAGAAAAACGCATCCCAAAAATGCTCGGCCGTTGTAATGCCCAGATCACCGTCTAATTCTTCCATGCCCACAGCCATAAAAATACCGGCAAAAAGAAGGTTCATGCTTGTGTAAAAAGTAAAAATGAGAAGAAAAAACTTCCACCATTTCATGGTGATCAGGTCATGAAAATGATTGAACCTTCCCCAAAATGGTATACCTGTTCGGATTACATTATACGTTCCGTCTTTATTCACCAGGCGTTCGCCTTGATTAGAAGCCTGAGAACCAAAGCCTGTTGTGGTTGTTTTCAGTGTCGAAAATTTAATTTTTGCCATATACGATTACGAAACTATCATTTTGATATGAAATTCTGTATGCATAAAATTGAACCATGAACAATACAGATTTTTTTGCACACCCAACTGCCGTTATTGATGACGGTTGCACCATCGGAAAAGGAACCAAAATCTGGCACTTTTCGCATGTGATGAGTAATAGTGTATTGGGTGAAAACTGTAACCTTGGACAGAATGTGGTGATAAGCCCCGAAGTTGTGCTGGGCAATAATGTAAAGGTGCAAAACAATGTTTCGATATATACAGGTGTAACCTGCGATGACGATGTTTTCCTCGGACCTTCTTGTGTATTCACCAATGTGACCAATCCTCGCAGTGCTGTTAACCGCAGGGGACAATACAGCAAAACCCATGTAGGAAAAGGTGCTTCCATTGGGGCCAATGCCACCATTGTATGCGGGCACAATATCGGTGAATTCGCATTCATTGGAGCCGGGGCTGTGGTCACCAAAAATATTCCCGCCTACGCGTTGGTGGTTGGAAACCCAAGCAAACAAACAGGCTGGATGAGCGAATACGGACACAAACTTCAATTTGATGCAAACGGCCGGGCAACCTGTCCGGAAAGCGGACAACAGTATGAACTAAAAAACGGAGAGGTGAAAAGAGTATAATATCTTCCAACATTTAACATAATCAACTTACTCAATATCATTAACACAATCAACACTCATATATGAAAACAAATCACGAGATAGACTACAAAATTTTAGGGAATGAAATGCAATGCGTGGAAATTGAATTGGATCCTCAGGAGACTGTAATGGCTGAGCCCGGTAGCTTTATGCTAATGGATAATAGCATCCAGATGGAAACAATTTTTGGGGATGGTTCCAAGCAACAAGGCGGTTTATTGGGCAAATTGATGAATGCCGGTAAACGTGTTCTTACAGGCGAAAGTTTGTTCATGACTGCATTTACCAATATGGGACAAGGGAAAAAACAAGTAACCTTTGCGTCTCCATATCCGGGAAAAATTATCCCGATCGATCTGTACCATTTAGGAGGAAAGATTATCTGCCAAAAGGATTCTTTTTTATGTGCAGCCAAAGGGGTGAGTGTGAGCATTGAGTTTCAGAAAAAACTGGGTACAGGTTTGTTTGGTGGCGAAGGTTTTATTATGCAAAAACTGGAGGGAGACGGTATGGCCTTTGTTCACTCGGGAGGGCACGTCATTGAGCGTACGTTACAACCTGGCGAATTACTTAAAATAGACACAGGATGTATCGTTGCCTTTACACAGGAAATAAATTATGATATCCAGTTTGTTGGAGGAATTAAGAACACCATTTTTGGTGGTGAGGGTGTATTTTTTGCAACCTTATCGGGACCGGGAAAAGTTTGGATCCAATCATTACCGATAAGCAGGTTGGCCAGCAGGATGTTATCTTATGGAGGCGTTGGCGGACGCAGAGAAGAAGGCGGCATTTTGGGTGGACTTGGAAATATGTTGGATGGTGATGGATGGTAGAAACACATTCAACAAAATCAACATTAATAACACATTCAACACAAATTTTTTCGATATTTGACGCTTCGAATTTTAACTGAACAATATGGGACGAGTATTTGAGAAACGAAAACACAAGATGTTTGCCCGCTATGCCAAGATGAGCAGAGCCTTTACACGAATTGGAAAAGAGATAGCCATTGCCGTAAAAATGGGCGGCCCCGATCCTGATTCAAACCCGCGTTTGCGTGTAACATTAGCCAAAGCCAAAGCCATTAATATGCCTAAGCACAATTTGGATGCTGCTATTAAACGTGCTGTGAGCAAAGAAGATGGAGATTTTGAAGAAGTATTATACGAAGGAAAAGGTCCGCATAGTATTGGGATCATGATCGAAACAGCCACCAATAACCCAACACGCACAGTGGCCAATTTGCGCAGCTATTTCAATAAAAAAGGTGGTGCACTGGGTGTTAAAGGATCCATGGAGTTTTTGTTCGAACATAAAGGCGAATACAAAATTGCCAAAGACAATATCAACCTCGAAGAATTCGAACTGGAAATGATCGATTATGGAGCCGAAGAAATAAACGTAGACGATGAAGCTATTTACATTTCTACCTCGTTTGAAGATTATGGCCGTATGCAAAAAGCGTTGGAAGATAAAGGCTGTACCATTTTGCATGCAGAACTTACCCGCGAACCAACCAACCCGGTAGAATTAACCGAAGAGCAAGAAGCCGAAGTGAACCTACTCTTGGATCTAATTGAAGAAGATGATGATGTGACTGCCGTGTATACCACTATGGCATAGTAAAATATCCTGCTAACAAAAATGCCCATTCTAAAACGAATGGGCATTTTTTATTTCTTAAGTTTAGTTGGGTTCTCCGTTACAAATGCCTTCCAACTATTATAACTTTTAGCTCCGGGTAAAGCCGCTTTGCTGCTTTGTAAAAAATGGCAGTAAGAAGCAGCCAGTCCATCCGTTGCATCCAAAAACTCGGGTGTTTCAGTAAACTTTAAGAGGCGTTGAAGCATAGCTGCCACTTGCTCTTTACTGGCATTTCCATTGCCCGTGATACTTTGTTTGATCTTTTTGGGTGAATATTCATTTACCTGCATTCCACGGTTTAAAGCTGCTGCAATAGCTGCTCCTTGCGCCCTTCCCAGCTTTAACATCGACTGTACATTTTTCCCAAAAAAGGGAGCTTCGATGGCCAACTCATCAGGATGGTACTGATCAATTAAAGAAGTTACACGTTCAAATATTTTTTGCAGCTTCAGCATATGGTCATCCAACTTTCCAAGCTTTACTACACCGAGGCTGATAATAGCAGGTTGTTTTTTATTGATACCAATCAAACCATAACCCATTACAATTGTTCCCGGGTCAATACCCAAAATAATTCTATCGTACTCCTTAATGGTTTTTAATGCTGTCATTTCTAATGCAAAATGAATACTTTCGCTAGCTGCAAATTAACCATTCCGTTTGAAATCGACCATTGTCTCTTCAGCTAAACTTCTCAACATCGCAAAACTAATTGTCCTTGGAGCGGTAGTTTGGTTTTTGGTATACAAACTTAAATACAGTTACAATATTGGAGAGCTTTCCAATCGGCAGCCTATTTTATGGAACTTGCATTCGATTCTATTAGGCCTCATCGCTGTATTACTGATGCCGTTCAACTGGTGGCTGGAAGCCCTCAAGTGGAAAGTAATTATGCATAAACACGAATCGATTTCAACATTACAATCCTGGAAATCAGTGCTCACGGGCATTACACTCAGCATTATCACCCCCAACCAAATTGGTGATACCGTAGGTAAGGCCTTATACCTGGAAACGTATTCCAAAATAAAAGGCGCGGTGTCGACTGTTATTGGGGGAATTGCACAAACCATACCCTCCCTTGTTTTTGGCTGTATTGCAGGTTTGTATTTTATTTACACACAATGGGAAATAAGGAATTGGCAATTGGGGTTATTGGCTCTGCTGACAGTAGTTTTTTTATGTGCACTCATCTATTATTTTTTACGAATCGCATTGCTCCAACAGTATTTTAAAAACACACAGCTAAACCAATACATTGCAGCATTTTCCAATTACAGTTCATCGGAACTCAAACAATTATTAACGCTTTCAACCATCAGGTTAACTGTTTTTTCAAGTCAGTATTATTTATTCCTCATGTTTTTTGGCGTTGATATTACCCCTCTTCAGGCATTCACAAGCATTAGTTTAATATTTTTGGCGCAATCTTTCTTACCCTCGTTTATCCTTATTGAAATTGGTGTCCGCGGAGCTGTTGCATTGTTTTTTATTGGTTTGTACTCTCCCAATATTATTGGCATTTTGCAGGCAGCTTATTCATTATGGATCCTCAACATGATGATCCCTGCCCTGGTTGGGTTATATTTTTTACTCACCCTTAAATGGAAATCATAATGCTGATCGCCTCCCTCCTGCTTACCCTATTTTATGTTGCACTGATACTCGCTTATTATATTACCTGGTTGCGTATTCCATATTATAAGCTTCAGCCGACTGAGCAACTCGAATTTTACTCCATACTTGTTCCTGCCCGAAACGAAGCCACAACCATTTCTGAATGCTTACAGGATATTATCAACCAACATTATCCAAGCTCCCACTTCGAGATCATTGTCATCAATGATGATTCTACCGATGAAACAGAAGCTGTTGTTAATAAATTCATTACCCAATATCCGGAACGATCAATATCTCTTTTAAACACAAAAAACATTCAACAGAGCGGAAAAAAAGCAGCCATTACATATGCAGTTGACCATGCAAAAGGCAAGTACTTATTGCTTACCGATGCTGATTGCAAAAGAGGAGACAACTGGTTGACCACAATCAATAACTTCATGGTTACAACCCAATCCAAAATGGTGTATGCGCCTGTTGTATTTAATGCCAGAACATTGTTTGAAAAAATACAATCATTGGAATTTTCAGGATTGGTAGCCATTGGAGGAGCAGCCATTGAACTCAACAATCCCAATATGTGTAGTGGATCAAACCTTGTTGTTGAAAAAGAAGCATTTATCAGAGTAGAAGGTTATAAAGGAAGTGAAGACATTGCTACCGGTGATGACGAATATTTGTTGCACAAGATCTGTAAACAATTTCCACGGGAAGTTCATTTTTTAAAAAACAATCAGGCTACCGTTTATACAAGGGCAAACACAACCCTGGCCGAACTTGCCAGTCAACGCAAACGATGGGTATCGGCCAGCACCAAATATGAAAATATTTACATCACTGCTATCCTCATCGCTGCTTATTTATTCAATGCACTGATTGTAGTGCAGTTGATCTTGAACCCAACGATTGGTGTAACAATGTTGTTTCTTAAGGCACTCACAGAAGGATTATTCCTGTACTCGGTTTTATCTTTTTTCAACCGAAAATCATACATCTTATTGCTACCTTTGGCCGAACCTTTTCATATTTTATATGTTTTGTTGATTGGTATCTGGGGAAACATGGGAACATATAACTGGAAAGACCGAAGAGTAAAATAGTTCTGTTAATTGTGTTAGTAAGTTAATTTATATAGAACTATTCTAAACCATTTAAACACCAAACAACAAACTTCCAATGATCGAACCTTTATCAGATATAGAATACGATATTTTAAATGCCATCTACTTTGTTGAACCCTTCGACAATATTTTGAGCGAATGCAAGGCTCCCGAGAATATTGTGGCCGATGTACTAAAACAACTTATCGCCAAGAAATATGTAACGCCAATGTTGTTTGACGAAGAGAAACAGGAATATTTAAAAACTTTTTTTTATGACAGTGATAATATGCGGGCGTACGCATATCTTGCTACTAAAGATGGATTATTGGCACACAACACGCGATAATCTGAATATACCAAACACTTAAACGACTTGCCTATGTGGGAAGATGACGAGGAATTTGACAACGAAGAATTTGAACGCGAAGAAGAGCGTATTGAGAACCTTCCTATCATTCAAAAAGCCAACGAACTCTTTGAATTGGTAAACGCTTTGATCGAAACATTTGATATCAAAAACAAAGAAGGTGACGATGTTCCGTTTGATGATGAAGAGGAAGAAGAACTGGAAGCCATTTTTGAGGATGAAGAATTCGATGACGATGATGACTTTGATGAAGAGGATGCCGAAGAGTTAAACGAAGAAGATATTAAAACATTTGGCGAACATTACCGCAGTATTATGATGGAAGATGTAATGATCATTAATGCAAAACTAAGAGGTGCTGAAGCAGCCGACTTATACTCCATCCGAATGGAAAATGCGGTAATCATCAAAACCCATGCAGTAAGTTTGCTTACCGCTACATCAGGACTCAAAATGATGGGACTATCCAACAACAAATACTTACAATTATTGCGAGACGAAATAGAAGCTTTTCGTATTTTGTTTGTGGAATGGATAAACTCGTTTGATAAAACCAATGATATCCCGGATGGTTGGGGCCTATTTTTCGACCCGAATATTGATTATAAAAATTATGACGAGGAAGATGAGTAGTTCATTGTCTCACGCCAAAGCAATTACAATTCATTTTCAAAACGTCAAACAACAAACCATAAACACAAAAGCAAATTCATGAAAGCCATTATACTCGAAGCATTAAATCAACCTTTAACCTTAAAAGAAGCCCCAATTCCTGAAATAGCTGCACATGAAGCATTAATTAGGATAAAAGCTGCTGCCCTCAATCATCGGGATCTGTGGATCCAAAAAGGACAGTATGCAGGGATTCGTTTCCCGATCATTTTAGGTGCCGATGGTAGTGGTGTGGTAGAAAAAGTGGGTGCACATGTTGGTGAAAACTGGATCGGGAAAGAAGTGATCATCAATCCGAGTCAAAATTGGGGAAACGACCCCAGGGTACAAGCCAAAGACTATGTGATTTTAGGAACACCCAACGATGGCACCTTTGCTGAATATGTAAAAATAGATGCGCGGTTATTATACGAAAAACCCCAGCACTTAAGTTTCGAACAAGCTGCTGCCTTGCCTCTTGCTGGTATTACAGGTTTCAGGGCAACCATGAAACGCGCTGCTGTAAAAGCCGGTGAAACGGTTTTGATAACGGGTATTGGTGGTGGTGTAGCATTGCAATGTGTTCAATTTGCCATTGCAGCAGGCTGCGATACATATGTTACAAGTGGCGATGATTCCAAAATACAGGAAGCCCTCAAAATGGGATCCAAGGGTGGCATCAACTATAAAACAGCAAACTGGGACAAGGAACTTAAAACGATGAGCGGTGGGTTTGATGCTATTGTTGACAGCAGCGGTGGAGATACGTTCGCCAAATGTGTAGATATGGCAAAACCCGCAGGTCGTATCGCCATGTATGGTGCAACATTGGGGGCTTTCAGCAGTGGCGTCCCTGCCAAAATATTCTGGAAACAATTGGATATCTTAGGATCTACAATGGGTAATGATGACGAGTTTACCGAAATGGTGAGTTTTGTAAACCACCATAAAATAGTACCCGTTGTTGATGAGGTATTCCCACTCGAACAAGCACAACAAGCCCTCGAAAAAATGGGAAGTGGCAAGCAATTGGGCAAGATCGTATTATCCGTTTCCTAAAGTCAATTGCTTAGGCAAGTAATTTGTTCTATGTTAGTTGTATGAAACGCCCATTCCTAATTTGTTTGATATTGTGGTGCACGTTCTCCGTGTTTGCCCAAAAAGAACGAATTCAGTTTATGGCGGATAGTCTTATTGCCTTTTCCCAAAAACAACCCAACGATACCAATCAGTGCATACGATACTGCACCATCAGCAGTCACTATCGGCAACTGGATCCGGAAAAAGCCATTGAATGGGCCAATCGATCCAAAGCACTTTCTCAACAATTACAGTTTTACAAAGGTCTTCAATGCGCCAATAACAATTTGGGTATATCCTTGTATATGCAAGGGAAATACCCCGAATCCATTGCGGCCTTTACCGCTTACAAAACAGCTTGTGTGCAACTGAACGATTCTATCAATATTGCATGGGCTTATAATAATATTGGCAATGTATATATTGATCTGGCACAATACAATAAAACCCTTTTGTACTACGACAGTGCGTTGACCATTCGCAAACTATTAAACGACAGTGGTATTATTGCACAAAGCTTTACCAATTTGGGCTATGTGTATAAGGAACTTGGAGATTACACCTCAGCATTGGTTTCGCTTTACCGCGCTTTGCAGGTATTGGAACGTAAAAACGATGAAAATTCTCTGGCATACTGCTACGATTTTTTAGGATCTGTTTATACGCTTCGTAAAAACTACACGTACTCAAATATCTGCTATGAAAAGGCACTTGCATTATACCGAAAAAACAACCAACGTTCAGGAGAAGCCATTGCCTTAAATACCATTGGAACCAATTATTATGCACTTAATAAGATCGAACTCGGAAAATCTTTTATCCAACAAGCTTATACAATTTACAAAGAACTAAATGACGCCCGGCAATTGGCTATCATTTCGAGCACGCTGAGTGAAATATATACGAATGAGCTTAAGCCTGACTCTGCTTTATTGCTTGCCCAGCAATCCATAAATTATCACCTTGCTAATAATAATACACGGCAGCTTGGAGCGGCTTACCTCAAATTAGCCAACGCTTATAAGTTGGCAGGAAAACAAACGGAAGCACTAAATGCTGCCAATAAAGCTTATACGCTTTCAAAAAACAGCGGAGAACGAAATACTTCAAAGGAGATTACCCAAACATTAAGTGAGTTGTATGCTCATCTGGGTGATTATGCAAATGCTTACAAATACCAAGAGGAATATCAGCTAATCAAAGATTCAATTCTGAACGAGACCAGCGAACGTGCTATTGCCGAAATGCAAACAAAATACGAAACCGAAAAAAAAGATATTGAACTGATCAAACAGGCCTCGGAAATCAAACGCAAGCAAACGCAATTGTTAATGGCTGTTATTTCCATTATCACCATCATTGTCATTTCGTTTTTGTTGTACAACAGGTACCGACTCAAACAAAAGGCAATACTGAGTGCCACGCTACTGGAAGAACAATCCTTACGCAACAAAGCCATTATTGAAGCCGAGGAAAAAGAACGAATCCGCATTGCCCGCGAACTACATGATGGGATCGGACAACAACTTAGTGCCGCTAAAATGAACCTATCTGCTTTTGAAAACAATATCAGTACAAAGGATAAAGATACTTACCAGGCTTTGATCCAACTGGTGGATGATGCAGTAAAGGAAGTCAGAAGTATTTCGCACAATATGATGCCCAATGCATTGCTTCGTTCAGGCTTGGTGAGTGCAGTTCGGAATTTTGTCAATAAAATGAGCATAAGCGATGCCCTTAAAATTGATTTGCAGATCGTTGGTATCAACAACAGGCTTGAAAACACTACCGAAACCGTTTTGTACAGAGTATTACAGGAATGTGTCAGCAATATCATAAAACATGCAAAAGCTTCCCATATCAGTATTCAACTCATTCAACACGATGCGCACTTAAACATGATGATTGAGGATAATGGAATTGGATTTGATACCAAAACAATCCATTCTGCTGAAGGTATCGGGTTAAAAAACATGATCTCACGCATACAGTTTTTGAACGGAACAATTGATTTCGATTCATCGCCCAATAATGGCACTACTGTTATCATTGATATTCCAATTAAAAATCCGGATGAATCATAATACAATAAATTACATTCGCTTAATATAGAACTCCTTACTTTTGCAACAAATATCCAAGTTTTGAAAAAGAAAATAGCCTTTATCATCAACCCAATATCGGGGGGAATTAACAAGCAGCATTTCCCTGCTCTTATTGGCAAATACCTTGACCGCAATCAGTTTGATATTGAAATAAACTTTACCCGATCGGCAGAACACAATCTTGCACTGGCGCAAGAAGCCGTTGAAACAAAAAAAGATATTGTCATAGCGGTAGGTGGTGATGGCACGATCAACAATATTGCCAAGTACATGGTAAACACGGGTATTTTATTCGGCATTGTACCGCAGGGTTCCGGCAACGGATTGGCCAGGCATTTAAAGATTCCCATTAACAATATTGCGGCACTCAGAGTGATCAACAAACTGCACCGCAAAAATATTGACGCAGGGATGGCAAATGATCAGTTCTTTTTAAATGTGGCAGGAGCCGGTTTTGATGCGCATGTGAGCTGGATGTTTGCCAATGCCCCCAAACGTGGTTTTTGGTCGTACACAAAAATCACTTTAAACGAATTTTCCAACTACACGCCCCAATCATATGAACTGACGGTTGATGGAAAAACAATCACAAAAGATGCGTTTATTATTTGTGTCGCCAATGGTTCGCAATACGGTAATAATGCCTACATCGCTCCTCAAGCCAATCTCGATGATGGACTGTTTGACATCAGCATCATGAAACCATTTAAAGTTCATCATATGCCTGTTATCGGATTGGAAATGTTTCTAAAAAAATACAACAATTCTAAATATGTAGATGCGCTAAAGGGTTCCGAGATTGTCATTAAACGACCCGAAGCCGGTGTATTTAATATTGACGGAGAACCCGTGATGATGGAAAAAGATATTTATATCAAAGTATTGCCTGAGGCGTTGAAGGTGATTGTACCCTAAGGGATGTTTGATGTTTGATGTTTGATGTTTGATGTTTGATGTTTGTCCCGAGACTTCGGGATGATGTTTGATGTTACCCAGACTTTCATGAGTTTCTTTACTCCTTATTATTAAAATGACAACTTCTCTCTAAGGTGGTTGAACGGAGCCAAAACCACCAATCTACGTTTCAACCAAATAAAAGCCTACATTTGTCGCTTATACAGACAAATGAAATTTACCGATTTAAACTTAATAGAACCTATTCTTAAAGCATTAAGCGAAGAAGGTTACGAATCCCCTACTCCAATTCAACAACAAGCTATTCCTCCATTATTGGAAGGAAATGACCTATTAGGTTGTGCTCAAACAGGAACCGGAAAAACAGCGGCATTCGCCATTCCCATTATTCAACTGCTGCACAATGCCAAAGAGCACGAAGTAAAACGCAGACAATTAACAACCCTTATTCTTACACCTACACGTGAACTGGCTATTCAAATTGGGGAAAGTTTTGCTGCTTATGGAAAATATACAGGACTCAAACATGCCGTTATTTTTGGCGGTGTAAACCAGCATTCTCAGGTAAACGCGTTGAATTACGGGATCAATATTGTTATTGCTACACCTGGACGTTTACTGGATTTGATGAACCAAGGATTTGTAGACCTTTCGCATATCAAGCTTTTTGTGCTAGATGAAGCCGACAGAATGCTGGACATGGGGTTTGTGAACGATGTAAAAAAAGTGCTGGCAAAACTACCTAAGCGCAAGCAATCACTCTTTTTCTCGGCTACCATGCCTCCGGTTATTGTAAAACTGGCGGATACTATTTTGCATAACCCGGTTAAAGTAGAAGTAACCCCGGTTTCATCAACAGCCGATACCATTCAACAAGCTATTTATTTTGTCGATAAAGGCAATAAAAAGCAGCTACTCATTGACCTGCTAAAAGATACCAATATGAAAAGTGTATTGGTGTTTACACGAACGAAACATGGGGCCGACAGGGTGAGTCGTGATATTACCAAACATGGTTTTAAAGCTGCTGCCATTCATGGAGACAAATCGCAAAACGCAAGACAACATGCCTTAAACGATTTTAAAGCCGGAAAAATAAGAACACTGATTGCAACTGATATTGCTGCCCGGGGAATTGACGTAGACAATCTGAGCCATGTTATCAATTACGAAATACCCAATCAACCTGAAACATATGTTCATCGAATTGGACGTACCGGTCGTGCGGGTGCAAACGGTGTGGCCTACTCGTTTTGTGATGCTGAAGAGAAAGAATACCTGAGAGATATTGAAAAGCTCATCGGTAAAAAAATTCCGGTAGTTGAAGATCATGCCTACCCAATGATGGATTTTAATCCTGTCCCTAAACCTAAACAACCACAAGGCCGGGGCGAACACCGCAATAACAATCGCAGGACCTCAGGTATGGGCGAAAAAAGACCTGCAAGTGGTGCCAACAAACCTCAACCCAAAAGACGGTATTAAATTATTATTAATTCACTATTTTTGATTTATAGCTTAAACACATGAGCAATAAAAATAAGAATAAAGATGGTGTTGTGTATTCAACAGCCAACGATTTCGAATATCAATACGAACAAGAAAGCGATGCTGATACGATTCCAAACAACCAGCAAAACCTAAAATTGTATCTGGACCGAAAAGGTGGCGGAAAATTGGTAACACGGATTACCGGGTTCATCGGAAATGATACGGATCTAAACATTTTGGCTGCTTCCATCAAAAAATTATGTGGTGTAGGTGGAACTGCAAAAGATGGAGAAATTTTAATTCAAGGAGACCATAGAGAAAAAGCCCTTACCTATCTTTTAAAAGAACAGTTTAAAGCAAAAAAAGCCGGAGGTTAAATTAATTGAAATTAAATATTGCCTGTGATAGCCTAAATATCAATACTCCTCTTAAATTAGCAATTAAACAAATTTGAACTGTGAGCGATAACTTTAACATACTTGTAATCGAAGATGAACCCAAAGTAGCATCCTTTATCAAAGAAGGGCTTGAAGAAGAATCTTACCATGTAACAGTTGCGTATGATGGACATTTTGGACTCAAATTAGCAAGCGAACACCAATACGATATGATCATTCTGGACTTGATGCTTCCCTACATCAATGGATTGGATGTTTGCGCCCAACTAAGAGCCAAAGGAAACTTAACCCCAATTTTAATGCTCACAGCATTAGGAACAACTGAAGATAAAGTTACCGGATTGGATTCAGGTGCAGATGATTATCTTGTAAAACCGTTTGAGTTTAAGGAATTATTGGCGCGTATTCGCGCAGTTACAAAACGGGGTGTAAAAAGTGATGCGAGTAACAATGTAGTGATATTGAGTATCGCTGATCTAAACATGAACCTTGATGCAAAAACAGTTATCCGCAATGGAAAACAGATTGAATTAACAGCTAAGGAATTCTTATTACTGGAGTATTTTTTACGAAACAAAGGACGTGTTATTTCCCGTTCGGAAATTGCTGAAAAAGTATGGGGGATCGGGTTTGATACTGGGACGAATGTCATTGATGTATATGTAAACTTTTTACGTAAAAAAATTGACAAACAACACGACACAAAACTCATTCATACCATTATCGGTATGGGGTACACGCTTAGAGTTGAACAAAAATAATCCAATGTATGAATATTAAATTCAAACTCACCTTTTGGTTTACATGCATTGTCGCTGCCATCTTATTCGGTAGTTTTCTAATCGTATACGAGAACTATTCTTTCTTTCGGCAAGCAAATTTTTACGACAGATTAGAAGACCGTGCGCATGTATTAACAAATGCATATTTGGATGCCAGTGGACTAGACGAGAAAACGATTCATACCCTGAATGAATATACTGTTAGTATTTCTCCAAACCTAAGAGTAACCCTATACACTCCTGAAGGAAAGCTGCTTCAGCCCATTGGGAGTCAAATTCCGATTACCCCTCAGATTATTAATGATCTAAAGTATAAGTCTCCACTCGAATATCAGATTAACGATACGCAGTATATCTTTTTTTCAATGCACCACAAAACAGGGGATATTATTGCGTTATCAGCCGCTTACGACAAAACAGGTTTTAGCAAAGTGGCTTTCTTACGTAAATTATTCATACTCATTTTATTTCTAGCCATTATCACAACAGCTGTTGTTGGCTGGCTTTTCTCAAGATATTCATTAAGACCAATGAATGAGGTTGTAAATGAGGCACAGCTTATTACGGCAAACAACCTCCATAAGCGATTATCAGTGCAAAATGAACGGGACGAAATTGGCAATTTATCCATCACCTTTAATAAGATGCTCGATCGGTTAGAATCGGCCTTCAACCTCCAAAAAGAATTTGTTTCGAATGCATCGCATGAATTCAAAACGCCTCTTACATCGATGAAAGGACAAATTCAGGTTGCACTCTTAAGAGCCCGCAGTATAGAGGATTACCAATCACTTTTACAATCTCTTAATGAGGATATTGATAACCTGATCGGGTTATTAACCTCCCTTCACGAACTGGCAAAAGCAAATGCAAAAATCCCTCAGAACGAATTCAAATCTGTGTCTCTGTTGGATATCTTAATGGATACTCAAAATGACCTCCTCAAAAATAAACCTCATTATAAAATTGAAATCTCTGTTAACAATTCAATAGATCAACCCGAAAAGATCAATTGTTTTGGCGATGTAAACCTACTTAAATCTGCATTTACCAATATCATCGATAATGGGTGCAAATTTTCTGCTTCACATAATGTAACTGTCGTAATCGCTTATAAAAATGGTCAAAACATCCTGACGTTTAAAGATCATGGACTAGGAATTGCAACCGAAAACCTGGATCTTATTTTCGAACCCTTTTTTAGGGCAAACGAAACGCGAATCATCCATGGATACGGAATTGGATTATCTCTTGTCAAACGTATCGTTGAGTGGCATAAAGGAACAATCCAGGTACGTTCAGAGATCAATAAAGGAACCTCTGTTATTCTCAAATTGCCGAATTCCAGTACCGATAAAGAACTTGCATCATAAATGTAACTTAAAATAATCCGTTACTTTTTGCATCAGATGAACACGGTCTTTTCCAAGAACATTGTGCTCATGTTCAGGGTATACAAAATAATCAACCTGAACACCTTCGTCAACGCATTTTTTGATATAAGTTAAGCTATGTTGCCATAGAACCACATTATCATCGGTTCCGTGAATCAACAATAATTTCCCCTTAAGATTTTTCACATAGTTGGTCAGATCAGCATCTTTATATCCTTCAGGGTTTTCTTGCGGTTTGTCCATATAACGTTCGGTATACATGATCTCATACAAACTCCAGTCAATCACAGGTCCACCGGCTACGCCTACTTTAAACTCATCGGTACGTGTCATCATTCCAATACTCATAAACCCTCCGAAACTCCATCCAAACACTCCCATTCGGGTAGTATCCACAAACTTTTGTTGTTTTAAATAATGGATTCCGGCAAGCTGGTCTTCTCGTTCAACCGTTCCGAGTTTTCGGAAAGTTGCCTGCTCAAAATCTTTTCCTCTGTTCCCTGAACCTCTATTATCAATCGTGTAAACGATATAGCCTTGTTGTGCCATATAATACAACCACATATCGGCACCACCCAACCAGCTATTGGTAACCATTTGTGCATGCGGACCACCATATAAATACACCAACACCGGATATTTTTGGGTAGCATCAAATTGCGGAGGAAAAAACATCCTATAGTTTAACAATGTACTCTTATCGGAAGCTGTAATATTTCCCAATTCCATTTTACATGCTTTATAATCAACAATTGGATTTGAGGCATTTAACAGTACTGCAAGTTCTGCTCCCTTATTATCCATCAAAACTGTTTTACGAGGTATTGTTGAGTTGCTGTAGGTATCTAAATAATACGTTCCATCTTCGCTGATAGCCACTGAATGCACTCCCGGAGCAATCGTCATTTGAGATACCTTTCCGGTGGCCAACTCTACCGAAAAACATTGCCTGTCCAATCCGTTATGTGTAGCGGCCATATAATAGGCAATCGTACCCAATTGATTAAACCCTAATAACTCCGTTACATCAGCTTTAGCAGTAGTAAGTTGTTTGATCAATTTTCCGTTTTGCGCATATAAATACAATTGGTTGTATCCATCACGTTTGCTCATCCAAATAAATTTAGACGCATCTCCTTTTACAAAAATAGGCGGATGTTCCGGCTCTGTATATTTTTCATCCGTCTCTGTGAAAAGTGTTTTGACAAACGCACCACTTCTTCCATCATACTGATTCAATTTCATTTCATTTTGCGCCCTGTTTACAACAGCAATGTATATTGCATCTTCCTTCGGACTCCATGCAATATTGGTTAAATACTGGTCGGGATGGGCATTGGTAAGGACTTCAAACTGGCGGTTTTTGCCGAAGTCCTGAACAAATAATTTTACAATATGGCTATTCGAGCCCGCCATCGGATATTTTATCTTTTCAAAGGCGCCCGGCTTACTTTCAAAATTCATCAACTCATAATCGGTTACATTGCCCTCCAACATTTTATAATAAGCCAATTTCGTTCCATTGGGCGACCAAAACAATCCTTTGTCGATTCCAAACTCGCTCCTGTGAACCGTTTTTCCATTCACCACACCATAAATACCATCATTTGTGATATAGTTCATTTTAATGTCTGCGGCATTTGAACCCGATGTATTTGAACCCGATAAATTTGCAATTGAAGTCCATCTGTTTTTATCGAATACAACTACATTATTATCCAATGTAAATGCTGTTTGTTGTGTGTTCTCTTCAAATGCCAGATCCTCCGCCTTAGACAGCACTTTGGTTATAATCGTTGCCGTTTTCGTTTTAATGTTCACAGAGTAATAAGCATTGTTGTAAAAAAAACGGAATGCATCCACATTTAACCAGGTGATAAAAGGGAAACGTTGAGGAACGGGAACATCAATTTCAACGGTTTTGAAAGCCGTCTGAAGATCCTCTATCGTGAACACTGTATCAGCTTTCTGGGTCACAGGATTTCCCTGGATCACTTTTTCCTTTCCTCCGACTTTAACAACATAACTGTAAATATTCACTCCTTTAATCCATTGCAACTGCATTAGCCTGTCAGGGGCCAGAGTGGTGCGTTGCTTTAATACAGCATCTTCAACGGACAACATCTTTTGTTGTGCATTTGCCGTATAAACAAAGGAAAAAAGAATATTTAAAATAATGAAGTTGAGTTTTTTCATAATGTAAAATTTGATGTCAAAGTAAAGATAAAATTGGATGTTAAACAGTAATTTTTGAGGAGCGGTAAATTAAAAACGGAACAAGTAAAATGATACCTGTTCCGTTCTTAAAAATAGTTTCTTGCCGATCAGTTATACATTAAACCTAAAATGCATAACATCTCCATCAACAACTACATATTCTTTTCCTTCCACCCTCATTTTACCTGCTTCCTTCACGGCCGCCTCCGACTTATAGGTAATAAAATCATTATACCCGATAACTTCGGCACGGATGAAGCCCTTCTCAAAATCGGTATGTATAACTCCTGCTGCCTGTGGTGCTTTAAACCCATTGGTAATGGTCCAGGCTCTTACTTCCTGAACTCCCGCAGTAAAGTAGGTGATCAGGTTTAATAATTTGTATGCCGACTTGATCAATTTGGCAACACCAGACTCTGCTAGTCCCAGGTCTGCTAAAAATGCTGCGCGGTCTTCATAACTCTCCAACCCGGCAATATCTGCTTCGATAGCAGCACTGATCATGATAATTTCTGCCCCTTCTCCTTTAACGGCTTCTTTTACCTGCTCTACATATTTGTTTCCGCTTACCACACTTCCTTCATCCACATTACATACATACATTACAGGCTTAGAAGTTAAAAGCATCAGATCTTCAACATGTTTTCTGTCTTCTTCCGCCACAGGTGCATTACGAGCCGATTTTCCTTGCTCCAGATGGGCTTTGTAAACAAGCAATGTTGCTTCTGCCTTGCCGGCTTCTTTATCTCCTGTTTTGGCAGCACGACTCACTTTTTGCAATTTCTTTTCTATTGCTTCCAGGTCTTTCAGTTGCAATTCGGTATCAATAATTTCTTTATCACGGATCGGGTTTACTGAACCGTCAACGTGAATAATATTATCATCATCAAAACAACGTAGTACATGTAAAATGGCATCTGTTTCACGAATATTTGCCAAAAACTGATTACCCAAACCCTCTCCTTTGCTCGCTCCTTTTACCAAACCGGCAATATCAACAATCTCTACGGTAGTAGGTAAAATACGTTGAGGATTGACCAACTTTGCCAATTCGTTTAAGCGCTCATCAGGCACCGTGATTACACCAACATTGGGTTCGATGGTGCAAAACGGGAAATTAGCTGCCTGCGCTTTTGCATTACTCAGGCAATTAAATAAAGTTGATTTTCCGACATTGGGCAAGCCCACAATTCCACATTTCATATATTCTCTTTTCTTATTTTTTATTTCTTTGAGAAGGCTATTAGCTTTTAGCTTCTTTGTAGCTTGTTATCTTTTGGGCCGCAGATTACACTAATTACATCTATTAATTTGCCTATTGCTTACTATCTCCTCATCTATTTCCTCTCTAACACCTGTCCTCTAACACCTGTCCTCTAACACCTATCCTCTAACACCTGTCCTCTAACCACTAACCCCTAATGTATTATGCCCCCTTAATGATCTGCTTCATATCAGCGATTAACTTCTCCGCTAAGTGATTTGCAGTAGCTTCACTTTGGCTTTCGGCATAAATACGAATGATCGGTTCGGTATTCGATCTGCGCAAATGAACCCATTCCTTATCAAACTCTATCTTAACCCCGTCAACTGTATTGATGGGTTGTTTGGCATATTTAGCTTTCACCTTTTCCATCAAATCATCAATATTAATTTCAGGTGTAAGCTCTATCTTATTTTTAGAGATATAATAATCGGGGTAACCGGCTCTTAGAATTGAGCATAATTTATGTTGTTTGGCATAATGTGATAAAAACAATGCAATACCGGCCAATGCATCGCGGCCATAATGCAATTCAGGAACAATAATTCCACCATTACCTTCACCACCAATAACCGCATTGGTTTCCTTCATCATTTTCACAACGTTTACTTCGCCAACAGCACTGGCACTGTAAGTTCCTCCATGCTTTTCGGTAATATCACGCAATGCACGTGTTGAGGATAAATTGGAAACCGTGTTTCCTCCTTTTTTGTGGCTTAACACATAATCTGCTACAGCTACCAAGGTGTATTCTTCACCAAACATGCTTCCATCCTCACATACCAAAGCAAGTCTATCCACATCCGGGTCTACAACTATTCCAAGGTCGGCATTGCTCCTGGTTACCTGAGAAGATATTTCACCCAAATGTTCGGGCAATGGCTCTGGATTGTGCGGAAACCTGCCATCCGGAGTACAATAAATTTCAATGATTTCTTCAACACCCAAGGCTCGCAACAACATAGGTACAGCAATTCCTCCTGTTGAGTTGACAGCGTCTACAGCAATTTTCAGCTTTTTTGCTTTAATGGCTTCAACGTCCACCAGATCCATTGCCAATATTCTATCAATATGTTTCTGAATATAATCTTTACGCTCGGTTACAACACCCAGCTTATCCACCTCCGCAAATGTGAATGCATCTGCATCACCCATTGCCAAAACTTGTTTGCCTACCTCATCGCTGATAAACTCACCGGCACTATTTAATAATTTTAACGCATTCCATTGTTTGGGATTATGGCTTGCCGTCAGAATAATTCCTCCATCGGCTTTTTCACCCGTAACAGCCATCTCAACGGTTGGGGTAGTTGATAAACCCAAGTCTATCACATCTATTCCCAAACCTTGCAGCGTACCAACGACCAGCTTATTCACCATATCGCCACTCATGCGTGCATCCCTGCCCAGCACAATTGTACATTTTGTTTTGTCACCTTTCATCAAAGTTCCAAAAGCTGCTGTGAACTTAACAATATCAGTTGGCGTAAGCGCCTCACCAGGCTTTCCGCCAATGGTTCCTCTGATTCCTGAAATCGATTTAATTAAAGTCAAAATAATGGGTATTTAAAGGGTGGCGAATTTAAGGTTATCAGTTTCAAACCCCAAATAAACTGTTTAAGTAATTGATTGTTAATATAGATAAAGTTGTTGGCGCCACATTTAATCAATGGTAAGCCCTTAAACTACCAGGATTAGCACAGAAATATTCGTATGGAACGAACATTAAAAATGAACTCTGATCGATTCGGTGTTAATTGAATCTTTCAATTAAAATTCAGTGTTAAGCTGTGGCAATAAAAAAATCTTCCAAAAATCTGTGGCAACACCAACTGAATATCCTAAACTTGCAGCCAAATGGTACCACAAAAAGAATGGTTTAGCGAATGGTTCAACTCTCCTTATTATCATATTCTATATCAAAATAGAGATGAAAAAGAGGCTGAGTTTTTTCTTCAAAATGTGGTTCAAAAACTGGGATTTAAAAAAGAACACCATATTGTGGACCTTGCCTGTGGAAAAGGTCGCCATGCTATTTACCTCAACTCGCTGGGATTTGACGTTACCGGGGTTGACCTGGCGGCCAAAAGCATTGATTGCGCCAGCACTTTCGCCAATGAGCGTTTACATTTTGAGGTACAGGATTTACGTTGCCTGCATTTCGAAACACGTTTTGATATAGCCCTGAACCTGTTTACCAGCTTTGGTTATTTCAAATCCATTGACGAGGATGAACTGGTTATCAAAAATATTCATTCCATACTTGTTCCAAATGGGTTGTTGCTGATCGACTTTATGAATGTGGAATGCGTATTGCAAAAACTGGTGGAACGCGAAAGTAAAACGATCAACGGAATTCAATTTCATATTTCGAAATGGGTGGAAAAGGGTTTCATCTATAAAAAAATAGAAGTACACGACAAGGATAAAATGTTTGAGTTTACCGAAAAGGTTCAGGCTTTGGAACTAAAACATTTTGAGCAATTGCTGAACACAGAACATTTTACCATCAAAGAAGTATTTGGCAACTATGCATTGGATCCTTTTTCGGTCGGGGCTTCCGACAGACTGATAATTGTGGCTCAGCGCAATGATTGAAACCCTCAAACATATTGACACAACCTGGTTTCTGGCCGTCAACAATGGAATGCAAAATGCCTTTTTAGACATTGTATGTCCATTCATGCGGAACCAGAAAAACTGGTATATATTGTATGTTGTGTTGCTTTGGGTTTGTTATCAAAAGTGGAAACAAAAATCCATTTGGGTGATCGGTGGCGCCATATTGTTAATTCTTGCAGCCGACCAGATAAGTGCCAACCTGATCAAAAATACCGTTCAACGGTTGCGCCCCTGCAACGAACCAACATTGGCAGGAATGGTGAACAATATTGTTGGCTGTGGTCAAGGGTTTAGCTTTATATCGGCACATGCCACAAACCATTTTGCCATAGCTGTGTTTTTTAGTATGCTGTTTTACCGCGAGCATAAATGGGTGTTTGGGGTAGCCCTTATTTGGGCCGCATTCATCGCATTTTCGCAGGTATATGTTGGCGTACATTATCCGTTTGATGTTTTGTGTGGAGCCCTGTTGGGCAGCATACTCGGATATATTGCCGGCAAACTTATTTATACTAAATTAACTGGACAAACAAAATCATGAATTGGATAATTGCACTGTTGTTTTGTGCACCATTTTTGGGTGGTGTAATTGCATTAAGTAGTGGATACAAAAACGAAAAGATGCTGAAGGTATTCCTGGCATTTGCCGGTGGCTATATTTTTTCCATCACCATCTTGCATTTATTACCGGAAGTTTTTGAGGGCCACGATCACAGTATGGCATTAATCGTATTGGCCGGATTTTTCTTCCAGGTATTCATCACCAAAATATCAGACGGAGCCGAACACGGACATTTACACACTCATAAACACGATCATCATATGGCCATGCCATTAGGTTTGTTTTTAACGATGTGCCTGCATGCCTTTACTGAAGGTTTGCCTCTTGGTTTTATGGCAGGTTCTTCAACCCATTTAACAGCATCTACAATGTCGGTGGGTATTGCATTGCATGAGTTACCTGCAGCATTTGCATTAATGAGCATTCTGCAAAGTGAACATATTAAAAAGCAAACGGTTTGGGTATTGCTTGTGGTTTATGCAAGTATGGCACCATTGGCCGTAACACTAAGCCAATCATTGTTATTGTATTTACCGGAAAATTTATATGAAAGTATTTTGGCGTTTGTTGCAGGAACATTCCTATTTATCTCCACTACTATCTTATTTGAAAATAGCGAGAACCATAAATTTGGAGGATCTAAATTAACAGCAATTATGGTTGGGGTTGGACTGGCTTTATTAATTCACTTCATGGAGTAATAAGAGTATTTACTTTATCACATTGAAGCCAGAAAAACCCATACCGGAACGATAGCTAAAAATATCAATATCCAAATCATAATCGTATTACAAAGTCTCATCCCGATACTTATCTCCGGCTCATGTTTTTCATAGAGTTTTGAATACCCTCTAAGAATAAAATACACGATCGCCAAAACAACGATTACAGCCACAAAATGTTCCAACAAAAGAGCTATTTGCCCAATGGCATTCTCTGCTCCACTCACTTCTTTACCCTCTTCTTTAATGAATGATATTGTTACAACAAACGCAATAAGGTACGTTACGAACGCTTTAAGAAAACCTTTTACTTTTTTATTCATAGTCTCTAATCAAGAGCTAATTCTTAGTTTTTCTTCACCCACTTATAGTGTTGAATTTCCAGCATGTTCAAATACATGTTTTGGTATCCGCTTTTGTCTTCTTGCTTGACAAATTTGAAAGTGGTATGCATTACAGGAAAAGATTCACCATCTATTTTATTCATCATTTTTGCCCCGTTATTGTCGAGTTGATTGGCAAAAAATAAGATCTGGTCAAATCCTTTGAAAGCAGCTTCCGTTGGTTCTGTGAAATAAACGGAACGGTAGCGCTCTACGAATTGTTTCACTTGCTCATTTTGGTAATCCACATAAAACGGGGTGGCAATATGGACATGGGCTTGTTGCCACAACGTGTATTCCGAATTTTTAAACTCGAGCCATTGCGGAAATCCATATACTTTTACCGATTGAAACAACGAAGTATCTTTGATGCTGTGCAACGAATTTTTCACCACATTTTCGTTGGAAGATGCGATGATAATATGATTGACCTTCCCTGCTATCAACACGGATTGGAGATCAATTCCCTTTACATACTCTACGGTTTTAATTTTAAGATCCTTTTGTTGAGACTGTTGTTGTTTCAATACTCCCGAAATGGATTTATCCAAACCCGATTTATCGCTTACCACAATAATATTGGCGCTTCCCTCTTGTTGTTGAATAAATTGCAGGATCAGCTTAGCATAATTGGGGAGATTCGGGTTTGCAGCCACAAAATTGGGATCATTCAACCGCGTTTTTGAAAAGGTCATTAAAGGTGAAACGTGCACCACATCCTTACCTTTTGCAAAATCAGTCATCACTTTATTACCGCCTTGTAATACAGGACCTATAATCAAATGCGCTTCTTTAAATGCTTGTTTTTTGATAAGTCCAACCAATATTAAACTATCATTTTCGGTATCAAATACTGAAAGCCGAAGATTATTGTCGCCTTGTTTTAAAGAATCAACAGCTAGCAATGCCCCCTGATAATATTCGCGACATAAATTTCCCAACATCGCATTGCTGTGATTGGGATTGTCCAAAATTTGCTTGCTGCAAAATGGCATTACCAATACAATATTATTACTGTTTTTTTGAGCCGCAGCACCAAACACCAACAGCAAGAGCAACGAAGTAAACGTTAATTTATGGTTCATAGTTTTCAAAATGATCATTGCGTACCGGATAGATACTTGGTTACTGCTAACCCTTAGCCAATTTTACTCCCACTCGATGGTTGCAGGTGGCTTAGAGCTGATATCGTAAACAACCCTGTTAATCCCTTTTACTTTATTGATAATTTTATTCGATACTTCCGCTAAGAACTCGTAAGGCAAATGGCACCAATCTGCTGTCATCCCATCTACCGAAGCAACTGCACGCAAACAAATTACATGTTGGTAGGTACGCTCATCGCCCATTACCCCTACCGATTGAACAGGTAAGAAAATAGCGCCTGCCTGCCAAACTTTATCATATAAACCGTGTGCTTTTAATTCATTGATAAATATTGCATCGGCTTCTTGCAAGGTTGTTACTTTTTCTTCCGTAATTTCACCTAAAATACGAATGGCCAATCCGGGACCCGGGAAAGGATGGCGTCCTAAAATCACTTGTTCCATTCCCAACTCCGCTCCTACATTACGAACTTCGTCTTTGAACAACGCACGCAGAGGCTCCACAATTTTCAGGTGCATTTTTTCAGGTAAGCCACCCACATTATGATGCGACTTAATGGTTGCTGAAGGTCCTTTTACACTTACCGATTCAATAACATCCGGGTAGATCGTTCCCTGGCCCAGCCATTTTGCGCCTTCTATCTTTTTGGCTTCTTCTTCAAATACTTCAATAAATACACGGCCAATGGTTTTGCGTTTATCTTCAGGATCCGTTTTGCCTTTTAACTCATTCCAAAAACGGTGACGGGCATCAATACCGATCACATTCAAATTCATTTTTTGATACGCATCCAATACTTGCTGGAACTCATCTTTGCGTAACAACCCATTATCAATAAAAATACCGGTAAGGTTTTTACCAATGGCTCTGTCCAATAATACCGCAGCTACCGAAGAATCTACACCACCCGAAAGACCCAAGATAACTTTATCGTTTCCTAATTTTTCTTTCAACTCAGCAGTGGTTGCTTCGATAAAATGTTTGGAATTCCAGTCTTGTTTGAGCCCCGCAACATTTTTTACAAAATTCTCCAACAATAACTTACCATCTGCAGTATGCGTAACCTCCGGGTGAAACTGGATAGCATAGGTCGGCTCGTCCTTTATTTTAAATGCACCAATTTTTACATCGGCAGTACTTGCCACAACAGTAAAATTATCAGGAATAGATTGAATCGTATCTCCGTGGCTCATCCACACCTGCGATTGAGCGTTAATGCCTTTAAACAATACATCATCGTTTACCGATTGCAAAACTGCCCTACCATATTCCCTTGTTTTGGAAGGAGTTACTTCACCTCCGTTTTGTTTGGCCAATAATTGTGCGCCATAACAAACGCCCAACAAAGGCAATTTACCCCTGATCCCGCTTAGGTCAATATTGGGTAAAAGACCATCATTAACTGAATATGGGCTACCCGACAAAATAACAGCTTTCGTATCAACTCCTATTTCAGGTAAATGTGTACAAGGGTGAATTTCTGAATAAACATTTAACTCGCGTAATCTGCGGGCAATAAGCTGGGTGTATTGCGAACCAAAATCGATAATGAGAACTTTTTCTTCCATAATTGGGAGGCGAATTTCATAAAAAACAACCGATTAACCTTGTTCGGTGAAAAATAAAGTTTGGCTTCGCTGTTTTAAGGCGCCATGGCTTTATGTCAATGAATAAAATGGTATCGCTTCAAACGAAAAGCCGTAAAACCATAAAGCCAAAGTAATCGAATCTATGTATTAAAAATATCAACCAGCCTCAATAGGTCCGGATTCAATTGTTTGGTTTTATGAATGGCATCATCAAAAGGTGTAAGTACCACTTGGTTATTGATCAATCCCGCCATTTTATTGGTTTCTCCTCTTAATAAGGCTTCAACTGCAGCATTTCCCAAACGCGAAGCCAATACCCTATCATAAGCAGTCGGGGTGCCGCCACGTTGAATATGACCCAATATGGAAACCCTTGCATCAAAGGTGGGGTCTATTTTTTTGAGGTTTTCAACTATTTGCATCGCTCCTCCATGCTCTTCACCTTCGGCCACTACAATAATACTGAACGCTTTTTTACTTTTGGTTGTTCCCACAAGCATGTCCACCATCTTTTGCCAATCGTTGTTCGACTCCGGCACCAGGATACCTTCCGCTCCTCCTGCTATGCCTGCCGCCAAAGCAATAAAACCGGCATGTCTTCCCATCACCTCAATAAAAAAGATGCGGTCATGAGAATCTGCTGTATCACGAATTTTATCGATGGCCTCAACTGCCGTATTGATAGCTGTATCAAACCCAATGGTGAGATCCGTTCCATAAAGATCATTGTCAATTGTTCCCGGAGCCCCAATACAAGGGATACCGTACTCCTCATAAAACAATTTTGCACCGGTAAACGACCCATTACCACCAATACAAATCAAACCTTCAATACCATGCGACTGTAAGTTATCAAAGGCTTTTTTACGACCTTCGGCAGTCATAAATTCCTTGCTGCGGGCTGTTTTTAAGATCGTTCCACCGCGTTGAATAATATTGCTCACTGAGCGCGAAGCCATGGGTATGATATCATTTTCGATCATCCCGGTAAAACCATGAACGATCCCCATGATCTCAACTTTATTGAAATAGGCGGTACGCACGGCTGCCCTCACACATGCATTCATTCCGGGTGAATCCCCTCCCGATGTAAAAACGGCTATTTTCTTCATGTCGTGAAACTATGAAATTTTTACCGAAGTACCACGCCTTATAAGGTTAAATTAGCAATAACAAATATTACCCTTTGATAATCAATATCGAATAAGTGTAAAAAATACAATTACTCCTATTCAAGCAATGCCTGGGGCACAAAAAAAGAAACCCGAATGCCAACGACATTCGGGTTCAAATATATGATCGGATCGAAAAACTAGTCTTCGATGATTACTACTTTATCAGTATTTGGCGATTTTACGTTCACCAATTTAGTATTCAACTTGATTGCTTGTTTGCGATCCATTGAAGAATTTTTGTTTCTTCTATCTTTTCTTTTTAAACGTGTAACTGCCATGACTTTTTCTATTTAAAGGGCTGCGAAAATAATTATTTTTTTGCTTTATGCAAATCTTTTTACCATTAATATCCTAAAATTTTCATCATTGAAGCAGCATCCTGCTCCGGAGCAAAAACCTTATAATCAAATGTTCCGTCTGCTTTTTTATCAATTACAAGGTGTTTTGGGGCAGGCACAAGGCAATGCTGAATACCACCATAGCCACCCAGCGACTCCTGGTAAGCACCTGTATGGAAAAATCCCATATACAAGGGCTCTCCGTCCTGAAGCTTGGGCATAAACACTTGGTTGGTATGCGTGTCCGAATTGTAAAAATCCTGACTATCGCAGGTAAGTCCACCTAAATTGATGCGCTGAAACTCCTTATCCCACTGATTGAGGGCCAGCAAAATAAACTTTTGGCCAATTCCCCAAGTATCTGGTAAGGTGGTGATAAACGAACTATCGATCATATACCAAAACTCTTTGTCGTTTTGTTGTTTCTGGCCAATGATACTATACAATGAACCTCCGCTCTCGCCTACTGTAAACGACCCAAACTCGGTAAAAATATTCGGCTCAGGCACACCTCGTGAGTCACAAATGGTTTTAATATAGTAAACGATCTGGTCGATCATATACGGATAGTCATGTTCAACACCCAATGATGTATAAATAGGCATCCCTCCGCCAATATCAAGCGTGTCCAAATCAGGGCATACTTCCTTGATATCACAATATACATTTACCAAACGGGTTAACTCACTCCAGTAATAGGTTGTATCCTTGATACCTGAGTTCACAAAAAAATGCAACATTTTGAGCCTGAAGTTCGGATTGTTCTGGATATTGCTTTCGTAAAAGTCCTTTACAATCTTATGGCTCATTCCCAAACGAGATGTGTATACCAGATAACCAGGCTCTTCTTCTGTGGCAATGCGCAACCCTAATTTCATGGGTGTTTGGGCAAACTTGCTCACCACACTCAATTCCTCAGGATTATCCAGCACACAAATGAGGTTTTCAAAGCCATCTTTCACAAACTCACCCATTTTTTGAGCGTAATTGTCGGTTTTGTATCCGTTGCAAATGATGTATTTGTCTTTATTGAATATTCCCTTGTCTGTAAGATTTTTCAGTAAATCCAGGTCAAACGCAGATGACGTTTCGATATCGGCATTGTGTTTTAGCACTTCATCCAACACAAAAGAAAAGTGAGAACTTTTGGTGCAATAACAATAAAAGTATTTTCCTTTATAGTCGTTACGGTCAATAGCCTGATTAAATAACGTTCGGGCCTTTTCAATTTGCGAACCGATCTTAGGCAAATACGTAAACTTTAAAGGTGTACCAAATTCTTTGATCACTTCCATCAGGTCCACATCATGAAAGAACAAATTATTATTGCGCACTTCAAAACCGTGGCGAGGGAAATAAAACGTCTGATTGATCAGATCGATATATTTATTTTTAACAGGTAACGACACTATATTACATCATGGGTTAAAGGGTGAAAAAAGAGCGAACTAAAGCGTTGCAATGTTAGCTAAATGAATATTAAATTAATGTAATTTTTTTGATGACGTTGAGCAGTTATTTCCACAGACAATTAAGCAATCCTTCCCCATTTGGAGAATTTGGAATATTCGGTAAAAAACGCCAGTAAAGCTTTGTTCTCCGGGTTATCCAGATTAGGGTCGGAATCCAATAATGATTGAGCTGCCGCCCTGGCTTGTTGCAAGATCAACTGGTCTTTGGCTATATCAGCGATGCGCAAGTCCAGTACACCACTTTGGGCCGTGCCCTCCAATTCACCGGGGCCGCGTAGTTTCAAATCCACTTCCGATATCTCAAAACCATTATTGGTTTCACACATGGTTCGCATCCTCAGTTTGGCGTCTGCACTTAATTTGTACCCGGTCATCAAAATACAAAAGGATTGTTCAGCTCCCCTGCCCACGCGCCCTCTCAATTGATGCAACTGCGATAATCCAAACCGTTCGGCACTTTCGATCACCATTACACTTGCATTGGGAACATTTACACCAACCTCGATCACCGTAGTGGCCACCATAATTTGGGTTTGCCCTTTTACAAACCGCTGCATTTCGGCATCTTTGTCGGCCGGTTTCATTTTACCGTGCACCATGCTTACCTGGTATTTGGTATCGCTGAATACGCGGCTGATCTCTTCAAAGCCTTGTTGCAAATTGGCATAATCCATTTTTTCACTTTCTGCAATTAACGGATACACCACATATACCTGCCGGCCCTTGGCAATCTCTTCTTTCATAAAACCATATACACGCAACCGGTTTGCTTCCGTTCGGTGAACTGTTTGAATTGGTTTGCGGTTGGCAGGCAATTCATCAATAATGGAGGTATCGAGATCGCCATATAATGTCATGGCTAGTGTACGTGGAATCGGTGTGGCCGTCATCACCAGGTTATGTGGCGGATACGTATTTTTCTTCCATAACTTTGCACGTTGTTCTACGCCAAAACGATGTTGTTCGTCAATAATGGTCAACCCCAGATTCTTAAACCTTACCACTTCTTCAATTAAAGCATGGGTTCCAATGAGCAAGTGAATCGATCCATCTAAAATTCCTGCATGGATACTTTCCCGTTCTTTCTTTTTGGTACTGCCGGTTAACAATCGCACATTTATGGGCATATCACCTAGTAACTGCGTAATACTTTGATAATGCTGCTGCGCCAGAATTTCGGTAGGAGCCATGATGCTTGCCTGGTAATTGTTATCAATGGCAATGAGCATGCACATCAATGCCACAACTGTTTTACCACTGCCCACATCTCCTTGTAATAAGCGGTTCATTTGCTTTCCCGATTTTACATCTGCCCTGATCTCTTTGATCACACGTTTTTGTGCCTCCGTTAATTCAAATGGCAATCGGTTTGCATAAAACTGATTGAAGGCATCACCAATTTGTTCGAGCTTGATGCCATTATACAATTCCTTGCGTTTCAGTTTATATTTTAGCAACCGCAGTTGGATAAAAAACAGTTCTTCAAACTTCAGGCGTTGCTCAGCTTTGGCCAACGAAGCGGCATCTTTGGGGAAATGAATTTGCACCAATGCTTCTTTGCGTCCTATGAGTTGATGCTGGGTGATAATGGATGAAGGTAAATTTTCGGGAACATCAAACCGGGCATCTGTTACCAGTGTATTCACCAGTTTCATCAGTACCTTTGAGTCCAGTCCCCTCGCCCGCATACGCTCTGTAATATTGTAGAGCGGCATAATATGCAAGTACTTTTTTTGTCCTCCACTATCCACTTCATCCACACTCGGGTGGGCCATATTGTAAAACCCATTAAACAAAGACGGCTTTCCAAAAACCATATATTCCACCCCCTCCTTCACCGCTTCCTGCACCCATTTTGCACCCTGAAACCAAACCAGTTCGATCGTTCCGCTGCTATCCGTAAAATTGGCGACCAGTCGTTGTGCTTTTTTTACACCCATGGTTCTGAATTGCGTAATTTTCCCTTTGAGTTGGATATACGGCATTTCGGGTGTGATATCTTTTACCTGGTAAATTTTCGATCGATCTACATGCCGATACGGAAAATGAAACAACAGATCCGTCAGGGTGAAGATCCCCAATTCCTTTTGCAGCATTTCGGCACGGGCTGTACCAACGCCTTTCAGGTAAACGATTGATGTTTGCAAATACGACACACTGCAAGTATACTCAATCGACCTTTTTTTAAACCCACTAATTTTTGTGCATAGCTTAATGCGGTATACACAATCCGACTGTGTATTATTTTTTAAAACCGCTTTGGGTATAAATTGTAATATTGGACCATGAAAAAACTGTTATTCGGCCTTCTGTTATTATGCTATGGCGCGCAAGCGCAACAAACATTGTTTGCTATTGAAATTAAAGGCAAATGGGGATACATGAATTCCGAAGGCAAAATGATGATTCCGGCACAATTTGATTATGCCGATGATTTTTCGGAAGGAATGGCGGTTGTTGCTTTTCGCAACCAACCTTGTGTGATCAATGAAAATGGCAAAAGGGTGATTGATACCGGTAGTTTTCAATTTATCTCCAGGTTTTCCGAGGGATTTGCAGCCGCATCCGACTACAACGGACAAAAATACATCATCAATCCCAAAGGCGATAAAACAGTAACGCTTCCTGCCGACATATACGAAATACGTGCTTTTAGAGAAGGCGTTGCCGTTGTATCCAAAAAAATAGATGAGCACGAAACAAAATTCGGGCGCGACATCGCAACCTTAGGATACAAGTTTGGATACGTGAATACCAAAGGAGAACCGGTTACTGATTTCGTTTACGATGATGCAGATGATGCAAAGAATGGGATCATGCGTGTAAAACAAGGAGTATTGTTTGGCTTATTGCGTACTGATGGAAGTGTGATCATTAAACCAACTTACGAGAATATTGGTATTTTTACGGAAGGCAAGGCTGTGGTGGATGTAAAAGCTAAATTCGGCTATATCAACACAAGTGGTGAGATTGTGATCAAACCCATTTTTGACTATGCATATGATTTTACGGAAGGTGTTGCGGGTGTTTACCTTAAAGGAAAATACGGTTTTATTGATGCAAGCGGAGCCTTTCAAATTCCTGCAACCTTTGATCTGATCAAGCCTTTTTCGGAAGGAAAAGCAGCAGTTCTTAAGGAAAACAAATGGGGCTTTATCGACAAATCGGGAAACTGGGTATTGCGCAATGTGTTTGATAATGCTGCCGTATTTTCGGAAGGAAAATGTGCTGTGCTTGTCAAACGCAACTGGGGATTTATTGACCACCAGGGTGCACTGGTGATCCCGGCCGACTTTGATGCCGTGGGTGCTTTCCACGATGGTGTAGCCGATGTTGTGTATAGAGATATTAACCTCTACATCAATACACGTGGGGAGATTTTACCGAAATTGAGTAAGTAATTAAAAACCGAAATAACCCATAATCTCATTCCGCCACACTAAAACAAACACTCCTGCAACACCAATGATAGCTGCCATAAAAGAAGTGGCTTCCAGTTTTTCTTTGCGCAATAAAACAGCCACAAGCGGCACCGAAATCGGCAATAATGAGAAGATCGTTTGTGCGAGCGATACTTCAATTATAGAAGCTGCGTACAACGACATGCTTACGCCTATAACCGGACCAAATAAGGTACCCAACGCTACTGGCTTTATAATGGCCGGAGTAAACGAAACGGCTTTAAACTCTTGCCACAAACTGCCTTTAAACAATCCAATAATATAGATAACCGATGTTGCCGAAACCATTCGGATCCATGTTGCATGAAGGGGTAATATCCTGCCCAACTCACTTTCCAATACCAATCCTTTTTTGGCAAATACCAAACCCAATCCTTGCGTCAATGCTCCCAAAACGGCATATATAATTCCTTTGGTAAGATGTTGCTGCGTTTCTTGTTTGCATTTTTTTGCCGAAGCGGTTTGAATGAACCACACAATACCACCAACAGATATGGCCATACCGAATAATCCAATAATATTAACGGTTTCGCCCAGGAACAAATAGCCTCCAAACAATGCTGCACTGGGAGCAAATGTGCTAAACAAACTGGTTCGGCTGCTGCCCATTATTTTATAGGCTGTAAAAGCACAATAATCGCCAATGCTTAATCCAACCACACCCGAAATTCCTAACCAGAACCAATGTTGCCAAAGAGGTTGGGCAAACAATTCTTTCAAACCCAAACCACCGATCAACATCGTAATGAACATTAACAATACACTTGCATACAGAAGCCTTACCCTGTTAATCGATTTGGGTGAATACAATTCGGAAGCACTTGCAAAAGACAGCGTTCCAATCGTCCAGCAGAACAACGTAATACAAGCCGCAATTAATCCGGTTGATTCACTCATCTTAATCTGTATTCATCCGTCATGTCCGGAATTTCAACATTATTGAGCCCCATTTCTTCCAGTGTGGTTTTCATGGACTCCAAATTTTTCTCATCACCATGCACTAAAAATAACTGCTTCAGTTTTTCAGGTTCGCATGCCTTGATATAATCTAAAATTTCACCTTTCCCGGGATGAGAACTGAACACATCCGTTGACTTAATGGATGCATGTATCACATATTCCCGACCTTTGATGCGAATCGTTTTTTGGCCTTGTAACAATCGATATCCGAGTGTTCCTTCGGCACAATAACCAGCAATCAAAATGGTGCTGAATGGATTTTGAATATTGTTTTTTACATGCTCCTGTATCCTTCCCCCTTCTACCATTCCTGCTGCTGAAACAATGATGCACGAATCGGCATATTGCATAAGTTGCTCATGTTCACTGTAATCATCGATCCAATGCAATCCTTCAAAATCAAACAAACTCTTGTATTCTTTTAAAAACTGCGTGGCCTCTTTGTTCAACAACTCCGGATATTGTTCATACACATGGGTTGTTTTAATGGCAAGCGGACTATCCACAAACACTTTAACACCCGGCAACAATCCTTTTTGTGCCAAACGGTTTAACACATGCACGATCGATTGTGTGCGCCCCACGCTAAATGCAGGAATAATCAACCGTCCCCTCACCCTCAATACTGTTTCTTCAATAAACTTCATCAACTCTTCTTCGGCCGGCAATGTTGCAGTATGCGTGCGTCCTCCGTAGGTTGTTTCAGTGATCAGGTAATCAATATTTTTCATTGGAACGGGTATTCCAATAAGCTCGGCATTCCCTCTTCCCAAGTCGCCAGTAAAACCAATGCGCTTGCTTTTAGCACCATCCCTCACTTCAATCACCACACTCGCAGCTCCCAATAAATGCCCTGCCTCGATCAGTTCAATCGATAAATGTTCATTTACAAAAAATGGTTTGTTAAAATGCCATGTCACCATTCTATCCATCATCAATTCCACCTGACGGTCAAAATAAATTGGCTTGGCTATAAGATGGCGTTTTTGAATTCGGGTTCTGGCCAATCGGCTTTTGTATTCCTGCAATTGAATATTGGCACTGTCAAACAATAAAAATTTGGTTAGTTCCGAAGTGGCAGGTGTGCAAATAATTTTTCCCTGATAACCTCTATCCACCAATGCCGGCAAATTACCCGAATGGTCGATATGAGCATGCGTCAAAATCACCAGATCAATATCCTGGGGCTTAAAGGGAAAATCAAAAGCATCTTCCGTAAGCTCACGTTTCTGCTCATAGTTCATTCCGCAATCCACCAATATATTATAGCCGTTATCCAACGTGAGCATGTGCATACTTCCCGTCACTTGTTTCGCTGCACCCCAAAAAGTTAATTTCATTTATCTACGTGTAATCTGTTAGGTCGTTAATTATTCGGGCAAAAGTCCGCTATTCTGAACAATATTCATAATTTCGTGTCATGCAGGTTCACCTTTTAAACAAAAACAATTCATTACTCTTACAGTTTGTTGCCGAACTACGCGACACACAAGTACAAAAAGACCGGGCCCGTTTTCGTAAAAACATTGAACGCATCGGGCAGATCATGGCCTACGAGATCAGCAAAACGCTTGAATGGAAAAACGTTGAAATAACCACACCGCTGGGCAAACATGTTTCTTCACAACTTTCCGAACAACCTGTATTGGCAACCATTTTAAGAGCCGGATTGGCCATGCACCAAGGTTTATTGGATTTTTTCGATCATGCCGATTGTGCTTTTATTTCGGCTTACCGCAAACATCATCCCGACTCACACCAGTTTGATATTGCGGTTGAATACCTGGCCTGCCCCGATATTGAGAACAAAACGCTTTTATTAATTGACCCGATGCTGGCCACCGGTCAATCGATAGAGCTTACCTACCAGGCTATCTTAAAACGAGGCACACCCAAACAATTGCATATTGTGAGTTTGATAGGCAGTACCGATGGTGTGAATTACCTGAAAGAAAAACTGCCTCACGCTACTTTATGGCTTGCCGATATTGACGACACGTTAAATGAAGAAGGATATATCGTTCCGGGATTAGGTGACGCAGGAGATTTAAGCTTTGGTGAAAAAATATAGGAAGAAGAAGAGATTGGAAGATGGATATTGGACGTTAGAAAATGGAGGATAATGTTGGACTCAATTTTTCAACCTATTATCCTAACCCTAATGCCCCAATTCCCTTAATCCCTTAATCCCATATAAACACATTAAAAAAAATGAAAACACTTTTTATAGCACTCCTTTTTGCCCAGGTAAGTTTTGCCCAAACCATCAAACTGGTTGACAGAAACTGGATCTCGGCAATGAGTCAAAACAACAGCGACACCACCTATATTATTAATTTCTGGGCAACCTGGTGTAAACCTTGTGTGGAAGAAATGCCCTATTTTGAGCAGATTAATCAAGCATACTCGAACCAAAAGGTTAAAGTGATCTTGGTGAGTTGCGATTTTAAAAAAGAGCTCAACAGTCGCGTTATTCCTTTTGTGAAAAACAAAAAGTTAACCTCAGAGGTTGTATTGATCAGCGAAACCGATCCGAATAACTGGATCGAAAGAGTGGACAGCAAATTTACCGGGGCTATTCCGGCAACTCTGATCATCAATGGAAAAAAAGATTTTCGTTTTTTTAAAGAAGGTGAGGTCACATTTGATGAGCTTAACCTGATCATTAAATCAACAGTTGAATAATAAGATCTGCGCCCATTAAACTTACCCAAACAAAAGAGATCCCATATCATTCAATACAACATTAAATTAAACTTCATCATATGAAAACAATATTCACAACAGCACTGATTGCATTCTTTATCATCAACACCGCATTTATTGACGATATTAAAACAGGATACGTGGTTGGCGACACTGCAATCGATTTTAAACTAAAAAATACAGACGGCAAATTTGTTTCCCTGGCCGACTATAAAGATGCAAAGGGTTATATTGTCGTTTTCACCTGCAACCACTGCCCTTTTTCGCAAGCATACGAACAACGGATCATCGACCTTCACAAAAAATATGCACCGAAGGGATTTCCGGTTGTAGCGATCAATCCAAATGACAAGGACCGTTCACCGGAGGATTCATATACCAAAATGCAGGAGCGCGCAAAAGACAAAAAGTATCCTTTTGCATACGTGTACGATGAAACCCAGGAAATAGCCAAAACTTATGGTGCAACACGTACCCCTCATGTGTATGTATTGCAGCGCAAAAACAACACGAACACCGTTGCATATATTGGTGCTATTGACGACAATAGCGAAGATCCAAAAGCGGTAACAACAAACTATTTAGCAAATGCAATTGATGCCTTATTAGCCAACAAACCTGTTGAATTGTCTTCAACCAAAGCAATTGGCTGCACCATTAAGTGGAAAAAAACTCAATAAGCCAATCCGATTGTAATACCGGCCCGCACGCCATATCCGCGTAGGTATACATTGGGAATACCTGTCCCGATCACTATATCTGAGGTCGCTTTTATATTGTGATTGGATGCCAGTAATATTGAATAAACCGGTCCTCCAAAAAAATCGATCACGACTTTATTTTTAAACATGATCTGTTTCCCAACGGTGACACCCAAACCCATTGTGTGATAGGTATAAAGATCCGAACCGTTGGATATACTGGAAGGCCCATATGTTCCACCCGAATAGGGCTGCGATGTAAGATATGTATAAGACTGGGAACTGATCTCAAAATCTTGTGTGTACCGATAATACATATAACGCCCAAAAGGCGCAATATAAAAACCGGTCAGGTTGCGCCCGTTTAACATATACCGATACTCAGGTGTAACCGCAAAACCATGTGTGCGTTGTCCGGTAATCATTCTGGAAGTAGTTACTTCTGTTGTATATGAACCGTTTACCGTTTTGGTGGTCGTGTAATAATCATCACCCTGACTTTCATCCGATGTACTTCCGTAAGAATCAAAATCGGTATAACTCGCGGTGACCTGGAAGCTGGCATTCGAATTTAACACCTTTTGCCACGATAGGTTAAGTGTTCCATAAAATGGACTCAGCAAATTAATTTTAATGGCACTGCTATGCTCAATGGGTGTACGTGTTGAAGATCTCGTTTCAGCAACCTGGGCCGATGCTTGTGCCAATATCCCAATTATGAAAAGCACAAAAACAATTACCTGATTTAATTTCATATTACGTGTATTAAAAAACAAAACCCAATGTACAACCCAACCTGACAGCTCCACCCGAAAACATGGGAGGCAAATATTGTGAAGGAATTTGCGACCCGTTCTCAAACGACTTATTATAATTTGGTCCCATGAACATATCGAAACAGATACGTTTGGCAAACACCATTTGGTAACCAAAAACCATTCCAAGAGAATATACATTCAAATGATCCTGGTTGCCTGTTCCATTTGTAAATGCATTCATACTTTGACTTGTTTCAAAATAGTTTTGATAGCGCGCATAAGGTTGCACGTACCAGCCCGAAGGAAACGTTCCGGTAAGATAGAACCGATAATTATAAGTTAACCCAAATCCCTGAACGCCTACTGATTGTCCAAATGATTGACCTGTAAAATAAAAAAACTCTAATTGAGAAGCGCTATTGGGATCAATATTCCGCTCGTAATGAAAATTCACCACCCCCAATAACGGGCTCAACAAATTTGCTTTAATGATCTGTTGGTATTCGATAGCATCTTTAACAGGGATCTGCCCCATGCGTTTTTGAGCATAGATAGGGCAAGAGGTTAATCCATAGAAAATAAAAAAGATGAAAGTTAACCGCAACATTCAACGAAATTAATGTTTTGCATATTTACAAAATAAAATAGAAACACACATCAATACATTATTTCAGAAAAGGATGAATTAACCCATCACTTCATTTAAATTCGGAAGTTTCCCCAATGTTTTCAGATATTGGATATGCGAACGGATTGCAGCAAACAAGGTCGGATTTTCGAGATAGGGAATTCCATATTCCGCAGTTGTTTGTTTGACAATAGCAGATATTGCTGGATAATGAACATGTGATATCTTCTGAAACAAATGGTGTTCAATTTGGTAATTTAATCCACCCACATACCATGAGATCCACTTCGAATTGGGCGAAAAATTAGCCGTAGTACTTAATTGGTGAATGGCCCAGTCATTCTCAATGATGCCATTCTCCGTGGGCATTGGATGGCTTGTATGTTCAAGCGTATGTGCCAATTGAAATACGGTTGTCAGGATAAGTCCTGCAAAAAAATGCATCAACATAAAACCGGTAATTACCTGTATCAGCGGAAGACCGGCCAACAAAGGAATCCCTATCATCAAACCAAAGTAAAACATCTTGATCAACACAATACGCAGCAAAATGATCCTGTTTTCTGCCTTCGAATGCGGATTAACACCATTTTTGGAGAATTGCACAAACTGCACAAAATCCTTAGCTACTGCCCAATAAAAAGTAAGTAATCCGTAAAATAAAAATGCATATATCCATTGAAAACGATGGTATGACTTAACAGCAGTATGCGGGGAAAATTTCAATACCAACCGATCCGAGATATCATCATCCAGGTGGGTAATATTGGTATATGTATGGTGTAAAATATTATGTTGAAGTTTCCAATTAAATACAGATCCTCCCAACAAATTCAAGCTGCTTCCCAGAAAAAAATTAATTCCCTTATTGTCCGAGTACGCACCGTGATTGGCATCATGCATTACACTCATTCCAATCCCTGCAACAGCTATGCCCATGATACTCCAAATCAGTAAACTCCACCACAAAGCAGGTTGAAATACAAGCATCAATATAAACGGGATAATATAAGCACCAAGCAACACAACTGTTTTAATAACCATTTGTGTATTGGCGTGTTTTGATATGTTATTCTCAATAAAATAAGCATCTACTCTCTTTTTTAAGATCGAGTAAAAACCGGTTTTGTTTTTATCAACAAACTTCACGTTACCTTTTAACTGCATCCTTTTGTATTAATTTTTTGGAAGATAAGATTTAAATCTCATATTGAATGTTAAGAAATCAATTATGGCAAAACGGCTGTATATTTACCCCTAATACTGGGAATGTATTTTGCCTTGTCAAAAACAAGATCCAATCCCTTCAATTTGGTCAAAATGAAAAATGCTTTTAGGCAGTAATCTAAAAGCATCAGCAAACAACTTTGTGTTTTCATTACCTAAAAGCTAAGGTATCACCTGCCTCCAAAAATAGAACTCCCCACGCGGATCATATTCGAACCCTCTTCGATGGCAATGCGATAATCCCCACTCATTCCGAAAGAAAGCGTTTCGAAGTTTGTAGTTTGATGTTTGCTATGTCTTTCATCATTCCTCATTTCTTCTTTGATAATATTAAAGTATTGTTTAAGTAGCTTAAACTCTTTGCGGATTTGTTGCTCATTATCGGTGAAGCTTGCCATTCCCATCACTCCTTGAATGGAAACATATTCCATTGCCTGAAAGGAATGACTGTTGATCAACGCTTTTGCTTCCTCAATACTTAGCCCAAACTTGGTCTCTTCCTGTGCGATATGAAATTGCAATAAACAATGGATCACCCTGTTCTGTTTAGCTGCCTCCTTATTGATTGTTTCCAGCAGTTTTAAAGAATCGACTGCATGAATCAAGTGCACGAACGGAGCGATGTATTTTACCTTGTTGCTTTGCAAATGTCCGATCAAATGCCACTCAATATCTTTGGGCAATTGTTCATACTTGCCCACCATTTCCTGTACTTTATTTTCACCAAAAGCTCGTTGCCCGGCCTCATATGCTGCCAATACATCAGCTACAGGCTTGGTTTTACTCACTGCCACCAATTTTACCGATGTAGGAATTTCTTCTAATATTTTATGGATATTTGCGCCAATCATAATATAACTATCACGTGCAAAAATATTCTTATCTGTGTATAATGCTATTGCTATTTGCCTGTGCTCCCAAAAAGCCCAAAGCACCCAGCGACATGCTCAGCCAATCGCAAATGAGTGATGTCCTTTCCGATATGCATTTAGCTGACGCCATAGCGACCTCTACCAAAGCCGGAAACCAGGATAGCATCAACCAGGAAAAGGTAAATCTTCGAGGTTTCATTCTCAGCAAATACAACATCAGCCAGGATCAATTTGAGGAAAGTTTTGCTTACTATAAACAAAATCCGGTGCTCATGGATTCCGTGTATGCCGAAGTGATCACTAAATTAAGCAATGAAGAGATGAAGTACAGAGGAAAGTAAGCAAAAAGAGCATACGCAGTAGGCAATATTGCCAAGCAGTCCCAAAGCTTCGTGACAGCGATATCGTATAACAAATTCAATAAAATAAATTTGCGTAATTTGCGGCTAAATAATACCGCACGACAATGCAAACAACAAACAGAAAATCGTGCCTTATCCGAAACATATAGAACACAAACTTGAATTCGACCAGGTCAAAGAATTGCTCCTCAAAAAATGCATTTCGGAAATGGGTCAACAGTATATCAGCAAAATCCGTTTTGTGAACCGTTTTGATATGCTTGAAAAAATATTGCTTCAGGTCAAAGAATTTAAAACATTGCTTATCGAAGATACTCCCTTTCCGGCCGAGCATTATTTTAATATTGAATCATACCTGCGCAAAGCGTCCATTGAAGGAACTTTTTTAACAGAAGAAGAATTTCACCAGTTGCGTTTACTGTTGCAAACCTTCCAGAACATCTGCAAGTACTTTGAACAACGCAACGAAAAATACACGCAACTGGCTTCGCTGTTTGGTGGCATTCATTTTAACCAAACCCTGGTTAAAAATATAGAACGGATCATTGATGACAAAGGAACAATGCGCTCCAATGCATCACCCGAACTGGCTAAAATTTCGGCCAAAATAAGTGAGAAAGAAAAAGAAGTAAGGCGAAGGTTGAACAGCATTTTTGAAAAAGGGAACAACGAAGGATGGCTTGCTGATTCGGGAATTACGGTGCGTGACGGACGATTGGTATTACCTGTTTTGGCCGAACACAAACGCAAGATCCCCGGGTTGGTTCATGATGAATCGGCAACGGGGCAAACGGTTTATATAGAACCAACCGAAGTCTTCGAAACCAATAATGTGATTCGCGAGTTTCAGATCGCATACAAACGGGAACACGAAAAAATACTGACTGAGTTAACCGATAAAATACGCCCCGATATTCCGGAGTTGGAAAAATACCTGCAACGTTTGGGGCTCATCGATTTTATCAGGGCCAAAGCATTGCTGGCAATTGACCTGGGAGCCGATATGCCGATCATGCATAAACATGCAGGAGCCAAATGGGTGGATGCTTACCATCCATTGTTAAAATTAAACCACCAAAAACAAGGCTTACCGGTTGTTCCGCTCTCGGCAGAACTGACCCGAGACAAAAGAATATTGGTTATTTCAGGTCCGAATGCCGGAGGAAAATCCGTTTGTTTAAAAACCATCGGGCTACTGCAGTATATGCTTCAATGTGGCTTTTTGGTTCCATGCAAAAGCCACTCTGAAATTGGTATATTCAGTGATATGCTCGTAGATATTGGCGATGAACAATCTATCGAAAACGATCTGAGTACATACAGCTCCCATTTGTTGCACATGAAATACTTCACCGAATTCGCGGATGCCAAAACATTGTTTTTGATCGATGAGTTTGGAACAGGTACCGATCCGCAGTTCGGAGGCCCGCTAGCCGAATCAATTTTAAACCGGCTGAACCAGAAAAGCGCATTCGGTGTGGTAACAACCCATTACAGCAACCTCAAAAATTTTGCAGCCAATGCAAAAGGATTGCAAAATGCCTGCATGTTGTTCGACAATACCCAAATGCAACCGCTGTATGTATTGGAGATCGGTAAACCGGGCAGTTCATATGCATTTGAAATTGCACAAAAAACAGGACTTGCTCCGCAAATTATCGATTATGCCAAAGCCAAAGTGGGCGACAAACAAAAACGTGTAGACGACCTGTTGATTGAGCTTGAAAAAGAAAAAGCACATGTACACGAACTCAAAAAACGGTATACCGAAAAGGAGGAAAAATCGAAACAACTGATCGATGATTACACCTTGCTGAAAACTGAGCTGGATACCAACCGCAAGAAGTTGATCACGGATGCAAAAAAAGAAGCGCTCTCCATTATCAGTGAAGCCAACAGCCGTATCGAAAATACCATTCGGGAAATACGCGAGAAAAAAGCCGATACCGATACGATCCGAAAAGTGCGTTCGGAAATCAAACAGGAAGTGGATGGCTTAAAAGAACAAACCAAAGTTGAACCCGTTAAACAACAACTACCGACAGCCGGCAACAATATTGGCGGACCTATTGAAATAGGCAGCAATGTGCAAATTGCAGGACAAACTTCCATCGGACAAGTTATAGAACTGAATAAAAACAAAGCCCTGGTAGCCTTTGGCGATTTGCACAGTTGGGTGGAGTTAACCAAACTACAATCGGTCAAAAATGTCAAAAAAGAGGAAAAACGCAGCTCAACCAAGGGCGTTGACCTTAACACCAAACTGCAGTATTTTCAGACCGAGCTAAATCTTATTGGCACTAGAGGTGAAGATGCCATCAGGCAATTGCAGGAATATATTGATGATGCCTATTTGTTAGGTTTTAAAGAAGTACGCATTGTGCATGGAAGAGGTTACGGAATTTTGCGCAAACTGGTAAAAGAGTATTTGGAAAAAAGTCCTTTTGTACAAGGTTTCGTTCACGAACATATTGAAATGGGTGGAGATGGAGTGAGTATTGTTACGTTGAAAACGTAATTGCTATCCGAAATAATTTAACAACCTATCCATAAGTACCTTAAATTGCAGTAAGCTCAGGGTAATTTCCATTTGCTGCTATTGTGAAAAGATTTCTAAAAATTATTATCTATACAGTGCTTTCGTTGCTGCTCCTTGCCGGGATCGGGGCATTCATCCTGCGCAATTATTTGCAGGAAATTATCCTGCACCGCTTGCAAACGGAGATTGAAGCAACCTTCGGGAACTACTATCACCTGGATTATGCCGAGATCAAAACAAGCATCGATAACAATACCTTTGCTATCAAAATTGTTCAACCTGTTTTTTCAACCGACACATTGCAACAGGATTTTGTGGCAAAATACCCGGTTGTGTTTTTTAAGGCCGATTCAATTGAAGTAGGCGGGATCAATATCCAAAAACTGTTTATCAGCCAAACCATCGAACTCAAAATCGTTGCGCTGAATAACCCCAACCTGATTCTTTTGCTTCAAAAGTCAACTCAAAAAATGGTTGACGGGCAAAAAGAAAAAAAGAAAAAGCCACGCAAACTGATTGCAGAGATCTTTTTAAAGAACCTGAAAATTGAAAAAGGAAATGTGAACGTATTGCACTTATCCGACCCCACGGATACCTTGTATTATGGCGAAAACATAAACCTTGATGTAACTAGGTTGCGTATTCCAACCCTGGCTCCGGAAGGCATTTATGCGGCCTCAAACGTTGACAATATCTTTTTCTCCATGAGCAATGTGCGCTTTTACCCGGAGAAAAGTCCTTACTCCTTTTTCATGAACGATATCAAATTTGATGCAAAGGAAAATAGCTTAAACTGCAGGCAGGTAAGTTTGTATCCTGAAAAATCTTTGCTGCGGATGAGCAAAACCAGCAAATTCCAAAAAACATTTGCCAGCATTAAAATTGGCAATATTTTCCTTCGGGGGATCGACTACCATAAAATTGGCGAACCTGCCTTAAATGTAAAATACGCTGAAATAGCCAATTCCCATTTCTCCCTGCTGCGCAATAAAAATATACTACTGAACAAGTCTCAGTATAAAAAATCATTGCAGGAAGCATTGCTGTCGGTAAAATTACCGCTGCAGATCGACACCCTTCAGATCAAAAACATTCACCTGAGTATTGCTATTTATTTCCCGAAACAAACTACTCCGGCAACAATTAAACTGCATCATATCAATGGAACGATATTGCATATTAATAATGATGTCAAAAGCAGGCAATCCATCTTGCTCCATGCAAATGCTACCATCATGAAAACCGGTAAGCTGGTGTTTGATGCGGCTTTCCCTATTCACAAACAAACACATACTTACCACGCAACTATTTCCAACATGCCTTTTGCCGAATGGAACCAGGTTATTTCGCAGTTGGCAAATGTGCAGCTCACTTCCGGTAACATTCAAAACATCCAACTCAAAGGACAAGCTACGGCAATGGAAACAACCGGGAATATCTTATTTGAATACCGGGATTTACAAGCAACCATATATAAGGAAGACAAAAAAGGAAAACTCAAAAAAGCCAAAGCTCTCACCTATTTGGCCAATGGATTTTTACGTTTGCATAACCCCGAAAAAGGTGAAACAAAACCGGTAAGCAGAGATTATTATTTTAAACGCGAACCCTATCAAGGTCCAATAATGCTTTGGGTTGGCGGACTCTTAGACGGGATCGAAGCCACTTTATTGAATGAACGTCTTAAAAGAAAAGTGGACCAGGTTGAAGCCGAAAAAGTGAAAACAAGAAAAAAATAACCACAACAGAATCCCGATATTGAAAGAGAATTTACAATTCCTTTGTGCCGCTGTGTTTAATATCAGCCTTGCACCCAATTGCGAAAATCCTCTACACTGATGGCATCATCAACGTTATAGTCTCCGATTTGTGTTCTGCGTAAGTTATGTAAGTATGCACCCGAGTTAAGCGCTTTTCCAAAATCACTGGCAATGGAACGGATATAGGTTCCTTTGGCACATTTAATTCTAAAGTGTACGAGTGGCATTTCGATCTTAGTGATCTCAAACTCATTAATTAAAACCTTACGCGCTGTTAATTCAACGTCTTCCCCTGCCCTTGCCGATTCATACAATCGTTTTCCATCTTTTTTAATGGCCGAATACACCGGTGGAAATTGCAGCTGCTCACCGATAAACTGCAGTGCAGTTTGGTGCAATAATTCCGATGTAATATGTTCAGTAGAAAATGTTTGGTCAATTTCTGTTTCCAAATCAAATGAAGGAGTTGTGGCACCGATAAAAAAACTCCCGGTGTATTCCTTTTCCATCCCCATATAGTTATCGATATTTTTGGTTTGTTTACCAATACAGACGATCAACAATCCCGAAGCCAATGGATCCAACGTACCGGCATGACCAATTTTTATTCTTAGCTTTTGTCCCTGCGCCAACTCGTATCTCCCCAACTCAATTTGTTTGCGCAAGTACCCCAACATCGCATACTTCATCTTGTTCACCGCGTCAAACGATGTCCAGTTTAAGTCTTTGTCAATAAGCACAACAAGTCCGTGTTCGAAATCGAATGAGAAGGGAGGGCGTATGTTGTTAAGCGCGTTAATTATGTTGAGTGTTAATTGTGTCACACTGAGTTCATCGAAGTGTATCACAGAAGACTTGTCGCAAGAGACGCTTCGATGAACTCAGCGGGACAATTTCTCTATATTACCATATTCACAATTTTGCCTTTTACAAAAATGATCTTCTTAGGTGTTTTGCCTTCGAGCCATTTTTGCACATCGGCATTTGCCAATACGATTTGTTCTACTTCTGCTTGTGGTAAAGTCAAACTCATTTCAATATTCATGCGGTGTTTACCGTTTACCGAAATCGGGTAACTAAACGAGTCTTCCACTAAATATTCGGCATTAAATATCGGATACACTGCATTCACAACACTTGTTGTATTGCCCAAAGCCTTCCACAGTTCTTCGGCTATATGCGGTGCGTATGGACTTAAACAGATCACCACATTCTCCAGAATTTCGTGCTTGTTGCATTTCAATTCGATCAATTCGTTTACACAGATCATAAATGCAGGTACTGAAGTGTTGAATGAAAAATTATCTATATCCTCTCCTACTTTTTTAATGAGTTTGTGTAACGACTTTAATTCTTTTTTATCGGCAGCTTCTTTGTTTACGATATAATTTCCATCGGCATCAAAAAACAAACGCCATAATTTTTTCAGGAACCGGTTAACGCCTTCAATTCCTTGTGTACTCCAGGGTTTGCTTTGCTCAAGCGGCCCTAAGAACATTTCATATAAACGCAAGGTATCTGCTCCGTAATCGTCAACAATATTGTCGGGGGTTACAACATTGTATTTGGATTTTGACATTTTTTCGACTGCACTTAAAACTTCAATTTTATCTATATCAACATCTTCCTTTTCTACTGGAATTTTTGCATTGAAGCCTTCATAAATATCAACTATATCTTGAAATGTGGCTAATCGATAATCTGCAAATGCAGGAAACATTTCACTTGTAAGTTTAATTACCTCTTCGTCCACAAAATATTTGCCATTTTCAAACTTCACAAAATCAATTGGATAATTTACGGTACTAGATATAGATACATCAGTTACTGTATGGAAATTGTTATCATTATTATCAATTACTAATTTGGGAAAATCAAGATTATAATTGACTAGTAAATACTCAGAACTTGAAACGGATTCTGTTGTCGATACTTTAACTGTTTTATGTTTAAGAACCCTTTTAACTAACATACTTGTACCAGTTATCATCCCCTGGTTAATCAATTTCTGAGCTGGTTCCTGCATTGGGATAAGACCACGGTCGTATAAAAATTTAGTCCAGAAACGCACGTACAATAAATGGCCTGTTGCATGTTCGCTTCCGCCTAAATACAGGTCTACATTTTTCCAATAATCGATGGCTTGAATCCCGGCAAAGGTATTGTTGTTGTGGGGATCCATATAACGTAAAAAGTACCACGATGAACCCGCCCAACCCGGCATTGTGGTTGTTTCAATCGGGTAACCTTCGTTGCTTACTTCTTGTGCTTCTTCGTTCCACATCCATTTTTCGGCACGTGCCAAAGGTGGTTCTCCATCTTCGGTAGGCAAAAACTTATCAATGGCCGGTAACGCCAAAGGTAATTTGTCTTCGGGGATACAATACGGGATTCCGTTTTTGTAATATACGGGGATTGGTTCGCCCCAATACCGTTGACGACCAAAAATGGCATCACGCAAACGGAAATTGGTTTTGCCTTTTCCGAATTTGGCCCTTTCAATAAATTCAATGGCTTTTTTGATGGCGTCTTTTACCGTCAATCCATTCAAAAATTCAGAGTTGATCAATACACCTTCTTTGGCATCGTATGACTCTTCGAGTTCAACCCATTCTGCTTTTCCATCAGCTGCTACCACTTGCAGAATAGGCAAACCAAAATGTTTGGCAAACGCAAAATCTCTCGAATCATGTGCAGCCACTCCCATTACGGCTCCTGTTCCATAGCCTGCCAATACATAGTCGGCCACCCAGATCGGCACTTCTTGTCCCGTAAACGGATGCACAGCATACATTCCCGTGAAGGCTCCGCTGATACGTTTTACATCGGCCTGGCGTTCGCGCTCACTCCTATTCTTCGCTTCTTCAACATACGTTTGCACATCGTCCATATAATTGGGATGCATCAAATCATCCAGGAACTCATACTCCGGAGCGATGGCTATAAAGCTCACTCCAAAGATCGTATCCGGACGTGTGGTAAAAACCTCTATATCAAATTGCCTGTCCTGCACTTTAAAATGCACGCTCGCTCCTTGCGATTTTCCGATCCAGTTGCGTTGCGATTCTTTTAAACTTTCAGTCCAATCCAATCCATCCAGATCTTTCAACAACCTATCGGCATAAGCCGTAATGCGCATGCTCCATTGGTTCATCAATTTGCGCTCTACCGGATAACCACCGCGTTCGCTTACTCCGTCCTTTATTTCATCATTGCTCAATACCGTGCCCAATTGCGGACACCAGTTTACATAAGCTTCGCTCAAATAGGCTAACCTGAAACCCAATAATATTTTTTGCTTGTGCTCTTCATCAAAAGCAGCCCATTCCTTAGCAGTGAAGTAAGAAAAGTCCAATTCAACGCCACCTGTTAATACAGTATCATCAACACCGTTAAACCCTTTTCTCGAAAACAGATCGATCAAGGTTTCAATGGGTTCTGCCTTATCCGTTTTAGGATTGTACCACGAATTGTACAATTGAATGAAGATCCATTGTGTCCATTTGTAATAGGCAGGATCAGACGTGCGAACCTCACGGCTCCAGTCGTAACTAAAACCAATTTTATCAAGCTGTTCGCGGTAACGTGCAATATTGTTTTCAGTCGTCACTGCAGGATGTTGTCCTGTTTGGATAGCATATTGCTCTGCAGGCAACCCGAACGAATCGTACCCCATTGGATGCAATACGTTAAAACCTTTCAGGCGTTTGTATCGTGCATAAATATCGGAAGCGATATAACCCAACGGATGGCCAACATGTAATCCGGCACCACTTGGATAAGGAAACATATCCAATACATAACATTTGGGTTTGTTGCTTTCCTCGGTTACTTTGTAAATTTCATCGGCTCTCCACTTATCCTGCCACTCTCGCTCGATGCGCTTAAAATCGTACTCTTTCATGTGTCTTGGTTGTTGGGGGATTAGGGGATTAAGATATTAAGGAATTAAGGAATTAGGGGTTTGGGGATTAAGATATTAGGTTGAGAACTGAGTTCAACATCAAAATTACACATCTGAAATCTCATCCCGAAGTTTTGGGACAGATTATCCTCCATTTTCTAACATCTATCCTCCAACCTCTACCATCCATTTTCCAACATCAAAAATCTGAAATCTTACATCCAGACTAGCCCCTGTTTTTATTATTGCTGTTATTGTTATTCCTGAAATTCCGGTTGTTATTGCTGCCACCATTGCGGTTTCCGCCTCCGTCATTTCGATTGCTGCCACCGTTGTTATTATTGCGGTGCCTGTTGTTATTATTGTTCCTGTTATTGTTATTCCGGTTGCGGTTATTGTTGTTGTTTCGGTTATTGTTGTTATTGTTACCGAAATTAGCTGTGCGGAACTCTACATTTTCATTATCCTCCACCCTGATCTTGCCATCGCTCAGCATTTCCAGATGCGCCAGGATCTCCTCATCCGATAAGGTTTCGGCATTCCAGTTTTTGCAGGCATTTTTCATAAACGAACCGATCAAATTAATGAAAGTCGTTTTCATTGGGCCTTCTTCCAGTTTGGTAGCGGCTTCAATCATGCCCACAATATTTTTTCCATAAAAACGGAAACGAATGCGGCTTTGCGGATAGTTTAACAGATCGGGCTTGCGGAACACACTTTCGCGCGTTGGCAATGGATATGGGCAATCCACATCCAGTTTAAAATCCGAAATAATAAATAAGTGGTCCCATAACTTATGCTTGTAATCGGCCACATCACGCAATTGCGGATTTAAGCTCCCCATTAAGGTGATCAGGGCATTGGCCAAAACGGTTCTGCGTTCGCGACTGGGCTCTGCCATGGCAAAGTTCACCATTTTCTGAATATTACGTCCGTATTCAGAAATCATCAAATGTTCGCGTTGGGTATTGTATTCTACGTCTATTGTCTCGTTCATCAGTCGCGCAAGTTAAGGTTTTTGCATAAAAAAAGCAGGACTAATTGGCCTGCATCCTAAAAGGTGATGCAGCACTGCTAAAATCCCCTTTTGCCATTAACGACTTATTAAGTAATCCATCCGGTAATGTGCATATGGGAAATGATCCGGCTGACTGATTTTTCGGCCCTTACCACCAATCTTTTTTGCAATAAAATCCAGTTCGTATTCACTCCAGAATTTGCCCATATCATTCCGGTTAAACAGCATTTGTTTCACAAGCCTTGCCAGCTCTACAGGAGAATGATAATACACGAAAAACCGATCCCTGTTTGGAATATCCCCTATAAAAAGCGGCCCCCGGGTATGCTTAAAAACACCTTCAATCACTTTCAATCCGGCTTGAACCGACTCAAAATATTGAAACGAAAAGCACAATGTGGATTTTGTAAAACCTGTTTCACCTGAAAAAGTTTCCGATCCCAACTGCAATGCATCCAAACATGTAAACTGAATATTCGTTGCAGCAAAATGCTGTTGGGCATAATCAATATGTGGTTGCGAAAAATCAACTCCCACAATGGCCTTGCAGTATGTTGCCAGGTAGTGAGTAAGCATTCCGTTTCCACAACATACATCCAATACAATATCATCTTTGGTTAGCTGCAACTGTTGCGCCACATAGGCTGCATAGGTTTCCAAAAAATCATCCTGGCGGGAAAGCCCACCCTTTCGGCCCACTTGCAGCAATGGATCATTAACGTTTGCTTGTTGTTGCCAAAATTGTTTCCAGTTCATTCCGCTTTTTTCAGTTCGTAAAGATGTCAAACTTCTTTCTTCTTTCCAATCATTCATGTTTACAACTCATTACAAACACAACCATAAAAGCGATCTTTTTTTGTATAGAAGGGTATTTACACAACCACACATTATTAGTATACTTGCACCATTATAATGGCAAAAAAAGCAGGCAATAATAAATTTGTATCATTGGTCAAAAAACTTTGGCAACTGGCGTTATTGCTTATCCTGTTAGGATTTCAAATCACTTTATTCTTTATTATCCTGTATCGTGTGATGCCTGTTCCGGTAACACCTTTACACCTTGTGAGAGTATACGAACAAGTGAGGGATGGCAAGGATGTTAAACTTTCCAAAGACTGGAAAAGTATTGATTATGTTTCCGACAAATTTTGTTTGGCAGTTATAACAGCCGAAGATGTAAAGTTCATTCAACATTATGGCTTTGATTTTGAACAGATCAAAAACTCGATTGAACGAGGAATGAAACGGGGTAAAAAGTTAAGAGGAGCCAGCACCATTTCTCAGCAAACAGCCAAAAACCTCTTTTTCACACCCAAAAGAAGCTGGATCCGAAAAGTTCCCGAAGTGATCATTACCCTTTCATTGGAATTATTGTGGACGAAAAAACGTATTCTCGAAGTATACATCAATATCATTGAAATGGGTGACGGCATTTATGGTGTTGAGGCAGCCTCCCAGCATTACTTCCACAAATCGGCCACCAAACTAACATCGCGCGAATCGGCTTTAATAGCTGCCTGTTTACCCAATCCCCGCAGGTGGAGGGCCGACAAACCTTCTAATTATATTAATCGAAAAGCCAAAGGTATCCAGCGGTTTATGCACGCCATCGGTGATCTGCCCTGGAAAGAATAAAGCTTAAGACAATAAGCTCTGGCGAAGGAGAAACTCCATTTGATCTGCTGTTTTGATCAGTTTATGTTTCATCTCACGCTCATTTTTATGATGCGCATATACTTGTTGTGCTTTTTGAATGATCATATCCACTTCCTCTTCGTTCCAGGGTTTACTCAAATAATGAAATATTTTTCCTTCATTAACAGCATCAATGGATGCTTTAAGATCTGCATATCCTGTTAACAAAATCCGAATAGGATCGGGATGAATAGGAAGGATTGATTTTAAGAACTCAACACCCGTCATTTCTGGCATACGCTGATCGGTAAGGATCACCTCGATATCCGGGTGTTCATTTAAAATTTCAATGGCTTTCGAACCGCTTATTGCTGTAAAAACTTGGTATTTAACTCTGAATGTAGCTTTGAAGGAAAACAGGTTGTTCTCTTCATCATCAACGTACAATACTTTAATCTTATCAGTCATTTCTAAGGTATAAACAGTCGAAATCTAAGATAAATACTTTAGATTGTAAAAAAAATATTTGAGGTTATCCCAAGAAAATATACCTTTTGCTCGGTTTTAGTAAAACCCAAAATCCCATCCCATGAAAACCCAAAACTCAGATAAACAAACACTAACACACCTACCCCTGATATACAATTGCGAAAATCCGGCACACAAAAAAAAAGTTGATGAACTGAAACAACTTGCACATGTTACGGTCATTGACACGATAGAAGATCAGATAACAGAATTGCTCAAAATACAGCACGTTGGAAAACCCCAATCGCCTGAACAAATTGAGGCATCACGTCTTGCCTTGTTAAATAATACACCTGTCGAATCATTCGGAAACTGGGTGTACTACCCCTGGAACAACCACCTCTTGCACTTATTAAGCGAAAACGATTTTATAACAGTAAGAACCAATAGAAATAAAGTAAAGATTACGGAGGCCGAACAACAACTTCTTGCAACAAAAAAAATCGGGATCGTTGGCTTATCGGTTGGGCAAAGTGTTGCCCTCACGATCGCATTGGAAAGAACATGCGGAGAATTGCGATTGGCCGACTTCGATTCTTTAGACCTTAGTAACCTGAACAGGCTAAGAGCAGGATTGCACCAGCTCGGGCTGCCAAAAGTAATTATAGCAGCACGGGAAATTGCCGAACTCGACCCATATCTTAAAATATCCATATACCCTGAGGGTATTCATGCACAAAACATGGATGGCTTTTTGGGTGAAGGTTCTGAGAAACTCGATATTTTGGTGGAGGTGTGCGATGGAGTAGACATTAAGTTCAATATCCGAAAAGCCGCCAGAAGCAAGGGAATACCTGTAATAATGGATACCAACGATAAAGGAATGGTGGATATTGAACGCTTTGACCTTGAACCTGTGAGAAAATTATTTCATGGACTTATTGACGAGGACATAATTATTTCTACCTTAACACCGCAAGAACGTTTACAAGTATTGATGAAAATGGTTTCATTCGAAAATATATCAGATCGGCTCAAGTTATCCATGGGCGAAATTGGCAAGTCCATTTCAACCTGGCCCCAACTTGCTTCTTCTGTTATGCTGGGGGGAGCTGCTACTACTGATATATGCAGAAGAATTTTATTGAACCAACATACAAAATCCGGACGTTTTTACATTGACCTAGAATCACTACTATAGCCTAATTTTAACAACTTTTTAACCCTACTATATGAAGTACATTAACCCCCCAAAGTAACAAATACGACTAACATAAATGGTAAAAATTAAAGCATTTAGGGCTACGGACAACTATAAATTGTGTGAAAAATTTATAGATGGGCACAGACGCATTTTAGATGCAATCGGTGTTAAACGGGTAACATCCTCAAGTGAAGACTGGGCTACAAACCCCTGCTCTTTTGTGATCTTAGTAGAATCAGATGACGAAGAAAGAGTATTGGGAGGGGCGCGTGTTCAGGCAGCCGATGGTATTACCCCACTTCCATTAGAAGATGCCGCAGGTTACATGGATGAAAAGGTTTACGACCTGGTAAAAAAATACATGGCAGGCGGAACGGGAGAAGTTTGCGGATTGTGGAACTCCATGGAAGTTGCCGGGATGGGGATCGGAAGTATTTTTTTAATTCGGGCTGCATTGGCATTAAGCGAACAGATCGGGCTTGATAGTATGTTTGCTTTATGTTCCCCGTATACTACACGAATTGCCGGAAATTATGGATTTATGGTCGAAAAATCCGTTGGAAATGACGGCACTTTTTATTACCCTAAAATTGACTTACTTGCAACCATTGTAATGCAAAAAGACAATGCAAATTTGCCACAAGCCAGTGCATTGGAAACAAACAGAATATTTGACCTGCGTAAAAACCCGGTTCAAATTGCAAATGAAGAAGCCCGAAAAAAACAAATCGTTGAAATAAACTATAATTTACTGATCGAAAGCGCCAATCCGGGCGAATACAAAATCCCGCTCATTGTATAATGAAACATAGAATAGCATTTTTACTCCTACTCCTTTTCGCTTTTGCAGGTGCACGTGGTCAACAGGAAACCATTCGATTTACTGGTACCGTCATTGCTTCTCCCTCTAATATAAACGTATATGAGTCGGAAAATAAAGCGTTTTCCCTTTCTCAACTTATATCGGCAGACTCATTATTAAAAGCAACAGACAAAAAAATTCCCAATTTTGGTGTTTCCAAGAACGACTTCTGGCTCCAATTACAGATCACAAACGAAACCCAGCAACCCAATGTATTGCTTGAAATTGCCTATCCAACCTTGGATAAAGTGTATCTTTCAAAAGTTGTAAACGATTCAATTCTGTTTACCGATTCTGCCGGAGAATCATTCCCCTTCGGCACAAGAAAAAACAGTTACAAAAACCTTGTCTTTGACCTGAAACTGCAACCCGAAGAAACGGCAATATATTATATCAAGGTAAGCAGTGGCGATCAAATCATTTTACCGATAAGCATTACGAACAAAACATCTTTATCATCAAAAATAGAAACGGAAACACTCTTTTCGGGTATCTACTTTGGGATCATTCTGGTAATGTTTTTATACAATATTTTTATCTTTACCAGCACAAAGGATCGAAGCTACCTATACTATGTTACGTATATTTTATTGGTTGGATTTACCCAGGCCGTATTAAACGGGTATGCTTTCAAATACCTTTGGCCCGATAATCCGTGGTTTGCCGAACGAGCAACCCCACTATTTGGGGCTTTATCCGGCACCATCACCATCTATTTTGTGCGGCACTTTTTGCAAACCAAACAATTTGCTCCCCGCTTTAATTTCTTGCTTAATATTTTTGCCCTCGTTTATATTATCAGCATTTCGGTTACCCTGTTGGGCAATTTTCAATTAGGTTATAATTTGGTAAATGCCAATGCAGGGCCGGGTTCTTTTATTTTACTGTTTACCGGTATTTTTATTTATCGAAAATACCGTAACCGTACCGCATTGTTTTTTACAATTGCCTGGTCTATTTTTTTAATCAGCATCATGATCTTTGTGTTGAAAGATGTTGGCATTATTCCATATAACGGGTTTACGGTATTGGGCTTACAAATTGGCTCAGCCATTGAAGTTACATTGCTCTCATTTGCACTTGCCGATAAGATCAATATTTATAGGCAGGAAAAAGAAAAATCCCAGGCCCTGGCTTTAGAGAGAGCCAAAGAAAACGAACAAATTGTAAGGGAACAAAATGTAACCCTTGAAAAGAAAGTAGTAGAACGAACAAAAGAACTCCATACCACAAATGAAGAATTGAATACAACCCTGTTCAATTTGAAAGAAACACAAAGTCAGCTTGTTGAATCAGAGAAAATGGCTTCTTTAGGTCAGCTTACTGCGGGTATTGCCCACGAAATTAACAACCCGATTAATTTTGTAACATCCAATGTAAAACCGCTTCAAAGGGATATCAATATCCTCATCGACTTTATCAGTAAAGTTGAATCAATTGCCAAAGACGAATCCCCGGGCAGTAAAAAAGAAGAACTCATTAACTCATTAAAACAAGAATTTGATTTCGACTATTTGCAGGAAGAAATTACTTTTCTGTTAAAAGGTATTAACGAAGGAAGTACACGAACAGCCGAGATCGTAAAAGGATTGCGCATTTTTTCACGCGTTGATGAAGACGATTTAAAAAAGGCCGACATCAACGAAGGACTTGATTCAACCATTATTATTGTCAACAATCTGCTCAACAGTAAGATCATTATCAACAAACAATACGGAAATATTCCACTGGCCGAATGTTACCCGGGAAAACTGAATCAGGTTTTTCTGAATATTATCTCTAATGCTATTTATGCGGTTAAAAGCAAGTTTGGAGACAAACCGGGCGGAGAGATCATTATCACTACCGCCTCAACACAAAACACACTGATGATCTCGTTTAAAGACAATGGAATGGGAATGAACGAACATACCATGAACAAACTGTTTGAACCCTTTTTCACAACAAAACCGGTTGGAGAAGGTACCGGATTGGGGTTATCCATTTCATATAACACCATCAAAAAACACAATGGAACTATTCAGGTAAAAAGTATCGAACAAGAGGGGACTGAATTTATTATTGAGATTCCATTAATACAAACAAACATCTAACTTCGCTATGGTGGAACAACAGAAAAAAATTACGGTGCTTTATTTGGATGATGAAGAAAACAACTTGGTTTCTTTTAAGGCAACATTCCGCTTTGACTTTAAAGTATTGTTGGCAAAAAACATTGAGGAAGCCGAAGCACACCTGAATAATCCCGAAAACCATATAGAGGTGATCCTTAGTGACCAACGCATGCCGGAGATGAGTGGTGTCGAATTTTTCGAGAAGGTCCGGGTATCACACCCACAATGTATCCGTATCCTCATCACAGGATTTAGCGATATTGAATCCGTCATTGAGGCGATTAACCGAGGGCATATTTACAGGTATATTAAAAAACCATGGATTGAACTTGATGTAAAATCAGCTATCGAGGAAGGATATAAGTTTTACATCGCCACCTCTTTGCTCGCTCAAAAAAACGAAGCCTTACAAATTGCCTACAATGAACTCAATAAATTTGCATACAGTGTAGCCCACGATTTTAAAGGCCCTGTTACAAGTATACAAGGAGCTCTGGGTATTATCAATGCCGGCACAACGGATCCAGGTCAAAAGGAATTAATAGGGCTCACTATTTCTTCCGCCAAAAAACTGGAGGAGTTCGTTGATAGCATGTTTGACTATTATCGATTAAACCAGGGTGAGCTCACTATTGAAGATATCGACTTTAATGAATTGGCCCATTATTACAACAACCTGTTTACAATTGAAACCAAGGTCAACAATATTTTTTTCAATATCAAGGTAAATCAAAACAAGGTATTCAGAAGTGACATCACCAAAATCAAGATCATTTTAAACAATTTAATCAATAACGCTTTCAAGTTTTTACGAAAAAATATCCCGGGCAAAGTAACTGTTGATATTACAGCCAACAGTGAAATGGCAACCATAACAGTAACCGACAATGGAATAGGGATTGATACTCAATATATTCAATCTATATTTGAAATGTTTTACAGGGCAACTACTCATGCACCCGGATCCGGATTCGGATTATACAATGTAAAGGACGCAACGACAAAACTGGACGGAACCATTACTGTTCAATCAATCCCTAATGAAGGGACAACATTTACGGTAATCATTCCAACAAAATAAAATGAACGCATTATCCCAAATACCCATTCAATTTGTTTTAATTGACGACAATGAGATCGATCAGTTATTACATAGAAAAATAATTGAATTAACTGTACCTAATGCTGTCATTACTCAATATACCGGTGGACAGGAAGCCTTATCGGCAATTAGCACCAAAGCTCCGGAGAACCAGGAAATCATCATGTTGCTGGATATCAAAATGCCGGTGATGGATGGATTTCAGTTTTTGGAAGCTTTCGAGAATTTAGACAACGCCATTAAATGTCAATACAATATTTACGTTTTATCATCTTCTTCCAACCAATTTGATATTTCAAAAGCTACAAATAATACCCACGTAAAGGGAATGATCACAAAACCTTTAGCTCAACAGCATTTACTAACTATCCTTCAAAAATTTTAACCCATACTTCATGAAAAAGTTCTTTTTAATTATAGCCTCAGTCGTTTTTATTATGATACTCTCATTAGCTGCAATTCCTTACTTTTTTAAAGATAAGATAGTAGCCTTGGTAAAAGAACAAGCCAATAAGAATGTTAATGCCATTGTCAACTTTGATAATGATATTGATCTCAGCTTGTTTAAAAACTTTCCAAATTTTACACTGGGCATTCACGATTTAAGTGTTGTTGGTGTAAATGAGTTCGAAGGTGATACCTTGATCGCTATGAAAACGTTTGGTGCCACACTTGATGTGATGAGCGTGATAAATGGCGACCAGGTAAAAGTGATCAAGATCTTATTGGACGAACCGGTAATCAATGCCCTTGTAAACAAAGAAGGAAAAGCCAACTGGGACATAACCAAACCAAGTACTGATACCACAACATCGGAAACCGATACGACCGAAACCAAATTTAATATTGCATTGAAGTTATTGGAAATAAACCATGCTCGCATCGTGTATGATGATAAACCGGGAAACATGAGTGCACGATTAGTTGACTTTAACCATACATTAACCGGAGATTTTTCGCAAGACAATTTCCTCCTCAATATTATTATGGATTGCGCCCAGCTTACGTATACAATGGATGGAATTTCTTACCTGAGCAAAGTAAAACTTGCCATGAAAGCTGATATTGATGCAAACATGAAAGACATGAAGTTTACCTTTAAAGAAAATAAAATTGCTTTAAATGAACTTGCATTTGGTTTTGATGGTTGGGTGGCAATGCCTGCAGACGATATCAATATGGATATAACGTATGATGCAAAACAGGCAGACTTTAAACACTTCCTTTCCCTTGTTCCTGCTATATATGCCAAAGACTTTGCTGATGTTAAAACAAGTGGTAAATTAGCCTTTAATGGTTTTGCAAAAGGAACCTATAATGATCAATCACTTCCAGCATTTGCATTTAATTTATTGGTGGAAAATGCCATGTTCCAATATCCATCATTACCCGCTCCCGTAAATAATATCCAAGTAAATTTTGCTGCAACAAATCCTACAGGAAATTTAGACGATACAAAAATAAACTTGTCTAAATTCCATTTTGAAGTAATGGGCGACCCGTTTGATATGCACATGACAGCAACCAACGTAATGCGCGACCCAAGTATTGATGCTGCTTTCAAAGGCCGTTTAAACTTTGATAATATCGTCAAAATCATGCCCCTGGATGAGGGTATGAAGATAGCAGGATTGATGACCATTGATATGACTGCTGTTGGTAAAATGAGTACCATTGAAAAAGAACAATACGACCAGTTTGACGCAAAAGGTATGTTTGGTCTCACCAGGTTTATGTTTGCCAGCAACGATCTGCCTAAGCCATATTATATCAATGAAGCAGCGTTAACATTTAATCCCAAAACAGTTTCGCTCACACAATTTGATGCTAAAATTGGCAACAGCGATATGCAAATGAAGGGTGAACTTTCTAACTTCTTTGCCTACACATTCGGACATGGAACCCTTAAAGGAATATTGAATTTTACGTCAAACCAAATTGATGCAAACGAATTCATGACCACGGATGAAACAGCGGCAGCACAACCTCAGGCAGCAGCCGATACGGCAAGCTTAGCAGCACCCGAAATTCCCGGTAATATTGATTTCACATTAAACGCCAGTATCAACAAACTACTTTACACCAATATGGACATTGATCATTTTAGTGGCCAAATAAAAGTAGCCGATTCGAAACTATCATTCAACAAAGTAGCCTTAAATGTAATAGGTGCTGGTATTAAAATGGATGGATATTACGAAACCACCAATCCAAAAAAACCAACCGTTGATATTGACTTTGGGATCAGCAAAATGGAATTTCAAAGAGCATTTAAAACATTTAACACCATTCAAAAAATGGCTCCAATTGCCGAAAAAATGGTGGGCGATTTTTCAACTACCTTTAAACTTCAAACGGAGCTCGACCAACAACTCAACCCGATTTACGATAACCTGTATGCCAACGGAAACCTTTCTATTCCTCATGCCGAATTACGTGATGTTAAGCTGTTTAATAAAGCTGCCGAATTGTTAAAATACAGCAAGCTCAACAATCCGTCAATGCAAAATGTAAATATCAAATTTGAGATCAAAAACGGCCGCGTTACCACCGAACCTTTTGACCTGAATGTTGCAGGCCAAAAATTAACCTTGTCGGGGTCAACAGGTTTGGATCAAACGATAAACTACACAGGAAAAGTAGCGATTCCGCGCTCGGCAATGGGCGGTACTGCCAATGGAGCCGTAAATGATCTGCTGGCCAAAGCCAATGCTAAAGCAGGTACCAATATAAAAGTAAGTGATATTATTAACGTAAACCTGGGCTTGGGCGGAACATTTACCGATCCGAAAGTGACTACCAACCTGGCCGACCTTGCAAAAGATGAAGCCAATTCGGTAAAAGACCAACTGAAAGATGAAGTTGATAAAAAACGTAAAGAATTGGAAGCCAAAGCAAAAGCAGAAGCCGATAAACTAAAAAAAGAAGCCGAGGCGAAGATAAAAGCAGAGACCGACAAAGCGAAAGCGCAGGCTCAGGCTGAAGCGGACAAAGCCAAAAAACAAGCACAGGCAGAAGCCGACAGGTTGAAAAAAGAAGCGGAGGCCAAGGCAAAAGCCGAAGCTGATAAAGCCAAAAAACAAGCCGAAGAAGAAGCCAAAAAGAAATTGAAAGGAATGTTCGGCAAATAAATTATTCAATATTTAAAGGGCACTCAGGCCCTTTTTGATCTCGAATGTTTTTTTGGCATCATTTTTATAGATTTGAAAGAACTTAACCATTACACCATAACAAACATTAATATGAAATCGAATTTTTTCCTTATTCCTGTAGTTGCTACAGCCATTTTATTAGGTCCTTCATGCGCCAATAGAAAAGTAACGCGTTTAGATCCAAATCAACAAACCGATATTAGCGGGCGCTGGAATGATACCGACTCGAAACTGGTATCCAACGAAATGATCAAGGATGTTTTGGAACGCCCCTGGAGAAGCAACTTCGAACAAAAATATGGTCGTAAGCCGGTGGTTATTATCGGCAGTGTAAAAAACAAAAGTACGGAGCAAATTGATCCGGTTACATTTATCAAAGACCTGGAAAAATCATTTATCAATTCAGGAGTGGTAGGAGTTGTTCAATCGGGTGACGAAAGAAACCAAGTGCGTGATGAGCGCAACGATCAACAAACTTTTTCAAGCGAAGAAACCAAGAAAAAATGGGGTAAAGAAAAAGGAGCAGATTTTATGCTTAACGGTGTCATTGCATCAATTGTTGATCAATACAAGAACCAAAAAACAATTTCATACCAGGTAAACCTTGAGTTAACCGATTTGGAAACAAACGAGAAAGTGTGGATCGGTGAAAAAGAGATCAAGAAATACATTAAGAACTAGTTTTATGTTGATCACCTCCTTGTGTTAGCTATGCTGAAAACAGCTAACACAAGGCTTTGGCAGCTCTGCTCAACAGCTGGACAGTATCAAAATCAACTCCTCAACACAATTAACATAACACCTACCAATGCCCTTTCTGAAAAGAAATAAGTTATTCGTTTGCCTTTTTATGATAGTAGCTATTATTACTTCGTGTGCTACATATTATCAAAAAAACGAAGCTTTTATGCATGCCATTTATGAGGGTCACTTGGACGATGCCAACAAGATTATTTCGGGATCAGAGAACAAGGTAAAAAAGAAAGACATTCTGTTATATTACATGAACAGAGGTTCGTTGTTTTGGATGAAAGGTGATCTTGACTCCAGCAATGCTTATTTTCAAAGAGCCGATTATTACATTGAAGATTATAAAAAGAACTATGCCGCAAAAGTATTGAGCTTTGCAACCAACCCAAAAGTAGAACCTTATGGTGGTGAAGGTTTCGAGCAAATCATGGTTCATTACTATACCACCTTAAATTATGCTCAAAAAGGTGACTTGGACGCTGCATTAGTGGAATGCAAACGCATGCAACTTAAGCTTCAAAAGATCACCGATTATTATAATGGCAAAAACAAATACAAACGCGATGCATTTGTACATAATTTAATGGGAATGATCTACGATGCCCAGGGCGATTATAACAATGCGTTTATCTCTTACCGCAACGCGTTGGAAATTTATGAGGAAGACTACATAAAAATGCTGGGGACTTCAACTCCTGAGCAACTCAAAAAAGACCTCATCCGCACGGCACACCTTACCGGTTTTTATGAAGAGCAACGCCAATATGAAGAAAAACTTAAACTCAAGTATGAGGCCGAAGGTCAGAACAACGGCACGCTTTTATTCTTTTGGAACAACGGGCTTGGTCCCATTAAAGACCAAAACAGTATAACATTTGTGATTGTTCCAACAGGTGGTGGATATGTCAACTTTATCAATACGGAGTTAGGATTAATTATTCCCTTTTTTGTTGGAGACCAAGACCAGACAAACGGACTTGCCAACATGAAATTTATTCGCGTGGCATTTCCAAAGTATGTAAGCAGGTCTCCTCTATACACTGGCGCCATCGGCACCATTGATTCTACAAATATCACAACCAGCTTTAATATTGCCGAACCAATTGATGCAATTGCCTACCGATCACTTGAAGACAGACGGTTTAAAGAACTTAGCGAAGCACTCTTGCGTTTAGCATTGAAACAGCTTGCGGCTTCAACATTGAGCAAAGAGAATGAATTAGCAGGTGCTGCACTAAGCCTTACAAATGCAATTACAGAACAGGCTGATACCAGGAATTGGCAACTTCTTCCCTATTCAATTAATTATACACGCGTTTCTGTTCCGGCTGGTCCTATAACCTTTACCCTCAAACCATTCAATGCCGAAGGTGTTTCCGAAACCATCCCATTTCATTTTAATATCCGCAAAGGAAGAACCACCATTGCTACTTTTCAGTCGCTTCAGTTTACAGGATATAAGTAAAAAGCCGGTTGACAATGAAATTAAGTTGCTGTTGTTAAATAAAGTAGGGCCGAATTGAAACAACAAATCCGGTAGGATTTTTATTTGGAAGAGAACTTTCTTTTCTTTACAAAAAAACTAATCCCAAATGAAATACCTTTTCATACTCACCTCACTCCTATTCAGCATGTCCGTTTCTGCACAAATAAACAAAGGCCAATGGCTTGTTGGAGGAAATATTACTGGCATGTATCAAAAAGAATCCGGAAGTGATTATACATCCACACAAATTCAGTTACCATTAAATGTCGGATATTTTGTTGGTACCGGTATTGCTCTTGGCTTGAGAGGTCAGGGAAGTTATGAGAAAGAAAGCTATACGGTAACCAACTCTTACTTTTACCAGCCAAAAGTCACTGCAATAACCCAACAATACACCTATGGCCCTTTTTTAAGAGCCTACCTTCTTCCCCAAAAATCAATGTTCAATTTATTCATTGATGTACAATATGCTTTTGGGTACTCAGAATTAAGATCGGAAGTAATTTATTCGGGGGCGACCAATACAAACGTTAGCAGCGAAAAAGTTCAAAACTATAACATTAGTTTAGCTCCCGTTCTTTTCCTCAATAAAAATGTTTCACTTGAATTCATTCTGGCATACGACAGGTCGCTTTTAATGGAATCAGACATACATTCCGATTCATTTTTATTTGGAACAGGATTGCAAATCCACCTGGGTAAAGGAAGAAACTTAAAAACGGAAGCAGTTAAATAACGTTAACCTTATAAACGCTATTAGTGTTGATAGTTGTCCAAAAAGTGCTTTACATTGTTTTCGATCCTATTCTCCATATCCGCATAATTTCCCCTTACGAATTTTTTACCGGTGATATGTTCATATAGCTCGATATAACGGTTGGTAACAAGCGCTATAAATTCATCTGTCATTTCAGGCTGTTCTTGTCCATCCAATCCCTGGAACCCATTTTCGATCAACCATTGACGCACAAACTCTTTTGAAAGCTGGCGTTGCTGCTGGTCTTTTGCCTGGATAGCACTATAGGTATCTTTATAGAAATAACGAGATGAATCGGGTGTATGAATTTCATCGATCAATAAAATTTTACCATCCTTTTTTCCAAACTCATATTTGGTATCCACCAAAATTAAATTTTGTGCAGCAGCAGCTTCTGTTCCAAGGGCAAATAGTTTTCGGGTATAATCTTCCAATACCAAATACTCTTCTTCTTTTACCAATCCCTGGGCAATAATCTCCTCTCGCGAAATATCCTCATCATGTCCCTGGCTTGCTTTGATCGTTGGGGTGATAATGGGCTCCGGAAATTTATCATTCTCGCGCATTCCATCAGGCATTGCCACCCCGCAAATAATACGTTTACCCAATTTATACTCACGCCATGCATGACCCGACAAGTATCCCCTGATAACCATTTCTACTTTATAAGGCTCACAGCAAACGCCAATGGTAACATTTTCATCAGGGCTTGCAATTTTCCAATTGGGAATAATTGCCGATGCCATATCCAAAAAATGCGATGCAATTTGATTGAGCACTTGCCCCTTGTATGGAATCGCGCGTTTTAACACAACATCAAAAGCTGAGATCCGGTCGCAAGCAACCATCACCAAAAGCTCATCATTTATATTGTATACATCTCTAACTTTTCCTCTGTAAAACGATTTCTGATTTTTAAAAAAGTACTGGGTAGATACTAATGCATTTTCCATATTCTGTATTTGTTATTTCGTTATTTTTTGCGGTTGGAATTTGGTTTGGGGATTTGCCTGTTTTCACTCTGAGTCTTTATCGTAAGCCTTGATAATATCCTTCACCAGTTTATGCCTTACTACATCCTCATATGTAAGATGGGCAAACTCAATTCCGTCAATCTTATCTAAAATCTTCACTGCACGAAGCAATCCTGATGCTTGTTTTTTGGGTAGATCTATTTGAGTCAGATCTCCTGTAACAATAAATTTTGCATGCGGCCCCATCCGAGTTAAAAACATTTTTAGCTGCATATCGGTTGCATTTTGTGCTTCATCCAATATTACATAACAATTATCCAATGTTCGTCCTCGCATAAAAGCCATTGGCGCAATTTCAATCACACGGTTTTCTATGTGCTGTTTAAGCTTTTCAGGTTGGATCATATCATCCAATGCATCATACAATGGACGTAAGTACGGATCTATTTTCTCCTTCAGGTCGCCCGGTAAAAAACCAAGGTTTTCACCTGCCTCTACCGCAGGACGCGCCAAAATAATACGCTTTATTTCTTTGTCCTTTAAAGCCTTTACCGCAAGCGCAACAGCGGTATATGTTTTTCCTGTTCCGGCAGGGCCAAGCGCAAACAAAATATCATTGTTTTTGATAAGCTCAACCATTTTGCGCTGATTGGGGGTTTTAGCCCTGATTACTTTTCCACCATTTCCATATAAAATAACATCCGCTTCCGAAATACCATTTGTTTCCGGTATAAAATCGTCCGTTAGTTTTTCGTCTGTAACCCTTCCCAAAATTGTTTCGAGTTGACTTTGGTTTAGGTTCCCATACTTTTTTAAGTGTTTCGTAATTTCTGACAACTTATTCTCAAAAACCTCTATTTCCCGCAACTCTCCGCTCACAAATAATTGATTACCCCTGGATATGATCTTGAGTTTAGGATAATAATGCTGAGCGATTCTCAGGTACTTATTATTTACACCAAGAAGTTCGGTGGGTTCAATGTGTTCAATAATAATTTCTTTGTTAACCAAGCGTGTGTTATTTTAGTTGTTGAAACTTGTTTTCGAATGATATTTTTGTAAGCACAAATGTAAGAATGCATTGGTTCACTTTCCTTATATGTGCAAACATTATTGAAATGAATTATTTAACCACTAACATACTAAAAAAATAAATCTTGGCTTTTATCACAATTACAAGCGATTACGGTAACAACAGCCCTTATTCGGCAGCTGTAAAGGGTGCTATTTACACCCAACTTCCGTCTGCTCAAATTGTTGATATTTCGAATATGGTGAGCCCTTATAATGTATTGCAAGCCGCTTATTTACTTAAACAAGTGGTTTGGCACTACCCCCTTCATTCTGTTCACCTTATTTGCATTGATACCAACTATGCTGCTAATGGTCAGTATATCATTGCAGAAAGCGATGGTCAGTATTTTATAGGTGCCGATAATGGGATTTTTTCGCTTTTATTCGACAAAACACCCGCAACTTTTTACACGATCAAAGAGCAATTTATTACTCCCAATGATCTGTTCCCGGAGAAAAACCTTTTCGCCTTCCTCGCCATTCAGCTTATTAATGGAAAAGCTGTAACCGACTTTGCCGTAGAAGGCAGTATTAAAAACAAAAAACAGGCACTTATGCCGGTTATTGAAGATACATTGATCAGGGGAAATATTGTTTTTGTGGATGGTTTCGACAATGCCATAACCAATATTTCGAAAGTTGCCTTTGAGAAAAAACTGGCTGAGAAATCATCCTTTAAAATTTTCTTCAGCCGCAAACTTTCCATTGATTATATTAGTGCAAACTATAATGATGTGAAGGCCGGAAATGAACTTGCCCTGTTCAATGAAAGCGGATTTATGGAAATTGCAATGAACGCAGGAAAAGCAGGGCAGCTATTAGGATTAAAAATTGGTGCATCCATTAATATTGAATTTTATGATTAACAGAATTGTCCGTATGACCTTCGACCCTGCAAAAGTTGACGAATTTATCCAGGTGTTTAACCGTTCCAAATTGCAAATAGCATCTTTCCCAGGTAATCACGGACTCAAGTTGTTGCAGGACGCCAATGAAAAAAATGTGTACTACACATACAGCTTGTGGCTTGATGATGACAGCCTACAACGTTACCGGAAATCAGAATTATTTAAAACCACCTGGGCGGCAACCCGGGCATTATTTATCGATAAACCTCAAGCCTGGAGTACAAATGTGGTCGACAATGTAAAATGAAATTATTAGTCGTTATTTTATGTTTTGTGTCCTTCAGTGTAAAAGCATCCGGTCTATTACCAAAAGATTCTGTGGGGTTGAGCAAAGTAAAAAATCAAACAGTCATCATTCACAAAGTAGATAAAGGAGAAGGGTTACTTTCAATTGCCAGAAGATACAATACAACAATTGATGAGATCAAAAAACTCAATAAAGGAATCCAAACCGTAAAGGTTGGACAAAAAATTAAGATTCCATATACCCCCGGTAACAATGCAAAAGCACAGATTGATTCCAGCAAGATTACCATAGACGAATCACACGCGAATGCCGATGCCAAAGAGGTTTCTTATAACAAGACATACAAGGTGCAACAAGGAGAAACACTGGCCAAAGTTGCGGCTAAGTTTAAAACTACCCCACAACTTTTAATCAAATGGAATGGTATTAAAAACAATTCGATAACTCCCGGTCAAACCCTTATTGTTTCCGGAGTTACAGCAGTAAAGCCATATGAAAAATGGAATTCGTATAACTCAATTTCGGAAAAGCCCGATACTCTTCAAAATCTGACATCAACCACAATCAATCAAATTGAAGAAGATGGTTTTGTGGCTCTAACAACCAAAGTTACACACCCTACATTGTCAAAAGGTTCATTCGTTTTATGTGTGAACCCTGTCAACAATCAGCAGATCATTTTACAAATAGAGCAAACCTTACCTTTACCCAATAATTGTATTATCGGACTTCCGCAAAACGAATTTAACAAACTCAATATTCAGACCGAGAATCAAAACATAAGCATCAAATACAACCAATAATTTTTCATGCAACAAGCAATAAAACTAAGTGTGGTTATTATTACATACAACGAACAACGAAATATTGCGCGTTGTATAGATAGTGTATTGTCCGTGGCAGATGAAGTTGTTGTTGTTGATTCTTACTCAACCGATGAAACAGTAAACATTGCTGTTCAAAAAGGAGCAAAGGTTGTTCAACATGCTTTTGAAGGCCATATTGAACAAAAGAACTATGCGATCACCCAAGCTTCTTTTCCGCATATCCTTTCATTAGATGCTGATGAAATGCCGGATGAGTTGTTTTTGGAAGAGATCAAACACATCAAACAAAACTGGACACATGATGGCTACTCCGTAAATCGATTGAATAATTATTGCGGCAAATGGATCCGTCATGGTGCATGGTATCCTGATATCAAACTGCGTTTGTGGGACAGTCGTAAAGGCAAGTGGGCAGGATCCAATCCTCATGACAGGTATGAAATGCAGGACGGATGCACAATCAAACATGTTAGGGGCGACTTACTTCACTATTCCTATCAGACAATTGAAGAGCATTATAAAAAATCAGACTATTTCTCAACAATAGCTGCCAAAGCTTACTATCAAAAAGGCAAAAAAAGTTCGGTTTTAAAAATCTATGCCAGTCCTATGTTTCGTTTTGTTCGGGACTATTTATTTAAGCTTGGCTTTTTGGATGGTAAATTTGGATTTTACATTGCCAAAATTATTGCCGGGGAAGTTTACCTCAAATACAAAAAACTATACGAGCTACAGCATAAATAAGCTATACCTCTCTTTGCGTGAGGGGCAGCATAATAAACAATATTGAAAACGCCATCCCCAATTGCGTCTCAAGCATAGGCTCCGTCATAAATGAAACAGTAAGCAAAACGTATTGCATCAACAATACTTTATTTCTCCAGTTACGTTGGTAAAACAATGGAAAATAAAAGGTAAAACAAAACACCAAAAGTCCAAGTATTCCGGTAGCTGCCAAATAAAACAAAAACTGATTATGAGGCAAAATGGGAATATCAATCATCGGATAATTTGTATGAAAATAGGTATCCGTTTCATCTTTAATATCACCCAACCCACAACCCAATAGTGGTTCTTTCTTAAATATGGCAATAGCTGCATCAAATGAAATCAAACGGGTTGTTAACGAGTTATAATTCGGATAACCTTTACTTAAATATATTTGAATATCTGCAGTGGTATTTACCCATTTATTATTAAGGGTTGGAACAAACTTAACTGCTACTGAAAATAGTATCACCAATCCGGCAAATATTCCAAGCAGTCTAATATACTTTTTGGAGCGCCACGTGTTCATCAGGAGTTCAACTGCAATAATAGAGTACACAGCCACAAGTCCACTTCTCACCGAATACACATGTAAAAACAAAAACAAAAAGACTGCTACGATCAAGAGTCCTTTTTTCCCGACAATCCCAAATGTATAGTTGACTGTATAAAGGTAATATGCCAGGTAAGCCCCCATTGCCAACATGATGCTGAGTCTTACATGATTCAATATGCTGGGCATCACTTTGGCCCGCAAATAACTTTCTGTTACCGCTTCATAATTAAAAATATAATTTGAAAGCGTAAATACAGCAACTCCAAAACTTAATAAAACGTAGATGGCCAAAAGATTAAGATACCTTTGCTTTGCAATATGTCCGATACTTGCAAATGCAATAGCTAACCCCAAAATAGGGCTCTTTATTTCAATCCTGCTCTTTGCATAACTCACGTTTTCACTTAATGGTAAATACAAAAACAAGATCAGGCACGCAAGGCTAAACACAAACAAAGCCTTATCATTCCAATAGTTTGCAACTAACTTTTTAGGATTTCGGGTAATGACAACACTCCCCAAAATACCAAACATTGAAATACTTAACAGTGATTTACCCGCTTCGTAAAAAAACAGGGTAATGATAAATGAGAGTATAAAAAAGAGTGGTAAAAATTGCCTGAGCCTTTCCATGAGTCCAATATTAACGAATAAAATGGTGTAAACTTATCCTGTATCTAAGTTTAATAATTGTATTAATTGAACCGCTTTTTTGAGGGCAAAAAAAAACCTTCATTACAGTAAAGTAATGAAGGTTAAAAGATTACGGCAACGACATACTTTCCCAGGTTTTACCCAAGTATCATCTGCGCTGGTGGGCTTAACTTCTCTGTTCGGAATGGGAAGAGGTGGACCCCACCGCTATAGTC
>CALRNX020000011.1:0-138351 GCA_943369665.1 Chitinophaga pinensis
CCCGGTTTACGATATACCCAAACAACCGCCTCTAATTTTGGATCATTTACTCCTGAAAACTACTTGTTGCAGGAAGTGAAAGTGTTTCCATTGGAAGAATACCTTTATGGACAAGATTTAGCAGGACCTTCCTCGGATGTAAGGTACAACCAATCTGAATATACAGATGGAGAAGGTTGGGCGAGTATTCGAATAGGATTGGGTTATCCTCAGCGTAATTATACTTTATCAACTCCTTTTAAGTATGCACCAGGACCTTCCCCCTCCATCGAGGTAAAAGTTATTGGGGCATCAAATGCCGCTAATGTTGCCATTAATCATCATGTGAGGTTATTTATTGGAACAGAAAGCACTCCTTTTTCAGTATTGGATGACAAAACATTTTCTGCATTCCAGGTGGTAAAATATACGCCAACACTTACCTCCTCAATGCTTGGAAATACAAGTACTATCATTGGTATGCAGGTTATTAATGACCTGGGGGCGGTAGCCGATTTTAACAGTTTGTCCTACATTAAGCTCAACTATGCCCGTCAGTTTGCCTTGGGCAATACCACTCGGTTGCAGTTCACAATAGCGCATGAACAAGGAGCGCTAAAATCACGCATGACGTTCAGCGGATATGGAACCGGTGCACATACAGCTCCTATTATTTATGATCTTACTTCCCGACAAAGGGTGTATGCGCAATATGTTTCGCAAACAGTGAATGCATTAATTGATAATGATGGAAAGCCTCATCAGATATGGTTGAGCGATAGTTCCGAAATGCTATCCGTATCAAGTTTACAACCGGTTGTGTTCCCCGTTATTGATGCCGCAACAAGTCCTGAGTTTTTGATTATAACCAATGAACTATTGGCTCAGGCTGCTCAGGATTATGCATTCTATCGTTCGGCTAAATACAATGTACTGACAGTAACTTCAAATCAGCTTTACGATTATTATTTTTATGGAAACGAACATCCTCTTGCTGTTCGTAGGTTTGCCAAACATTTATTGCAACAAGCTCCACAGGCTCCGCGATTTTTATTGCTGGCAGGAAGAGGCTATCAAACCGATCTGATCAAAGTTGCAGGCAACTGGTCTAAAAATCTGGTTCCTTCCATTGGTGTTCCTTCATCTGATGTAATGTTTACAGCAGGTATTAACGGAAATGGAAGTTATGGTGAAATCTCAACTGGAAGGGTCGCAGCAACAACCAATGCCGAGCTTTCAAATTACCTGGCAAAACTCATCGATTACGAAACGGCTTCGGACTCCATTTTACCCTGGCGCAAAAATGTGATCCATGTAACTGGCGGATCGGATTTAAATGAACAGATGTCGTTTATCAACCAGTTTAAGCAGAATGAACAGGTTATCCGCAATAAATACTTTGGCGCAACGGTAAAGACTTTTAGTAAAAATGTTTCCGAACCACAGCAAAATGATATGCGTGAGCAAATATTAGCAGCTCAAAATAATGGAGCATCCTTGTTTTCATTTTACGGTCATGCTTCGCTAACCGTTTTGGATGTTGATATCGGAAATATTACTGATTTGCAAAATGCCCGCAAATATCCATTGTATTATTTCAGTGGATGTAACGTAGGCAATGCCAATGCCGAAGACCCTGCAAATACCGGTGATGTGTATGCCAAAACGTATTTGTGTACACCCAATAAAGGCGCTATTGGCTGGTTGGCTCATACGAATTTTTCGTTTACCGGAAATTTAAATGCATTGCAAAATAGTTTTTACGAGAAGTTAACCTTCTCCAATTATGGCCAACCCGTTGGGGATATCATCAAACACGTAACACAAAGCATTTCATCTACTGATCCCATAACACGTTCGCATAATATACAATGGTTGTACCAGGGAGACCCGGCCACTGTTATTTACAGCCCCGCTTTACCCGATTATCAATTATTGCCTCAAAATATTTTTGTGGCTACTCCAAATCCTTCAACACAGTTGGATTCATTTAGATTGGGCATTATCGTTTCCAATAACGCCAAGGCCATTGACGATTCCGTTGAAATTACCATAACCCGGAAACTGCCTAACAATACAATACTGACATATGGCCCTGTCAAATTCAGGCATGTTTACTATAAAGATACTTTTTATGTTTCAATGTTTTCAAAGGACCAGTCAATGGTAGGGAACAATGTATTTGAGGTTTCGGTAAATAAATTTTCAGGCCCTGTTGAGTCTAATACATTTAATAACAATGCTTCCTATACTTATTATTTACCCGGTACCGGACTTCAACTCATAGAGCCGAATCCGTATGCTATGGTAGCGAGCGATTCGATAACGATCATAGTGCAAAATAATAATTTACTTGCGATCGATAATGAATACATTATTGAGTTGGATACAACCAATGCATTTAATTCGCCACGTTACCAAACTTCGGGCATTCTGAAAACAAATGCCTTGGCAACCTGGAAAGTGGTGATATCAGGAATTGATACACAAGCATATTATTGGAGGGCTCGTTTAAATTTGCCGGTGGATCAGGGTGGCGGATGGAATGAAGGTACATTTACCCATGTTCCGAATGGAAATACCGGTTGGATGCAAACGGGTTATTACCAATACAAAAACGGAACACAACAATCCGGATTGTTATTAGATGATGCAAATCAACAGTTGAAATTCAGGCGTAACTATAATGACTTAATAATCAAAACGGCAAGATGGAGGCATGGTAACCTCGGGGTGTTGGATCCAATGCCTTTAAACCCCCAGGTAGGGCAATGTATATCAGGAGGTGGAACGGTTTGTATTTTGTATGATAAGTATACATTGGAACCATATGTGAGCGATCGGTTTGTGCGCAATTGTTCGTTGGCAATCGCTTTTGATTATTTGTATTATGCCTTTGATACACGTACACTTGCCGGGCAACAAGAGTTTATGCGTTTTGTTGATTCGATGGATGTTGGTACTTACGTTGCCATTTATAGTTTTTATGATTCAGGTTCGCCTTCATGGACTCCTCAATTCAGATCGGCATTAAATAGTTTGGGAAGTTTATCGGCAGCGTCTATCAATAATTATTATTCTGCATTTGTAATGATGGGCAAAAAAGGAGCGCCTTTAGGAACTATCTTGGAAGACACTGTTTATAATGATACCTATAATGCGCCAAATAATGCTGATACAAGTTATGCCCAGGTAGATGTATTGCTTGAAGGTGATTGGTATACGGGGTCGATGACATCAAAACCAATTGGTCCGGTAAAAGAATGGGGCAGTTTTGGTTTTCGTTTCAACTCCTTGGAGCAATCGGCAACCGATAGAAATGTGGTAAGTCTTGTGGCCACTTCAACAGAAGGAGTGGATTCCGTGGTTCAAACGGTAAGTGATCCCGGCCTGTATTCGCTCTCTCAGTTAGATGCCCGCAGGTATCCATATGTAAAGCTAAATGTAACTTTTTATGATACACTTACCCGCTCTCCCAATCAATTTGGTTACTGGAAGGTGGATTATACAGAGCCGACTGAGGGAACAATTGATATGAATACTCAGTTTGCCTTTTACAATAAAACCCTTCAACAAGGTGATAGTTTAATGTTTACCATTCCGTTTAAAAACATTTCGAATTCTGTGTTCGATTCTGTTCCAGTTGAGTATAAAATTATTGGTGAAGACAGAACCGTGAAGCGTTTGGTGAACGAGGTATATCCAGGCATCAATCCCAACGAATCGGTTTTGCTAAAACACAAAATCGGTACCCTTAACCTTGAAGGTAAGAACCAATTGGTGGTTACGGTAAACCCATTGGCCTCTATACCTGAAGTTACCATGGTAAACAATGTATTCAATCAGTCGTTTGAGGTAAAAGTCGACCACAAAAACCCACTGATGGATGTTACTTTTGATGGTTACAGAATCATGAATGGTGATTTTGTTTCACCTTCACCAACAGTTCTCATTGTTTCAAAAGATGATAATGAATACAAACTTCAAACAGACACATCCACTTTCAAAGTATATTTTAAAACACCTTTGTCTTCAGATTACGAATTGATTCCGATGAATGACAGGCGGTTGTTTTTTTACCCTGCAAGTGCGCAAAACAATAAGGCATCATTGGAGTTCAAACCCGATCGAATGGCTGATGGTTTATATAAGATCAAGGTTATTTCTCAGGATGCATCAGGTAATATTGCCGGAAACAATTCTTACGAAATTGAATTTAATGTGGTGAACGAAAGTACGATTACAAATTTTTTCCCATATCCTAATCCCTTTACCACCAATCTTCATTTTGTATTTACCCTCACCGGAGACAGTCCTCCTGATGAATTGTTGATCCGAATCATGACCATTACCGGAAAGGTTGTGCGTGAGATCACAAAGGAGGAATTTGGAGCTATTAAAATTGGAAACAATATTTCGGAGTTTACATGGGATGGAACAGATAATTTTGGCGACAGGCTTGCGAACGGAGTTTATTTGTATCAGGTATATACCCGCAAACAAGGCGAGGCTATCAAAAAACGAGATACAGCTGCCGATCGTTTTGTGATGCATAGTACGGGTAAAATTTATATGCTCAAATAATTAGATGCCAACAGCAACCAGCATTCGTATTCGGTTTTTATCCCAAGGTTCTGTTGAAACGGGCGGTTATCGTCATGAAAAAAAGTTGGCATTTTTTCTTCAACAATATTTACAATCCGAAGGTCAAAATGTTGAATTGTCAGAGTCGAGGTATAATGGACATGTTTTTTCTTTATCAGGTTATCTGAAATTATTGTTATGGTTTTATCGACAAGCAACCGGAACGGTTAATATTGTTCCGCTGCGTGGTGCACTTTCAGCAATTTTAAAAAGTACAGTATATCGTACCAAAACAATTATCGTATTGCATTCAGAAGTACAACCTTACTCTTCTTTTTTGTTAAGGCTAAACCATAAGTTACTGGTTGGTTACTTAAAAACGGTCAACCCTAGTCACATTGCCGTAGTAACCATTGCTCAGTTTTGGAAACAAACATTTGAAGCAGAGGGTATGCCATCGGAATCGATCCATATTGTTCCTAATTTGTTTGATCCGAAAGATTTTACCCCTTTTATAACCTCTGTTAAACAAAAACAGGTCCATTTGGGGTTGGACGAACCCAAAACAGATAAAGCTATTTACGCTTTGGCCGGAAGACTTTCAGCCCAAGGTTACTATTGTTATTTTTCGACATTAAATCCATCGAAACAAAAGAAATGTAAAGATTATGATGTGTTGTATTTTTCAGAGTATGAAAAATATTTGACCATGATGGCTCAAAGTGAATTCACCATTCAGTTTCCTGTTATTAATGAAGGTTGGTCGCGCATTGCTCATGAAAGTATATTGGTTGGGACAAAGGTTATTGGGTTGGCAAAAGGAGGGTTAGCCGAATTATTAGGCGAGTCGGGAAGTATTGTGGTAGAAGATATTGATGGATTTGAAAGGGCTGTTATACAACAGCAACCTGTTGGGGATAACAACCTGTTTGTGCAGAAATACAGTGAGTCGAATGCTGCTTATTGGCTTGATTCATTGCTCAGGTTTTGCCGGGCATAATTATCTCCGGAGCGTTTAGGTAAATTAGGAATTTTAACGTTTCTTTTCGCAATAAAAATGGCTTCAATTAAACGCAACTTATTTTACAATATACTGATGGTGGTATCGAATATTGCGTTCCCATTTATTGTATTTCCATATGTTTCCAGAGTGCTTGGGCCAACTGGGATCGGAGAGTCTCAGTTTGTATTGTCTTTTGCGCGTTATTTTACCATGATCGCGGCTATTGGTATCCCTGTTTACGGGGTGCGCGAAATTACAAAGGTGCGCGGCAATCCCGTTATGCTCTCCAAAGTATTTAAGGAGTTGTTATGGTTAAGTGTATTTGCTTCTGTGGCTTGTTTCGCCATCTATATTATTTTTATTGTTAGTATCGATCAGTTTCATGCATTCATTGAGTTAAGCTGGATTGCAGGCTTGCAGATATTGTTGAGCTTTACGGCTATTGAGTGGTTTTTTTATGGCAAGGAACAATTTAAGGTGATTGCTGTCAGAAGTGTTTTGGTAAAAATGATATCTACGGTATTAATATTCTGGTTTGTGCAAACTGCAGCCGATGTGTTTGTATACTTGTTCATATCTGTGATTGCTATTTTGGGTCTTCAATTATGGAACTTGGTGGATGTTGTTAAAATGATTGGAGTAAGCACCGCTCCATTGGATATGAAACAACATTTTAAACCGCTGGGTTTTATTTTTGCCACCAGTATTTTTACCAGTGTTTATACAGCATTCGACACAACGCTACTGGGCTTAATGGACGATACAGAACAAGTAGGCTTTTATGCTACAGCCATTCGCATTGCCAAAATGGGCATTCCATTGGTGAGTTCGGTAAGTATTGTAATGATCCCCAAAGTTGTTCAAAGTTTTATGGATGCCAAGTTTGATGACAAGTATATCCAAAAGTCATTTGCGTTTATTATTGATCTTTCTATTCCGATGATGTTCGGTGTTTTTTTGCTGGCACCCGAATGGGTTTTACTATTGGCAGGCAGCAAGTTTGAACCGGCCATATTTGCGTTGCAATTGTTGAGTCCGCTTACATTATTGGTTGGGTTAAATAACTTGTTTGGTACCCAGGTATTGGCCAGTTGTGGCTATGAACGGCTATTGTTTTATGCAGTCTTGATCGGTACCGTTATAAGTTTGGTATTAAGTATTTTATTTATTCCATCCTTGCACCACGTGGGGTCGGCTATTGCTATGTTGGCTACCGAAGTAGTGGTTACATTGGTTACGTTTTTTTGGGTGCGCCAAAAAATGAACCTTACCTTTTCAATAGCTAAAGTCTTACAAGTATTTACCGCTTGTTTGCCATTTACAGTTATCATTTATGGAATCAGAATGATGGAGTTATCTCTTGCATTTATGCTTGTCAATTCGGTTTTAGCTTGTGTATGCTGGTATTCGATTGTTCAGGTATATGGTTTTAAAAACCAACTTTGGATTGGTTTTATGCTAAGGGTTTTACAATTTGTCGGAATCCGAAAAGATGCAATTCAATAGCCAACATATACTTGTTTACTGTGCTGATTTTGTCCCGCAAAATTCAGGATATGTTCACGCATTCACTCAGCTTATCGAGAATATGGCGGATCAAGGGAAAGTGATTCACGTGGTAACTCCTTATCCATTGCCGGATGGATTAGAGGAATACATTTATCCAAATGTGATCGTTTATCGGTATGCTCCAAAATTACCGTTATGGTTCTTTGGATGGTTATATCGCAGTTATAAACTTGGGAATTTTTTTCAAGAGTTGAATGAACGTTATCAGTTTGAATTAATCCTGGTGGAAACAGGTGATGATCCTATGTTGTTTCCTTTTTTGCCAAAGTACTTAGTGCAAAAAACAGTTGTTCGGTTTCATGCAACAAGCGATACAGAATACCTTGTATACTCCACTCAGAAGAAATACCGCATAAAATATTTCTTGTGGAAATACCTCTCTACTGGTTATGTTAAACATGTTGCAGCAACTTCTGACTTTCACTTACAGTTCGTTCGGCAACAGTTTCACTTCGATCAATTCCAATGTACTTATCATAAAGTGGTGAACGCAATTGAAACCCAACACTATGATTTTATCGCAACGGAAACGAGTCGAAGATTTGTAATATTGGGCAGGATGGATGTGGAAGGCTATCGACAAAAAGGATACAGCGTATTGTTGGAGGCGTTAAAATTGATAAAGGATGACTTTACTAAAACAGGATCTACTTTCACAATTATTGGAAAGGGGGTAAAGCAACAAGAACTGATCTCTTTTGTACAACAGAATGATCTGCATTTTGTGAAAGTGATTTCTTCGCTTAGCCACGCAGAGGTAAATGAATTATTATTACGATCAGATATTGTGGTATTGCCTTCTGTTTATGAAGGACTCTCAATGTTTGCGTTGGAAGCCATTTCTACCGCTAATGCCGTTGTTTTTTCAAAAACAGGAGGATTGGTTGAAATGGTTGAGCATAATGGATCACTGGTTGAACCAAACAATGTTGAACAACTGGCACAAGCTATAAAAACAATATTGTATGCAACCAATATTGACGAAATGAAAAAGGACTCGATGGCCATTGGCAGATTGAAATTTTCAAAGCAAACACAATGGTTGCAGATTGAAGCATTGTTAAACGACCTTAAAAATGAGCAAGACAACTAAAGCAGATATTAAAGTAGTTGTATTGATGCCCATCTATAATGTGGCGTGGTGTTTGGCACGAGCCATGGATAGCATCCTGCAACAATCATATGCTGATTTTGAATTGCTCATTATCAATGATGGGTCGACAGATAACAGTCGTGAAATTGTTTTGTCTTATGATGATAAACGTATTCGGCTGGTTGATCTGCCTCAAAATATAGGACTCGTTGGAGCATTGAATGCAGGATTGTCTGTTATTAAAGATTCAACGTATATCATCAGAATGGATGCTGATGAGATTTGCGAGCGCACCCGATTTGAAGAGCAAATCAATTTTATGGAGCAACACCCGGAAATAGGAGTGAGTGCAACCTGGTATCGCATTATCGGGGGTAAGATAATGACACTGGCAACTTCACATGAAGCTATTCGATACCAAATGCTCAACCGTTCACCTCATCCACATTCGGGTGCCATTATGCGCAAGGCTGTTTTAGATAAATACCAGGTTAGTTATGATCCTCAATATGAATATGCCGAAGACCTTGACCTGTGGATGAGGTTGATACGGGTAACCCAATTCGCAAATATTCCAAAAGTGCTGTTGCATGTTACATTAAACCAAGGACAGCTATCCAAACATCTTGTTCAATCAGCTGCTCATAATATCTCGTTGCGTACAGATTATATAAGGTATTTGTTTCCTGAACTGACAGATGAAGAATCTGTTTTTTTATCAAATTGCTTCAATCGGATTTTACCCCGTTCGCTTGCTTTATGCGATTTTGAGAGGATGCTTGACCTTTGTGATCAATTACTGAAAAAGCATCCTTCGCCATTTTTGTCGGAACAATTAAATGCCGCAGTGTGGTTTCAGTTGGCTCATAATGCCCCACATTCCATTATGTGGATCGCAAGAACAAAAACATATTCCTGGATTCAAATTCCCAGTTGGAAATACGGATGGTTATTAGTAAAGCCTTTAGTAAAACGATTTAGGTAAAGCTTAAAAAAGCGAATTGCGTTGGTGAGGCATCATTCCAAAGTGGCGGAATGCTTTTTCCGTAACTTCCCTACCGCGGGGTGTTCGGGTCAAAAATCCTTCTTGTATCAAATACGGTTCGTAAACTTCTTCGATGGTTCCACCTTCTTCGCCAATGGCTGTTGCGATGGTGGTAATTCCTACAGGTCCGCCTTTAAATTTCTCGATGATGGTCTTTAATATTTTATTGTCCATTTCGTCAAGTCCTTCTGCATCCACATTCAAAGCATTCAGAGCGTATTTGGCAATATCCAACGTGATCACACCATCTCCTTTTATCTGAGCAAAGTCGCGTGTTCTGCGCAATAACGCATTCCCAATACGCGGAGTTCCACGGCTTCTGCGTGCAATTTCATGAGCGGCATCAGTTTCAATAGGAGAGTTCATAATGGCCGAACTGCGGGTGATAATTTTTTGCATCAGCGCTTTATCGTAATACTCCAATCGTGCGTTGATCCCGAAACGTGCACGCAATGGAGCGGTTAACAACCCGCTTCGGGTAGTGGCGCCAATGAGAGTGAACGGATTGATCTCCAACTGTATGGAACGTGCATTCGGTCCTGAATCAATCATGATATCAATGCGGTAATCTTCCATGGCAGAGTATAAAAACTCTTCTACCACCGGGCTAAGCCTGTGGATTTCATCAATAAAAAGCACATCACCTTTTTCAAGATTGGTGAGCAGTCCTGCTAAATCACCTGGTTTTTCCAGTACCGGACCGGATGTTGTTTTGATATTTGCACCCAGCTCGTTGGCGATAATATAGGATAATGTTGTTTTACCCAATCCCGGAGGTCCATGCAGCAGCACGTGATCCAAAGCCTCCTCGCGCATGGCGGCAGCTTTTACAAATACCCTTAAGTTCTCAATGATCTTTTCCTGTCCTGTAAAATCGCCAAATTCTTTGGGGCGTAATACTTTTTCAAACTCCTTTTCTGGGTTTGTTAAATTGTCATCTTCCGGATCTATGTTTGGATTTCGCACCTCACGAAGATAATAGGATAGGCCTTCTTTTGAAATAGTGTTTTTTACACATATTCATTATCATTCAAATAATAATTGCTGGAGGCTTTGTTGCTTAAAACAATTTGGAATAGGTATGATTGGTTTTGGCTTCGTGGTCAAGTAACCATTGTTTGCGATGCAGACCCCAGGCATACCCGGTGAGTTTTCCGTTGCTTCCAATTACACGGTGGCAAGGAACCACAATGGCCAATTGGTTTTTACCATTGGCTGTCCCAACAGCACGTGTCAGGTTTTCATCATTAGCTTTTTTGGCAAGGTCCAAATAAGAAACCGTTTTTGCATAAGGTATCTTTGCAACCGCTTCCCATATTTCTTGCTGGAAATCGGTTCCCTCCTGTTGGGTAGGGATGGTAAATTGTTTTCGTGTACCTTCAAAATATTCAGTAAGTTCAATACTGCATTGTTGTGTAAGGTCATTCTCAACAATGGATTTAATTTCTTCATTATCCTTCATAAACCGAATGCTGTGAACAGCCGTTTGCGTGGCTTGTATTTCGAGCATTCCGATAGGAGAGTGTACGTAACTTCGAAAAGGAAAAACAATAATTTTGGGCATCACTGCAAAGCACGTATTTAAAATGCATAATCAGAACATAAAAAAATCCGCAATTCAAAAATTGTTTCGAATTGCGGATTGCTTAAACAGATTTACCTGTTATTGAATTTCGCCATCCCATAACATGCGGGCTTTGATCCCATGCATGTGTTGGATTTTCTTCAATTGCTCATAGTATTTGTAGTCTTCACCCAATTGTTGTTTCACAAAATAAGTAGAAGCATTTGCGCCAAATGATTTGAATAGTTTTTCAAAAGGATCTTCTTGTTCAGGTAAATTGGTGATCCTGAATTCTTCCAAATTAGCTTTTTTAGCAGCCAGAGCAATGGCATCTTTTATTCCACCAAACTCATCTACCAACCCGATTTTTTTAGCATCCGTTCCGGCCCATACACGGCCTTGTGCTATTGAATCTACCTGTGCCTTGGTTAGGTTCCGGCCTTCAGCAACGCGCGAAACAAAATCATCATAAATGCGGTCGATCATCTTTTGCATAATAGCTTTTTCTGCAGGGGTCATTGCCCTGTCGGGACTTCCCAGATCTGAATATTCTCCAAATTTCACCTTCTCAAATTTCAACCCCATTTTGTCTTTTAGTAATTTTTCGGCATTAACGATCATTCCGAATACACCAATTGAACCTGTAATGGTATTTGGTTCAGCCATAATTACGTCTGCAGGTGCTGCGATATAATATCCTCCAGAAGCAGCAACTGCTCCCATTGATACGATAACAGGTTTTACTTTTTGGGTTAATACCACTTCTCTCCAAATAACATCACTTGCAAGAGCACTTCCTCCGGGCGAGTTGATACGCAATACAACTGCTTTTACTGCCGAATCTTTACGTGCTTTGGAAATTGCGGCAGCTGTTGGGGCCGATCCAACCTGGCCATCTTCACCATCACCATCCACAATTTCTCCTTCAGCATATATCACCGCTATTTTATCCTTAGCAGTTATTTTTCCTTCCTTGGCTTTGCTTTTGTATTCACCAATAGAAACAAAATTGATATTGTCTTTTGTTTCTGTTCCGGTTAATTGGTGTAATTCCGAATCCACTTCATCAGCATATTTTAATCCGTCAATCAGCCCATATTGTTTGGCATCATCCGCATTTTGCACCAATAGGTTATTGCAAATGTTTCTGAATTCTTCTGCACTTTTCTTACGCGATACTGCAATGCTCGTTATAAATTCATCATACACCGAACCCATAAACGACTGAATCTGTTTACGGTTTTCATCACTCATTTTATCGGCAATAAATGGTTCACCTGCGGCTTTAAATTTTCCATGACGGATAAGTTCAACCTGCACACCTATTTTATCCAACATTCCTTTTAAGTATGTTGATGAATAAGCAAAACCATCCAGTAACACCATTCCGGTTGGATTCATATATACTTTATCAGCGATCGAAGCAATATAGTAACCATGCTCTTCAATCACTTCACCGTATGCGATCACAAATTTTTTCGACTTCTTAAATTCGATCAATTCATCTCTGATTTCTTTAAGAGTTGCATAACTGTTAGGCATATATGAAATATCTATGTATATACCTTTGATCTGGTCATCTGTTGCTGCATGGCGGATACTTTTTAAAATATCATTTAATCCTGGCTCATTTGAACCTTCCATGCTCATAAAGTCGAAATCTTTGAAAGGATTGTCGGAAGTACGCTCAGGGATGCTGTAATCCAATGAAAGTTTTAATACCGAATTGTCTTTTACTTTCGTCTCTTCGTCACTACTACCGGCTAAACCTGCTGCAATGCCCATTAAGATAAAAAACAAAAGTACAATGGATAATAACGTGCCTAAAAGGCTTGCGAATAAAAATTTAAAAAACTGTCTCATGTTATGTTTGGTGTAGGTTAATGTTGAATTTGAATTTTCGTTCTATATGTCTGGTCTGCAGTTTTTCCTTCTATCAAATACAAACCATCTGGAAGATTACTCGTATTTATAACAGAATTTGATCGTTGGCTTACCATCAATTGCCCCTGCAAGTTAATGATGCTTATGGTAAATTCGGTATGGCTTTTTGATAAAATGTTCAATTCGTTGTTGGATGGATTAGGGAAACATTGAAAGGTAAATGTTGGGGCCGACAGTTGATCCATTCCTGCCAGTATTCGGTATGTTACAACCATCGGAATGCGAATGTTTGGGAAATTTGTTGAATTGTTTTGAATAATGAGCGTATCCGTTGTGATAGAGTCAGACAAAACGGATACATCAAAAACAAGTTTTGCAGCACTGTCTTTAAGAATTGTTCCGGTGTTCGGGATAATTGTAAACTGAGGGTGGTTGGCAAATGTAGCGGTGTAATTCAATGGTTGATTACCGGTATTGACTAATGCAATGGATCCTCGGTTGAACGCGATCATATCGCCTGATGTTGCTGTAAAATAAATGGGGCTGTAATCTGTTGCTATTAAACGGGTAGGAGATGCAACGGAAGTTGATGCAAGCGAAGTTATACGGTCTAAAAATTCCGGATGATCGATAAATGGATTGCGGTTTCCCTGAAAGGCAAAAATGTCTTCGTTGCGTTTTGTGTCTACAACATTGGGAGCAAATTGCTGGTGCCATTGGCGCAACACGGTTTCCTGTGGAGCAAAAAATGTACTGTAATCCTGGTAACGCAGCACAAAATACATCATGGCCCTTGCAGTTCGTCCTTTTTGTTCGTCCCGAGGTTCAAATATATTATTGGCAAATTTGCTTCCACCCACGGCCCATGTTGGATTTGTTACCATTCCAAAAGGATAGTTACTTCTGGTTCCATTTGCGGTTTCATCTGTAGGGAATAAATGATGCAGATCGCAAACCATCGGAGCATTTGAACTGAAAAGACTCTGCGGCCAGGTATGCTCCGTATTAAAGTTGTCATTGGTTTGTGCATCCGATCGGCTGGTATATCCAACGGCTTTTCTACCTGTGTAAATGCACTCTAATGTATTGGTTGCAGCTCCTTGTCCATTTGTTTTTTGATTGTCGATTGTCATGAACATTTGGTCGCGCGCACCATTATAGGTGCAGCTTGTTTGCCCGGTAGTGATGATTGTTTTAAGCGCATCTTTTAAAGCTTGTTCACTCAAATTCTGGGTAGCATTATAATAAGTTCCGCTATAGTTTCCTGTTCCGGTAACTGTAATGGACATCGTTGAATTGTAAGCATTGCTCACAATTAATAATTGCGATGTTGTGGTAATATTATGAATTGGTTTAAAATAAACCCAGAGGTCAACCGATTCGCCCCGGTGAATAACAAAGTCTGTATCACTAACCGAAAAAGCTTTATTGTACACGTTGATATCTTTAACTGTAATAACGGAGTCTGTAATTAACCCCTGAATGCTGAAGGTTATTTTAATGCTATCACGATTTGAAACTGTTGTATTGTTAAAATGTAAGGAATTGTTGGAAACAAGAAGTTCCTGTGCTTGCACAAAAAGACTCAAGAGAGAGGTCAAAACAAGCAAACCAAAATGCGGACGTTTCATCTGTGTAGAATTTTAAAGGGGCTAAATTACTAAATTAAGCTGTAACGCCTTATTTTCGCACCACTTTTAACAAAATGATCATGGAACTTACCGCTCTTACCGCTATTTCGCCAATTGATGGCCGCTACCGTAAGCAAACAGCAACGTTAGCTGCCTGCTATTCTGAATTTGCTTTGATCCAATACCGTATTTTGGTTGAAATAGAATACTTTATTGCATTAGCAGAGCTTCCTTTGCCTCAGTTAAAAGGGAAAATAAGTGCTGGACTCAAAAAAGAGTTAAGGGAGATCTATATTCAGTTTTCAGAAGCCGATGCGCAACGCATCAAAGAGATAGAGAAAACAACCAACCATGATGTAAAGGCTGTTGAGTATTTTATCAAGGAAAAAATCGCGCCACTGGGCTTAACGGATATTTCAGAATTTATCCATTTCGGCCTAACCTCACAGGATATTAATAATACAGCTATTCCGCTTACCATTAAATCGGCCAACGAGCAGGTAATGATGCCACAGGTGCAGGTATTGGTGAAAAAGTTAACCAAGCTGGCAAAGGACTGGAAAAATGTTCCGATGTTGGCACATACCCATGGACAACCGGCTTCGCCTACCAAATTGGGAAAAGAAATACTGGTATTTGTGGAGCGTTTACAAGTTCAATTGTTCCAGCTTTCCGAAATTCCATATTCGGCAAAGTTTGGTGGTGCAACAGGTAATTTTAATGCGCATCATGTTGCTTATCCTAAAACAAATTGGGTGAATTTTGCCAATTACTTTCTCTCGTCTATTGGTTTGGAGCGTTCGCAATACACTACCCAAATAGAACATTACGATAACCTAGCTGCGATGTTTGATGCATACAAACGTATCAACACCATTCTGATGGACCTGAGTCGTGATATGTGGCAATACATTTCGATGGAATACTTTAAGCAACAGTTAAAAGCAGGCGAAGTGGGCTCATCCGCTATGCCGCATAAAGTAAACCCGATTGATTTTGAAAATGCCGAAGGTAATTTTGGTATTGCCAATGCTATATTCGAACACCTTTCTGCTAAACTTCCAATCTCGCGTTTACAACGTGACCTGACAGATTCAACCGTGCTGAGAAATGTGGGCGTACCGATGGGGCATACCTTAATCGGATACAATTCATTACTTAAAGGTTTGGATAAACTCATGTTAAATGAGGCCGCCTTAAATAGCCATTTAGAAGAAAACTGGGCTGTGGTGGCAGAGGCTATTCAAACCATTTTGCGCAGGGAAGCTTATCCTAAACCATATGAAGCTTTAAAGGCGTTAACACGTACCAATAAAAAAATAGGAGAGAAGGATATCAAGAAATTTATTGATACATTAAAGGTTTCGGCAAAGGTGAAAGCGGAGTTGAAGAAGATCACCCCACAAAATTATACAGGCGTTTACTAAACCATTTTAAGGTTCATTGGTCCAAATTTTCCAGCTTTTTCCAGCTTGCAAATGCAACATTTCCAGTCCGTTTTTGATGGTAGCACCTTGGTTTTGACTTCGGGTTAAAAACTGGGTTTCGGCCGGCAAATAGATCAGGTCGTAGCAAATATGGTCTGGAGTGATCCATTGGTATGGTATATCGGGAGCACCTTCTGTATTGGGAAACATTCCTAAAGGGGTGCAGTTTACAAGGAGTTTGTTTTTGGTGAATATATCTTCAGTTAAGTCTTCGTAGTCAATATTTTTCGCTGTTCGGTTCCGGCTTACAAACTGATAATGAATACCCAATTTGTTTAACACAACAGCGACTGCTTTGGCCGCCCCTCCCGTTCCTAAGATCAATGCATACTGAATATTTTTATAAGCCAATAACGGGAGCAAACTCAGCTCAAAACCATACACATCTGTATTGTATCCAATAAGTTTTCCATTGGTTATGTTGATACAATTTACCGCACCAACATTCAGAGCGGAAATATCAAGTTCATTCAAAAAAGGAATAACGCTTTCTTTATAAGGAATAGTAACATTCAACCCCTTTAGTTCGGGATGGGTTTCCAATAACGATTTAAACCGGTCAATATGTTCGATTGGAAAGTTTTGATACAAGTGGTCATGCAGCCCGAGCTCTTTGAATTTGGTGGTAAAATAATTTTCTGAAAAACTATTTTTAAGCGGGTATCCAATTAGTCCAAACTGTTTCATGTTAATGTCCTTTTTTATAAAACAAAATTTCCACCCTACGGTTTATTGCCCTTCCTTTTTCAGTTGAATTGGATTGAAGGGGCTTGCTGCTTCCTGCACCTAAAGGTCTTATGGTTTTGGCCTTAATACCTGCATTGGCAAAATAGGCGGCGATGGTTTGGGCTCTTTTTTGAGACAATAACAGGTTTGCTTGTTCATTTCCAATTGAATCGGTATGACCTATGATAACAATGCTGTCAAATGCAAACCGGCTCAACGAATCAGTTAAGTGTTTGATCTTTTTATGTTCTTGTTCCGGCAATGTGTAACTGTCGTTTTCAAAATTAAAATGATATTGGCGTTTGATGGGTCTACGCTTTTTGGTTGAATGACTGTTGAATGAAAGGGCTTCGAGTAAAACCCCGGAATCGTATTCACAATCCTCCAGATCGGCCACTAATATTTTGAGGTGATAAGGTTTTCCTGGAACTACGCGGGCAGCAGCCACAATCGGTTTGGTTAAGCCATCGTATTCGAGGTAGTCATATAATGGTGCATCATAATAATCATTTGCCACATACCATTCATTGTTTCGCAGATGGTTTACATTATTGATCATTACGGCTGTACCATTGGGCAGTGTCCCAATGTTTTTGTATTTACCAGTTGCTGTTTTGGGTTTGAGCAATAATGCAAAAGCGTCATTAAAATTTTTACCCACAAACTCAGGGTATTCTTCGGATCCAAACACAAATCGAAAGGCGATACTATCATAGGTAGGCACAAAGTCGAATTCCAATACCGCTCCGTCACACATATTTGTTTGGGTAATAAAGTTTTCGTCAAAGAAAAAATTACGGCCAAAATTTGCCCCGGCATTGGGCCTGCTGTTTTTGCCCGGAAACAATTCAACCCGCCCATTGGCAATGATAATGCCTTTTGAAAACCCCGTAAGTTGTCCACTGTCTTCAAAAAAGCCTAGTGCGTCATCTTCACCTTTGTATTGAACATTGTTCACTGTGATGCCCGTTCCCATAAAATATTCTTTAACCAGTTGAGCCGGACTTAATGAATCATTGATTATGCTGACAGATAGCTGTGATTGGGCTTTTCCCTGCAAAAAAAACAGGATAAACAAAAAGGGGATATTTGCTTTCACGTAGTGCAATAAACACAAAAAGAATTCATTCCCCAACTTTCTACTTTTGGGTTACGTACTAACCAACAAACAAACACTATGAATAAAAAACTACACCTTAACTTAATTGTAAAAACCTTCTTTTTGCTCACATTATTGAGCATTTCTTTTGTTTCTTTCACCAATAGTGGTGGGGCTCCAACGGGAAATACAAATGCTCCCGGGGATGGAAATTGTACCGGTTGTCATTCCGGGGCATTGGTCACTTCGGGGACAAACTGGAATAATTTCACGATTTCGAGTAATGTTCCTGCTAATGGGTATACTCCGGGTGGTTTGTATACGATCACCATTACGCATACCATGACGGGAATTAACAAGTGGGGCTTTCAGGCTTTGGTTTTAAACTCAAGTAATGCCCAGGCAGGATCTGTAAGTGCCGGAGTTGGTAACCAAACGTTTACGGCAGGTACTAAAACGTATGTAACTCACACATCATCAGGAAATACCGGTTCTGGAACCAAAACGTGGAGCTTTTCATGGGTTGCTCCTAATCCGGGGATGGGTACGGTTACCATTTATGCTACCGTAAATGCTGCTGATGGTTCGGGAGGAACTTCCGGAGATCAGATCTTTGCCAAATCATTAAGTGTGATCGAACTGACCAATTTACCAACTGCTGAGATCATTGGTTTACCCGTAAGTGGAAATGTATGTTTGGGTGATACGTTGTTTTTAACGGGAGATGGAATCAACTCGCCTACCGGATTTGCATGGACATTTACTGGTTTACCCGCCTCAAGCATCCAAAGTCCGGCTATAAAATTTACAAGTGCAGGCACCAAGACCATTACGCTTACAACCACCAATGCTTTTGGGTCTTCTACCACAACTACTAAGACGATAAATGTTATCAATAAACCAACAGCTTCACTTGTGCCTTCAGGTTCAACACTCAATAAATGCGGATCAGATAGTGTAACCATTAGTACCAATGTAAGCCCTGTTTTTACATTTTTGTGGAGCCCGGGTAATCAAAACACTCCATCCATCAGGGTAGCCGATACCGGAAGTTATTTTGTGAAAGTTACCAATCCCACCACGGGATGTTTTACCATTACACCGTCCATTCGTGTTGTTGGCTTACCCAAACCGGTACCTGTTTTCGCTGTTTCGGCTGATACAATCTGTTCGAAAGACAGTTTACTATTATCATCGTCAACTCCATTTAACAGTTATCGCTTTTTTGATCAAAATACACTGTTGCAATCGGGTAGTGGCTTTACATACAAAAATGTATTTACACCAGGCACCAAACATTTGGGATTGGTTGTTACCGGGGCGAATACTTGTGTAAGTGATACGATACGCAAAACAGTTTTTGTAGCCTCACCTGCACCTGCTCCAACCTTATCTTGCGGAGCAAAAACAACTTCTTCAGTTGAGTTTACGTGGCTTCCGGTTGCAGGTGCAATTGGTTATGAGGTAAGTATTGATACTGGCAAAACCTGGATCACACCAAGTGCCAGCCTCAGTCATACGGTTACCGGATTGCAACCCAATACAAATGTGCAACTGAAAGTACGTGCCATTGATAATACGGTTTGTTCAAGCGGAGCCATCGGTACGTTGGTTTGTACCAATGGTGCTTGTAATGCAATCAGCTATACCTTAGATCCAAATTTGAAAACGTGTTTGGAATCGGCTACCGATTCAAATATAGTTACGGTACAAGTACAGGTTAATCCTTCAGGATCATCCGTTTATTATGCAAGTTTCAATAATGGACATTATACCAGTCAAATGATTTATGATGCAAAAGTTGGTTTAGGAAATAATGCATTACCGATAAAAATTCTTGATTCAATGAATATTGGTTGCCCTCGTGTTGATACGGTAATCCATTTAATAGGTCTGTTGCCGATAACCCAAGTGCCAGTGATGGGGGTTCAAGGCGGTTTATGCTCAAGTGATTCAGCTGTTCACACGTTTACCGTTGGCAATGCAAATAGTGGCGCTGATTATTTTAACTTGTTCCGAAATTCAGATTCGCTCCCGTTTGCGAAAATAGATGCAACATCAAACAACACTGTTGCCGTTTCGTTGTTAAAACTTGTTTCTCCGGTATCCACCGGGGATGTATTATATGCTCAAGCGGTTGATTCAACAACAGGATGCAGCATTGTTTCACAGCCTTATATGGCAACAATTCACACATCACCTATACCTGGCTTTACTGCAAATATTAACTCCTTAACAGTAACATTTACAGATACTACTGCAAAAACAAGTAAGCGCGATTGGTTGTTTTTTGGTGAGATACCTGATGTGATGAATGGAGCCCCAAGCATTGTTAAAACATTTACCGCTGCCGGAAACAAATCCATTAAATTAATGATGACCGACAGCAATGGCTGCTCAGAACAAGTTACTAAACAGATAACCTTGTTTAATACGGGTATAATGGAAGTTGCAACAACAACTAACGTATTGGCGGTTTACCCGAATCCGGTAAAAGATAAATTCTCCTGTGAGTTGGATAACGATGAAGATGCAACGCTTTGGGTATACGATGTGACCGGTAAAGTGGTTTTACAAAATAATATACATCAATTAGCGGTGACTATTGATGTGAGTACGCTTGAAGAAGGATTGTACGTAATGTATATCATTCAAGCATCTAAAAGATACTCTGCTAAATTTATGAAAGAGTAACAATTCAAACACCAAAAGGAAAAAGGGCTTCATTTGAAGCTCTTTTTTTTATCCTTCAAAGCCAACTTTGCGATGGGTTCCGTCACAATATGGCTTATTACCGGATTGACCACAACGACAAAATGCCGTTACGTTATTTTTCTTCACCTGGTTTCCGGCAGAATCTTTTACAGTAACATTTCCATATACAAGTAGCGGTCCGTTTTGGCTAACCTCTACAATTGTTTCGGATGCAACACTCATATCTGTTGTATCCATTTCGGAATTCAATACATAGCTCAGTGCTCCGCTCGGGCATTTTTTAACTTGCTCAATAATGTTTTGGGTAGGCGCACCTTCCGGTTTGATCCAGGGTCTTTCCGTGGGATTAAAAACAGAATTGAGACCTTTCCAACACAATGTAGAGTGGATGCATTGTGCACTCTTCCAAATAACGGTTACTTCTCCATTGCTGTATTTTTTAGTTACATCTTTTGTCATATTGCTAAAAGGGATTTAAAATTTAGGTTACACCAAAATAGTATTTATCTCAATAGGATGTGTTAATGTTTGTTGAACAGGGCATGCTTTGGCAATACTTATCATCCTGCTGCGTTGGGTTTCATCAAGGTTTCCGTTGAGGCGGATCGATTTGTTAAAAAGGGTTTTGTTTTCCTGTTTGACCATCTCCACTGTTACAACGATTTCCGCAACCTGCCATTGTTTTCGATCAGCATACATTCTCAAGGTAATGGCAGTGCAACTTGCCAAACTCATCATCAGCAATTCTCCCGGATTAGGGCCTAAATCTGCTCCACTATGTTCCGCATTCTCATCTGCAATTACGTTGTGTCGCGAATTGCTTAAAACGGTTTCATACCGATTGGTTCCAATGGTTGCTGTTACGTGCATGTTTACCCGATCTGCATTGGAACATCCATCAACAATATTTCGCATTCCGAGTCGGCATGAATCGATAATTCGTTTACATCCCATATACCCAAACCATCTCTTTTGTTTAATGCCTGACCATTGATGGTAACATTCCCTTCAATAATAAAAGCATATACGCCATTCCCTTTTTGATGAATGGTGTATTTGGTTTTATGGTTCGGTGTAAATTTCCCCATTGTAAACCAAGCATCCTGGTGAACGTAGATTCCTCCATACTTTTTAGGATCAGGAGAAACCACGCATTGCCATTTGTTAATACGGTGTTTTGGTTCAAACGATTGCTGGTGGTATTTAGGCACAATATTCGACTCTTTGGGGAACATCCAAATTTGCAATGTTCTTGCTTCGATGTCTTTATTCGGATTAAATTCCGAATGCAGGATACCTGTTCCGGCACTCATGTGCTGCAGGTCGTATTGTTTAATAATACTACCATTACCCATACTGTCTTTATGCTCGAGCGCACCATGAAGCGGAATGGTAACTATTTCCATATTATCATGGGGGTGGGTTGAAAATCCCCTTCCTGCTGCAATAATATCATCATTGAGTACCCGCAATACACCAAAGTTCATTCTTTCGGGATTGTAATAATTAGCAAAGCTGAAAGAGTGTTTGGCTTGTAACCAACCCCAATCGGCACTTCCACGTGTATCTGCTTTATGCAAAACCATGTTTCCCGAAATTTTTGAATCGGGCTGAGGCATATGGTTAAAGCCAACATTATTCAATAATGGCAAAAGCTCATCATTGGCATTGGTCATAATTGTTTCTGCTGCTGCCCCTTTGATGGCCATTCCGGCCGTAGCCAATATTCCTGCTTTCAAAAAATCCTTACGTTTCATATTCTGTAATCCTTAATTGAAGAACCAATATCGGGTATTAAAATGATTTATTCACCACAAAACCTGATTGAGGTAAGCGGTCAACTTTTTTGGTTTCCATTGTTTGTTGAAACTCATTGAGCATGCTTACATCTTTACCCGGATAACCTCCAGCGAAAATTGCAACCGGTACCAATGTTTCTGGAATATTCAGAGAGTCGATTGCGTGTTGTTTGTTAAAACCACCCATTGGATGCAATTGTAGTCCCATTGATACAGCCTGTAAATTCATGTTCATGTTTGCAGCTCCCACGTCATGTATATGGTAAAAAATAGGTTTAGCCGTTTTCAGCGAATGTGTTCGGCTCAAACTCAGAATTAACAATTGAGCTTGCGATGCCCATATTCTGTTCGGTTCATTCAGGGTGGCTAACAACGTATTCCACAAATCTGATTGTGATGGGGTAGCGTACAGGTAAACCCAAGGTTGGTCATTTGATGCGCTCCAGCTCCATCGTGCTGCCTCAAATAAAGAGTCGATTGTAGATTGTTCAACAGGAGTGGGAGCGAAGGCCCTGATACTTTTGCGTTGTTGAATAATATCCACAATGGGGTATTCAATCGTTGCGTTCGATGATGCCAGATCAGGAGCGATTGGAAATATTATTTGTGTTTGTGTACTCATTATGGTGTAAAGCTAAAAACGCTGTTCCGAAGAACAGCGTTTGTTATATGATTATGCTAGCTTGTGTAACTCAACGTTTATATGAAGTTTCACTTCATCACTTACTACGGCTCCTCCTGCCTCGGTCATGGCACTCCATTTTAAGTCAAAATCTTTACGGTTTATTTTTCCATTAATCTCGAATCCTGCTTTGGTATTTCCCCAAGGATCTACAACTGTTCCTCCGTATTCTGCCGTTAATTCAATGCTTTTGGTCACATTGCGGATGGTGATATCACCTACAAGTTTGTAGTCTGTATCGTTTACTTTGGTAAAAGAAGTTGACGCAAACGTCAATTTTGGAAATGCTTCTGCATTAAAAAAATCATCCGATTTCAAATGCCCGTCACGATCTGCATTCCCTGTATTGATACTTGCAATATCAGCAGTGAAAGAAATGTTCGCACCCGAGAAATCATCATTTGCTGTTTCTACAACGCCATCAAATGTTTCGAACTTTCCTGTTACAGTTGTTACGACTAAGTGTCTTACTTTAAATGAAATTTCTGTGTGTGTTGGGTCTAAAACCCATTTTGTTGTTGCTTGAGTTGTCATGTGTTTGGTTAATTATGTTTGTGTTAAATTATATTAAGACTTTTTGCTGTCTGATTTTTAGTTAAGTTCAATCATTGGCAGATCCATCACCAGAATTCGTGCATTCGTATTTGCTTTGATATCAAACGAAGTGAAGTCTGTTATCCCAATTGCATCCCTACGTTTTAGTTTTTCACCGGCTACTTCCACATCTCCATCAATTATGAATACATACGCTCCGTTTCCTTCTTTTTTTCCGGTATAGGTAATCGAATTGTTTTCATCCAGGTCAGCCAGGTTGAACCATGCTTGCTGGTGAATAAAAATACCTGTACCGCTTGTTTGTGTATCTGGTTTGATAACTTCCTGCCATTGATTTTTTCTTCCTTCCGGCAAGAAGGTTTGCTGGTCATAGCGAGGTGTTACATTTGCCTTGTCCGGGAATACCCATATTTGAAACAGTTTTACCGCTTCTTCCTTGCTTGGATTCATTTCGGAGTGAAATACTCCTGTTCCCGCACTCATTACCTGCACATCATTGGGTTTCATAATACTGCCGTTGCCCATACTATCTTTATGCTCCAATGCTCCTTCCTGCACAAGGGTTATGATCTCCATATTATCATGCGGGTGTTTGCCAAATCCCATTCCTTTTGCCACTTCGTCATCGTTTAAAACACGCAATGCCCCGAAATGAATTTTGGTAGGGTCGTACCAGCTTGCGAAACTGAATGAATGTTTTGCATTTAACCAACCATGGTTGGCGTGGCCTCTGTTTTCGGCTCTATGAATGATTGTTTTCATAATCTATCTGTTTCGAATAATTGTTTTTGTTTCGAAATCGCATACAAATGTACAAACATTAATTGTATATACAACTATTTTATTAAATTTTTTTAATCCCTTAGTTTATCAAGGGCTTCATTAACGGCTTGCGCCTCAGCAATGGTAAGGGTTTTCATGCTTTGGTTCCATGCTTCATTTTCCTGATCAATAAGCGTTAAAAGTTCTAATCCTTTTTTTGTGATCATAATATCTACCTGTCTGCGGTTGCTTTCGCAGATATCACGTTTCACATATCCCTTCAGGCGTAGTTTTTCAACCAAGCGGGTTGCATTTGAATTTTTGTCGATCATGCGGCTGGCAATATCTCCAAGGGTAGTTGGTTTGGGAGCAGCACCACGTAAAATACGAAGCACATTATATTGCTGAGGTGAAATTCCATGTGGTTTGAAGCGCTGGATATTGTTCGCCTCCAACCAGCTTGCTGTATACAAAATATTCACAGTGAGTTTCTCATACTCGCTGCTAAACTTTTTGTTTTGTTTGATTTCATCCTCTAGGCGCATTCCTGCAATATGCTATAATATTCCTTATTTACAAAATGATAGTACGGCTTCTGAAAATTCCATGGGTTTATCAGCATGCAACCAATGTCCGGCATTTTCAATGGTTTGAATGGAAGATCCGGGAAACAGGGATTTTATTTCGGGTTCATCAGCATCTTTAATGTACAGGGATAAGCCGCCTTTTAAGAATAGAGTAGGTTTGTCGAATGTAAACTTAGAAGTAATGGCTTTGGTGATTTCTGAGTAATCCTGGAACAAAGTGCGGAGGTTAAATTTCCATTCGTATTTTCCTTCTTCCGTGCGTTCCAGGTTTTTTAAAATAAACTGCCGTGTACCATTATCGCCCAGGTATTTTTTCATGGCTTCTTCTGCCTCTTTACGTGATGCTATTTTATTCAGATCAACCTGGAAAATGGCATCAAATACATCGTCATGTCCAGGCTTATATGCCCGTGGAGCCATATCGGCTACAATCAATTTGGTGCACAACATGGGGTATTGCAACGCAAATAACATAGCAACTTTGCCACCCATTGAATGACCCAAAACAATAGCTTCGCTAATATTATGCTGAAACATAAAATCATTGATATCATCCACCATCAGTTGAATGCTGTGCTCAGAAGCATGAGGCGATCTTCCATGGTTGCGTTGGTCCAAAGTATACACATGCAAACCTGCTTTGCCCCATTCGGTGGCAAGCGTATGCCAATTGTCTAACGAACCTAAAAAACCATGCAGGACAATAAGATTGTTAGCTCCTTCTCCGTATTCTTTATAATTTAACTCCAGCATAAATGGATCTTAATGAAATTTACCTTAACTGTTGTTTCTTTTTTAACATTGTTATGAACGTATAATGCCCATACCAGTAATCATGGGATGGCTTCTTCATCTTCAAAAGGTTAATGGTGGTTGATGAACCGTATATGTCAATGGGCATTTTCACTGGGTGCAAGTATACAGATTTATTAATAGCCATATTTTTCTTTCCAACGTGCTTTCAAAAAACTTCGCTGTTCATTCTCTCTGGCATTGTTGCCCGGCTCATAAAATTTTTGGCCACTGATATTGGTGGGTAAAAATTCCTGCTCCACAAAATTGTTTTCGAAGCTGTGTGCATATTGGTAATTTTTACCATAGTCTAATTGTTTCATCAATTTGGTTGGCGCATTACGCAAATGTAACGGAACAGGGAGGGGGCCGGTTTTGCCAACAGTAGCCATGGCATCATTGATGGCCATATAAGATGCGTTGCTCTTAGGTGAAGATGCTAAATAGGTTACACATTGAGCTAAAATGATTCGGGATTCGGGCATACCGATAACTTGTATGGCCTGAAACGTGTTGTTTGCCAACAGCAATGCATTGGGATTTGCATTGCCTATATCTTCACTTGATAAGATCAATAACCTCCGAGCAATGAATTCGATACTTTCCCCACCATCCAGCATCCGCGCAAGCCAATACACTGCTGCGTTAGGATCGCTGCCCCTAATGGATTTGATAAAAGCCGAAATGATATCATAATGGTTTTCACCTTTTTTATCATACATCGTTATCTTTTGCTGTAGGATTTTGCCAACCAGTTCATTATTGATAACAATAGGTTCTGTAGCTTGGGTACAAATAATTTCAAGCATGTTGAGCAGTTTACGTGCATCGCCATTACTAAATACAAATAAGGCTTCTGTTTCTGCAAGCGTAATTTTTTTGTGCTTTAGGATTTCATCATGAGTAATGGCATGGTCAACAATGGCACGAAGTGTTTCGGTACCTAATTCTTTCAATACATAAACCTGGCAACGTGAAAGCAAGGCGTTGTTTACTTCAAAAGAGGGATTTTCGGTGGTGGCACCAATCAAGGTGATACTGCCGTTTTCCACAGCTCCCAATAAAGCATCTTGCTGGCTTTTGTTGAAGCGGTGGATTTCATCCAAAAACAACAATACTTTGCCAAACATTCTTGCATCATCGATCACTTTACGCACTTCGGCAACACCTGCACTGATGGCACTGAGTTGGTAAAATTGCATTCCCAAAGCGTTGCATATAATACGGGCCAATGTGGTTTTGCCCACGCCCGGAGGTCCCCACAATATCATGCTGGGAACGGTTTTGTTTTGCAATGCTTGGTATAAAACCTGCCCTTCGGCAGTGAGGTGCTCTTGTCCCAAATATTCGGTAAGCTGTTGTGGTCTAACACGTTCAGCCAGTGGTTTTGTTGCAGTCATATTAATCTGTTATATTGCACGTAATGCAGGGTAAAATTACTTCAAAAGCTTGTATAAAAGTTGTTATGGGTATATTTTTTATACTTAGCTCTTTTCGGCTTCACGCTCAGCAAAATAGTATTGACAGTACCTGGAAGCCTATGTACCGCGATACCGGGATCGCTTCTTATTATGCAAACAAATTTGAAGGGAAACGCACTGCAAATGGGGAACGTTACCGCAAAAAATATTTTACAGCAGCACACCGTACCCTTCCATTTGGTACCTTGCTCAAAGTAACCAACCCCAAAAATCATAAGTGGGTTATTGTGAGGGTGAATGATCGGGGGCCATACAATAAAAAGCGGAAAATTGATCTGTCGTACCGTGCAGCCAAACATTTAGGAATAACAAAAGGAAAGGGAATTGCCAGGGTTTATATTGAAGAAGTACCTCAGGTCCATCTGATTAAAAAGGAGTAGAGGGGAATTACACCCCGAAGTTTCGAAATAAAATGACGCCTTAATACAATCAACATCATTACACAATCAACATATCTAACATTGACTCTTTCTCTTTCGCAATTACAAATACTCAAACAAAAAGCTGGCTTTTGGGCGAATCAATTTGACGTGTCCATGGTGTTGGATTCGAATGAATGTGAGCATGCTTTGAACATTCACACATATGAATTGTTGATAGCAGTTGGTGTTAAACACGCATTCACCAAAACCGAAAACGTTTTTGAGGAATTAAAGACTTTTACAGCAACACATCAAAAGGAATGGGTCTTTGGTTGGTTCACATATGATCTGAAAAATCAGTTGGAGAAATTAGAATCTAACCATCCTGATGGAATTGGTTTTGAACCGGCATATTTTTTTGTTCCGCAACAAGTGATTATCCTTGATAAGAACCTTAATATCATATCCGGATCCGAATACATTGAAGAAGTATTGGCTTTTGAAGTAAACCGCGTTCATGACGCTTCCATTAAGCTTCAGCCGAAGGTTAGTAAGGAAAAATACATCAGCAATATCAACCAAATTCGCAACCATATAGAAGATGGAGATGTGTATGAACTGAATTATTGTGTGGAGTTTTATGCAGAAAAAGAGAAGATAGACCCAGCGACTGTTTACGCTAAACTCAAGCAAAAATCACCCGTTCCATTTGGTTGTTTTGTGAAACACCATCAACATTACGTAATGGGGGCAAGTCCTGAAAGGTTTGTTACAAAAGCTGGAAATAGAATTTATTCTCAGCCAATTAAGGGTACAGCCAAACGCTCACCCCATAAACAGGAAGACATCAACCAGGCGCATCAACTGTTACATTCAGAGAAAGAACGTGCAGAAAACTTAATGATCGTGGATCTGGTTCGAAATGATTTGGCACACACTGCCGAAACCGGGAGTATAAAGGTTGATGAGCTATTTGGTATCTATAGTTTCCCCCAAGTGCATCAAATGATTTCTACCGTTTCATCTACGCTACGCTACAATGCACATCCAGTTGATGCGATCAAACATGCTTTCCCGATGGGCAGCATGACAGGGGCCCCGAAAATAATGGCAATGAAGCTCATTGAGCAATACGAAGAAACCAAGCGGGGATTATACTCTGGAGCCATTGGCTATTTTAGTCCTGATGGCAATTTTGATTTTAATGTTGTTATCAGAAGCATTCAATACAATCAACAAACCGGATACCTGAACTTTGAAGTTGGTAGTGCCATAACCTACGACTCTGTTGCTGCTCAGGAATATGAAGAGTGTTTGCTCAAAGCGCAAGCCATGATGCAGGTATTGGAGCAGGTGTAACAGAATGAAACCGACAATCTTATTTCCAATTGAAACGATCAATTATATATTTGCAACATGTTAAAAGATATTAAAAATCCTGTTTCGGAAGGTGTTACGATTGCTGCAATATATGAGCTGAATAAAGAGCAGGAGATGGTGTGGAATATTTATATCTTAAATTATAAGGATACGACAATTGATAGTGTATTGGTAACCAGTAAAGGATATGGAGTGAAAGATGGCGAGGAGGTAGAAACTTCGGTATTGCGTCATTTTGTAAAAGAAATTCCACCCCAAAGTGTTGCCCGTATCGAACCTTTGATCGAAGACGTATTTTCGCTGACCAACGAGTATTTTGTGACCTATTACGAGGGTTCAACAATTTTTGAGCGTAAATTTATATTCGAACCTTACCAAATCAGTTTAAAGAACACGGTGTTCATCACATTTATGGGACAACAAGGAATAGAGATCGTTTAACGGTAAAAGGTAAATGAAGTTTAAAAGGTGAAACCTATTGCTGTATAGATATTCCTACCCGGAGCACTGATTCCCGAGGCAAAGTTTCGGTAGTTACGATCTAAGATATTCTCGCAACCCAATTTAATTTGCATGCTGTGTGCCTGTTTAAAAGCATAACTATAAGCGATGCGAATATTTAAGGTATACCAACTTGGCATTCCTTTAGCTGTTGCATATTGTTGGTTATCTTCTCCCAATAAATTATAATCTTCTATATGTTTCCAACCATTATATAATACAAAAAATTCGGTACGCATATTTTTAAGAGAGAGGTTAATAGCCGACCTTCCAAAGATCGGAGGAATATGGTCGAGGGGATAATCCGTACTGTCCGTTTTTATTCGACCATATGTGTAGTTAAATGTATTTACCAATGAAATGTACTTGTTTACATCAGCCGAAAGGGTAAAACTACATCCATAAAGATAAGCTTGCTGGGTATTTTGTGCCTGAATAATGAGTGTGTTGGTCCCGTTAAAAAGAATAGAGTCGCTTCCGTTAACCTGAGCACGTTGGTTGGTAATTAAATCTGTTACCAATGTATAATAGGCTGTGGCTTCCGCCTTTATTTTTTTATAGAATAGTTTTCGGATTGACGTTTCAATATTGTAACTGTTTTCAGGCTTTAACGTTGAATTGGGTATGATTGCAAGTTTACCACTTTGCGAGTCGAATATTTTACCCACATCATCAATATTGGGAGCCCTGAATCCGGTTGAAAAAGCAGTGCTGAACTTCCAATCATGTCCCGGTAAATACACCAAACCAAGTTGACCATTGAGTGCACTGTTTTGTTGGGTAAATTGATCAGGTAAAAAAGAATAAAAAGCTTTGTTGGTAAAATGGGCCTCCAGTTGCACTAAATTGAACCTTAATCCATCTGTAAGGATAAGTTTATCGCTTATTTCCCAAGAGTGTGCGATATAAACAGCAGCGCTATTCATGCTGCTTCCTCCATCAGGGTACCTTGTTGATTGAGCACTGATAGCACCTGTAACAATATTTTCCCTGTTGGCATTCGAAATAACTTTGTTGTTCGATACTTCAATTCCGTAACGGATTTCATTTCGTTTAATTCGTTTTGCCAGATCAATATTGGTGGTTAAAACATGCACATACTCATTGCGATGCGTTTTGTTTTGTGCGCCAAAATTACGGTTATGCCGGCTCTCTTCAATGTATTGATAAGCAGTAATCAGTTTTGCTTCATCGAACAATAAGGTTTTCTTTTTGAGGTGCAATTGATATGCTGCCAAGGTTCGTGTTTCAGGCCCATAGTACCATTCTGCACTGCTGAATGTACCATTTGTTTTTTCGGTGAGCCTATCATATCGAGGTACATTTGTGGTGGTTGAGTATTGAAGGTTGAGGAGATGACTTATGTTTTTATTGGGGGTAAAAACAATTTTTTGGAGCAAGTCAATTTGTTTGTAAGCGGTTGGTAATTGAACATCAGGATCATTATTGACCACAGCCACATCTTTTCCATTTATTCTTTGTTGGGAAGAGTCTCTTAGTCCAAGGCTTCCCATAGCATCATTGCGGTTATTTCCTTGTTTTAAGTCTCCAAATGACGATGCAGAAATTGAAGTTAAAAATGCCCATTTCTTAAACCCGAGATTGAGATCATAATGAGAAGTAATTTCGTTGTTTACTGTGCCGTATCGGGTAAAAAAATGTTGTTTTAACAGCAAACTGTCAGTATTCGATACAAGAGGTTGCAGGGTAGTAAAATGCATCACACCTCCCAAAGCATCGCTGCCATATACAACTGAACCCGGTCCGAAAAAAAGCTCGGTCTTTTCCAACATGTTTTGGTCAATACGCAGTACGTTTTGAAGATGCCCACCCCTGTATATCGCGTTATTCATTCGCACTCCGTCAATCACTATGAGCGTTTTGTTGGCTTCAAAGCCCCTCATTATTGGACTTCCGCCACCCATTTGGCTTTTTTGAACAAATACTTGTCCGCTATTTTGCAATAAGTCGGCAGTGGTTTGTTGGTTGGCAAAAGCAATTTCTTTTTGACGGATAATTTCAATTTGCCTGGGAACATCTTTTAAAGGTTCTTCAAATCTGCTGGCCGAAACAACCACCTCATTCATCTGGATAAATGAGGCTGACAATAATAATAAGTACTGATTATCAATAATATTAAACGCACTCATTGTTGCTTGCTGGTAATTATGGTGCGATGCAGTAAGTGTTCCTCTGTTTTTGATAAACTCTTCCGAAACAAGATATTCTCCCTTCTCATTGGTCTCTCCAATAAAGGAATTTTTTTTGCCGGTTTCCTTAACAATCCAAACCTCTTCAATAGTCACATTGGGAATGGGTATTTTGGTTGTCCTGTCAACTATTCGCAAGGTTTGAGCATTACCGGAGAGTGATGCAAAACAGCATATACAAGCTGTGATCAGTATAATGTGAGGGAATTTATTCATAGTGTTTTCTGAACATCGCTACTCCTGAAAATACTTTTCGGATATTGCAGATGCGTGCACAACATAAGAATAAATACATAAAAAAGTGTGTTACACGAAAGAAAAAACAGTGTGATCCCTGCTATTATTTATTGGCAAGCTTCTCATCAAAACGGATGGGAGAGAAAAGGTAAATCATCAAAATACGTGAATACCGGTACGTGAAGGGTGCAGCGATAAAAAACGCAGGGATGATCACTCCGATGTATACCCAAAAATCGGGATCGTTGCCAATAAACAGAACAGCCAGCCCAAGGGTAAGCATAATGGCAACGGTGAAGGCGTAACTTACATACATGGCTCCCCAGAAAAATCCAGGTTCGATTTCGTAATGCAAATTACACACCGGACATTTTTCAAACATTTCCATGAAATTTTTGCTTACGGCTTTATGGGTAAACATTTTTCCGCTTTGGCAGCGTGGGCATTTACCTTGCAAAATTGCCATTGATTTATTGGGAGTGTATTTATCGCACATAATTGTATGAGTTTGAAGTTTGTTGTTTTTTGGTTTGATAAGGCCAAGCAGTTTTGATTATTGACATTAACGCAATTAACGTCAATCCATAATCAACATAAACCTTACCTATGCTACTTTCTTTTTCCTGTTTCTCCAGTAGATAAAACCAAATACCATTGCAATTGAGTAAGGTAAAGCCAGCAAATATAAAATACCATTGTTTAAGGTACTGCCTACTTCGCTGCCACTTTTACGAGCCTCTTCAAGCGATGTTTTACACATAGGGCATTGTGCCGCTACATCCGTTGCAACAAATGCTAAGGCGATCATCAAAAATATAAGTGCACATTTTTTCATCATTCAAATGTAAGTTTAATATTAAGGTTTGTGTATGATTTAACTCAATCATATTTCTTGTGTGATTATGGCGAAACAGTTGTTTTAAAGTATACTTGTTGATATTGTATAGCCAGCATGCAACCTTACCAAACACGCCTTTCTTCGGATAAAAAACTCCAGTCCGTTATGCAATTGGTTGGTGAGATTAATCTCATTAGACGCAAAAATGTGTATTTACATGTATGCAGTTCCATTATTTCACAACAATTATCGGTTAAAGCTGCAGCAACAATTTACCAGCGTTTTTTAGATCTGTTTGGAGGCAAAGAGCCATTGGTGCATCAGATTGTTGAGATGGACGATATAGCGTTAAGAGGAGCCGGCTTGTCGAATGCTAAAGTGCAGTATGTAAAAAATGTATGCCGTTTTTTTATCGAGCACAAAATTTCGGATAAACAGTTGTATGCAATGGAAAACGAAGAGGTGATACAATTACTGACCCAAATAAAAGGAGTGGGGCGGTGGACAGTTGAAATGATCCTGATGTTTACGCTCGGAAGGGAAAATGTGTTTTCACCTGACGATCTGGGGATTCAACAGTCCATGGTCAAATTGTATAAACTAGATATCAATGACAAGAAAAAATTAAGAGCACAGATGTTGAAGCGAGCCGATAAATGGCATCCTTATAAAACCTATGCCTGCATGTATTTGTGGAGACACAAGGATGGTAAAAAGTAAAAATCCCCTGCTTTGCAGCAGAGGATCTTAATATAGTAGCATTAACTCAAAGCCAATGCTAAGCCCTCATCATACACGGGAGGGAAAACCGGCACATCTTGAATTGCGAATGGAGATTTTTAATCAACGATTTAAATCTAACGTCTCCAATCTCAAATTTTCTTACGCGTCAATCTTAGCGTATTTCGCGTTGGCTTCAATAAATTCTCTACGCGGTGGAACTTCATCACCCATCAACATACTGAAAATACGATCTGCTTCTGCTGCACTTTCCAAGGTTACTTGTTTAAGTGTGCGTGTTTCAGGGTTCATGGTGGTGCTCCACAGTTGTTCAGCATTCATCTCTCCCAAACCTTTATAACGTTGGATGCCCACGCTGTCAGGATTTCCACCTTTAGCCAAACGCATTACAGCTTCTTCACGTTGTGCTTCGGTCCAGCAATACTCTTCTTCTTTTCCTTTTTTTACCAGGTACAAAGGTGGTAATGCAATATAGATATAACCAAATTCAACCAATTCTTTCATGTAACGGAAGAACAATGTTAAGATCAGGGTACGGATATGGCTTCCGTCCACATCAGCATCCGTCATGATAATGATCTTGTGGTAACGAAGTTTGTTCATGTTTAAGGCCTTTCCGTCATCATCGGTTCCGATGGTAACGCCCAAGCCGGTAAACATGTTTTTAATTTCTTCGTTATCGTATATTTTATGTTCTAATGCTTTTTCAACATTTAAAATCTTACCACGTAAAGGCAAGATTGCCTGGTTTACGCGGTTACGACCTTGTTTAGCTGTTCCACCTGCCGAGTCACCCTCTACCAGGTATATTTCACATAAAGCAGGATCTGTTTCCTGGCAATCGGCTAATTTTCCCGGCAACCCGCTTCCGCTCATGGCGCCTTTACGCTGTACCATTTCGCGCGCTTTTTTAGCAGCATGGCGAGCTGTTGCGGCCAATATTACTTTTTGAACAATAAGCTTAGCTTCTTTTGGATTTTCTTCCAAATAGTTGTTCAGCATTTCGCCCACGCATTGATCTACCGCACCTGTTACATCACTGTTACCGAGTTTGGTTTTAGTTTGTCCTTCAAATTGTGGCTCTTGTACTTTTACGGAAATAACACCTGTTAAACCTTCGCGGAAATCGTCTCCCGAAATTTCGAATTTCAGGTTTTTAAACATACCTTCTTTTTCAGCATAGGTTTTCAACGTACGCGTTAAAGCCCTGCGAAAACCGGCAACGTGCGTTCCGCCTTCATGTGTGTTAATATTGTTTACATATGAGTGCAGGTTTTCGGTATAACCGGTATTGTAGATCATTGCTACTTCTACAGGTACCCCATTTTTCTCGCCTTCAACATAAATAGGTTCAGGTAAAAGTTTTTCACGGGTTCCGTCCAAATAGTTTACAAACTCACGTAAACCACCTTCACTAAAAAATACTTCTTCGCGTAATTTGCCATCTTCATCAGCACGTTCGTCTTTTACAGTGATTGTAATACCACGGTTCAGGAAAGAAAGTTCACGCATACGGGCAGCAATGGTATCAAACTTGTAAACGCCATCCGTAAAAATGGTCATATCCGGTTCAAAGTACTGCAATGTTCCGGTCTTATCGCTTTCGCCAATGACTTTTACATCGTACAGCGGTTTACCACAGCTATATTCTTGTTGCCAGATTTTACCTTCACGGTAAACGGTAGTACGCATTAAAATCGAAAGTGCATTCACACAACTCACACCCACACCATGCAAACCTCCCGAAACCTTGTAGGTATCTTTATCAAATTTACCTCCGGCATGCAAAACGGTCATTACAACCTCAAGTGCCGATTTTTTCTCCTTGGTGTGCATTCCTGTAGGAATACCACGTCCATCATCTAATACGGAAATAGCATTATTGGGATGGATTGTGACAAAAATGTTTTTACAATGGCCCGCTAAAGCCTCGTCAATCGAGTTATCCACCACTTCGTACACCAGGTGGTGCAACCCCCTTGTTCCAATATCCCCAATATACATTGCAGGACGTTTTCTTACTGCTTCTAAACCTTCGAGTACCTGAATATTATCGGCACCGTAATTTTCTCTATTTTCCATTGAACTGTCTGACATTTCTGAATGCTAAATTTTAATGCGTAAAAATACACCAAACCGCACTGTAAACCTAATAATCACAAGTGATTTGCCTCATACTTTTCCACAAGTTTTACCCAGTTGATATGCAACTTTTTTTGAATAAATTAGTCTATCGAAACAGATGAAAAACATTATACTCATATTTTGTTGTTTGAATACTATTTTGGCTTTTTCACAGGCTGAAAAAAACAATTGGTATTTTGGCAACCGTGCGGCTCTTTCTTTCGACAATGGAAATGCATTGGTGAAATATGATAATCCCCGCAATATAACAGGGGCTTCGGCATCCATTTCTCACCCGGTAACAGGTAAGTTGTTGTTATACACCAATGGAATCAATGTTTGGAATGGTCTGCATCAGGTTATAGCGAATGGGAATAATATTACAACCGGGCCAATTGGCGATGTATTACTGGTTCCTTATCCGGGAAAACCGCTTCAATATCACCTTTTTTTAACTCAAAGTAATTCATTGAAGCACACGGTGGTGGATATGAATGCAAATGTGGGAGCGGGTGCAGTGATTTTCAATTTAGAACTGATCGAAAACAACCGGATGTCCCAATTCGCGGCCCTTCATCATCCATACGAAAAATCTTTTTGGCTGGTCTCATACGATAAAAATACCAATTCCTTTTGTGTCAATAAATTCGATTCAAGTGGAATGAACATTGGAACAATGCACTTTGCAATAGGTCTTGTTCCTGAATTGTATGGTGATATGGTGTTTAATAATGCAGGAACCAAGTTTGCCGTCACCCATTATCAGGGAAATGACTTTCAGGTAGAAGTTTTTGATTTTGATCCTGTATGTGGATATGTGTCAAATCCACAACGATTGGCTAAAGAAACAAGTTGGGATAGAGCCTACGGAGCGGCTTTTTCTGCTGACGATTCGAAACTATACATTACTTATTCTTACCAGGAAAGTCAATTGGTTCAGTACTCGGGGAGCAATTTCCAGCAAAGCAATTTGATAGCCGGTTCTGCTGATAATTTGAATATTATCAGGCTGGGAAAAGACCGCAGAATGTACATTGCAACACATGATGTGGGTATTCCTGGTCCAAGAATTGATGTTGTTTTACAACCCGACAGTTCAGGAAATAAATGCCAATACCGAAAAACATTCCTGACAACCAATGACGGGACTGGCAGAAATGCGTATTTCGAGTTGCCTGCATTCGCTTCCGGTAAAGCATACACGGCTTCTCCTCAAGATAGCATCATAATCATTAAGGGAGGCTGCCTTGGACAAACAAGTCAATTCAGTTTTAAGCCGGATTATGCTGTTGATTCGGTCCTTTGGGACTTTGGTGATGGTTCAGTCAAATCAAAAAACACTACGGCTTTGCATACATATCAAACGGCAGCAAAGTATGTGGTCAGTCTCACTCTTTATCGTTGTTATAAATCGTTTAAGGTGGTGGATACATTGCGTATTGTTAATCCGTTGGTCATCGATTTTCCCAAAGATACTCTTTTGTGTCCCGGAGTTTCTTTGACGCTAAATGCTCCTCAAGCTGATAATTATAAATGGTCGACCAATGAAAAAACACAGTCGATTGTTATAACGAAACCGGGTTGGGTATGGTTGGAGGCAAAGGTCGGTTCATGCGCAGTTTCCGATTCCATCAACGTGCTGTATGTTCCCGATATTTTAACAATGTTGGGTGACGAATATTTTATTTGTGATGATGATAAGGAGCTTGTAAAACTCGATGCAGGCAATGAATTTGTACAATATAAATGGACACCAACAGGCGACACTTCACAATGGATCATTGTGGGCAATGTTGCCGACTATTTTGTGGTGGTAAAAGATTATAGGGGATGCATTGGAAATGATGGTACAAAGGTGAAAAGACGTTGCCCGGTGAATGTATTTTATCCCAACGCGTTTACACCCAATGGCGATGGAATAAATGATCTGTATTTACCTGTTGGGAAAGATGTAGTCGATTTTAAATTGACCATCTATAATGCCTGGGGTGAGGAGGTTTTTAAAACGCAAAATATTCAATACGGTTGGGATGGAAAGGTGAAAGGAATATCTGCACCCATTGGTACGTATATTTACCGATCAAGTTATTCGGGCTTCAAGAATAAGCGGTTGGTTGAATTTGAATCGAAAGGAAATTTGACACTGATACGGTAACATGAAATCAGGGATGAACATTAAATCATGAAACAAAGGCTGTTATTTTTATTGCTGTTTGCTAAGGTAACCTGTTTTGCTCAAAACGAAAGGAGCAACTGGTTTATGGGCACGTTTTTGGGAATGAAATTTACCAATAATGTGATGAGTATTGTGCCTGCAAATACTACACCTTCGTATGCACCTTATGCTTCGGCATCTTATTCTAATCCTGCTACAGGAGCATTGATGTTGTATACAAACGGATCATATGTATACAACAGGCAACATCAGCAAATGCTTAATGGATTTTACATTAATGATGAGACCTTTGGGATTCATTCGGTCATCGTTCCACATCCAGGGAATAAAAACCTGTTTTACATTATTTCATCTGCTTCCGCGGTTAGCCGTTTATATTACGCAACGGTTGATATGCGCTTGCAAGGTGGATTGGGCAATGTGACAGACAAAGCAAAAGTGCTTGATAACAATGCAGATCTGCCGTTTTGTGTAGTAAAACAATTGTATGATGAAGGTTATTGGCTCATTACCCATACTGCGGCTTCAAATCAATTTAGAACATATCGTATTGGCAAAAATGGGTTGGACACCAATGCGGTGATTTCCGCAGCAGGCTCTGTTTCTGCTTCCAACGCTCGTTATGTTTATGGAAAAATGGTTTCCAATTCCACCGGAGAGAGGTTTGTGTTTACGCATGGATGGACGGATATAACCGGAAAATGCGAGGAGTTTTTATTTGACAAAAAATGTGGAACGGTTTCATTTGGACAATCCTTTTATGCGCATCCGTTGCAAGCACAAGAGCAATTTGCTTATCCTGCATACAGCAGTGATGACAGTAAATTATATGTAAGCTGGATATACAATTCGGGGCAGTCGCTTTTATTGCAATACAATTTGAAAGATGCGTTTCCTAATTCCTCTTATGTTATCATAAAGAATAATATGGATATGAATGGGGATATGCAGTTGGCACCCGATGGAAAAATATACATAGCCTCTTCCGAAAACAGTGCAGTTACACCTAAGGTGAGTGTAATCCATAATCCCAATGTACTTGGTATTGCTTGCAACCATACCGATAAGTCTGTGGTGCTTGCTTCCAGCTCAGGTGGATCTTATTATCTCGAACATTTTCCGGAGTTTATCATGGATGTTTCTCCTCAAAAGCCGGGTTTTGAGAAACCTGTTTTGGTGTTTGCCAATCTATGCGAAAACCAGCCTGTTTCACTCTCCATAAAAGTGCCCATTCAGGCCGATTCGGTCAGGTGGGATCTGGGTGATGGAACTGTTGCTTCCACGCCTCAAGTAACTCATCAGTACAGTGCCCTTGGCGATTATCCGGTATCCTTTAATTGGTTCATGTGTGGCCATAAATACTTTATTTTGGATACGTTAAAATTGAGATCCACACCGCAGGTAAACTTAGGTCGTGATTCTACACTTTGTGCCGGCAATACCATTGTGTTATCGTATCCGAACCTGGCAGATGAATTCCGATGGAATACCGGTGATTCCACTGCATCAATTTGGGTAAACAAAGCAGGGGTCTATTCACTTAAAGTTCGCAACGGGTCTTGTTGGGGCGAGGATAAAATTGACCTGAGCTATTACGACCAGATCTGGACAACCCTTGGTGATGAATATTTTATTTGTGATGACGAAAAAGAGCTGGTAAAATTGGATGCAGGTAAAGACTTTGTGCAATACAAGTGGACACCAACAGGGGATACCACACAATGGATCATTGTGGGAAATGTGGCCGATTATTTTGTGGTGGTAAAAGATTATAGAGGTTGTAGTGGCGAAGATGGCACAAAAGTAAAAAGACGCTGCCCGGTAAACGTATTTTACCCCAATGCGTTCACCCCAAATGAAGACGGAACCAATGATGTTTATTTACCAATAGGAAAAGATGTGGTGGACTATAAACTCTCCATTTACAATGCTTGGGGGCAACAGGTTTTTGAGACCCAAAGTTTGCAGCAAGGGTGGGATGGAAGCTATCAGGGAAAACCAGCACCCATCGGAACATATACCTATCAATCAACATACTCTGGCTATAGAAATAAGCGATTGGTTTATTTTGATATAAAAGGAAACATAACACTTCTACGATAACACCTACTCAGTTTCTGAATCGAATGATTGGATAAATGCTGTCAGTTCTGTTGATAATATGGCTGCATCAGTATCGGATAATTGGATGCTGATCGGAAGGTAAAACACAGGCAGATCCCCTAGGATCTTTTTTGCCGTTTCAGTATTCAATTTTACGGCATCTTTCTCAGTAGTAATAATGGCATTGCTTCCAGTTGGCAATGAGTTGAAGCTTGCTGCAATTTTGGTCAATGTGGTCGCATCATATGTTTTGTGATCGGCAAATGAAAGTTCATTTACGTTTACAAATCGTCTTTTCACTTCCGTTAAAAACAATTGCTGGTTTGCAATGCCGCTAAATGCAAGTACATGCTGAATATTTTGTATATCTACAGAAGGTCCGCACAATTGTTCTAAGGTGTCATATTGGATGGACGAAAACAGCACCAATTGTCCTTGCGGGTTGATCTGTTTGATGATATTTTGTTTTTCGGTTTCGGAAAGTGTGGCTGGACATTTGGTAACGATTATACATTGTGCCCTTTTATAAGCCGATCGAAACTCCCGCAGTGTTCCCGAAGGCATCAACCAGTCTTTGTAAAACAAATTGGCATAATCCGTTAGTATTATAGAATACCCGGGTTTGATGGGTAAATGCTGAAAACCATCATCCATCAATACAACCTGTATTTGCGGAGCATCGCCTAGTAAATGAGGAATTCCCAATACGCGATTTTCGCTCACCGCCACGGTTATATCAGGAAATTTTTGAGCGATTTGGTAAGGCTCGTCTCCGATGGTTTGGGCTGTACTTTCGGGGGTGTTCAACACATAACCGGTCGTTTTGCGTTTATAGCCTCTGCTTAAAACAGCTATTTTGTACTGGTGTTGAAGCAAACGGATCAGCCATTCAATATGAGGTGTTTTTCCGGTGCCGCCCACGCTCAAATTTCCAACACAAATAATGGGAATATCAAACGAGGTTCGGGTAATGATCTTGCTTTTGTATAATCCATTCCTGATGGCTATTACAAAACCATACAACAAGGTAAATGGAAAAAGCAATAGCCTTAAAACGATCATTTAGTTTAAGTTCATTTGAAAGAGTTGGGCAATATGATTTTTGAGTTTGAATTTTACTTCTTCCATATCCACTGCTTTACCAAGTTCTTTTTGCATTGATGTCACCTGCTTATCATCAATACCACAAGGTATGATATTGTTAAAATAATCCAGGTTTGCATTTACATTAAATGCAAAACCATGCATGGTCACCCATCGGCTGCAACGCACACCCATTGCACAAATTTTACGTGCTTTGGTTTCATCATCAGCATCTAACCATACTCCTGTATAGCCATCGTAGCGTTCGCCTTTTAATCCGTATTCGGCAATGGTTAAGATTATCGCTTCTTCCAATGTGCGCAAATACAAATGGATATCAGTGAAAAATTGCTCCAGGTCCAAAATAGGATAGCCCACAATTTGACCCGGTCCATGGTAAGTAATATCGCCCCCTCTATTGATTGGATAATAAGTTGCACCCAACTCTTTGAGCTGAGTTTCGTTTACCAGTAAATTATCTACCGAACCACTTTTTCCAAGCGTGTATACATGAGGATGTTCGCAAAAGATCAAGTGATTTTGCGGCAAAACTTTTTCGGCATCTTCAGGCAATTGACGGTTGGCAAACTTCAGGTCTACCTTTTGTTTAAACAACTCTTCCTGTTTATCCCAGGCTTCTTTGTAGTCTAATAATCCCCAGTCAATAAAATGCACGCTTTTGTTCATGTGTCCGTTTTCCGTTTAAGGTTTGTTGTTTTTAGATAATCAAATCTGAAAATAATAACCGTCAGACTGTACAATATGTTTCAACCCCAAGTCTGCTTCAAAAATCTCAAGTTTAAAATCTAAAATCAATCAGAAAGGGTGCTGCTCATTTCGCCTCTGCGCAAACTATATTTCTCAATTTTGTTGTACAAATGGCTTCGTTGAATGTCGATCTCCTGGGCTGTTTTGGCTACGTTCCAGTTGTTCTTTTTGAGTTTTTCTTCAATAAATATCTTCTCTACATGATCTTTAAATTCTTGTAGTGTATCATATTTTTCGAATACGCTTTTTTCGGTATTTTGTTGGTGCATCGGGCTTGCGAACTTAATGACATCCTCTTCTGTAATTTTTGTTCCGCTTAAAATAACCAATCGTTCAATCACATTCCGCAATTCCCTGATATTACCGGTATAGGTAATTTTTTTCAGTTCGTTTAAAGCGCCTGATGTAAAGCTTTTACGCGGTAAAGCATTGTCTTCGCAAATTTCTTTTACAAAACGTTCCGACATTAAGGCAATATCATCCTTGCGCTCATTTAAAGAAGGAACGTGAATGAGAATAACACTTAAGCGATGATACAAGTCCATGCGGAAGTTTCCTTTCTCAATTTCCTTTAGAAGGTCTTTATTGGTAGCTGCAATAACACGAACATTTACATCAATATCTTTTTCTCCGCCCACACGGGTAATTTTATTTTCCTGCAATGCACGCAGTACTTTGGCTTGCGCACTCAGGCTCATATCGCCCACTTCGTCCAAAAACAATGTGCCTTCATGAGCTTGTTCGAACTTGCCAATACGTTGTTTGATAGCAGACGTAAAAGCGCCTTTTTCGTGGCCGAACAATTCACTTTCGATCAATTCTGCCGGAATTGCAGCACAGTTTACTTCCACGATGGTGCTTTTGGCCCTGTTGCTTTTTTCGTGGATCCAACGCGCCACCAATTCTTTTCCGGTACCGTTTTCACCCGTAATCAATACCCTGGCATCTGTTGGTGCCACCTTTTCAATCGTGTCGTTAATATTTTGAATGGCTGGTGAATCGCCAATAATTTCGCGGGTCTTGCTTACTTTCCGTCTGAGCACCTTGTTTTCCACCACAATTGATTTTTTATCAATTGCATTGCGAAGGGTTACCAATAAGCGGTTCAGATCAGGTGGTTTTGAAACAAAATCGTAGGCTCCTTTTTTGGTGGCTTCAACGGCTGCATCAATCGTAGCATTTCCCGAAACCATGATAAATGGAATTTCATCATCAATTTCTCTTGCCTTGCTCAACACTTCAAGGCCATCCATTTTGGGCATTTTAATATCGCACAATACAGCTTCGTATTCTTCGTTCTCTATTTTCTCAAGGCCTATCAGACCATCAGCAGCTTCATCTACAAGATATCCTTCATACTCCAAAATTTCTTTGAGTGTATTGCGGATTGCTTTTTCGTCATCTATAATTAATATCTTTCCCATGTGCATGTTTGCATTTTATGTCTGAGTGCAAATAAGATTTTTTTATGACAATGTTATCCTCAAAAAGCTAACATTTATTTTCAGGAGAGAAGCGGGTTTAAACCAAGTCAAACCGGTTTGTTATTTGCCAAATCCGGCCAGCTTGAGTTTGGTTAGTTTTCGTTTGGTTTCCAATGGAAAATCATTATCCATCATCCATTGGTAATACGCCGGTTCGCTTTTAAAAACATCACTTACAGCTTTCCCTTTATGTTTCCCGAAATTGAAGACCGGAACTTTTTGAGCGTTATAGATCATTCGGCCTGCCAGGTCTACATTGTTTGATTGTCCTGATATGGCATGCAGTTGGTCAATATCATTCTGAAGGTTTTCATAACGCGCTATCTGTGCCAGCAGCACTTCGTATGTTGCCTGGGTATCGGCCAATGCGCTGTGGGCATTTTCCAGGTTTTTGTTACAATAAAAAGCATAAGCAGCCGATAAATTTCGTTGTTCCATCATGTGGAAAATACGCTGGGCATCCACAAATTTTCGGTTTTCTGTTTCAAAATCAACTTGTGCCCGCAAAAACTCTTCTACCAACATTGGGAAGTCAAACTTATTGGAATTAAATCCGCCAAAATCACAACCCGAAAATTTCTCGGCAATTTCTTTGGCCTTTTGCGCAAAGGTTGGTGCATCCGCAACATCTGCATCATATATTCCATGTATCAATGAAACCTCATGGGGAATGGGCATTTCGGGGTTAAACCGCATATTCTCTTTTTCTTCCGATCCATTTGGAAAAACTTTGATATAAGCCAGTTCAACGATTCTGTCTTTTGAAATATTGATACCCGTGGTTTCTAGGTCGAAAACCACAAAAGGACGTTTAAGGTTTAATTGCATTGTTACATTTTGAGGAGCGCAAGTAACAAAAATTAACCTAGTAATAAAATGTAAAACTATGCAGCTGAATCAGATCGGTTTTCGTTTGTTCGCGACTTTTCATGTCGACTGCTTTCCACAGAAAATTTGTAGCCTTTTGTTCCCAAATAAAACCAACCGACAATAAACAGAATACCTCCTACAGGGGTAATGAATCCAATGTTTTTTAGAAAAGGAGGGAATGCAAATAAATCGCTCACAGAAAGTAGATATAAACTACCGCTAAACAGGAGTATCCCGAACATAAACAATTTGTGCACGAGGTAAATCGTTTTTTCGTTCAATCTTCTCATCCCTAATGATAATGCTAACAATGCAAGGCCATGTATTAACTGATAGTTTACTCCTGTTTGAAAGGTATGAAGTTGATTGTCTGTAAGCCTGTTTTTTAAGGCGTGAGCACCAAATGCGCCTAAAATTATTGCTATTCCAATGAGGTATGCCGCAGATTGAAAAATGCTGCGTTGAAGTGTATGATTCGTCATAGTTTGCACAAAGTTCTGTTTACAATGTATGGTGGGCGGAATGATATATCCTTCTATTTTTGATAAACGCAAAAAATTAATGAGTAGATCGCTGATTATCGGTTTGGTTGTTACCTTGGCTATCATGTCGGGTTTGGCAGCCTTTTTTTATATCAATTTTATCAAGGTAAAGGGAAAGTCGGCCATTGATGCGGTTCCGGAAGATGCAGCAGTAGTGCTTGAGGTGAAAAATATTCAGCAAAGCTGGGGCGAACTTTATGCTTCTGATATGTGGAAAGATCTTCAGCAAAATGAAGCGATTGTTTCATTAACACAGTTTGTTGCCAAAGCCGATTCTTTGCTCAATACGAATGATGCGTTTAAAACTGTTTTGTCTGATAACAAAGTAGCAGTCTCTTTTCATGCCAATAACGGAAACAATTTGGGCGTATTGCTCATTGCCGAGATCGGTTCGAACGAAGATGGAAATGATTTTTTGAACTGGATGGCCCAGGTTTCAAATGGTAAGTTAGTGAAACGCATTTTTGATAAAGAGGCGATTTATGAAATCGTAAACCAGCAACAACAAAATTTATATTCAATAGCTATACGCGATCAATTGATGATCGTTTCGGAAGACGGAACCCTTGTGGAAGGGGCGGTTCACAAACTTAAGTATCAAGGATCTTCCTCTGCCAAAGGGTTTGAACAGGTAAAAGGAGTATCGAATGTAGGATCCGATATCAGTGTTTTTATAAACTATAAAAACTTTCACCACTTTTTGGCCTTAATGAACAAAGAAGAATATAAAGATGGATTTCAATACATCAGGTCTTTTGCAAATTGGAGTGTGCTGAATATTGATGTGGAGAAGGACAGGATGGAAATAGAAGGTGTAACGTTTACGGATGATTCACTGTTCCAGTTTTTGGATCTGTTTAAAACACAATCGCCTGTTGAAGTCGATCTGAGTGCTTATTTACCGGTAAACACTGCGTATTCATTTCAGTTAAACTTTAGTAATTATGGACAGTTTAACAGCGATCTAAATGAGTATCTGCAAAATACCGGCAAGCTTGAGAGTTATCTTCATTATGTAGATAGCATTGAAGATAGATACCTGATTTCCATTACCGATAAATTGGTTCCTCAAATTGGGGAGGCTGCTTTATTGGGTATTCATGAAGGTAATGGACAAGTTGTAGATGAGCAGGTTTATGCCGTTATAAAATTCAAAGACCCTTCTGCAATAGCTACAATCTTTGATTCATACGCCCAGGCTATCGAAAAAAGGGGAGAGGCTGATTTTGTTCCTGCAGTGTATAACGGAAATACCATTAAAAAACTCCAGTTGGGTAATATTCTGAAGTTGTTTTATGGTCATTTGTTTGAACATATCCAATCACCATATTACACAATCAAAAATGATGTGGTGATCCTTGCCAATAGCGAAATGACCCTTAAGTTAATACTGGACGAAGTGAATGGAGGGAGTTCTCTTGCCGCCAATCAATCGTATAAGGACCACCAAAAACATGCATCGGCATCAAGCAATGTGGACCTGTTTTTAAGCCCTGGAAAAAGCTTTCAACTACCGAATATTTTTGGAAATGAAACGTTTATCAGCGCGATTAATCGCTATGCATATGATATCAAGAAATTTGAATTTGTTGAAGTGCAATATTCCAACTCAGCCAATAACTCATTTTACACCAAGGTGAATATCAAATTTAATCCTTCGTTTAAAGAAGAGACAAAAGTACTTTGGTCGGCACAGCTTGATACTACATTTGAAATGCAACCTGTGTTGGTTTACAATAGTGAACTCAAACAAAAGGCCATCATTGTTCAGGATGTAATGAATACGGTTTATTATATAAACAATGCAGGTCAGATACTTTGGAGGTCGAAGTTGTCGGGAAAAATTAACAGCCAGATATTTGAAGTAGACCCAACTCAAACCGGAGATATTCATTATTTATTTAGTACCAATAAACAAGTATGTTTGATTTCCAATAAAGGCGTTAATATTTATGGATACCCTGTGCGTCTTCCGGGTACTGCCACTGCAGGAATTAATTTAGTTGATTTTTATGGAGACAGTACGTTCCAATATTTTGTGCCGCTCGATAACAATAAAATAATGGGCTACTCATTGTCCGGGAAACCTGTTCAGGGTTGGAATCCAAAGAGTGTTGAATCAAAAATTACAACCCGTTTGGGAGCTTTTGTATTGGGCACCGGTGCATATGTTTGCGGAACGGCAAGCAACGGTAAGCTATTGGTGTATGGTTTATCAGCAACACAAACCAGACCTACTGTTGATGTCGCTGTAAGTGCTATGTATCCATCTTATGTATTCTCAACCGATACATCTGCTGTTACCATTTGGGTTACGGATTCAGCGGGCAAATCAATTGAAATCAATATCAATAGCATGCTGGAGGTAACGTATAAACAATCTATCGAGACAACTCTTTCAGACAAATATCACTATATATTGGGCTCTAATGCAGGCTATGTTTCGTTATCAGCCTTTAACGGTGGATTTGCCATTTTGAAATCAGACGGCCAAAAGTTGTTTACGAAAACATATCAGGACTCGTTGGCCACACTTCCGTTTTTTGTATTTACTCACGACCATGTGCCGATGGTTGGATATGCCGAAACCCAATTGGAAAAGATTCATTTGTTTGATTTAAAGGGAGTTGAATATCCTTCTTTCCCAATTCAAGGGGCTACGCCATTTATACTGGGAGACATCCTTTTAAATAACGCGAACTATTTGGTTTGTGGAAACAAAACAAATAATCTCCTTTTATACCGATTAAAGTAGATCCAAATATATATATTCGCTTCGTTCAATAATTTTTATGAAGAAGCCATACCTACTCGTTTTTGTTATTAGCATTTGTACAATGTTATTGTCCTCATGTTTAAAAGACACAATTGATGAATTAAGCAGTATCAAAGGAGTGAAGGCTAGTCCATCCTTTTCGGCCCCGTTAATCAATTTATCGGTTGGGATGAAAGAGATTTACCAGTCTTATTCTCAAAATGCGATAACCCGGGAAGATCCTGATGGCTTGATCGTATTTGTGTTTCAAACGAAACAAACGGTTAAGCCTGATCAATATGTGAGCATACCGGCAGCACCTCCATTTGATTTTGATTTGCAAATGACACTTCCAATGATCGCGCTTTTTGAAGCTACCGGAGGTTTTGATTTGCCATTGAGCGATAGTCTTCAATTGCCTACCACAAATGGGGAGGAGATCAGCCTTATCAATGTGAAAAATGGATTGTTTTCATTATCGTTTGTAAACGAGTTTAAACATGATATTGTTGTTACTGTAAATTATCCAACCATTAAAAAGAATGGCGTTTCTATTTCAGAAGTGATCAATATGCCTTATGATCCAAATAATTCTCCCAAAACAGTTACGCGTGAAATTAACTTGAAAGACTACGATATTGATTTCACCAATAATGGTGTTTCTCACAATACCCTTCCTTTCTCTTACCAAATATCAATGACGAGAATACCAACAAATTCTACGTCAACTTCTGAAAAATTTAATGTTACCCAAAATTTCCAGATAGAGAGTTATAATATTATAAAAGGGTATATGGGCCGTTTTGAGATTTTAAGTACATCTGAAGAACAGGAGATGGACTTATTCGGGAATTCGGTAGCAGGACAAATTTTTATCAATGACCCTAAATTGTCAATTAAGTTGTACAATACATTTGGGTTACCTGTAACAGGAAGGATCACCAATTTAAGGGTGATAGATCAGAACAATGTACCCTTTCCTGTTGTGATCAATCCTTTTCAAGATACTTTTTCTTTTGCACACCCTACCAACCCGGGTGAGGTAGCCGTGAGCGAGTTTAAGATCGATAAAACGAACTCAAACATTGACGATGCAATCAATTCAAAACCCAAATACATCAAATTTGATATGAAATTTGATGCCAACTACCGCGAAGAAAAACAGGCTAATTTTTTGGTTGATACAGCAGAGTTCAATGTAGACTTCAATTCGGAAGTACCTTTCGACCTAAAAATTATTGATTACGTTGCTGTTCAGAAACAAAAGAACAACTCTTTTAGTTCATTGCCTTCTACCATTCAAAGTGTGGCGTTGGATGTGAAGATTGAAAACTCATTGCCGTTTGACCTTGCTGCTCAGATGTTGTTTACGCGCGATTCTATTTCGCCCGGTGGAGATACCATTAATGTTGCGCTCGACAGTTTGTTTACAACCGAACTATTGATCCAAGGTGCCGCTGTTGATGGCAATGGTCTTGTAATAGCTCCTACTACAAGTATCAAATCAATTAGTTTGCCTTTGGATAGGTATAAACAAATACAGGCGGCTCCATTTAATGTTTTGCGAATGCATGCCAATTCTTCACAGTTTAATGGAACTCCAGGTTTTGTAAAAGTGTATACAAATCAGAAGTTAAATGTGAAAATAGGGGGTGATGTTAAATTAACCATTAAAAGTAATTGAGGCTTATGAAACAAAAACTACTGTTTATACTTATGTTGATGTGTTTAGCCGGAATTGCTCAGGCTCAACCTGATTTTACATTGCCATCACTCAGAAATACATACCAATCTACTTATATCAATCCTGCTTTTAGCTCTAAGTATAAAGTAAGTATTGGAATACCGGTAATATCCAGCCTCTATATTAACAATACCCGTTCAGGATTTACACTCAAAGACGTAACGGAAAGTATTGACGACTCGTCATACCTGGATCTGAATAAATTTTGTGAAAAAATTGATGGGGATGCAATTGCTATTACCACCATTTCCAATACCGATATTTTCCATGTGAGTTTTCCAATTGGGAAGTTTCAGTTTAGTTTTAACAGTACTTTAAAAGCCCAAACAACACAGGCCATCAGTAAAGATTTTATTGGTTTTGTGGTGAATGGAAACTCTTATTTCAAAGGGCAAACTGCCGATTTCAAAGCATTTGATATCAATAGTATTAACTATGTTGAAAATGGGTTTTCACTTGCACGCAAATTTGAGAAATTGTCTGTGGGTGTAAGAGCCAAGTATTTAATTGGGTTGGCTATTGTGCAAACAAAAAATATTAAAATGGGTGTAACAACACCTGATAATACTTATGACCCTTTGATTGTTCATTCGGGAGGAACAATTAATACTGCCGGTGTTCCCTTGTTTGCCGATAGTGTTACAGGAGAGGAAAAGGATGATAGCCAAAAAGATTTTAATGTTTCTGACCTAACCAAGATGAGAAACAATGGAATTGGATTTGATATCGGATTCACCTATAAAGTACGGCCCAAATTGATGGTACATGCTTCGGTGACCGACTTGGGCGCAGCCATTAAATGGAAAGGGTCACCTTATAACTATACTCTTGAAAATGCGGATGTGCAATATGATGGATTTACACAAGAGCATTTAAATTCCGGAGAGGCCCAAAATGCTTATACCGACAGTTTGGTGAAGTTGCTTTCAAAAAGTACGGTCACATCGAAATCTTTTACAACAAGCTTAAATGCACGTTATTTTGCGGGTGCCGATTTTCAATTAACCAAAAGTGATGTTGTTGGATTCTTGTTCCAGGGACAAAAAGTGGTTGGTAAGTTTATTCCTGCTTATACCTTTAGCTACACACACAGCTTTGGTAATGTTTGGGATCTGACAACCAACTATAGCATATACAATAAGGCGTTTGTGAATGTTGGTGTGGGTACAGCCCTCAAATTAGGTCCTGTTCAGTTGTATCTTATTTCGGATGATATATTGGTATACATCAAACCTGAAACCAAAAATACTGTTTATTTCAGATTTGGATTAAACCTTACCATGGGAAAGGTTGATGCCAAAAAATAATGGATCAATAAAATTTACGGAAGCCGATTAATTCCCGACACTCTTTCAACGTTTTTTCTGCACTGGCAGCAGCCTTTTCTGCACCTTGTTTGGCAATCTTCGCCAAATAGTTTTCATCGTTTTTGATGTCATCTATTTTGGTTCTGATGGGCGTGAGGAATTGGATCATATCTTCAGCCAATTGTTTTTTTAAATCACCATAACGGATCGAACAATCTGCATATGCTTGCGTATAATGAGCCAGTACTTCGGGTGTTGAAACAATTTTAAGCAGATCAAACAAATTCTGAACAGGTTGTGTTGGCGTTGAATTGGGTACAGTTGGTCCGGTATCGGTAACCGCTTTGCTCATCTTTTTCCGAATAGCTTCAGGAGAGTCGGCCAAACAAATTACATTGTTGTCTCCATCACTTTTACTCATTTTTCCTCCACCTTGTAATCCCGGGATTTTAACCAGTTCTGTTCCGTAATTAAATGCGAAAGGTTCGGGGAAAACGTCATGACCATAGATCCTGTTAAACCGGTTGCCAAACGTGCGCGCCATTTCCAGGTGTTGTTCCTGATCTTTTCCCACGGGCACTTTATTGGCCTTGTGAATGATAATGTCGGCAGCCATCAATACAGGATAAGTTAATAATCCTGCATTCACATTGTCGGGTTGGCTTCGTGCTTTTTCTTTAAAGGATGCCACTCTTTCCAATTCACCTTTGTAAGCATGCATATTGAGCAACATATATAATTCAGGTATCTGGGGCAGGTCGCTTTGAATGTAAATGGTACTTAGCTCTGGGTCAATCCCACAGGCAAGGTATTCGGCCAGTACGGTTTTTACATTTTCGTGTAAGTCTTTAGGATTGGGATGAGTGGTAAGGGAATGGTAATCGGCAATAAAAAAGTAACAAGGATACTCATGCTGCATCTTAATGAAATTACGCACGGCACCCATATAATTTCCAAGGTGTAAGTTCCCTGTTGGTCTGATTCCGCTTACTACAATGTCTTTAGTCATATTCTGGTGGCAATGTTACAATTTTCAGCTTAAATTTTACGTATAATGAGTTTTGTTTTCGGCAGATTCTTATATATTCGCTACCTCAATGATCGAAAAAAGTTTATACGACCTGTTGGAAGAAAACCACTCTTTTGCATCTGTATTGCATTGGTGTGGAATTGATGCGTTTGATTATTTGGATGAAACCTTAGGCGATGTTTGTCGTATCAAAAACATTAGTACAGATAATGTTAAAGAAGCGCTGCTCAAATCGAATAATCAGTCTACTCCAAGTTATGCTCGGTTGCAACGAATGTCTCCGATAGAGATGTGCAACTATCTTCAGCAAACCCATCATCACTATTCGCAACGCATGTTGCCAGTAATTGAGCACCATATTCAGCAAACGGCTATACAGTTCAATCATTTGTATCCGCAATTATTGTTGCTGGATAAAATTTTCGGGACATTCAAAAGTGATTTTTTAAACCATATCCGCTACGAGAACGATGTGGTATTTGTGTATATCAGAAAACTGGAAAAATTCACCATTAGTTTTAATAATAGCTTGTGGCTTCAGTTGAAAGATTTTTCGATCAGCGATTTTATCATGAAACACCATGGTGACGATGATGAAATGTTTAATATCAGAAAATTATTAAACAACTACGCGGTTCAAAAAAATGATCTTCTTGCTTATAAAGTGTTAATGCACGAATTGAAAAGTTTTGAAAGCGACCTGAAAGCCCATAGCCTTATTGAAGAGCATATGTTGATCCCACGCGCAATTAAATTGGAAGAAAAGCTTACCGCTAAGGCAACGGAGTTAATTCGGCTAAACTGATTCTCAGGCAACAAGCATTTACCTAAAGATTTTTCACAATTTTATTTTGTATAAATAGTAGAGAATACTACTTTTGCACCGGAGAGTTGGCAGAGTGGTCGATTGCGGCAGTCTTGAAAACTGTTGTCTGTAACAGGACCTGGGGTTCGAATCCCTAACTCTCCGCCATTATGATAAAAATCCCTGGAAAATTTTTTCAGGGATTTTTTGTTTTTTAACCCTTACGGATAATTGTTTGTTTCCGGCCAATTTTACCTAAATTAGTGTGGTGAAATCCGCTTATTTATATCGTCACCTCAAGGTTCTGATTTTAGGGTGTTCATTCTGGTTGTCTTCTGGAGTAAGCGCCCAGGAAATTGAATGTTCAGATGCTTTGGTATCGGTGAATACGGACAGCCTGATCCGTTTTCTCAATCAACTAACAGGGCAGGATTCGGTATTTGTAAATGGACAAAATCAGCTCATCACTTCACGATACGCTTTTCATCCTGATAATGATTTAGCAGCAACGTATCTCAAACAGCTTTGCTCACAATACGGATACCAGGCAGAGGATATTCCATTCAGCGCAACCGGACGCAATATTGTGATGTATAAAAGTGGTACGGTGCAGCCCAAAACAGCTTTCCTGTTGAGCGCTCATTACGATTGCGTTGGTACAACAAATGCACCTTTCCGGGGGGCGGATGATAATGGGAGTGGGGTTGCTGCAATACTTGAGGCAGCAAGGGTATTACGGCAGGTCAGTTTTCCTTATACAATTGTGTTAGCTTTTTGGGATGAGGAAGAAATTGGCTTATTGGGAAGCGAAGCCTTTGCTCCGGATGGGCCTCTTGGGTTTTGGGATGTGAAAGGAGTGATTAATATGGATATGATCGCTTACGATGGAAATAACGATTCTTTGGCGATGATACACACATTTCCGGTAGGAAATTCTGTTGGGATGGCTACTCGTCTCGTTGAATTGAACAATCTTTACGATATAGGATTAAATACCTTGGTTAAAAACCCGGGAGAAACATCAACAGACCATCAGTCTTTTTGGCTTGCCGGTGCCACCGCAATTGGGCTTACCGAGGACTATGACGCTGATTTTAATCCGCACTGGCATCAGCTAAGTGATGGTTTGGAAAATCTAAATGTGAATTATTTTGGATTAATGGCACGTTTGGCGCTCGTGGCTATTTGTGATATTGGAAAGTCGGGGAAAGTTACTGCTGTTAACAACCTGGATATGTTGGCTGATCTGTATATCCCTAATCCTGTTACCGGGCTTATTGACATCAAAGGCCTCGATAAGCAGCATTATCCTTTGGATCTGAAAGTATATAATTGTTTTGGAGAACTGATCTTAGCAGAACAACTGAAGGATCCGACAGATCAATTGAATTTAGGAGACTCTCCAAATGGAATTTACTTTTTGCAAGTATCGAATCACAAGAGTGTTCGTTATGAAAAACTGCTCAAGGTTTCAAACTAAAAAATCCCAACCAGCAACTGATCGGGATTTTAAATTGTATTGTTTAATCGGAATTAATTCAACGAAACCAGTGTTTCGTTAATAGCCGTAAAGTTTGGCAAATCGCCTGCATTTTCTAACACTTCAGCATACTGAACCACTCCATTTTTATCGATAACGAAAGCCGAACGTTTTGAAACACCTTTCATATTCATGATCCAGTTGTCATAAATAGATCCATAAGCAGTTGATGCTTCTTTATTAAAATCCGAAAGCAATTCGAATGATAAATTTTGTGCCTCTTTAAATTTAGCCAAGCTAAAAGGCATGTCTACAGAAATGGCAACAACATCACATTTGTCGTTTTTATACATGCTGATTGCGTCACGCACGGTGCACAATTGAGTGGTGCAGGTACCTGTGAATGCTGCCGGGAAAAAGTGTACAATAAGGTTTTTTCCTTTGTAATCTTCAAGTGAGACTTCTTTTTTTTCTGTGTTAAACAGTTTGAATGATGGAGCTTTATCTCCTTTTTGAATAGCCATATGTGTTTATATTAAGTATTTAAATGATAACAATAATAGTATGCGAATGTTTCCTTTAGATCAAACGTTTAATAATGCGCAACTTATGCGAATACTGGTGGGTTTCGGTATTTAAAATGCCATAAGAATCAATAGGATCAATTCTCACTTTTCCTGAAGCATGAATAATGCTTTGTGCGTCCAGCATCATTCCAACGTGGGTAATATGTCCTTCTTCATTATCAAAAAAAGCCAGATCACCTGCAATTGCCTGGTCAATAAAAGCTATTGTTGTTCCCATTTCAGCCTGTTGGTAGGCATCACGTTTAAGGTGAATACCCATGTTGGCGTAAACCACCTGCGTAAAGCCGCTACAATCAATACCAAAGGCTGTTTTTCCTCCCCACAGATATGGAGTATTTTGAAACTGGTGCGCAATGTAAACGAGATCTTTTGTTGTATACTGAACTTGTGCGGTGCTTACGGTATACATATCACTATTAATAGTGCATTGTGTTCCATTAAAGTCGGGCAACACACTGCCACTTGGTGCCATAATGATTCCGGATGGACCTTGCAGGATGGCAAATGGAAATTGTGTGACAACCGAAAATGATGTTGGTTGTTGTTTGAGTTCGGTAACTTGCTTCGTACTGATCCAGCCTGTGTACTGATCGGATTGAGTAGTGATATTGGTCCACTCGGGGGTTTGGGATAATACAGTGTATGTTTCACCAAACAAGATCATGGAAACAATTTCACTTTTGCTATTTGCTTCTTTGCGCAGGGGAATATTAGAGAGTATGCAAATTCCTTGTATCATTACAACGAAAGTAGCAACATTTATTATAATTTGCGGTATTATGATTAAACTTAACCTCACATATCTCGATAGTATTTCAGGAGGCGATAAGGCTTTCATGCATGAAATGCTCACCATGTTTTTAGTAAACACATTCCCCGAATGGGTGCAATTAAAACAATATGCGCAAAACGGGATGTGGGATCAAATGGGCGGTATTGCGCACAAAATGAAAGCTCCTATGCAAATGTTGGGTGTTCCCGAAGCTTCTGATCTGGTAATCGAATTGGAGCATATTGGAAAAAATAAAACCGGAACAGAAACGGCTTTGCCTAAAATTGAACAATTATCGGCATTGATACAGGAAATGGAAGTTGAAATAAAGCGGATGTTGGAAGCATAAAAAAGCCCCGTAAGTATGCTTACCTACAGGGCTTTTTTCATGAAAGATGAATATCTTACTTCAATAGTTTGATACGCTCTTTAGCTTCTTTGTTTTCAGGGTCCAATGCCAGAACCTTATTGTAATATTCTTTTGCTTTTGCGTTATTGTCCTTTTGAATATAGTAGCCTGCCAAATAACCATAGGTAGTGATCAGGTTCTTTTTGTATTTATCAGGAGTAGCCTCTGTTAGGGATACATACTTTTCCCAAAAGTCTTTTGCCGCAGGAGTCTTAAAGTCCGGATCCATGGATGCAACAGCATTTCCCCTGTAGTAATAAGCCTCTGCGTAGTCTGGTTTTAGTTCATTCACTTTTGCCATTGCCGAATCCGCTTTTCCATATTGTTTACTGAAAATAGCAGCTCTGCCCAGTAGGAAATAATCAGCAGCAGTCGTTTTTGGAGCCTTTGCAATATAGTTTTCCAATGCTGTTACAGCCATATCATACTTGCGAATATTATTGTAAATCGTGGCAGCCTCCTTGTACAATTCAATTTTGCTTGGGTCCATTTCAATGGCTTTGGCAATATTCATGACAGCTAAGCTATCTTTACCTTTAACTTTTGAGTACAATTTACCGAGGTATTCGTAATCGTTTGATAAGATCTTTGATCGGTCGATATTGGCCATAAAATATTCCAATGCATTTATACCCGGTTGATACTTTGTGGTGTCTTTGTTTTCAATACCTGCTTCATAATAACTGTAACCAACCAAACGATACAAGTATATATCTGAAGAATCTGTTTTATGCAGATCGGTGATAATGAAGATCACTTCCGCATACTCTTTGTTTCTGAATAAAATACGTGCAAAACGCGCTTTATTGGCATTACTTGGCTCAGAGTTATCCAAATATTTTTGGTATGTTTCTTTCGCTTTGGCATATTGCTTCGATAATGAATAAAACTCTGCTAAGTTTTTAAGGGCAGGGGCATAGTTTGGATTGATCGCCAAAGCACGGTCCAATTCTGTTTTGGTTGCCTCCGCATTTTTTACACGCAACCAGATATTTGATACACGTGTGTATGCTTTAGGATTTCCTTTTTGCAAAGCAATGGCATTTTCATATGCTGTTGCAGCTTTTCCTCCTTCATTCTTTTCTAAATAAACATCACCGGCAGTAACCCATACATCATAGTTTTTACGATCCAGTTCTATTGCATTTTCAATTAGTTTCACGGCATCATCAGGTAGCTTTGTTTCTGCCGCAACCATTGCTTCAGCAACCACACGCAGTGCATTTACATCTTTGTAGCTGCCATCTTTTGCCTTACCAAACGAAAGTGCTTTGTCAAATTGAACTTTAGCTTCAGCCACTTTTTCTTCGTCAAGCAGGAGCGAACCTAATCCTGCATAGTTCATCGGATTGGTTGGTTGTGCGGCAACTCCCGCTTCATATGCAGCTTTGGCTTCTGCCGGTTTGTACAAGCGCCATTGAGCCTGTCCTAAATAATAAAAATAAGCACCATTGGTTGGTTCTTGTTTGGTGAGTGCGGTAAAAATCGTACGCGCTTTTTCGTATTGGTCAAAATCCAATGCCTGCAATCCTTCGGTTAATGTTTGTGCGTAAACTGCAAAAGTGCTTGCAGCCATTAATAACAATGTAGTTAGCTTTCTCATGTTCGTCATTTCGGTATCTCTTATTTTAATTCTATAATTCTTACTGGGGCGGTGGCGGGAACCAATCCGCTTTTTAATATAATCCGTTGCCCTTGATCGCTGGCCACAAAGCTTGCAAAACCTGTGCCCAAACCAACTCTTGGTTCACGCAAGGTAATTTTCACGGTGCGCCATAACGGATATTGTTTCAAAGCGATATAGGCCTGATAAGGTTTCATATTAGACGCTTCTGCCGTTTCAGGGTTTAATGGCACCAGGTTACAAACGGTAACGCGTTGCATAAAACTATTTGAAGCAGAATCATCCCTATCGCTTATCCAACTCACACCTATAATTCCAATGGCATTTTTATTTTTCTCAACATAATCAATAACGGCTTCATTATTTTCAACTGCAAAACAATGTTTAGCCAATGGTTTTCCTTTCAGCACACTATCTTTAAGATGGCGGACAGCTCCCGATTTCGGGCTGTCGAATACGATCTGAATAGGAGAGGGGCTATTCGCTGCGTTTAGGTTTTTCCATGTGCTAAAGGTTCCATCCAGCAAGGCTTTAATTTGTTCCATTGTAAGAATGGTATCTTTGGATGCATTGTTCATAATAAAGGCAATGCCGTCCTTGCAAAATGGAGCATAATGAGGAGTAATAGTGGCTTTATCAAATGCGGCCTTTTCTTCGGGTAATAATTCACGGGTTGTAATGGCAATTCGAGCCGAATCATTCGCGAGCATTTGCATGGCATCATATTCATTGGTATATACCACGTTTAAATGCGCATTGGGATAAAGGGATTCATACACGTCCACCTCTGCTTCTACAATGGGGCGTAAGCTTTCATCGGCTGCCACGGTAATGGTTCCGCTGGTTGCGGTATCCAGGTTTTCCTTTGGGGCATTATTTCCACAAGCAGCTATAAGCAAACAGCTAAATGATAAACCTGCAATAATATTTATGTTCATGGATCTATTTTTTGAAAATACGGTACATCCTGAATGCTCCGTATGTAATAAGCATGGCGGCAAATATATACCTTATTGTGGTATCAATGCTTTGAAATAGTGGCAAAAAGAGCACTGCAGCTCCCATCGTAAAATAAAAAATAGCCATGATAGTTCCGAAATATTTCAGTATCATGGCTACTTTACTTTCACGGTCTTGGGGTGTATTGTCCAAAATCGTTTTAATTATTGTTTAGTTCAATTTGAATACAATCGGTAAGGTAAACTTAACATAAACCGGTTTACCATTTTGTTTACCTGGTCTCCAGCTTGGCATTGATTTTACAACCCTTACAGCCTCTTCTTCACATCCCCAGCCAAGTTTGTTTTTCGATACAACCTCTATTTGTGAAATTTTACCATCGATACCTACCACAAACTGTAATACAACACGGCCTTCAATTCCATTCTCACGAGCTACAGGTGGGTATTGCGTATTTTTCGAAATAAATTTATTCATTTCTTCAACACCACCTTCAAACTCCGGCATTTGCTCAGCAAAGGTTACAATTTCAGGTCCGGCATCACCTGTAAGTCCATCTCCACTTTCAAGTAAACTTGCATCCACACCGTTCGGATCGCCCTCTTCTGTCTTTACTCCGGCATCTTTCTCTTTCATTTCCTCTTGGGTTGGTGGTGGTTCATCTACTTCCTCGTCTGGCTTAATTTCAGGAGGTGTAAACCTTACCGTAGATTTTAACGGTGGTGGTGGTTCAGCCGGTGGTGGTGGTGGTTGGTCTTTATCCACCGGAGGTGGTTCCTCCAGCGTATTTACTTCCACTACTTTTACTTCCTCTACATCTTTTGGAACCAAGCCCTCAATGTAATTGACAATAACGGGAGCAGAGATGGCTAAGGTAAAGAACACAATAGCATATAAAATACCTTTGTTGGTATTTTTATCGCTTTCTTTACGTAAAACGTACGCACCATAATTCTGGTTACGTCCGCTGAATACCATATCAACCCAGTTGTTTGCGAATATGTTAATTTTTCCTAATGCCATAATTATTCTAGGTTTACTCCTTTCAGCATTTCTAATTCCACATCAGTGATATCTACAATGGCGTAACGTCCGATATTGCATATCAACATTTCGTCAAGGATATCGATCATGTTTTTGTAGTTAGACTTATCTGTAGCTTTTATAACTACTATCAATCCTTTTTCATAACCTTTAATACGATTTGAATGCCCTCTGAATGTCGCCTCGTTGATTTGACCCATATTCAGCTGTTGTTTATATACAGCAATAGAATCAATATTCGGATTACGGGATTTACTTTCTCTTAACAAAGAGGCTCTGATCCCACCTTTACTATAATCAGTAATTTGTGGTGTTTCGGGTTCTCCTTTTTGGTTAATAAAATAATAAACTACTTTATTGTCTTTGGCCAACAATAAAGTTATTGTCTGTGATGCCGGAACTTTTGTAGGATCTGCATTTTCGTCCTTCACAGGCATATTAATTTCCATTGTTTTCGGCTTATTCATACTTGTGGTAAGCATGAAAAAGGTGATCAGGAGGAACCCAAGATCCACCATCGGGGTAAAGTCAACGCGGGTCGACATCTTCTTGCCTCTCTTCTTCCCGCCTTTATGTTTACCACCACCACCATCGCTTGCTATTTCTGCCATTTATATTTGTATTAATGGTTGTTTAAAATTATTTTTTTTGCCACTGATTAGCACAGATTTTCTTTTTTTTATTTACACAGATGAGTAATTAAAGTAATCAGTGTAAATCTGTGGCTTTAAGAGGCATTAATATTTAATCGCCTTTTTCCATGTTGGTGATCAGGTTGAAGCGATTAACCTTCTTGTCCTGCAAAGTAGCAATTACTTGCTTTACTTTTGGGTAAGCGAGCTCTCCGTCACCTTTTATGGCTACACGAACTTCTTTGTTAAGCAAACGTGTTTGCCAAATCCAGTCGGCCAATTCATTTGTTACCGAATCGCATGGAATACCATCTTGAAGAAGTTTATTGCGTTGCTCACTTTTCATATCCAGCAATGCAGGTAATTTTGCAATAGGTTGTCCAAATGTTGATAATAAGGAGAATTCTTTGATCTGGTTAGGTGTGAACTTGATGTTGTAACGTTCTCCCATGCGTTGGATCAATTGCTCTTTGGTTTGTTGTCCGTCTACTCCAAAAAATACACGGCCATCTTTATCAACTGTTAATAAAATAACATCTGATTCAGGTAATAATATCTGTGATACAGATGAAGGAGTGTCGACCACTACCGGTTCATCCGGTTTAAATTTCGTAGCAAGCATGAAAAACGTAAGGAGCAGGAACGCAACGTCTGTCATTGCGGTCATGTCCACGCTGGTGCTTTTACGAGGTACTTTTACTTTAGGCATTTTGTTGTTTAATTAAAAGAGTACAAAATATGAAAGATGAAGGCTGAACAGATCCAACCTTCATGCTCCTAAAGATCTTATTTATGTGAAGCAGCAAATTGTTGAGTAATGGTAAAACCAGCCTCATCAATTGTGTATGTTACTTTGTCAATTTTAGTGGTAAACACGTTGTACATGATAGTTGCTAAAGCGGAGTTACCGATACCTAAAGCGGTATTGATAAGCGCCTCAGAGATACCATTTGCCAACGCTACTGAATCCGGTGAACCTGCGCTCGCCAAAGCCGAGAACGCCTTGATCATCCCGATTACCGTTCCCAATAACGCAACGAGTGTAGATACCGAAGCCATGGTTGCGATAATTACCAAGTTTTTCTCAAGCATAGGTAATTCCAATGATACTGACTCTTCAATTTCTTTTTGAATGGCCAATACTTTTTGGTCTTTATCCAAACCGGTAGCTGTTTCCATTTCTTTATACTTGTGTAAAGCCGATTTTACAACGTTTGCTACTGAGCCTTGTTGTGCATCGCACTCTTTAATAGCAGCATCAATATTACCTGCAGCTAACTGAGTTTTTACTTTGCGAACAAAAGTTTCAGCTGAACCTTTACCAGATGCTTTTGCTAAAGTTAAAAAACGCTCAATAGAGAAAGTGATACTCATAAGTACCAACGATAATAGAATAGGTACGATGAATCCACCTTTGTAAATTAGGCCCAAAATATGACCAACACCTTCTTGTACCGGATGATTTTTTGGATCACCACCCTCAAAGTTTGAGGAGTTACCCAATACAAACATGTAAATACAAATACCCACGGCTACTAATACCGGAATTGCGAAAGAAGCAAAGTAACTATTGAATTTGCTTTCAGATTTTTGATTTTGAACCTTGTTCATGTTGTTATGCATTTTTAAAGTGGAGCAAAAAAAGGATAAATTTTTAATTTATAAAGGAATTAACGTAAATTTTATATTGAAATAGGGCCATTGTGAATAAGTTGTTTGACGGCAATATTGAGGCAAACGTAAAGAAGTTCGTAAATGATATAACCTTCTGTCATGTCTGCGTCAAGAAAAAGACTTCAGAAGTACTACTATTTGCTGATAATTTTAAACTCTGTTCTGCGATTTTGCTTACGGCCAGCCTCTGTTTTGTTATCAGCAATGGGCTGTGTATCCGCATATCCCTTGTATGTAAGTCGGGTAACAGCAATTCCTTGTTGTACCAAATAATCAACTACGGCTTTGGCCCTGTTTTGAGAAAGGGTGGTGTTTTTTTGTTTGTTACCTGTATTATCAGTATGTCCACTTACTTCAATCGTAAGGCTTGCGTTTGCTTTTAAAAAGGAAACCAATTTATCGAGTTCAATTTTTGATTCGTCTTTCAAAACATATTGATCAACATCAAAAAAGATATTGCGTAATACCACTTTTCCCCCGGCTTCAATAGGGTAAAGGGGAATATTTAAAACTAAAGGATCGGTTGCTGATTGGTTTTTGAGTTCAAAGTTTTCCGAGTGGAATAAATAGCCTTCTTTACTGACATTTAATGCATAGTTCTTGTTGCCTTGTAAGCATAGTAAAAAAGCACCAGTAAGTTTGTTGGAATATGCTTCAACAGACGTTTTGCCTGTTGACAAATCGATTAACTCAAGTCGTGCTTGCAATTTATTGTTATTGTTGGCATCATAAATGGTACCTTTAATATAACCTGTTTTAGCTGGACGTGCCTTTTCATATAACTCAAACTGATAGATATCTCTCCCCCCCTTACCATCAGAGCGGTGGCTTACATAATAGGCCATCTTTCCATCAGCCCCTATAACCAGACAAAATTCATCTGCATTAGTGTTTATAGGATACCCCAAATTTTCTGGTTTACCCCAACGACCATCAGCTTGTTTGCGAACGACAAATAAATCAGCTTTACCTAATCCAACAAGTCCATCTGAGTTGAAATAAAGGGTTTTATCATCTTTACAAATAAAAGGACATTCTTCATTTTCAGAGGTGTTTACCAACGGGCCCATATTTTGTGGAACACTCCATTTACCTTTGTTATATTGACTATACCAAATATCTTTACCTCCAAAACCTCCAGGTCTATTACTACTAAAATAAAGAGTTTTACCGTCAAATGATAATGATGGTTGCGATTCCCAACCGCTTGTGTTAATTGGAGGACCTAGGTTTTTTGGAGCTTTCCATGTGTTACCATCCAATTCGCTAAAGTATATATCGCAACTGCCAAACCCCAAGTCCATTGGCCTGTTACAGCCAGTGAAAAATACATATTGGCCATCAGGAGAGAGCGTAATTGTACCTTCGTTTTCTTCTGTGTTTATAGGATAACCCATATTTTGTGGAGGTCCCCAAATTCCATCCTTATCTTTGATACTATAAAAGAAGTCTTCTTGTCTGCCTCCAAGTAACCGGGTGTAAATTAAGGTTTGTTCATCAGCACTTGTACCCGGGAAATATTCGTCTTCAGGAGTATTAATTGTGGTTAAGTTTTTTGGGTCGAATGGAACGGGGCTTTTCAGAGCATTTATTCCAAACTCTGCGGTAAGTTTAATATTTGCAACTTTTTTATTGTCGATTTGAGTACCTTTTAATTCAATATATTTATTAATGTAATAATAGGCTGTGTCATACTCGCCATATTCCACCGCTGTTTTGGCAACTTTATAGTATGGTAACTGAAATAGAGGATTTATGTTTATTACTTTACCATAAACAGCAATAGCTTCAGGATACTGTTCGTTTTGTTCTCTGATATCTGCAACAAGCATCCATGCGTCAATAAAGTTCGGATCTTCTGCAGTAGCTCTTTTTAAGATATCGAATGAGACTTTATAATCCATCCGTGTAAATGCCTGCAGTGCTTCACCAAACAATTTCTCAGCTTTTTTACTTTTGGTGCCGGTAAATACCGGTTGTGTCTGGGCAAAACAAACAAAGGTGAATATTGACAAACAAAAGGTGAGGAGTAAACGCATGTTTATATAATTAGGTTGGTTGTGTTGCTTGGGTAATAAAGAGCAGGCAACATACTAAACTTTGCCATAGTAATCAATAACTATACCATGAGGGGAGAAAATTCAAATATTGAATTTCGAATCTCGAAAGAAATGTTTAAGAATAAATACCAAATTACTTAACCAACTTAACCAACTAAGGAATCTGCATGTATTTATGCACCTGTAAGCTTATTTCCCATTGAGGGTTTGCTTTTACATAATCAATAATTTGCGGAAGCATTTCGGCCGACTTATCCCACTCCGGTTGTAAAAAAAGTTTACATGTTGGTGAGCATAATGCGGCATATTTTTCGGCCCAAGCAAAATCGGATTTGTTGAAAATAACCACTTTTAATTCATGTGCTGCGGCCACAACATCATTGATCGGTGCTTTGAATTTTTTGGGAGATACACAGATCCAATCCCAATGACCAGAAAGGGGAGAAGACCCTGAAGTTTCGATATTGGTTTGAATACCGTTTTCTTTTAATTCTTGTGTAAGCTCATCAAGGTTATGCAACAGCGGCTCGCCACCTGTAATAACAGCGAGTATAGCTCCTGCGTCCGTTGCAAATTTTACAATTTCGCTCACTGTATAAGTTGGATGTTTGCTTGCATCCCAACTGTCTTTTACGTCACACCAAACACAGCCCACATCACATCCACCCAGCCGGATAAAATAGGCTGCACGTCCTTGGTAGAATCCCTCACCCTGAATGGTGTAGAAATGTTCCATTATTGGGAGCAGTTGAGATTTGAGATTTGGGATTTGAGATGTGGTCATTTTTTAGTTTACTTTAAGCCGTTAGCCTTTGTTGTCTTTTTAATAGATGTAAAAATTGCTGTTAATTGATTCGCTTCATCCATTAATTTTTTGGTCTTATCCAAAGATAATATTTCGCTTTCAGAGATGAGTTCCAACCAAAACAATGATTCATCGGCTTCTTCTTCCACAGTTCCTATTTTGTTTACGAAGTCTGCTCTTGATTTTGCTCTGCAAGCTGCTCTATAATTGGCCGCAACAGATGTTGAACTTCTCAATAATTGTTTGAAGAGTACTTCTGAAATAAAATCTTTAGGTACACTTTTTAATAGTTTAATAATGTCAATAGCAAAATTTTTGGTTCTGTTTTTTAATTCGTTAGAGTTCATAGGGTATGATTTAGTTTTACTAATATAATTACCAAATCAACAATCTAAAACCCCAACCTTTTATATCTCAAATCAAAAGTCTCAAATCTCAACTATTCTTAACAGCATTTAAAGTGTTGAGCAATAACCCAACCCTGGTCATTGGGCCTACACCACCGGGTACAGGAGTGATCCAACTTGCTTTGGGTGATACTTCGTCAAAATTAATATCGCCTTTCAAACGGTAACCACTTTTGGAAGTATAGTCTTCCACGCGGGTGATTCCCACATCTACAATGACGGCACCTTCTTTAACCATCGATGCGGTAACATAATTCGGGATACCCAAAGCCGCAATGACAATATCAGCCGACTGAATAACTTTTTCGATATCTTTTGTTTTACTGTGGCAAACAGTTACGGTGCAATTTTTTTGCAACATTAATGCACTCATGGGTTTTCCTACAATATCACTTCTCCCAATCACTACACAATGTTTACCGCTTGTTTCAATTTGGTAATGTTCCAACAATTTGATCACACCCATTGGTGTAGCAGGTAAAAAACAAGGAAGTCCTTTGAACATCAGTCCAACATTCATCGGGTGAAATCCATCTACATCTTTTCTCCAGTCAATGGTTTGGGTAACTTTATTGGTATCGATATGTTTCGGTAATGGTAATTGAACGATCAATCCGTCAATATCAGGGTTATTGTTAATCTTAACAACTTCATCCAACAACGCTGCTTCGGTGATGGATGCGTCAAAACGCAATACGGTAGAGTCAAATCCAACTTCTTCGCAATCTTTGGCTTTTGCTGCAACATAGGTTTTGCTGGCACCATCGTCACCCACTAAAATTGCAGCAAGATGTGGTACTTTTTTACCGGCAGCTTTTAGTTGATCAACTTCACTTTTGATCTGCTCACGAATATGTTTTGAAACTTCGTTTCCGTTCAATAATTGCATATTGTTAAAATATTTTGCCTCTCCAAGCTTTGTTGTACAATTCGATACTTTCCCTGATAATTTCAAGTGCTTTTGCTTTTCCTAAAAAGCTTTCCACCACAACTTCCTTGTTCTCCAGTTTTTTATAGTCTTCAAAAAAACGTCTCATCTCAATCGTTGTGTGAGGTGGCAGGTCTTCAATATTTTCAATATGGTTTACACTCATATCATTATTGGCCACTGCAATAATCTTGTCATCTGCTTCTCCCTGGTCAACCATGCGCATTACACCAATAACGCGTGCATCAATTAAACACAAAGGAGGAAGTTCAATGGATGTAATAACCAAAATATCCAATGGGTCTTTATCCTCACAATATGTTTGCGGAATAAATCCATAATTAGCAGGGTAGTGTACCGATGAAAAAAGAACACGGTCTAATTTTAACAAACCACTGCTTTTGTCCAACTCGAATTTACCTTTACTGTTTTGAGGAATCTCAATAACAGCCGTTACAATTTCGGGAGCGTGTTCTCCGTAGTTAACATTGTGCCAAGGGTTAAAATTGTTCATGTTGTGTTTGTATTAGTCTAATTTAAGTACCGCCATAAATGCGCTTTGCGGAATTTCTACACTACCAACCTGGCGCATGCGTTTTTTACCTTCTTTTTGTTTTTCAAGAAGCTTACGTTTACGCGAAATATCTCCACCATAACATTTTGCCGTTACATCTTTGCGCAAAGCTTTGATGGTTTCACGGGCAATAACTTTGGCTCCGATACTTGCCTGAACCGGAATTTCAAACTGGTGTCTTGGGATCAACTCACGCAGTTTTTCGCATATGCGTTTGCCCCAGTCGTAAGCTCTGTCGCGGTGAATAATGGCCGACAATGCATCAACATTATCTTTGTTCAATAAAATATCCAGTTTAACCAGATCCGATTGTACATAACCAATCGGATGGTAATCGAACGATGCATAACCTTTTGAAATCGTTTTAAGGTTGTCAAAAAATCCGAATACCACTTCAGCCAACGGCATGTCAAATTTCATCTCAACACGCTCAGCTGTTAAATATACCTGGCTTTTTAACATACCACGTTTACCCAGGCATAATCCCATAATAGGGCCAACAAACTCTGCACTGGTAATAATGGTAGCCAGGATAAAAGGTTCTTCTACGTAATTGATATAATTTGCTTCGGGCAGGTCGCTCGGGTTGTTTACAACAATCAGTTCTCCTTTATTGGTATGGCAATGGTAACTTACGTTGGGAACGGTAGTAATAACGGTCATTTTAAACTCACGTTCCAAACGCTCCTGAATAATTTCCATGTGCAGCATTCCTAAAAATCCGCAACGGAAACCGAAACCTAAGGCAGCCGAACTTTCCGGTTCAAACGTAAGCGAAGCATCATTTAGTTGAAGCTTGTACATACTTTCTCGCAATTCTTCAAAATCTTCTGTATCTACCGGGTAAATACCGGCAAATACCATTGGTTTCACGTTTTCAAAACCATCAATAATATCGGTCGTTGGATTTAAAACGGTCGTGATGGTATCACCCACTTTTACCTCGCGCGCTTCTTTAATACCTGAAATAATATATCCCACATCACCAGCTTTCACTTCGTTACGAGGTTCCATGTTTAAACGTAAAACACCTACTTCGTCAGCAAGGTATTCTTTGCCGGTTGCCATGAATTTTACTTTATCCCCTTTTTTAAGCACACCATCCAATACACGGAAATATGCAATGATTCCGCGGAATGAATTAAACACCGAATCAAAGATCAACGCTTTTAACGGAGCCTCTTCAGAACCTTTTGGTGCAGGAACTCTTTCTACGATTGCATGCAAAATTTCATGGACACCGGCTCCTGTTTTTCCGCTAGCACGCAAAATATCTTCGTATTTACAACCGATCAAGTCGATGATTTGATCGCTTACTTCTTCGGGCATGCTGTGGGGCAAGTCTATTTTGTTCAGTACCGGAATAATTTCCAACCCTTGCTCTATTGCTAGGTATAAGTTGGAGATTGTTTGAGCCTGAATACCCTGAGATGAATCCACAATGAGCAATGCTCCGTCACAGGCGGCAATACTGCGGGAAACCTCGTAACTAAAATCAACGTGGCCGGGAGTATCAATAAGGTTGAGCACATATTTTTCACCTTTGTACACGTAATCCATCTGGATGGCATGGCTTTTAATGGTAATTCCACGCTCTTTTTCCAGGTCCATATCATCCAATACCTGTGCTTCCATATCGCGTTTGCTAATGGTTTGGGTGTATTCTAATAAACGGTCGGCAAGGGTACTTTTTCCGTGATCAATATGGGCAATAATGCAAAAGTTGCGTATGTTCTTCATTTAAACTGATTTTCGCTTGTGAAAAATAGAGCGCGAAAATAGGATTTTGAAGGGGGATTTCTGAATAAATATTTCGGAAAAATGATTATGGTGCAATTGGCTTATTTTATTGGTGTTTACAGGGTTGTTAACGAATAAATTCGATTTTTTCAGACCTGCTTATTCCACCGGGATTAATACCGGGTTTACCTTCGGGAATATCCATTTGAAGTTTTTGGTAATATTCAATCCAAACAGGGAAGTAGTTTTTGGACTTCGGCTCTTTAAATGTCATTGGTTCCAGTTGGAAAAAAGGTTTACCATTATTGGCAAAAGCAAAAGCATCGTATATCAGTTCGGAGCAATAATATTTTCCGTTATCATACAAAAAAGGTTCGTCATAAGGTTTACCTTGTTGTTGCAATGCAAATTCAATTGCATTTGGGATTAGCTTTTGGTATTGTGTTTTTACCCGTGCATGAACAATTAGGTTGTTGCTTCTGGAAATAAAATTTTGAATAGGGGTGAGGTGCACATTTTCACCGATGGCTTCAATGATATACACTGAATCATTGCGCAGGAAAACCAGGCCAATATGCGAAAATTTTTGTCCGTTATAACCTTGTGTTACCGACTCAATTGCATCACATAAACCGCCACAATCCAAATTTTGAAAAAGGAGATCTCCCGGTTGGTATTGCTGTGCCTTAGAGAAGGAAGCTGAAAGAAAGAGTACAGTGAATATGATAACTTTGTACATTTTTTTTACGAATTACGTGTTACGGATTGCGAAAGGAGTTAAATGTTTACTGGGACTATGACTATTGACTAATATGTAATGAACTATGCTTCTACACTTGCACGTTTCAACCGATCATTAATTGCTCTTCCAAGACCTTCTTCAGGAAATTTTTCAGCAACAATAATATCAAAATCCATTGAGTCGATTTTGCGCATGGCAGCAAAAAGTTTTTGAGCAGCCTCGTCTAAGTTTTTTTCTTTTGATAGAATAAATTGATTTTCGATAGGCAGGTTTTCGTACTCTTTGTGAAGAGATATAGTTGCTATTTTTAATGGGTCATATACGTTCAGATAATCATTTGGGCATCCAATGATCAATTTATGCTTGGTAGCGTAGTGCCTTGCCAATTGACCGGGAGCAACCGGATTATCTATGAATCCTTCAACCGGCAAGTTTACTTTGCCTATAATTTTTTCAATAGCCTCAACCGCTAAACCACCATAACGCAAAATGGTTGGTGTTTTATCCAAAAAAGAGATGATGGTACTTTCTACCCCTACACTACAATCACCTCCATCCAATATATAACTTACTTTATGTTCGAGTTGATTATAGACATGCTGTGCACTGGTTGGGCTCACATATCCACTCGGATTGGCACTGGGTGCTGCCAAAGGAAAACTTATTTTACTCAATAATTCCAATGTAAGCGGATGCAAAGGAATACGCACTGCCACAGCATCTGTTCCGGCTGTTACCACATCGGGAATCTGATTGCTTTTGGGAATAACATATGTGATGGGGCCCGGGGAAAAATGCAAAGCCAGCTGTTTCATTTTTTCGGGTAGCTCCAATCCCCAGCGTTCCAGCTTTTGTAAACTGTTTGTATGGATAATGAGCGGATTAAATTCAGGTCTGTTTTTGGCTTTGTAAATGGATAAAACTGCGGAAGAGTCGAATGCGTTTGCTGCCAGGCCATAAACAGTTTCCGTAGGAATACCAACCAATAAACCCAATTCGAGCGATTTGATAGCGTATTGAATATCGGTTCCTATTTTTTGCATCCCACAAAGTTAGCTTTGCCTTGGTTGTTAAACAAGTTTTGTGTGAAGTGGCTTTGTGGTTTTAAGACTTTATGGCTTTATGTGGCCGTTAGTATTACATACAGCCTCGAGGCCGTACAACCAAATCACGTTACATTTTCTGCCAATACAACACTTTATTGGAAGGAATTGGTTCCAGGATCTTGGTAATCCCTTCCTGTTGGTTAAAAAAGTGCTGTACATTTTTTAACTGTTCCAGTTGAGAAGGGGTTTGTACAATCATATTAAACAATACAAATCCATCCGGAGTGAGTAGTTTGGATAGATCAGTCAGAAAAGCGTTGCTCGTAAAAGGTTCCGGAACATGGTTGTCTACAAACAGATCAATGATAATTAATTCGAATTGTTGTTTGCATGTTTGCACATAATGGTATGCATCGTCCAATACAATTTTGAGGTGTTTAAAACGCTGCAGGTCGAAATATTTGTTTCCGAGTTCAATCATCAGTGGATCTTTTTCAATTGCAGTGATCTTGGCGTGCATCACCAATTCCTCCTCAATTATTTCGGGAATGTTTCCGGCTCCTAATCCTAATAACAAAACATTGCGAACAGGTTGGTGCTGCAGTTTTATTTTTTCAAACACATTGGAAAACACCTGGTGCAAAGATTCGAATGATTGGTTGGCGTGGGCCGAATTAAGCATTAAATTTCCATTCACCATCCATACTTCAAGTTTCCCGTTAACCTTGCTTTGGTAAACGGCCAATCGTTGTCCCCACATATAACTTCCGGCAAGCTGAAGCCATTCGTGAGGTGTTTGGGGATGTTTGCCTTTCATTTGAAAGAGTTTATTGTTTGACGTTTATTGTTTAATAATGCGTTTAGGAGTTGTTGGATATTATTTGAAATTGATCTTTTGATATCCATTATTTCGCTAGTCGAATTTAGATTAGATATTTCTCCATTGCCCAATCGGGGATCTTTTCAGCTTTACCACTGGCTATATTTATCATGGCGTAATCAAAGTGACCATCACAACAGAGCTTACCGGTAGTTTTGTTTTTAATAAAAAAATTAACCCGTACGGTCTTGTCGGTTGCTGCGATGAGTTGTGTTTGCGCGAGCATTGTATCTCCGAGTTTTAAGGCGCGCTTAAAATTTACCAGGCATGATGTAACGACCCAGCCCAAACCTTTCTCAATATACGTACTCATCGGGTTTCCATAACACCTGTCCATTTGGTCGTAGCGGGCTGCCAAAACATAATCAATGTATTTTGCACTGTGTACATGCTGAAACATATCGATATCATCAGGTCGCACGGCCAGCTCGGTTTCGTATATCGTGGTGTTAAGGTTCTCCATTTGCAAAAACTATTTGTGTTCAATTATCGTATTTTATTTAAACAATCACTCAAATGCACAAAGCAAAATATGTTTTCCTTGTTATGTCTCTGTTAACTATTGGTTGCAAACAAAGCATGTATGATGAAGCGGAATATCGGAAAAAGATCAAATCAGCATTGGTGAAAAAAGTAACGTATCTGGCCCTGGGGGATTCATATACAAAAGGGCAAAGCGTGCCGTTGGGCGAGAGTTTTCCTTATGCTCTCAGCGATAGTTTAAATAGGGAAACCTATATAGAAATGTCAGAAACAAAAGTGATCGCCCAAACGGGGTGGACTACTGCTAATTTGTTAAACGCCATTGCGGAGCAATCGTTTACCCAGCCGTATGATCTGGTAACGTTACTCATTGGTGTAAACAATCAATATCAAGGGAAATCAATCGCACAATACCGCACAGAATTTATCCTGTGTTTGCAAAAGGCCATAGAACTTGCGGGTAATGATAGGAGTAAAGTGATCGTGTTATCCATTCCCGATTATGGTTATACTCCTTTTGGAGCCAGTGGCAAAGCTTATATTTCGCAACAAATAGATGCATTTAATGCTGTAAACAAAACGATCTCCGATTCGATAGGAGTGGATTATGTAGATATTGCACCGATCTCCCGTTCCGAGGATATCGAATTGGTGGCTCCTGATAATTTGCACCCTTCGGGCAGGCAATACAAATTATGGGTCGATAAAATGTATCTGTTGGCAAAACAAAAAATAGAGCGGTATTAGGTTCTGTCTTCGGAGCGTTTCACCAACATATAATAGTCGTTTTCCAATGGCAAATATCCGTACTCATAACAAAAGTAATATGTCGTTCCAACTTTAGTGGTATAAGTATGTGTATGGTACGAAAAGTTAAAGCCTTTGTCTTCGAGTCGCCTGCGACTGGCTTTGCTTTTGTTTTCTTCTGTCGGAATGAGTTCTTCTAATACTTTTCGGTTTTTACGCAGCGTATTATTTACGTTACGCATAAAGGTAGTGTCGGATTTAAGTCGATTGTTGTAAGCTGTTCGACATTGGTCATCGCAAAATTTTTTGTCGATTCTTCCTTTCAGTTCGTTGCCACATTGCAGGCATACTTTGGTTTCCATAGGCAGTTGGGTATGATTGTGTTTGCTAAAATAAACGTACTGCGTAAAAAAAACAAAAGCCACCCGATGTAAAATCAGGTGGCTTTATTAATGGTTTATAAATGAATTATTTCACTTCTTCAAAGTCTACATCTTGCACTTTTGATTCACTTTCATTACCACTTGTAGCACTTTCGCCAGGATTTGCACCTGCCTGAGCTTCTTGTGTAGCTTTGTATAGATCTTCGCTGGCAGCAGTCCAAGCTGTATTCAGCGCTTCCATTGCCTTATCAATTGCCGCGATATCTTTGCTTTCATGAGCTTTTTTCAATTCAGCAACTGCTGTTTCAATTGTCGCTTTTTTGTCTTCAGGCAATTTATCGCCATACTCTTTCAATTGTTTTTCGGTTTGGAAAACAAGGCTATCGGCAGCATTTATTTTATCAGCTTCTTCCTTGATTTTTCTGTCAGCTTCAGCATTGGCTTCAGCTTCAGCTTTCATACGCTTGATCTCTTCATCGCTTAATCCGCTGCTTGCTTCGATACGAATTTTTTGTTCTTTTCCGGTTCCTTTGTCTTTTGCACTTACGTGTAAAATACCGTTGGCATCAATATCAAACGAAACTTCAATTTGAGGAACACCACGAGGAGCAGGAGGTACGCCATCCAAGTGGAAACGGCCTAAAGTTCTGTTATCTCTTGCCATTGAGCGCTCACCTTGCAAAATGTGTATTTCCACACTTGGTTGGTTATCGCTTGCTGTACTAAATGTTTCGCTACGTTTTGTCGGAATGGTTGTGTTCGACTCGATTAATTTGGTCATTACACCACCCATTGTTTCAATACCCAACGAAAGGGGAGTAACATCCAAAAGCAATACATCTTTAACCTCACCGGTCATTACACCACCTTGGATCGCAGCTCCTAAAGCTACTACCTCATCAGGGTTTACACCTTTTGAAGGCGCTTTTCCAAAAAAGGCTTCAACAGCAGCTTGTATCGCAGGGATACGGGTTGAACCACCTACTAAAATCACTTCGTCAATCTGGCTGGTTGTTAAACCTGCATTTTGCAAAGCTGTTTTACAAGGTTCAATAGTACGTTTGATCAAAGAGTCAGCTAATTGCTCAAATTTTGCACGGCTTAATGTTTTCACCAAATGTTTTGGAATTCCATCAACCGGGATAATATATGGTAAGTTAACTTCGGTTTGAGTAGAGCTTGAAAGTTCGATTTTTGCTTTTTCGGCAGCTTCTTTCAAACGTTGCAAAGCCATAGGGTCTTTGCGCAAGTCTATACCCTCATCGTTTTTAAACTCATCCGCCAACCAGTCAATAATCACTTGGTCAAAATCATCACCACCTAAGTGGGTATCTCCGTCTGTTGATTTTACTTCAAAAACGCCATCACCTAATTCAAGTACCGAAACGTCATGTGTTCCACCTCCGCAGTCAAACACAACGATTTTTTGATCTTTACCTTTTTTGTCCATACCATAAGCCAAAGCAGCTGCGGTTGGTTCATTGATGATACGTTTTACAGTTAAACCTGCAATTTCACCGGCTTCTTTCGTTGCCTGGCGTTGTGCATCGTTAAAGTAAGCAGGTACTGTGATCACTGCCTCTTTTACTTCCTGACCCAGGTAGTCTTCAGCTGTTTTCTTCATTTTTTGAAGGATCATTGCTGAAATTTCCTGAGGAGAATACATTCTTCCATCAATGTTTACACGAGGGGTATTATTATCTCCTTTTTCTACCGAATAAGGCACACGAGAAAGTTCTTTTTCGATTTCGCTGAAGGTATGTCCCATAAAACGTTTGATCGAGTAGATCGTGTTTTTAGGATTTGTTACCGCCTGACGTTTAGCAGGATCACCAATTTTGCGTTCTCCGTCTTTCAAAAATGCAACGATTGAAGGTGTGGTTCTACGGCCTTCGCTGTTTGCAATAACCACCGCTTCGTTACCTTCCATTACAGCCACGCAAGAGTTGGTTGTTCCTAAGTCAATTCCAATTATTTTACTCATAGTTCTTTGTTTTACTAATTTTTATTGACAACAGTTTATCAATGACAGTGCCAACCCCAAAAATGTCAGTTTTGAGGGAAACAATGGCACAAAGAGGCGCCAATAATAAACATACGGGGAAAAAATGGCAGAGTTTGGACTACAGCCTAAGGTATAAAGTTGAGGTTTTTCGGATCTGCGTTCAGCAATGAAATTAGGTCGGGTTTTGCTGCTGCCCAGTTGCTTCCACCAAGGTTCTGGATATTGAAGTCAAGGTTTTCACTACGGCTCGAAAAAATACCCAATCCTCCTGAAATATTGGAGTATTCGAGTTTTTTCTGCACAATAGCTGCGCTCGGCTTCATGATTTCCATCAAGTCGGATAATTCTTTGCCTGCACCTACATATGACATGTCGAAACCAATAATTTGACGGGTGTAGGCGGCTTTAACAGGAATAACGTCTTTGAGGTAGTTTACATAACTCCTGTTATTAATATTATACCTGATACCATCAGATACGGTTACTGGTGTTTCGGTGAGAATATAGTCAACGTTAAATGTATCAGCCGATGTTATGGATCCAGTATATTCTAAATATTTAAAGCGGAGGGTAGCGCTAACTGTAGTGGCTGATGCAATTGGGGTTACCGTTATGCTGATAAAGTTTTCGGGTTTTGCAAATCTGAATGTTGCTGTTTTGATGTCGGATGTGCCAATGGCACTGGTACTGGCTACATAAGTATTGTTTGTTTTAGGACTGTATATCTCCAAGGTATAACCCTTGTTGTATATCGGTGTCAGGTTCCCTTTGTACAAATAGTGGGGATTGCCCGAAAAAAAACCGGCTTGCTTAGGTATTTCTGTGGTTCGGGTAAATATTACATCAGGTAATCCAGTGCCTTTTACTTTTACAAATATGGTATCAAAATAAAGGGAATCATTAATTTGAGCGCCCTGGTCGGTTGTAATATCAACTGAATTCTGATACGTTTTTTCAATGCGCAAGTACTGGGTAGATACGTTCGGGTCTAAAAATGCATATACAACGGGTGTTTCTTTCCAGTCGGTATTAATATCTATTTCGTTGTCACATCCGCCTAAAGGCAATATGATTATCAAAAGTATAAGGATTCTGATTACGTTCATTTGGTGCGAATATATTGGTATCTGTTGTTTTTTTATAATTTAAAACTAAAAGCTTAAAACTTAAACCATTCAGCTTAGTGAGTGTTAATTTTAGAATAATTGGTTGCTTGCAAAGTTTATCTAACTTTGACCGCATATTCCTAAACTTCGAATTATTATCATATGAGTACCTATAAAGAGACAAAAAAAATCACCACACATATTTTGCAGGAAATGAAGATGCGCGGTGAAAAAATTTCGATGCTTACTGCTTACGATTATTCGATGGCCCGCATTTATGACGATGCAAAAATTGATGTGTTGTTGGTAGGAGATTCGGCTAGTAATGTGATGCATGGTTATGAAACAACATTGCCTATTACACTCGATCAGATGATCTCGCATGCAGCATCTGTTACACGAGCTGTTAAGCGCAGTTTGGTCGTAGTCGATTTGCCGTTTGGGTCTTATCAAGGTAACTCTAAGGAGGCATTGGTTTCTTCCATTCGTATCATGAAGGAAGCGGAGGCACATGCCATTAAACTGGAAGGAGGAGAAGAGGTGGTGGATTCGATCAAACGTATCCTTACTGCTGGTATTCCGGTAATGGGACATTTGGGATTAACACCTCAGAGTATCTATAAATTCGGAACGTATGAGGTTCGCGCAAAAGAAGAAGAAGAGGCAAAAAAATTGATTCAGGATGCCAAATTACTGGAAGAAGCCGGCTGCTTTGCCATTGTGCTTGAAAAAATTCCTTCGAGCTTAGCTACTCAGGTGGCGCAAAGTGTAAAGGTTCCCATTATTGGGATTGGTGCGGGATCCGGTGTGGATGGACAGGTTTTGGTAAGCCACGACATGTTGGGTATCAACAAGGAGTTTTCTCCCAAATTCTTGAGACGTTATCTGAATTTATATGATGAAATTAAAGGAGCGGTTGAAGCATATGTTGCTGATGTTAAATCGGTGAATTTCCCCAACGAAAAAGAACAATACTAACGAAAGGCCTATGGTTTTGTAACCTCTCTGCCAACTAAGTAAATACAGTATATTATCAAATTAAATATCCTTTACGAAGACAATCACCTGATAGCTGTTCACAAACGGAGCGGGCAATCTGTGCAGCCGGAGGAAGGTAAACCGGCATCTGTGGAAGATGAAGTAAAGCAGTATATTAAAGTATCGAAAAATAAACCGGGGGACGTTTTTTTAGGAGTCATACACCGTTTGGATATGCCAGTAAGTGGTATCGTATTGTTTGCCAAAACAAGTAAGGCTTTGGTACGTATGAATGAACAGTTTAAGCAGCGCAATGTGCAGAAAATATATACGGCACAGGTTGTTAAAATTCCGGCTTCACCCAAAGCAATGTTGACACATTACCTGGTTCGTGATGACAATAAACGGATCACCAAAGCACATATAAAAGAAGTTCCGAATAGCCAAAAAGCGCAACTGGAGTATGAAGTTGTTGCTGCCGAGCAGCAAATTGCCACGCTCAAAATCATTCTGCATACGGGTCGCAAGCATCAAATACGAGCACAACTTTCAAAAGAAGGTTTCCCCATAGTGGGTGATGTAAAATATGGAGCACCAAAACCATTGGCCAACGGGGCTATTGCTTTGTGTGCAACATTTTTATCGTTTGTTCATCCTGTAACAAAAGAACAGGTAAGCATAAAAACAGCGTTCACCTATTTGTAGAGATCTTTCAGTTCTACCGATTTGGTGTTCTTCTTTTTCATTCTGAGGTTCAGCAGTTCTACACCAACCGAAAATGCCATTGCGAAATATACATACGCTTTTGGAACTTCATAACCAAGGGCCTGAGCGCCTAACAATACACCGATCATTAACAAAAATGCAAGGGCAAGTAATTTGATACTTGGGTGTTTGTCGATGAATTTTGCGATTGCCTGAGAGAAAAACAACATGATCACCATTGAAATAACAACAGCCAAGATCATAATGGGAAGATCCTGAGCCAAACCAACAGCCGTTATGATTGAATCAAAAGAGAACACAATATCAATAAGAATCACTTGGAACACAACACTCCAGAAAGTAGGTTTTACCTTTGTTTTGGTTTCATGTTCATTGGCTTCAAGTAATTCGAAAATTTCGAGTGTACTTTTATAAATCAGGAACAAACCTCCTGCCATTAAAATGATACTTCTCCAACTGATGGGAATATTAAAAAATGTTGCCAAAGGGTGTACCATATCGTGAACAATATGACTGATAAAACCTAATAATACGATCCGGATAAACAATGCTAAAAACAATCCCAAACGTCTTGCCTTGTTTTGGTTACCTACTTCCAAGCGGGAAGTAACCAATGAAATGAAAATAACATTGTCAATACCCAATACGATTTCCATAACAGTAAGGGTAATGAGCGATAACCAGGCTTCGGGTTGAGAGAACAGTTCTAGCATATTGTTGTTTAAATATTACAGCAAATGTACTGAAACCTGAGGGATTTTTATAGAGAGTTTAATTTATTGGTATTCAACTAACAGAAAAAAAGCTTGTTTGGTTGTTGCCTTAAAGCAGGGTTATGATTTTTTGAATGGACATTGGCTCAAACCAGTTTTGAGGAGCTTCTTTTTTAAACCAGGTAAGTTGTCGTTTGGCAAAATTACGGGTATGTTGTTTAATTAAATCTACAGCTTTATCGAGAGTATGTTTGCCTTCCAGATAGTCGAATAGCTCAGAATAACCAACCGTTTGCAGGGCGTATGTGTTTTTATATTGCTGCACACTTTTTACTTCCTCCAATAATCCTTGTTGCATCATCAAGTCAACGCGTTGGTTAATACGATCGTATAAAATCTCCCGGGGAAGGTTTAACACAATATTGATGGTTCTGAAATTTCGGGGTTGTTTGCTAAAAGCTGGAGTAAAACCACTTTGTTTGGCTAGTTCAATTTCAATTGCGCGCATTATACGTTGCGGATTTTGTGTTTCAGTTTGCGCGTATATTTCAGGATTGAGTGCTTGCAGTTTTTGTTGCAAAGCCGTAATTCCTTCTTCAGCATAAAGTTTGTTGAGCTCGGTTCTTAAATCTTCATTGGCTTTGGGCATGTCATCCAATCCTTCGATAAGTGCTTTTACGTATAACCCTGAGCCTCCCACAGCAATAACCGTATTATGTGTTTTGAACAAGTCGTTGAGTTTAGCGATGGCATCCCGCTCAAAGTCTCCTGCATTGTATGTTTGGGTAATACTGAGTTGTCCAATAAAATGATGTGGTACTTCGGCTAATTCTTCAACAGAAGGTTTGGCCGTACCGATACTGATCTCTTTGTAAAACTGTCGTGAGTCAGCCGATATGATCTCGGTATTGAGTTGTTTGGCCAAGGCAATTGCTGTTGCCGTTTTGCCAACCGCAGTAGGGCCTAGGATACATAAGAGCGTTTTAGTTGTCAAGTAGTTGGTTTGTTATGTTGATTACCTCATGCATTCAAATATCAACTCAAAAGCTGAGATCCATCCCATCAAAAGTTCCACTGCTCATCAATAATAAATTTTCGTTGCCCGAATAATGTGACTGTAAAAATTTCCGCAATTCATTTTGATCAGTAAACACAGCCACATTTCCACCAAATCCTTTTGCCACTTCTGCTTCGTCAAGCATGGGCATTTTTTTCATTTCCAAGGCATGCTTGCTGAAAAGCACTGCGCTTATATCTGCTTCGGCCATGCATTGATTGTAATGAGGTAAAAAATCTTTGTTTAAACTGCTGTAAGTATGCAATTCATAAGCTGCAATCAGTTTACGTTCGGGATGCAGGTTTTTTACAGCATTTACTGTTGCTTTTAATTTACTGGGTGCATGGGCAAAATCTCTGTATATAACAGAAGTGCTTGTTTCTTTTATTGTTTCAAGTCGTTTGGCAGTACCTTTAAATAATTGAATGGCATCATAGAATTGTTGCTCTGAAAGGCCCGCTTCAATACAAGCGTATTTAGCTGCCATCATGTTTTGGAGATTGTGGTTCCCAAAAACTTTAAGCGGAATCTCAATCCCATTTACAATTACATATGTAACACCATTGATCACCTTGTTCTGAGGAATATGGTAAGGAATTAACCTTGCATCACAAGGCGTACTTTCGCTCACTCGTTTTACTTCCGGATCATCGGCACAATAAATTAATGCACCTTTTGCCGGTAAACCTCTAATGAAAATTTCAAACTGTTCAACGTAATTTTCGTATGTTGGAAATACATTTATATGGTCCCAGGCAATTCCTGTAATGATCCCAATTTCAGTATGGTAAAAATGAAACTTCGGACGAGGATCCAGCGCAGAGTTTAAATATTCATCCCCTTCGAATACAGCAATTTTACTGGTAGGGCTAATGCCCACCATGGTATCAAACCCATCAATTAAACTACCTACCAAATAGTCAAAATCAATATTGTAGTATTTGAGTACATACAATATCATGGCTGTTGTGCTGGTTTTGCCATGGCTTCCACCAATGACAATACGTTTTTTGTCTTTGGTTTGTTCGTACATGTATTCCGGGAACGAGTATATTTTGAGACCTAATTCCTGTGCCCTAATCAATTCCGGATTGTCTTTACGTGCATGCATTCCCAATACAATGGCATCTAAGTCAGGAGTAATATTATTTGTGTTCCAGCCAATGACAGTTGGCAAAATACCCGCTTTTGCCAACCGTGATTTTGCAGGCTCATATATTTCATCATCAGATCCGGTAACGATAAACCCTTTTTTGTGCAATGCCAATGCAAGGTTGTGCATCACAGCACCACCAATTGATATAAAATGAACCCGCATACGAATGAGATATTTTAAGGTGCAATGTAATTATGGTTCGGTTTTGGTAAGGGATATTTTATAAACAATTAAACAATGAAATGCGCTAAAATTAAATATCCTGTAGTAATATTGAACATGTTGTTTATCCGTAGATCACTTTTAATTTTAATGGGTATGCTGTTGTTAACAGTTGTTTCCTGCCAGCAAGAGGAAGATAAGCCTGAAGATCAACTTCCGGTGCCTGCAGCCTACACATATACAGCAGCATTTAATGGAGCATCATGGAGCGGGACACAAAACCTGAGCTTATTGGTTAAAAAAAGTGCAGCCTCTCCTAGCAAAGAAATGCGCATTAGCGCAAGTTCTACCGATGGAAAATTGCTCACGCTCACTTTATCAGATGAATCAACAGGTGTTGCGGGGGATGGTATTGCGGTAAAAACATATCAATTAATTCGCGGTGGGATATCAGACGCAGACTTTGTTTCGGTGAATACAACAACAAATGCAACTTATACAGGAGCGTATGGAAAAGTTACCATAACCCAAAGTGATGCTGCCAATAAAAAACTGACGGGTACATTTGAGTGCACGCTTTACCGTAAACAGGGTGATACATTAAGAATTACCAAAGGTGTACTTAAAGATCTCCCTTACGATATAACAGAAGAATAAATGAGAACAGCATTGATCGTTGGTGCTACAGGGCTTATTGGTAAAGCCTGTTTATACCATTTATTAGACAATCCGGCATATACAAAGGTAATTGCAGTAGTGCGCAAACCTTTGGCTGTTAAAAACCATAAACTGGAACAACTTGTGGTGGATTTTGACAAATTAAAAGAATACCAACAAGCCCTGATTGCTGATGATGTATACTGTTGTTTGGGTACAACCATTAAGGTAGCCGGTTCGCAGGAACAATTCCGCAAGGTCGATTTTGATTATCCATACCAGGTAGCAGGGTTGGCACTCAAAAATGGCGCTGAACAATTTCTATTGGTGAGCGCGATGGGTGCAGATGCTGCGTCTTCCATTTTTTACAACAGGGTAAAAGGAGAGTTGGAAAAAGCAATATCAGCGCTAGGTTATCCATACTTTAAAGTTTTCCGACCATCATTATTATTAGGTCACCGCACCGAATTCAGGGCCGGAGAACAAATAGCCAAGGTGTTTATGAAAGGATTACAATTTTTATTTGTAGGTCCGCTCAAAAAATACAAAGCAATTGAGGGGGCTACTGTGGCACAAGCAATGGTAGCTGCGGCATTGTTAAACAAAAGGGGTGAGGTTATTTATCAGAATGATCAATTATTTGAATTGGCAGGAAGCCCTCACCGAAAACCCGTTTTGCCGATATAATAAACTGTTAAATATAAAAAAAACAGGTTAAATGATATTGCATTCAACCTGACTTTTTTGTTGCTAATCGTACGCTATTCTTGTCCGATTTTAAATACGTCTTCACTAAATCCGGTGAAACTAAATCCTCCGTCATGGAAAAGATTTTGCATGGTTACTTTTTTAGTATAGTCGCTAAACATACTAATTACGTAGTCTGCACACTCTTCAGAGTTGGCATTACCCAAGGGGGAGAGAGCATGAGCGTAATCGAAAAATGTTCCGAAACCTTTAACGCCACTTCCGGCAGTTGTCATGGTTGGACTTTGAGAGATTGTATTTACACGTACTTTATTTCGTTTGCCAAAATGGTAACCAAAACTGCGTGTAATACTTTCCAGCAATGATTTGGCATCCGCCATTTCGCTGTAGTCAGGAAATACACGTTGTGCGGCAATGTATGTAAGTGCCAGGATCGAACCTTCATCTTTCATCGCATCGCTATTGTATAAATTTTTCATCAGGCGGTGAAATGAAATGGCCGAAATATCCAACGTTTCGTGCATGAACTTATAATCCAGTTCAGTATACGTTTTTCCTTTGCGGATATTCATGCTCATTCCCACCGAATGCAGCACAAAATCCAATTTACCACCCAAAATTTCCATTGATTTGGTTACCAGGTTAAGCATGTCTTCATCTTTGCTTACATCGCAAGGAATGATCTGAGCATTGCCACATGCCGCAGCAAGATTGTTGATTTCGCCCATGCGCATGGCTATGGGGGCATTGGTTAACACAAATTCGGCACCTTCGGCATGTGCTTTCAATGCCACTTGCCAGGCAATCGATTTGTCGTTTAATGCGCCAAAGATGATTCCTTTTTTACCTTTTAAGATTCCATGTGCCATATGTTTATTCTTTTTTTTATTCAGTTTAAAGTTTCTTGTTTTGCGTGCAAGTTTAGGATTTTTCCTTTTACATTTGGCAAAATCTTACCGAGGGCATGGGGCTATTTATAAAAACATATTTTAATCGACCGAACTACCTGGTTTGTTTTGCATTTATATGCTTTTTTACCACCATTAATGCTCAGCAACCATTTACCAGATATGATTATCTGCATGGTAAACTTACGCCATTGCGCACATGTTTTGATGTGAAACATTACGATATAACCCTTAAGGTAGAACCTACGCAACAGCATATTTCGGGTAACAATGCCATCAGTTTTCTGGTAGTGAAAGATTTCCAGCAACTGCAGCTTGATCTGTTTTCGGTGATGCAGATTGACAGTATTTGCTTTTATGGAAAAAAAACATCCTTTACACGTGATAGCAACGCAGTGTTTGTTGATTTGGGAATCAAGGTCAAAAAAGGGTCATCCGGAAAGCTGGTCGTATATTTTTCGGGGAAACCACCTATGGCTAAAAAGGCACCCTGGGATGGCGGTTTTGTATGGTCGAAAGATGCGGCAAATACCGATTGGATAGGGCTTGCCTGTGAAGGATTGGGGGCAAGTTGTTGGTTACCTTGTAAAGATCACTGGAGTGATGAAGCGGATAGCATGGACATGCATTTACAGGTTCCGTCTTCTTTGGTTGGGGTTTCCAATGGCCGGTTAATGGGGAAGGTAGAACTGGAAAATGGTTTTACCCAATACAATTGGAAAGTTCGCAATCCGATCAATAACTATAATATCTCAGTCAATATTGGAGCCTACACGCATCTGCATGACACTTATATTCAAAAAGATTCCCAGGAATTGACACTCGATTATTATGTATTGAGTGATAACGCTGCAAAAGCAAAAGAACATTTTAAACAAGTACCAAAAATGTTGGAGGCATTTGAGCATTATTTTGGCGCTTACCCGTTTGGAGAGGATGGTTATAAACTGGTTGAAACACCTTATTGGGGAATGGAGCACCAAAGTTGTGTGGCTTATGGGAACGACTATAAAAATAATCGCTATGATTTCGATTTTATCATTGTGCATGAGAGCGGGCACGAGTGGTTTGGCAACAGTCTCACTGCCAACGATCCTGCCGAAATGTGGATACACGAATCGTTTACCACCTATAGTGAAGCCTTGTATGTAGAATATTTTATGGGGTATGCCAAGGCTCAGCAATATTTGAAAGAGCAAGCAAAAAATATTGAAAACAAAGCACCATTGATCGGTCCTTATGATGTGCATTATCATGGCAGAGACGACAACGATATTTATTATAAAGGAAGCTGGATGCTGCATACTTTACGCAGTGCCATAGATAACGATACGTTGTGGTTCAACATGATCAGGGAGTTGAGTACCACCTTCAAAAAACAAAATGTGTCGACCGCACAAATAATAGCCTTTTTCAATGCCAGGTCGGGAATGAAACTGGATCATTTTTTTAAACAGTATTTATATACAGCTTCGTTACCCGTGTTTGAATATAAAATAGAAGATAGGGGCGAAAGGAATCTGGTGATGAGCTATCATTGGGTAAATATGGTGAAGGGCTTTGATTTGCCTGTAAAATTAACCGCAACAAAAGGAACGTACGAAACTGTAACACCCCAAAAGTCATGGCAATTAATTGACCTGAATTATTTTGATGAAAACGATTTTAAAATCGAACCCAATAAATACCTGATTGAGATACGCAAAATAGCACCGGCCGGAAAGAAGAAATAACACTTACAACGAAACGTTAATTAAAAAATATGTCGACACTACTGATACGAAATGCGAAACTGGTAAACGAAGGAAAAATATTCCATGCAGATGTGCTTGTTAAAAATGGCATGATCGAGAAGATTGATACCAATGGAATTGCCATGCCAGCAGATCGGGTAATTGATGCAACAGGATTGCATTTATTACCGGGGGCAATTGACGATCAGGTTCATTTCAGGGAACCTGGATTAACCCATAAAGGCAATATTTACACGGAAGCGAAAGCGGCAGTGGCGGGTGGAATTACCAGCTATATGGAAATGCCTAATACCAATCCTACGGCAACTACACTCGAATTGCTGGAAGAAAAATACTTACGGGCATCGCAATGTTCTTTAGCCAATTATTCATTTTTTTTAGGTGCAACAAAAGACAACCTGGATGAGCTGTTAAAGGCAGATGAACGTACTATTTGCGGGGTGAAAATTTTTATGGGTTCATCCACCGGTAATATGGTGGTGGATGATGCTGTTGCCCTGGAAAATATCTTTCGAGAAGTCAAAACATTGATCGCTACTCATTGTGAAGATGATCCGATGATCAAAGTGAACACGGCAAAGTTTACGGAAGAGTTTGGTGAAAACATGGATGCAACCCGGCATCATTTGATCCGCAGCCGTGAGGCTTGTTACAAGTCATCCTCGTATGCAGTTGGTTTGGCGAAGAAACATAATACGCGATTGCATATTTTGCATATCAGTACAGCCGAAGAACTGGATCTGTTTAGAAATGATATTCCGCTTTCGCAAAAAAGAATAACGGCCGAAGCTTGTATACACCATTTGTGGTTTAGCAACGAGGATTACGCCACCAAAGGGAATTATATTAAATGGAATCCTGCGGTAAAACTGTCGAGTGACAGAGATGCGATTTTGAAAGCGGTACTCGATGGAAGAATTGACGTGATCGCCACCGATCATGCCCCTCATACCATTGAAGAAAAGGAACAAACGTATTTAAAGGCACCTTCGGGCGGCCCATTGGTTCAACATGCACTGAATGCAATGTTGGAAATGCACAAACAAGGCAAGATAAGTTTGGAAATGATCGTTCAAAAAATGTGTCACAATGTTGCCGAGTTGTTTGAAATAGACAGGCGTGGATTTATTCGTGAAGGGTTTTATGCCGATCTGGTGCTGGTGGATCTGAACCAAACATATACTGTAAGCAAAGACAATATTTTGTACAAATGCAACTGGAGTCCGTTTGAGGGAGTTACGTTTCATTCAAAAATTAAGCAGACCATTGTTAATGGGAAAGTGGTATTTGATAATGGACAATTTGATGAAAGTTCATTTGGAAGGCGCCTGATCTTTAACAGGTAATATCCTACATAATCTTTACAAGGGTTTTGTTTGCCCGATCAATTTGAGTATTAACCTCAAATTCCATCAATTCACCCATATTGGGTTTTGAGAATTGCCCTGTTCGGTTAACTTTGAGTTTTAATTAAGAAGTAAAATTGGCCAAAAAGGTTATTGATTACTTTAACAATAATAACTATTTATGAAAAGAAACCTGTCCTTTATTTTGTTGATGTCCATTGCTATCTCAGGATTTGCGCAGTATGCACCAACTACAGTTGTGAGTCAATTCAAACAATATCAAAACCAATTTGGGTTAACCAATGCTGATATTGAGGGAATGATCATAACCGACCAGTATACCGATGATCATTCTGGTATTACACATATTTATATGAGGCAGGTGGTGAATGGAATAGAGGTGTTTAACGGAAATGCATCCATGCATTTGGATAAAAGTGGGAATATCATCAGTTGTTATTCCGATTTTGTGAAAGATGCAAAACAGTTGGTAACGAGTACCAAACCATCGGTAGGAGTTACAACTGCACTTCAATCGGCAGCTCAGCATGTTGAAATGAATATTAAACCTGCTCTATCTAAAACGGATGGACAGTTGGTGAACAACAAAAATATACTGGTGGATAAAACGGTTTCGGAGGAACCTATTCAAACCGGGCTTTATTACTATTATACGAATCAACAATTGGTGCTTTCTTATAATGTAGAGTTGTTTAATAACGAAACCAGTGATTGGTGGAATGTGCGTGTAAATGCAGATAACGGAGTGGTGATCGATAAGAACAACTGGACAAGTCATTGTTCTTTTGAGCCCAATATGTACAGCAATGAAACTGAATTAAGTACACAGCAGTTTGTGGTTGCCAATAAAGCAACAGCTGCCGGTTATGCTAAAAAAAGTGATTTAGCAGGCAAATATTTAGTAGTGCCATTCCCGGGCGAAAGTCCGAATCATGCTCCAAGACAATATGTGTTGGGAGATGCAGCCAACTTAAACGCTTCACCATTTGGGTGGCACGATACCAATGGCGTTGCAGGTCCAGAAATGACTACAACACGCGGCAATAATGTGTTTGCCGATGAGGATACACTTTCCAGCAATGGAAATGGTTTCAGCCCGAATGGTGGTGATAGTTTGGTATTTGATTTTCCAATGGACACGGCCTGGCTCGATTATGACTATTTCTTACCTGCAGCCATTACCAACTTGTTTTATGCCAATAATTTTGTGCATGATGTGTTGTATCAGTATGGGTTTAATGAGAAATCGGGAAATTTCCAGTTCAATAATTATGGTAAAGGCGGAGCGGGAAGGGACCAGGTTCAGGCCGAAGCACAGGATGGAAGTGGAACCGGAAATGCCAATTTCAGTACTCCGGCCGATGGTAGCAGCGGCCGCATGCAAATGTATTTATGGCCCGTAGGTTCGGTAGCAACACCTCCAGTGGTTATTTCGGCTCCGTCAACAGCAGCAGGTAACTATCCTGCAACACTTTCGGCATTTGGGTCGAAAAGATTTGCGGATATTACAGCCGATGTTGTTTTGGTTGATGATGGAAGCAGTGCAGATTCTTTGGGTTGCGGAACGTTGGTTAACTCAGTTGATCTGACCGGAAAAATTGCATTGATATACAGGGGAACATGCAGTGTTACAAGTAAGGTACTCAATGCGCAAAATGCAGGTGCCATTGCTGTAATTATGATACACAATACGGGAAGTACACCCACTCAGATGACCGGTTCAAATTCAAATATCGTCATTCCTTCGGTTATTATCAGCCAGGCATATGGAGCTTTGATAAAGAAGGCTCTCGACATTGACAGTACAGTAACAGCTACCATTAAAGGAATGCCATTGCAAAAATCATATGACAGCGATTTCGATAATGGTGTCATTGCACATGAGTTCGGGCATGGTGTTTCGACCCGCTTAACTGGTGGTCCGAGCAATTCAAATTGTTTAAACAATGGCGAACAGGCAGGTGAGGGCTGGAGTGACTTTTTTGCCTTGGCATTTACGGCCAAAGAAGGAGATAAAGGTACAGATGCAAAAGGAATAGGAACTTTTGTATACAATCAGGCAACAAATGGTGCAGGTATTCGTGATTATAAATATACTACCAATATGACCACCAACCCGATGACGTATAATTATATCAAAAACGACAGAGGTGTACATTATGTAGGAACCGTTTGGTGCAGTATGTTGTGGGATATGTATTGGAATTTAGTGGCTAAATATGGTTTCGATCCGGATGTATATAACGGAACAGGAGGAAACAATATGGCTATTCAATTGGTGATTGACGGCTTGAAATTGCAGCCATGCAGTCCCGGATTTGTAGATGCCCGCAATGCCATTATCAAAGCGGATAGTATTTTAAACGGAGGAGCCAACCGTGCATTATTGTGGAATACATTTGCCAGAAGAGGTTTAGGATATACAGCAAGCCAAGGTTCAAACACATCCGTTACAGATGGTACGGCAAAATTTGACCTGCCACCTGATGTAACAGGTGTTTCGGATGCAGAAAATTTAGGAGCATACATTACCATGATGCCAAACCCTGCAAGTGATAAAGCCGTTATTGTAATGCCTGATCAGTTAAGGTCAGCACAGGTATTGATCACCGATATTACAGGCAAAACAGTTTTGAATGAAGAGTTGAAAACAAATAGCAATCAACACCTTGAACTTAATTTGACAACAGTTGAAAATGGATTATACTTTGTAAAAGTAACCAACGGGGGTACCGTTTTTCAATCAAAACTGTTGATTCATAAATAAGAAAGGAATTTGAATAGGTCATAAAAAAAGCGTCCCGCAGTATTGCGGGACGCTTTTTTTATGTGATTATTTTCCCCATGCATTGGCGTTTTGAATGGCTGATTGTTCCGTTTTAAATTCGGAGGTAAAGTGAAACTGGATATCCGGATAATTATCCTGTGTCATTTTAAGTGACCATAAGCTGTCTGCTAAAAATACAGGGCGTCCTTCTTTGTCGGATGCAATATTGTGACGTTTGATCAGGTTGAATTTCTCCAATGCTTCTTTGTTTTCGGAAGTGAACCAACACGCTTTTTCGTAACCCAGTGGACGGAAATCACATGAAGCTCCATATTCCGCTAAAAGGCGGAATTGAATGACTTCAAACTGAAGATCACCTACTGTACCGATAATTTTAACATTACCCGGTTGTTGGGTAAATAATTGGGCAACACCTTCATCCGTTAACTGTTGGATTCCTTTTTCAAGTTGCTTGGTTTTCATTGGGTCCCTGTTCACCAATTCCTTAAATATTTCGGGAGAGAAACTCGGGATACCTTTAAACTGGATGTTTTCGCCCTCTGTTAATGTATCACCAATTTTAAAATTCCCTGTATCGTACAATCCTACAACATCGCCCGGAAATGATTCATCGATAATGCTTTTTTCATTCGCCATAAAGCTCGTTGGTGAAGAAAATCGTAATTTTTTATTGAGGCGCGTGTGCTGGTAAAATTTGTTGCGTTCAAATTTTCCGGAAACGATGCGGCAAAAAGCAATACGATCACGATGGTTTGGATCGAGGTTGGCGTGGATCTTAAAGATAAAACCGGTAAAGTTTTTCTCGGTAGGCAATACTTCGCGTTCTTCGGTAAAACGAGAACGAGGCTCAGGTGCTATCCGAATAAAGGTATCCAATAACTCCTGCACGCCAAAATTGTTAACTGCGCTCCCAAAAAATACAGGAGCCAGGTATCCTTCCAAATACAGGTCGTGGTTAAAAGGTTCGTAAACGCCTTCAATGAGTTCCACATCTTCGCGCAGTTTGTTTGCGGGTCTTTCGCCAATATTTTTATCCAATGAACCATCATTTAAATCGTTGATGGCAACAATATCTGTTGATATTTTACTTCTGTTCGGTGAAAACAACTGCAATTGTTTATCGTGCAAATTATAAACACCCTGAAATGAAGAACCTACGCCAATAGGCCAGGTCATCGGGCGGGTATGGATATTCAATTCTTTTTCAATCTCTTCAAGCAAATCGTAAGGATCCTGTCCTTCGCGGTCGAGCTTGTTGATGAACACAATTACAGGAGTATTGCGCATGCGGCATACTTCCATGAGTTTGCGTGTTTGATCCTCCACACCTTTCACACAATCCACCACCAAAATAACACTGTCGACAGCCGTTAATGTACGATAGGTATCTTCAGCGAAATCCTTGTGACCGGGAGTATCCAGGATGTTTACTTTATAACCGTTGTATTCAAATCCCATTACCGATGTTGCCACCGAGATACCACGTTGCTTTTCGATCTCCATAAAATCGGAGGTCGCTGTTTTACGAATTTTATTGCTTTTTACAGCACCTGCCGACTGAATCGCTCCTCCAAACAAGAGTAACTTTTCCGTTAAGGTTGTTTTTCCCGCATCGGGGTGACTGATAATACCAAATGTTCTGCGTTTACGCAATAATTCTTCCTGACTCATAATTTGTTAAAAACGGGCACGAAGATAAGGGAAGAAATTGGAATTGCTTATCTGCCCCGCGTTCAATTGCATGAACAACGGTTTTTGTTTACAAATTTTGAAGCCTTATTTTGCGCCCACTAAAATACATACATGCAACACGATATCGTTATTATTGGAGGAGGAATTGTTGGTCTTGCCAGCGCCTATCATTTATTACAACAGGATCCAACATTAAAAGTAGTTGTGCTTGAAAAAGAAAGCACCCTGGCAGCTCACCAAACAGGGCATAATAGCGGTGTGATCCATTCGGGATTGTATTATAAACCCGGAAGTTTAAAGGCAATTAACTGCATTAACGGGTACAATATGTTGCTCGCATTTTGCCGCGAAAATAATATTCCATTTGATCTGTGTGGCAAGTTGGTTGTAGCAACAGAAGAGTGGGAATTACCTTTACTGGAAAACTTGTATCAACGCGGTTTGCAAAATGGTCTTACGGAGATGAAGTATATCACTGCTGACGAGATTCAGCAATACGAACCTCATATTCGCGGGATTAAGGCGTTACATGTTCCGTATACCGGTATTATTGATTATACCGAAGTCTGCGCCAAGTTGGCTTATTGGGTGGAGCAATGGGGAGGAAAGATATTGACCAATCACAAAGCTGAAGATATTGAGGAGTATGCTGATTTTATGGCTGTAAAAACCAATGGTCAAACCATAGAAACCAAAATGATCGTGAATTGTGCCGGGTTGTATTGTGATAAAGTAGCGCAGATGGCAGGTGAAAAAGTGGATACGCGTATTATTCCTTTCAGAGGAGAATATTATATGTTGAAACCCGAAAAACGTTATTTGGTTAAAAACCTGATTTATCCGGTACCTGATCCGAACTTCCCTTTTCTGGGAGTGCATTTTACCCGCATGATCGATGGTGGAGTTGAGGCAGGGCCAAATGCTGTATTTGCTTTTAAACGTGAAGGCTATCAAAAAACCGATGTGGATTTTACCGAAATGATGGAAAGTCTTATGTGGCCCGGTTTCCAAAAAGTGGCTAAAAAGTATTGGAAAACAGGATTGGGAGAGTTTTACCGTTCGTTCAGCAAAACCGCTTTTACCAATGCGCTCCGTAAATTTATTCCACAAATAGAAGAAGATGACCTAATACCTGCCGAAGCTGGTGTGAGAGCACAGGCTTGCGATAGGGAAGGAGGATTGCTGGATGATTTTAAAATTATTGAAAAGCCTAGGGCAATCCATATTTTAAATGCACCTTCACCGGCTGCAACTTCGAGCCTGTCGATCGGGAAAACCATTGCGGAAATGGCAACCAAACATTTATAATTCAGTTCAATCATCATGATGATCACCAAAACCAAGATAAGAGTTCGCTACGGAGAAACCGACCAAATGGGTGTTGTCTATCATGGAAACTATGCATTGTATTTTGAAGAAGCGAGAACAAGCGCATTGCGTGATATTGATATTACCTATAAAAGCCTGGAAGAAGAAGGTGTGATGATGCCGGTGGTTAATTTAACGACTGATTTTAAGCGACCTGCAAAGTATGACGACTTGCTCACCATCAAAACAACAATGCGTGAACTGCCAACCGTAAAAATCGTGTTGGAATATGAAGTGTTTAACGAAAGCCATGTTTTACTCACCACAGGAAGTTCAACACTTGTTTTTGTGGATATGAAAACCAACAGGCCAACCCGATGCCCGGAGCATTTGTATGAAAAGTTCAAACAGTTTTTTGCATGAGTAGAAGGAAAGAATGGGTAGGCAAAGTAAAAGGTATAAACCTGATGGGGTGGTTTTTACGCAGCCGCTTTTCCAAAGGATTTATCGGGTTCCTTCAACGCAAACAATTTCCTGGTTACAAGGAAATTTCGTGGTATTCGGTATTCGAGTTTTTTATTCGTTGGGTCGATAAGAAAGATCTTCACTTGCGAAGCTCAGCGCTATCGTTCACGTTTTTTTTATCCCTCTTTCCAACAGCCATTTTCTTTTTTACACTCATTGCCTATTTGCCTCTTAAAAAATCACCCGATGAGATCTTGTTTTTTTTGCAAGGAATTATACCCACCAATGCCTTTAAAATTATCAAGTCAACACTTGTAGATATATTAAAGCATCAACGAAGCGGCCTACTCTCTGTGGGTTTTGTATTGGCTATTTATTTTAGTACCAATGGTTTTCACTCTTTGATGAATACCCTCAACCGATATGGAAAGGAAAAAGAAACACGGAGTTTTTGGAAACAAAGGCTCATTGCAATCATTCTTTCGGTAATTGCATGTTTGGGTATTCTGCTTTCGGTGTTTATGGCTACAGGGGGAAACTGGCTCATTCATTGGTTGGATAAAATGAAATATTTTCCGAGTAAAATTACCCCAACACTGTTGTTTTTGCTTAATAATGGAATTGTGGTAATGATCATCCTCACCTTTATATCGTGCATTTATTATGTGGCGCCCAGCAAACACAGTAAATGGAAATTCTTTACACCAGGTTCTGTATTTGCGTGTTCTGTTACAATTGTAACCACCTACTTGTTTTCCATTTATGTAAACCAGTTTAATGCTTATAACAAAGTGTATGGTTCAATTGGTGCACTAATCGTAGTGATGCTGCTTATATACATCAATACCTATATTTTGTTGTTGGGCTACGAATTAAACGTAGTAATCGAAAAGGCTGTTGCCGAAATTCGCAAAGGCAAAGTGATCAAACGCAATACGGTTATTTACCTTAAAAATAAATCTGTAACAGGAGAAGACGAGTAATTATTCAACTTTTGTCCAAGTGTCAGTTCGTCCAACCATGGATATGCCAATATAACCTCTTACTTCTAAAGTATTGGCATTGGTTAGTTCCATTTTGCAACTATATGTCTTACCATTTTTGGGATCATAAATGGTTCCATCTTTCCACACATTATCAATGGCATCATAAGTAAAGCTTTTCAGTATCAGTAATCCCAAAAGGGGTTTACCCTGAAGTTCTACATTGTGATTATGGATATCTGTTTTGGGTTTACCACTTTCATTTAACGGAACCCTTAACCATGAAATTTTTCCGTAATAGTAGTTTCCGGTTTTAAAAATAGTGACCTTGCCATCTTTGCTTCCTGTAAGCCATACGCCAACAATATCGTCTCCTCCCGATTGAATATTTGATATTCCCGATAAACCAGTAAGGAGTATGATTGCAATCATTGTAATAGATTTCATGTGCTTATTATATTTGTTATCGTAAAATAAAACAATTGGTATCGAAATTGCTTTATATTTTTAGAATAATTTCATCAACATGAAAGTAAGAGTAGGGGGCGTTCCTGAACATTTTAATTTAGCATGGCATTTGGCCATTGAACAGCATAAGTTTTCGGAAAAAGGAATTGAAATAGCATGGGAGGATATACCTGGAGGTACAGGAGCCATGTGCAAGGCTTTGCGTGAAGATAAACTGGATATCGCAATTGCTTTAACCGAAGGGGTTGTAAGCGATATAATGAAGGGTAATCCGAGTAAGATCGTACAGTTCTATGTAAACTCACCACTTACCTGGGGAATATACGTAAGCAGTCAGTCACCCATCAACACTATTGATGAAATGCAGGGCCATCAATATGCCATTAGCAGGTATCAATCAGGGTCGCATTTAATGGCTTATGTGAATGCCAATAACCATAACCTTAGCATTAATGAAAGCGATTTTGTGGTTGTAGGAAGTTTGGATGGAGCAAGAGAAGCATTAAAAAGTAATACGGCACAATTGTTTATGTGGGAAAAATTTACCACAAAACCGTTGGTAGACTCCGGAGAGTTCAAACAAATAGGAGAGTGTCGCACTCCATGGCCTTGTTTTGTATTGACAGTTCGCAATGAATTTATTGAAAAATATCCTGATACCCTTACCGCTATTTTAAACATCATTAACTTGTCGTGTTCTGTTTTAAAAAACAATAGTTTGGCTCCCCATATGATCAGTGAGCGTTATCAGCTTAAAGAGGAGGATGCTCAACTATGGTTTAAAGAATTGGAGTATGCTTGTCAACCGGAAATTGAAGTAAGTGATATGCAGCATATTTTAGCAGAACTTTATAAACTGAAAATTATTTCTCATATGCCGGATGTAACTGAGATTTGCTTTAAAGAAAATCTTGTAACGTTGTGGTAGTTAATTTGTGTAACAATGACTAATGTAAAGAAAGTCGGACAAGGAAAAATATTTGACCAGAAATGGTTGGAAGTTTTTACAAAAACGAATCCAGTTATTCATGTTATAACCTACGGAGGAGCCTGTGTGTGCTTCTATACATTCAATAAACTTTCATTGTTGGAGTCCATTGCATTTTTAATGGTAGGAGTTGTAGCCTGGACATTGGTCGAGTACTTAATTCACCGTTTTTTGTTCCATATAAAACCAAGCAAGTTTCAATATACGATACATGGTGTACATCATGAATACCCAAGAGACAAGGAACGCTTGATGATGCCCCCTTTACCGGGTATATTACTTATTACCTTTTTTTATGGTTTATGGTGGTTAGTTGTGGGTCCCCAATACGCCCCTATCCTTATGGTCGGGTTTTTAATAGGGTATTTATTATACACTTTTATACATTACGTTGTTCATGCTCATAAGCCTGTTAAGCCATTTGTCTTTTTTTGGGCACATCATTTAAAACACCATAATCCGCAATTCGAAAATAAAGCATATGGTGTATCAAGCCCTATTTGGGATTGGGTATTTGGTACCATGCCTAAATAAAAATCCTATACCAATCAATCATTGTTGGTATAGGATTTTAAATGAGTTGAACAAAAGTTACTGAACGATCATTGGTGTTGTCACGATTGTTTGATCCCAACTCCAAACCATATTGACTGTTCCCGAATCACCGGTATTGAATGAAATAACAAACTGTTCCGTAATAGGTTCTACGGTAGTAGATGTCACATTTACTTTTAACACTTCCGTTTCTTTGTCGGGTTCGGGTACTCCCCATCTGTCTGATTCAGAGTTAAAGACAACCTGCCAGGTATCGTTGCCCGGATAAGCATACATACTGTATTTTCCGGCCTTTAATATTTGATCTCCCAGTTTCAGATCTTTGTTGGTTTCAAACACCGTAGCTTCATTTGCTCCCACACGCCAGTATTTTCCGTAAGGCTGCAACGCCCCTGATGCTTCATCCCCAAAAATCAGACGGCCTTTTTTATAAGGTTGGCAATAGGTAACAATAATGTCCGTTCCATCCTGGTGATACTCAGCTTTGGCAACAGGGCTGTGGCTTTTGGTATATGAACGAAACCAAGTGAGCAATGCAATAATTGCCAGCAAAGCAATTCCAATAATAATGAGCACTTTCTTTTTCATAGTGTTGTGGTTTTATAGTGTTGTGGTTTATGGTTAGTGCAATTTGGTGGTCTAAAACCTTAAAAGCCAAGTCCATTCACCTGTTACTTGCAAGTTATAATTTATCCAATAGTTTCAAAACTTTCTTTCCGCGCGAAACAATTGCAGGTGTTCCCATGGGCATCAGATCTTCCACAAGCATTCTGAGCTCGCTTGCCAGTTCCGGAAACTGCTTGGTAATATGACTCATCACATGTAACGAAAAAGCTTTGATAGCACCTGGTTCATCTTTGCTGCGGGCAAACGTGTAGCAGATGTCGAACAACTCTCCCCACAATTCTTGGGGAGGCATTTGTTCTGTCCAAATACGCAGAATATTTCGTTTCACCGCATCGTGTTGATTGGGTTCTTGTAGTTTTTGCAACAGTTTTTTCTGATATTGTTTTGCCAGCTGAGGTTGCTCCAGGCAACAGTATGCCAATGGCCAGGCCGCCCGTTGGGTGAGGCGATAGTTGTCGCCTAAAAACAGTGTTATGAGTTCCTTGAATCTGTCTTTATCATCACCGATATATTTTACAATGCGCATGGTAAGTGCCTTGCTGTGTTCTCGCGTCAGTTCTTCTTTGATATTCATTTGTGGTTCGGTAGAAATGATTACTTTCGCAAACTAATTTTTTGCAACATGACTGCCAAACATTCTATTGATAGCGTTTCGTTAACCAATCGTTTTTGTAAATATGTTCAGATCGATACTCAATCGGATCCTAATTCTCCTACCCAGCCCAGTACTGAAAAGCAAAAGGACCTTGCCAGGGTATTGGTTGAAGAATTGTTGGAATTGGGAATAAGCGATGCTCATTTGGATGAGTTTGGGTATGTATATGCAACTGTAAAAGGGAATTCAACCAAGAAAGTTCCGGTTATTTGTTTCTGCTCACATATGGATACGTCACCTGATTTTACAGGCAAGAATGTAAAGCCTGTGATTCATAAGAATTATCAGGGTGGAAATATTGTATTACCTGCCGATCCCAAAGTAGTGTTAAAACCAGAAGAACATCCCGACTTAAAAACACAGATCGGGAATGATATTATTACTGCAGATGGTACAACATTATTGGGCGCAGATAATAAATCAGGAGTGGCAGAGATCATGGAAGCCGTTAGGTATTTAACACAACATCCCGAAGTGATCCATGGCGATATTCGTATTTTGTTTACACCCGATGAGGAAATCGGCAGAGGAGTAGATGCGGTGGATATGAAAAAGCTTGCAGCCGATTTTGGCTATACAATGGATGGCGAAACGGCTGGTCATTTGGAAGACGAAACCTTTAGTGCTGATGGCGTAGAGATCCATATTGAAGGTGTTGCCGTTCATCCCGGTTTTGCTAAAAACAAAATGGAGAATGCATTAAAAATTGCAGCTGAAATTGTAGCAGCTTTACCTAAAACGCATTTATCGCCCGAAACTACCGAAGGCAAAGAACCTTTTATGCATCCAACATCCATTACCGGTAGTTTGGATAAAGCTGAACTAAAATTCATTATCCGTGCATTCAGCACTGATGGTCTTGTGGAGGTTGAAAACACGTTAAAACAAATTACCGAAATGGTAATGCACAACTATAAAGGCAGTACCTACACATTTGTGGTAAAAGAACAATACCGCAACATGAAAGATGTATTGGATAAACATCCACAGGTGAGTGCTTATGCATTGGAAGCTATCGGCCGAACAGGTTTGACAGCGCAACGCACAAGCATCCGCGGAGGAACAGATGGCAGCCGCTTATCATTCATGGGATTGCCTTGTCCGAATATTTTTGCAGGCGAGCATGCATTTCATGGTAAGTACGAATGGGCAAGTGTGCAGGATATGGTGAAAGCTGCGGAGACCATCGTTCACCTTTGTGAAATCTGGGAAGAGCGCGCTTAGTTACAATACAACTTCATAGCTGGTATTGCGGCCACCACCTTCGGTTTTTCGCAATACTTTTTTATCCATCAGATCCTGCATATCACGTAATGCAGTATCGGATGAAGATTTTGTCATCTTTGCCCATTTACTGGTGGTGAGGTTTCCTTCAAACCCATCCAATAGCTTGTTGAGCATGTTTTGTTGGCGGTTATTGAATATTGTTTTAGCATGTGTTTCCCAAAATTTGCCTTTCCGCAATACGTCATCAAGCGTATCATCTGTCGCTAAGAGGGCAGCCATCAGGCATTGCATAAACCATTTTAACCATTCTGTTACATCCAGTTTACCTTGTTGGGTATGTTCCAGCATATCGTAATATTGATTTCGCTGTAAACGTATTTGAGCACTCATGCTGTAAAAACGTTGCGGACTTTCATCTGCCCTGGCCAACAACATATCTGTAAGTGCACGGGCTATACGACCGTTTCCGTCTTCAAACGGGTGCAGTGTAACAAACCATAAATGAGCGAGTGCTGCTTTGAGCACTAGATCAACATCGTGTTTGGTGTTGAACCATTTTAAAAACACCGTCATTTCAGTGTTGAGCAGCTTTGCACCGGGTGCTTCAAAGTGCACGCGTTCTTTTCCCAATGCCCCCGATACTACTTGCATCGGACCCGTTTCATCTTTACGATAGTTGCCGGTAAGTACTGTAAAATTGCCACTTTTGCCCAATGGAAACAACCACTTTTGCCATTGGCATAAGCGCTTTTTTGTAAGAGGCTTATGGTATTGTTGTGTTGCATCCAGCATCATTTCCACTACACCATCTACATTTCGATCCGAGCGTACAAGACCGCCCACATTTAATCCAAGCTTGCGAGCCAATGATGAACGTACCTGGTCGGAGTGGAGCAGTTCACCTTCTATCTCACTTGTTTTTTGTACATCCAGTGTAAGTGTTTTAAGCAAAGCCTCCTCGCGAAGTTTAAATCCCATCGCCTGCATTTTGCCCAATATGCTGCCTTGTTTGTAACGCAATTTGCCGAGCGCTACCTGTATTTCTTCATTGCGCCAGGTAAAGTTGGGCCATTGGGGTTGCTGGTGTATGTATATTATTCTCCGCATAATCTGCGGTAAATATACTTTTATATACCGCAAAAGAAAAATTATTCACCGCACAATTTGCGGTGAATAACCGGGGTATTCTCCGCATAAATACTTTTATTGTGCGGTGAATAGGTAATGTAATGGTGTAGGTAAGTTTATAACACTAAACTGCGAACCGTGTACCGCAGACTGCCTATACTCAAAGAGAGAGGTCTCTATAGCACATCCTGAAATTCCACCGTTTTCTCAATTACTTTTTTAGCAAAAGGACAAAGTGGAACGATCTTTATATGTTTTTCACGGGCAAAATTCACTGCGGTTTCTACTAATTTTTTGCCGGCATTTTGTCCGCGCAAAACATCGGCAACTTCCGTATGATCGATGATGATCCTGTCGGTGCCAGCCCACACATAGGTCATTTCGGCTACCCGTTGGTTTTCGATTTCGATATAAAATGAACCTTTTTGATTGGTTTCCTGGTGTTGTACGGTTAATTCCATTGTGAAGGAGTTTGGTGTTTGTTGTTAAGTCGTTGCTAAGCTACGCAAAACAAACTTAAACTAAAATTTCTATGAGCCATGAAGGGGAAGCTATGAACTAAACCGTACATTCGCGCCCATGAATTATTTGTCGGTCGAAGGACTTACCAAAAACTACGGAGAGAAAATACTTTTTAAGGATATAAGCTTTGGTTTAAGCAAAGGTGAAAAGGTGGCATTGATTGCCAATAATGGGGTAGGAAAATCCACTTTACTCAAAATATTAGGAGGCAAGGATACACCTGATTCGGGGAAGGTTTCCTTGCGTCATGGCATTCGTGTTGGTTTTTTGGATCAGGAACCGGACTTTGGAACACATGAAACCATTAACGATCTGATCAATGGTGCAAATGGCAAATTGTTGTCGGCTATTCGTGAGTATGAGGAGTCGATAGAAGCACAGGCAAACGATTACAATGATGAAACATCGCGGAGGTTTGAACTTGCCAGTAACAGAATGGACGAGTTGCAAGCCTGGGATTACGAGCGTATGCTCACCACTATTTTATCGAAGTTTAATATTGTTGACCTGACGCAACATATTGATTCGTTGAGCGGTGGACAAAAAAAGCGTTTGGCCCTGGCTTTGGTTTTACTGGATAATCCGGAATTGATCATTTTGGATGAACCTACCAATCACCTCGACCTCGACATGATCGAATGGCTTGAGGAATTTCTGACGCAAAGCACATTAACTCTTTTGATGGTTACCCACGACAGGTATTTTTTAGACCGGGTTTGTAATAAAATACTGGAGCTTACAGATGGAAAACTCTTCAAGCATGACGGTAATTATTCGTACTTTTTGGAAAAACGTGCTGAGCGTGAAGAGGTATATGATGTGGAGGTTGGAAAGGCAAAACAACTCATGAAAAAAGAGTTGGAGTGGATGCGCAAAATGCCTAAAGCCCGTGGAACAAAATCGAAAGCGCGTATTGATGCGTTTTACGATGTAGAAAAAATTGCCAATAGCCGTAGAAAAAAACAAGAGCTAAAACTCGAGGTGCGCATGAGCCGCATCGGGGGAAATATTCTTGACCTTAAAAAAGTACGTAAATCGTATGGTGATAAGGTTATTTTAAATGGGTTTGACTACGCCTTTAAAAAGGGTGAACGTATTGGTATTATTGGGAAGAACGGGGTTGGAAAAACAACATTCCTGAATATTATAACCCAGAACGAACAACCGGATAGTGGGAAAATAAATGTAGGTGATACCATCGTGTATGGATATTATTCGCAGGCTGGTATTACCCTGAAAGAGGATAAGCGCGTGATTGACGTGGTGAAAGATATTGCAGATGTGATCATTTTGGGCGATGGAACGTCATTGCCGGCATCGCAGTTTTTAACACATTTTTTGTTTCCACCCGAAATGCAATACACTTACGTTTCAAAGTTGAGTGGTGGTGAACGGAGGCGTTTGTATCTGTTGACAGTATTGATCAAAAATCCGAATTTCCTGATTTTGGATGAACCTACAAATGACCTGGATCTATTGACCTTAAATAAGCTCGAGGACTTTTTACAAAGTTTTGGAGGATGCCTGATCGTGGTAAGCCACGACAGGTATTTTATGGATAAGCTGGTTGATCACTTGTTTGTTTTTGAAGGAAATGGTGAAGTTCGCGACTATAATGGAACATACAGCGAATACAGGGAAGAAGAGGACGAAAAGGAAGAATTGGCTGAGGCAGAACGTAAAGCATCACAGCAAAAAAAGGTTGTTGTAGAAACACCCAAACCTGTTGAAGCGAAAAAGAAAATGACGTTTAAAGAAAAGCATGAGTTTGAAACATTGGAAAAAGAGATAGCCGATTTAGAAGAAGAGAAGCTTGAGTTGGAAAAGAGCTTATCGGATATTTCGCTGGATCATGAAGCGATCGTGAAACTCTCATCCCGATTTGAAACCGTAAAAAACCTTATAGACGAGAAATCGATGCGGTGGATCGAATTGAGCGAACTGGAAGGATAGGTGAAATTATCGTTCGTGGAATATGGTTGTTTTTTTGAGATTATATTATATTTACTATCAATATGAAAAGAATAATCTACCTCATTTTATGCATTGCTCTTGGAGTAATCACGCTTGAATCATTTAAGAAACGCCCTAATGGAACCGACCCCGGGCATACGGGTTCACCGGGAGATTCACTCAAAAATTGTACTGTTTGCCATGGAGGAGTAGCCACTCCGATAGAAGGATGGATTACATCTGATATTCCTGAAACAGGATACGTTCCGGGCGAAACCTATACGATAACAGCAACCAATACCGAAGATGGCGGAACCCGTTTTGGGTTCCAGGTTTCTCCGCAAAACATTGCCGGTGATCTGTTGGGAACAATCATCGTGTCGGATTCGGTAAAAACCCAACTGGTGGGTGCCGGAAAATACATTACCTATACGAGCAATGGTATTGATGGCCTGGGTTCAAACTCGTGGGTGTTTAAATGGAAAGCTCCGAATGCAGGTACCGGACAAGTTGTATTTTATGGGGCGTTTAATTCCAATTTCGAAGGGCATAAGGATGGCGATAAAACGTTTTTGTCGACACTTACCGTTAATGAGAGCGGAACCACCGGAGTGAATACATTGAAGAATCAGGCTGGTTCGTTTTCATTGTATCCTAATCCTGCAACGGATAACTTGTTTGTGAGCATCAACACCCAAAAACAAGGCTTGGTAAGTTTGTTGTTAAAAGATATTTCAGGGAAAGAAGTGTTGCAATCGCAAGGTTCGCTTTCTCAAAAACTAAGTATTGCCCACCTGGAAAAAGGTGTTTATTTCTTAGAAATATCAATTGCCAACCAACAAGTTGCTGTTCAAAAAGTATTGGTGCAGTAAACTTCTTCGGTGCTTTTTTAAGACATCTTTTGCGATTCTGACAGAGTTGAAGAAGAAGTGCTTTTTTTACTGCTCTTCGTTATAATAGAGTTTATAGTATTTTCTCCCGTCCGAATCTTCGCCACGCTCAATTAATTCGCGGTTTCCGTGAATATACACGTGGAAATTTTTATCGAGTTTCAATACACTTTTAAAAACCTTGGCTTGCTTTTTTACGGCATTGGGGGAGATATCGAAATTACCGCTCAACTCCATATCGGCATCGGTGATCATTTCTTGTTTAAACTTATTAAATGAGTCGATCACTTTTTCGTCACCAAAAATACTTTGGGTAAACTCCTGTTCATTAAAGCGTTCATTTTCTTTGAAATAATTTACCGACTTGTTCAATAGGTCTATCTGATCGGCTTTGTTTACTTCAAAATCCTGATCGAGCTGGGTGGTTACAAACGCTTTGGTAACCGAAAGAAAATTGTTTGTAAAGTGATAGCTATCGGCACATGCACTGATGTTTAAGAAATCGTCTTTCCAATATTGAGCATCAACACCCCGTGATGATTTATCAATGCTGCACACCTTGTAACCGCTTTCTTTGTTGATGTTAAAAATGAGGCAGCCTTTGTCCAAGTGGTCGATATTGATCCCCCGTTCGAATGCAAGTTTAAATGTTTTACCCCTGCGTTCGCTGGTGATAAACGGATCTTTTTGTTCCGATTTAAAAATACCGATTGCATCGGTGATCACACCATCCACCAAACAATGATCGATATAGGCTACGTAGAGATCTCCGGCTTTGATATTCGGATGCTGAGTAGCTTCAAATAAATGCTTGGCGATATTGATGGAGTTGATGTGAAATGCTGTTGGGTGCTCAAATATTTCGCTGGCAAACTGAAACACAGGATTAAGCTCAGCATTGTTGGTGCTTGACGTAAACTGGTAGAACACCGGTGAATGAAAAGGTTTGAGAAAATAAAGATTCAGTGCTTCAATTAAATCTTCATTCTCGATTGCCAAAGGTTCGGCAGTTGCATACAGTTGTTCTCCGTTATTTTTATTACCCACTTCGTGAACAGATACATGGGCAATGGTACTTGTAGAAAAATCGATCATAAGGGAGGCAAGGTAAGAATGAACAGGAGCTAAAAAAAGAATAGTGGTGGTTTTTTACCACCAACTAATTCACCAATTTGAACTCGTAGGCGGTTTTCCGGATATTGTTGGCGGTTTGGTGTACTTCTCTCAAAAAATCGTTGTGCAATAACTCATTTTCCTTGCCTGAAAGGATATTGTTAAAAACCATATTGAGTTCTTTGCCCGACACTTTTTCGTAGGTTTCTTTTAATACTGACCATATTGAACGAAGTTGTTTTAACTGGTCGGCCGAAAGTTGTTCGTTGGCTTCCAACTGATAGGATAGGGTAGCAAGGTATGACGAAAGTTGATTGTTGAGCACTACAAATTGATACAACAGATCAGCTTGTGTTTGTTTGCTTTTGGGTTCGGAAAGCATGCGTTGAAAAGCTGTTGTTAAATGCGCGGCATTTACGTAAAGAGCTTTACGGGAAAGGCGGTAAGCCGATTGCGACTCCTGGTTTTTATTGTTGCGTTCCACCATTTTGGCCAAGTATTCGGCATTGGATTGAAGCATATCCACAATGGCGGTTTTGAGCTGATATGATTCCCATGAAGGGAATACAAAATAACTTCCAATAATAGCTGCAATGGCTCCGATAAAGGTATCGATAATCCGTTCCCAGGCAACAGTTGCATCATTATAATTGGTTGTAAAACTAAATACGATCAGAATATAAGGAGTCATGAACAATACACTTACCACATATTTGATGCGAATAAAACTATAGCTGAGGAGCATGAACAATACCAGGAAACCAAACCGTGCTGCATCTGTTGGAAAAAAAGTAAGCACCAGTAAACCGACCACACCACCTGCAACCGTTCCGATAATACGTTCAATATTCCGTTGTTTGGTGAGGCTGTAGCCGGGTTTCAGGATGACAATGATGGTGAGCAGGATCCAGTAACTGTGCGGTCCTTCCGAAACAGTTTGAGTGAATACAAAAGCGAGCAAACAAACAATGGCCACACGGGCAGCATGCCTGAAGTGGTTTGAGGTTAACGAAAGATTTTCCTTGAACAAAGTCCAGTCGATCATTTGCCTGTTGACGAATTTTGTAAGATCGTTGTTACGAGCCTCGGGCAGGCCTTTTGCATCATGCAGGTATTCATAGATCCTGCTGAGCCGATAAGTAATATTGCGCAGGTTAATAAGGATCCGTTTGAGGGCCAATACATTTTCACCCTCTTTCTCTACAAGGTCTATTTTTGATTTGAGTAATGTGAGCCTTGGTAGAAAGTCGTGGATCGGTTTTACGGCCTCGTGGTTGTGAAACCCTTCACCAATATGTTCCAGTTCGTCCGAAAGTTGAATGATGAGCTGGTTGAACAATGGCAAGATATCGTACTTTGAAAATTGTGTACGGATGTCTTCGTATTTATAATGTGTTGCATTAATTTGTTCGTATAAGTCAACCAGGTCTACAAATGTAAGTACCAACCTGCGCCCATTGAGTGAGCTGTCTTTTAGCAGCTTTCGGGTTCTGAACAAAATGTCGCGTACATTTTCCTGCTGTTGGTTCACAATAACCTGTTGGTCGAGAAGTTTTTTGTAATTGTCGTTTATATCAACCTGTTGATCATAAAATGCAGCCTTGATCTTAATAAAGTCAGCAACTTCAAAAATACATTCACCTAATGTTTGTTCTGCGGGTCGGTAAGGCAATAGCCCCTGGCTTACCATGCTCAGTAAAAAATACCAACCACCACCAATCAAGATATAACTGGCATATAAAATTGTTTCATACCATGGCAGTTGAGTATCAATTCCCAAAATCATGATGATGAGTGCCGATACTCCTATGGATGCAGCACGTGCTCCGAAAATATTGAGCATCGAAAACAAAAAACAACTTGCAGCGATTAACAATGCCACAATCCATGGATAAGGAGTGATCAATCCGGTAACGATTGCCATGATAAAACACAGAGCCATTGTAATGAGCATCGCGTTTCTGCGGTGTAAGGATGGGCCGGGATTGTCGGGAATGCTTACTGCTAATGCACCAAGTGAAATGGCAATGCCCACTTCGGTTTGTTCCAGATTAAAACAAATAAGAGATGGAAGTAAAATGCCAAGGGTGATACGAAAGCCGTCACTGAAGTATTGACTGTATAAGAATTTTTTGAGTCGTTTGGATGATTGCTCGAAAGAATTGGGCATGCGTTAAAGAGGCAATATGCTTTCAAAAGTAGTTTTTTGCGGGAGAATAGGATAGCAAAGAGCAAAAAAAAACATGCCCCGGGCATGTTTCTTTTTTCAACAAATAGGTAATAATGTAATATTATAAAACACTAACGTTAACCGCATTTAAGCCACGTGGACCTGATTGCGTTTCGTAACTTACTTTGTCGTTTTCGCGGATTTCGCTTTTCAAACCTGATACGTGAACGAAAATATCTTTTTCGTTGCTGTCATTTGGAGTGATAAATCCAAAGCCTTTCGTTTCGTTGAAAAACTTTACTGTTCCTTCTTGCATTGTATTCTTTATTTAAATGAGGCTGCAAGGTAATGGTAAATATTTGATAAGCAACATATTTATTCATAATGCCTCATTTACTGTTAAATATCATACACGCTGTCGGGTCATAATGTTTTCATATCGATCACAAAACGGTACTTCACATCCGACTTGAGCATGCGTTCATAAGCTTCGTTTATCTGGTTCATTGCAATCACTTCCACATCGCTGGTTATATTGTGTTGGGCACAATAGTCGAGCATCTCCTGAGTTTCTGCAATACCTCCAATAACCGATCCGGCCAGTTTTCTGCGTTTACCGATCAATGTAAATGGCGGTACTTGTGCCGCAGTTGGTGGGGCTCCCAATAATACCATCACACCGTCTCGTTTTAATAATTGAAGGTATGCGTTTACATCATGTGTTGCCGATATGGTATTGATGATAAAATCAAAAGTTCCCGTTACCGATTTTAATTGTGCGGCATCAAAGGTTAATACAAAATGATGTGCCCCTAATTTAGCGGCATCTTCTTTTTTGGATGGTGAACTGCTCAACATGGTTACCTCGGCACCAAATGAAACCGCAAACTTTACAGCCATATGTCCCAGTCCGCCCAGTCCAAGTATGGCTACTTTATGTCCTTTGCCTACATTCCAATGGCGCAATGGGGAGTAAGTGGTAACCCCGGCACACAGCAACGGTGCTACTTTTTCAAGAGGCAATGTGTCGGATACTTTTAACGTGTATTGTTCATCAACCACAATTGCATTGGAATAGCCTCCATAAGTTGGCGTTGGCCAGTTGGGTGTAGTGGCATTATAGGTTCCAACCGAGCCTTTATCGCAATATTGTTCGAGCCCTTCTTTGCAACTTTCACAAGTACGGCATGAGTCTACAAAACATCCAACTCCGGCCAGGTCGCCCACTTTAAATTTGGTAACATGATTCCCAATTTGCGTGATCCGGCCAACAATCTCATGGCCCGGAACGATCGGATAAATGGTGCGTTCCCATTCATTTCGTGCCACGTGAAGATCGGAGTGGCATACACCACAATACAAAATCTCAATGAATACATCATGTGCTCCCACATCTCTGCGGTCGAATGAAAAATCTTTTAGCGGGGTAGTAGGGCTGTATGCTGCAAATCCTTTACTTGGTATCATATATGTTGGTTTATTGTTTTTCAAATATAACATACCCTTTTCCGGAATATATTTGTTGTGCAAAAGTTTAATTTTATTTCATGGCTACGATCAAACATGTTCCCAACGCTTCAGTGCTTATCACCGATGCTTTTGAAAAGATGTCTTCGCCCATTCGCGCTATGTGTGAAAAGCTGCGCAGCCTGGTGCATAAGGCAGAACCGAGTATCATTGAAGACTGGAAATGGGGCCCTAATTTTTACCTCGAGGGTAAGGTATGCAATGTGTGGGGGTTTAAACAACATGCGTCTATCGTGTTTTTTAATGGTGTAAACATGAGTGATACTTCGGGGTTGTTCAACTCAGGTGAAACAAACAGCAGCAGCCGTACGATCAAGTTCACATCTTTGGATGAAATCCCCGAAAAAGCCATTGTGGCTTATGTGAAGGAGGCTGTGAAGCTCAACAAAGCAGGAGAGACCAAAGCTGTTAAAACGATTGATATTCCGGATGGGTTGCGCAAGATCCTTGCAAAGCACAAACTGCTCAGTGTATTTGAATCTAAAAATTTTACTTACAGAAAAGAAGCTGTCGTAGCTTATACCTCAGCCAAACAGGAGGTTACTCGTGAAAGAAGGATTGAGAAATTGATTGCTGAGTTGGCTAAGTAATTTAGTTGATTGGTTTGAAAACGTATTCTCTGTGTTGTGAAAATTAACGGTACTTTTTCCAGTATCGTTTTCCATAGCTGCAAAAAATTTCCTCTCCTGTCGTTATTTTTCGGGTGGCGATAAGGCACACCTCTTGTTTTTCTGTTAAACCGATTTTAGCGTTATTACGAAACAATTTAGGCATAAATGCTGCAGCATCATTCGCATATTTAGCAAAACATTCGGTATGGATAGAATCCATAATGCTGCCATCCAACATGGAAATAAAGTATTGATCTTTTCTAGCTGTTGCGCGTTGGTTGGCTTGCACATCGGTAAGTATCTCACCTTTAAACAATGAAATCACTTCATCTTTATAAATCGTAATAGCTGTACGCAAACCATTGCCGGAATTAGGCAGTTGAGAACCGGTTACGTAAAGGTAATCAGATTCGGGAGCTTCGATGGTGTTTGGGAAAATCATATGGTTACTGGCTGTATTCGGTTAAAACGATTCAATATGGTATCGCTATACATATCGGAATGGTTAAGCAAGGATCAACTTTTTTGACCGATTTTAACCCATCTGTACGCAATTTATGTTTAAACCTGCCAAATTTTGATTTCGGAATTTTGATTCATTTTTCTTTTTCAAATTCGAATTGACAAAAAGAAATAAATACTGTCTGAAAAAATGAATCTCAATCTGATCAATATATGTGTTTGCTGTTTTTGGGTTGTTTTTGTTGGTTGCCAATCCAATGAAAACAGAGAAAGCTGTGACTGTCCAAAATCGGCTAATAAAGTTTTGACCTATTCGGTTGTTGATTCATTTTCGATTGAACTTCCTGATTCGTTTAAAGAAAATTTTTTCACCGTTCCGCTTATTCAATACCAATTGAATGCTTCAACAAACAAGGAGGTGTTTTTTATAATCGATATTGAAAAGAATGTGCTGTACCAATATGACTTGAGGGCAAAATTATTACATACATATTTAAACCTAGATACTATTGATGGTGTAATTTCAGATTTTCAGGTGCTGAACGATAGTGTAGTATATGTTATTACATCCAATAAAACACGGCTGTGGAAAATAGAGCACAATGATTCAACAACTAAAAAAGTAACCATTGTTTTTGATGAACTGATGGAAGAATACATAAACACAAATCCTTTTATGGGCGATAGGTTAACCGTCTGTACCAGAAACAATATTGATTATGTAAATGCCTACATATTAGCTCAACAATCAAAAGGTCTTGCCAACAAAAAACACTTGTACTCTTTGTGGAATTTAAAGACAAAACAACCTCAGTTGGAGTACGTAGAATTTCTTGATGTGCTCAAAGAAAAATCATATGGGTATGCCTATAGTCCATCAAAAACTGATGTTGGCGTGGTTACACGAATTGCGTGGGGCTTTGAACATACAGTAAGAAGTTATAACAATATTACTGGGCAAGAAATAAATAGCCAATGTGTACGGTCTAATTTTATACAAGAGGATCAGATTGCTGGCATTGCCAACAAGGAACTAAAGGATGATTATCAAAAAATGATGGATTACCTTATTGAAGCGCCATATTACTTATCCTTACAATACGACCAATACCATCATCAATATTACAGGACAGTAAAACATAAGCAAGATTTACTTGATGCAAAAGGTAAGTTAAACGAGAGGTATAATGGATCATGGTCGATTATTACTACCGATAGTGTGCTCAATATTATGGGCGAGTTTCCAATTTCGGGTAAGGAGTATTTACCCTATGCTTTAATTCCAACCAAAGGAGGAATTGCAATAGCTAAAACAAATGAAGGTATTGGTTCACTCAACGTTTTAACTTTTGATTTAATAAAGCCAAATTATGAAAAATAGCCTATTCAACTTATTAATGCCTCTTGTTTTAATAGTATCTGCTTGTAACCAAACAGGTAAGTATGCTGCAATTGCCAAAGAGTATAAATATGAGAAAGAATTCGAATCCTATTTAGCTGAGCAATACCCAAGCTACGAAAGAAATGAAGCGGTTACAAAACTCATTGTTGTTCCGCTCACATCTTGTGCTCCATGTGTGAATATTACCCTTACAAGCCTTACCCAAAGCGAATTCAGTACTTCACATATCTTTTTAATAGGCCATTCCGAAAATGAAGAACAAACAAAAGAGAGGGCCGATATAGTCAGTCAGTTATCTGCCAGACAAGGAACATTTGTAGATGAAGATGCCAACCTGTTCAGGTATCGGGTAAATATTACCAAGCCAACCATATTATTATTAAAAGATAATGCAATTCAACGATATATCGAATTAAACGAATCCGTTTGGGCTGAATTAAACAACTCCATTCGTGAGGGAAGTTTGGAAAAAGATCTGCAATTTTAAGGAGGAAGCTGAAAATCCTGTAAAGAGTAGGCGAAAAAAAAATAAATAATAATTATGAAAAACGTAAAAAAAGTAATTGCCGGATTAGCATTTGTAACTGTTGCAGTGCTTTGCATCAATGGGTTGTCGAGTAAAGTTTCGGCAAAGGAAGCAGCTATTAATTCAACTAGTGAGGCATGGCTTTGGTGGACAAAAGTTCCTTGCCCTGCTGGGTCAATTGGATCAAAATGTGTAAAAATGGAAGCGCAAGCTACTTATCCATTATGCAATCAAAAAAATCCAGTGCTTCCTGCTTGTATTTGGCAGTAATAGGAATTGGCAATAACATTTCCTTCAGGAAAGACCTGTAACATATACTGCAGATTATAACCTAAATCAGTCAATTCTTTTCAAAGGCTGTTTCAAACATTGAAACAGCCTCTTTTATTTTTTTTACATCTGTTAACAAAATGATTGAATTTAAATCTGTATATCGGAACGGCATGATCGTGAAATTATATGGATGGATTTTTCTGTTGCTCGTTTGTGGCAATATTTTCGGGAGTATAAACCCAGTCAGTAAAAAATATAATACACAAAATATTTTATTAAGTAATGAAGTATACAGTGTTGTTGCTGATTTTAAAGGGTATGTATGGATGGCTACATCCCGGGGTGTGGTTCGGTTTGATGGAAAAAACAGTGTGTATTTTTCCACCAATAATGGGTTAAGTGATCAAGTGGTACTTAAATTATTTTTATCCCCTAAGGGGAAATTGTGGGTTTATTGTGCCGATAAAACATTGTATTATCTTAATTCAGAGAGTCGTTTTGTTGAATACAAACATGCCGAACTCCTGAAGCAAGCGTTAAATACCAATAACTTCAGCGAGATTTGCGCAATCTATTTTAAAAATGAAGAGCCTCAATATTTTGCAACCACCATGCATGGTTTGTTGTATGTGAAAAAGAGGAAGGTGCTAACCTACTTGCCCCAACTAAAGGGGGTTATCTTTAATAGAGAAATTGGATTAGCAGGATATCGGGTGAACCCCAATTTTGATATTCACTTTAACAACAAGGTGTACAAAGTTACGGGTAATGTTAAACACCCTAATACACTAATAAGATCAAACAAGGATATTGTATTTACCATTGATAATTATCTGTTTGTTTTAAGAGATAACAAGGTAGTGCACGAGGCAACATTTAGCGGTCTTATTCTTTCCGTATATGAAGACAAAGAAAAAAGTCTTTGGATAAGTTTTTACAACAAAGGGGTAAAGAGATATAAAGAAGGAGAAACAATAAACCAGCAAGGAGGTTCATTTTTTTTCGACAATGATATGATTACCGGAGTATGTCAAGACTTTGAAGGGGGATACTGGTTTTCAACTCATACCAACGGGGTTACGTATGTTCCCAAATTTAGTTTTTTTGAAATTATTAAAGAAAACATTAGTAATATCAGAGCTGTAACCACAGATGAAAAGGGGCGGATGTATGTGGTAACGGATGATAAGCAAATTATCAGGTATACAGGGAATAAACCAGATACAAAAGTGAGCGTATTATCGGGTCCTCAAAGTTCGGTTTGTAACGATATCTGTTATCGTTCATTTGATAATAAACTGTATGTGTCCTTTTCGCACGGTATTTATGCTGTTGACGAGCATCTCAGGTTAAGCAATCGGGTCATTTCGGGATCAAAAGGTGTATTTTTTGCATCTGATAAAAAACATCTTTACACAATTAGTGCACACGTGGCAGCCAAAATAAGGATGAAAGATAATGTTGTGGTGCATCGGGCAACGGTAAATGAAACAACTGTAACGCTTTTTGAGGATTCGCGTGGAATAATGTGGATAGGCACGAATAGTGGATTGTTGGTTTTTAAAAATGACACTGTAACAAAGGTTTTTCGTTCCACGATACATGACAGAGTAAGCAAAATCCAACAACTTCCCACCGGAGAGTTGGTGGTAGGAACGATAGGTCAGGGTATTTATGTGATTGATCGTAATGGGAATATTGATCATATTTTGATGGGAGCAGATGTCCGAAAGAATACCATCAATGATATCTGTATCATGGGTAATGAATTGTGGACAGCCACCGGAGATGGAATTATTGTTGTTCGGTATATAGGCAAACACCAATTTGACTGGTATCAATATGATGGCTCTTTTAGAGAGATTCGAAAGATTATAACAAGTCAGGGTAAAATGTATTTATGGACGGATAATTCAGTGGTGGAGATGCAACTGCTTTCATCATTGGTGTCTCCGGCTCACCCACGACTTGTTTTGGATAGTATTTTAGTTAATGGAAATTTTTATAAACCGGTTAGGCCAACTGTGTTAAGTTACAATGAAAATAATGTCAAAATCTATTTTCATACGATTTCATTTCGTTTCGGCAAAACAATAAGTTACCGTTATCGTTTGAGTGGTTTGGATACGACATGGAAACGCATCAATCATTCCGAATTGGAATTTGAATCGTTACCTCCCGGAAAGTACTTGGTTCAAATTTTGGCCATGAGTCCTGATGGATTGCAGTCTCTTTCTCCCATTACCATACCATTTGTGATTAAAGAACCTTTTTGGATGAATTGGGTGTTGATCAGTTTGGGCATTGCTTTTTTATTAGCCGTGGCTGTATTGATTTTAATAACCGTTTACAAAAAGAAAATGAGGGTAAACATGGAGCGTGAACGTTATATATACATGGAGCAACAAGCCCTCTCAGCTCAGATCAATCCACATTTTATTTTCAATGCACTTAACAGCATTCAAAATGTAATTATGGTAGAGCCTCAATTAAAGGCGCTTCAATATCTGGGACAATTCAGCGTGTTGATGCGGCTTAGTTTGGAGAACGCGCGTCAAAAATGGGTGCTGCCTTCCGAAGAAATGCGATTAATCAGCGTGTATCTTGAATTGGAAAAGCTCCGATTCAAACATAAATTTACGTTTACGGTTTCGTATGAACAAACTGATAACCAGAAAGAGGTGCTTATACCCAGTATGTTGATTCAACCCTTTGTTGAAAATGCCATTCTTCATGGTGTGAACCACCTTGAAACCCGGACGGGAAGTATAGACGTTCGGCTGACATTTGATGGGTTGCACCTTGTTTGTGTGGTTGATGATAACGGTGTGGGCCGGAGACAAGCAGCCTTGTTTGAAAGCAAACACGCAAAACAGAATAGAAGTTTTGGGGTGCAGATCACTTGTGAAAGGCTTCAAATTTTGAGTAAGCAAATGAAGCGTAATTACTATTATGAAGTAATAGATAAAGTTGATGACCTAAATGAACCAATAGGGACAAAGGTTATTTTTAATATACCATTTAAGGACCAGGAATGAAAATAAAAATTGTAATTATTGATGATGAAGAGGATGCTGTATCATGCATCAAACAAATGATTGAAAGCTATACCGAAGATACAGAAGTATGTGGTGTAGCCTATTCGGCTATGGACGGCATAAAAGTGATTAATCTGGTAAAGCCGCATATTGTGTTCCTTGACGTACAAATGCCTAAAGTAGATGGTCTTGAAATGCTTGAATCATTTACGTCCCGAACGTTTGAGACAATTTTAACCACGGCCAGTGCCTCTCATTCTTTTCAAGCAATCAAACTGAACGTGGTTGATTATTTGTTGAAGCCCATCATTGTATCAGAGCTGCAAGCTGCTATTGAAAAATGCAAAACCAGGTTACGGTTGAGCGCTCCATCCGATACCATTGTCTTAGCAGATCAGTCGGGCTACACAATCGTTAAGTTAAAAGACATCATTTTCATTAAAGGAGAAGGAAACTATACCACCTTTTTTCTCAAATCCAACCAAAAGATTGTTACCTCCAAAAACCTCAAGCATTTTGAAGATATAATCAGTGAGCGTTATCTGGTGAGGTGCCATCAATCCTATATGGTCAATACCAAGGAAGTGATTAATTTGCGTAAAGATGATGGTTGGTATCTTATCATGTCGACAGGAGACAGAATTGATGTGAGCAGGGCCAATAAAGAAAAAATATTCAATATTTTAGGGCCTTCTGTTTAACGGATTTTAATCTGATCTTACCAATTGTTTACCCAAAGTGACCGTTTTTGAATGGAGACAGTTTGGTATTGTTTTTCTATTGATTTTCGAGGAAAAAAATATGAAAAACGTAATTGTATCCACCATCCGAGTATTTTTATTCGCATGCGTATCTTTAGCCTCGTTAGAGTCTTTCGCTCAATCAAATTTGCATAGAGAATACCTCAATGTTTCCGAGTATTTACATACACGGAAAATTGTCCAGAACAGAAATAGTCTGTATTCTATTTTGAGTAGTTATGAACACACATTAAACATGCAATATGGTTCTCTGTTAACTCAGATCTCTGCCAACAGCAACCCTGTTAATGTTGTGTTTCATGCGGAAAGAACCGGTAACTATACATTGAAACCTCAGGATATGAGTTTCTATCGTGACCCTGGTACATCTGTGGGGGTTAATGTAATGTGCGGTTTAACATTTGATATGGTTATGGATGCATCAAGCAGTGCTTATTTAATGGAAACCAGTGAAGATGGGCATAAGGTAAATTGGTCAAAGCGTTATCCCGAATTTAAACAATTCAAATCAGTAGTAAAATCGAATCGAGGATATATTGCATGTGGTGTATTAGGTAACGCAGCAGCTTTTTTAGTCACCGACAATATTGGTAACCCTATAAGGAAATTTGTTTCAACTCCAAGTAGTCCTAATGGAAATGATACAAATTTAGAATCGAATTATAGTGAGGTGATTTCACTTGGTAACGGGAAGTACGCATTTGTTGGTACTTGTGAGGCAATCCGAAATAATTATTATATGTCGTTTATGCTATTAACCATTTACGATGAACTCAATAACAAGATTGAATACTCGCAGGTAATAAGCAGAGATTTTAATATTGTTGGTGATATTCAGGAAGTAGGAAAGGCTTTGGCATTTGATGAAGAAAAAGGCAGATTATACCTTGCAGGTGAAGAACGCACTGGTAGGATTTGCAATTATAAATCAGTTCCGGTTTTAATTCAATTTGATCTTTCCACTCATACACTTTTGTCGTACGATAAATTCCCTGCGTATAATCAGAACACCCAATTAGTATCAATGGTTAATGATATCCAACTTAGTAATGATGGGGATAGGCAGTCGGTTTGGATTTTAGGCTCCACTAATCATATTGATGAGACTGGATGGTATCTTGGTCCAAACAAATCTTATTTGCTTGAATTAGATAAGTCAAATTTGAATGTAAATTCCATTGAGATGTTTGATAATGAACATGATCTTATACTCAGATCGCTTGTTGTGGAACCTAATTATAATATCAAGATTGTTGGAAATTCATATGATGTTATTCCCGTTGAAGATGCCATTGATGTTACTGAGTATTGGGTTGCTAATTACAAAATATATGAGGTTCAAACACGCCAATACGGACATTCGGAACATTGTAACGATTATTATATTGAAGCGCTAAAAAAGTCAGTAGCTATTAATAATGCTGAGAATAGTGTAGTGGATAGCAAAACAACCGGATTCGACATACAAGTAGGTGCTCAATTACAGGCAAGGGAGCAAGAGTTTATCTGTGAACAAGGACCGGTTGATGATGATGATGAATCAAATAGCTTTATGCATACGGGAACAAGCGAACTTGCGTCTTCGATGCATTCTGTGTCTATTCGCCCCAATCCTGCCAGTAATATGGCAACCTTGCAGTTTAATTTCACCAAATCTTCCTCGGTATCTTTGAGTTTATATGATATCAACGGTAAGTTGGTAGAGAAACAAATCCCAACAAAACAATCCGTTACTTCGGGTGATACGTATTCAATGGATGTTTCTGACCTAGCTACAGGAGTATATGTATTAAAGGTAGTTGCCGGAAATAGCGTTTACCACGAACGCCTTATTATTCAGAAATAACGGAAGCACAAAATTTATTCAATGTTCAATCCAACACCGCACTCACAATGTCGGTGTTGGATTTTTTTATTTTTAATACCACAAACTTACTGGTAGGGGTATTGCTTTTTTCTGCAACCGAACCTATCGGAACCAATACATTTGTTTCGGGAAAATATGTTGCGGTACATTGTTCGGGGATATTGTATTGCACCACGATAAAGTTGTGGGCCACACGCTCAATATTGTCGTAATTGTTAATGAGGTCTACCACATCACCGGCTTTTAAGCCATGTTTTGCAATATCGGTTGAGTTCATCAGGATCACCCTGCGTTCGTTGTAAATGCCACGGTAACGATCGTCCAGGCCATAAATGGTTGTGTTAAACTGGTCATGCGTTCGGATGGTCATCATCATCAGTTCATCTTCGGCCAGTGTGTTTTTGGGAACATCGGCCACGTTAAAATGTGCTTTACCTGTGAGGGTAAAAAACTTGCCTTCGCGTGCACCATTAGGCAAATAAAAACCTCCGGATTCGCGAACGCGTTTATTGTAATCGGTAAATCCATTGATGGTTTTTTCGATATCGGCTCTGATAAAATCGTAGTTCCGTTGGTAACTCTCCCAGTTAATCTTCGAGAGGGGTAAGGTTGCCTGCGCCATTTTACACACAATCACACTTTCGCTTAACAAGTTTTGGCTTACGGGTTTCAAATTGCCTTTGCTCATTTGCACCACGCCCATCGAGTTTTCGCAACTGATAAATTGTTCTTCGCCTTGGGCGTTTATATCCTTATCACTGCGGCCATAGGTTGGCAATATCAATGCTTCTTCACCACAGATCAAATGACTGCGGTTCAGTTTGGTGCTAATGTGAACGGTGAGTTTGCAATTGCGCAAAGCCTGCGCAGTAAAGGTTGTATCGGGAGTTGCCGATAGAAAGTTTCCGCCCATGGCAATAAATACCTTGCCCGGTTCGGCATGCATTTTTTTGATGGCATCCACTACATCCAACCCATGTTCGTAGGGTGCGTTTATGTTAAATACCTGGTTGAGTTTATCAATAAACGCTTTGGATGGTTTTTCATAAATGCCCATTGTTCTATCGCCTTGCACATTGCTATGTCCGCGCACAGGGCAGGTGCCAGCCCCAGGTTTACCAATGCTGCCTTTAAGCAATAACAAGTTCACTACTTCCTTAATGGTATCAACGGCATTTTTATGTTGTGTTAAACCCATTGCCCAGCAGGCAATGATTTTGGTTTTGTGTTTAAATACTTCGGCTGTTTTGCGGATCTCTTCCAATGAAATACCACAAGCTTCACTCAGTTCTTCAAGTGAATAAGCATCCAGCGAATTCACCAATTCATCGTAACCTAAAGTATGTTCATGAATAAAGTTAAGGTCGAAAATACTTCCCGGATGAACTTGTTCTTCTTCCCACAGTATTTTTTCGATGGCTTTAATCAATGCTAAATCGCTGTTGATTTTTACCTGTAAATAAATATCCGTAAGTCCCGATTTGATACCCAAAACGCCATTCAGTTTTTGAGGGTTGTTAAATCCTACCAACCCTGTTTCGCGCAGCGGATTAACCGAAATAATCGTACACCCGTTTTGTTTGGCCTTTTGCAAAGCACTCAACATGCGAGGATGATTGGTGCCCGGGTTTTGCCCTAAGATGAGCACAATTTCGGCTTCGTAAAAATCTTCTAAGGTTACCGATCCTTTACCAATACCAAGTGTTTCGCTTAATGCGACACCACTGCTTTCATGGCACATATTGCTGCAATCGGGTAAATTGTTGGTGCCAAATTCGCGCACAAAAAGCTGGTATAAAAAAGCGGCTTCGTTGCTGGTGCGCCCCGAAGTGTAAAAAATGCCATCGTTGGGTGAAGGCAATTCGTTGAGGTTTTTGGCAATCAGTTTGAATGCATTTTCCCAGGTAATGGGTTGGTAATGTGTAGCACCTTTTGGTAAATACATGGGTTCGGCTACACGTCCTTTTTTACCAATGCGGTAATCGTCCATATCGGCCAATTCGGCTACCGAATAGTTGGTGAAAAAATCAGCCCACAAAGCTTTGGTGGTGGCTTCTTCGGCAATGGCCTTGGCTCCGTTTTCGCAATACTCGGCAATAGGGGAACGCTCATCATCCGGGTCGGGCCAGGCACAACCCGGGCAATCAAATCCATCTTTTTGGTTGAGTTTGGCCAAGGCTTTAAACCCGCGGATGGGATCCATTTCGCTCAACATATGTTTGGCCGAAGAAATAACTGCAGGAATTCCGGCTGCAGCTTTCTTGGGTTTGGTCAGTTTGATGTTCTCAAACGTCTCAGGATTTTCGGGATTAGGGAGTTCCGATTTTTTTGCCATGACTCGAAAGTACAAAAATAGCAGCAAAATGGGTAGTAATGATTTGACGAAAAAAAGAGAATTGAAACAATAACATCACAATGCTCCTCTGGGGATTGCTTGAAACGGAATTACTTTTTTCCTCCTTTTACGAGCATCCAAATGGCGAAAAATATTTCTCCGAGAATCATTGGAACAAGGAAGATGGGTTGAATGATTGCGGCATACGCCACAGGATTGGGAGCGAACAGCATTCCCAAATTGATAACGATATAACCAATACCGGCAGTGATGAGCAAAGCTTTAATCAAAATATTCAACCACTTTTTTCCGCCCTCATTAGTATATAAAATGCCGAGGGAGATCAGGTGTAATCCGAAAACAATTAATCCCCAACTCCAAATACTGTTGAAGGTATTGATGTGATTGTAAATGGACAAGGCAGGACTTGAAACCGTTACCTTCAATAGTTGGAGAATGGCAACACCAAGAAACGCGCTATAGATAAATCGTAGTACACCGCTTGTAAGGGACATTTTGGGACGTTCGTTCTTGTAGTATTTGTATACTCCGATTGATACCAAAACATCTAAAATGAGTACGACAATCCAGCCAATAACCCCTATTGTGTATTGACCAAAATTGGCTGTTACCTGGGTTGCGGTTAAAGCAGGATTTCCCAGCACAAACATGCCGCTGATGATGGGCACACAAATGGCAGCTACAATGGCCATTAGCAGAAGTGACGCACCTATTATGAGTGCTATATTACGTTTGGGTTGATTTTTCTTTTGTGGATGTTGGATTGATGGATGATCTTTTTGCATGGTTGGTTTATCAGGATGTTTATGTACACTTTTTGTATTGGAGTCGGATATTATGTTGTATACTATTGGTGCCGATCCAATTTTATGTTTTGGCTCATTGCGCATAGTTGAGGGTGCTGCAAAATGATCGGGTGTTTGTATTGCAGCCGCAGTGACCCTTTTATTGCTTTTGTTTGATTGCTTGTCTTTCAATGGGTTTCTGAATAAGGTAAAATCGACAGCCCATCCTCTCGAGTACCTTCTTTTTTGGATCGAACAAGATGATAAGAGGAACATAATGCTCAGAAAAAGATAGATAGGATTGAATGAAATACTGTTGCTCATGGTTAAAATGATAAGTGAACCGGGAGCAAAAGTAGAGCAGCAAATAGCAGCTTATCGTTGACTTAAGTTAAGGAATTCGGCTCACTTACGTTGGTCTTCGATTTTGTAAAAAGACGTTTGCGAATTCGGCTCAATGATTCGGGAGTGATACCCAAATAACTGGCTATTTGGTTATTGGGAACCCTGTTTACCAGGTCAGCTCTTTGTTTGATGAAGTCGGCATATCTTTCTTCGGGAGAAGATAACTTAAACATGGAGAGCCTGCTTTGAGCTTTTAACCATTCCTGTTCGGCAACCTGCATCAAAATGGTTTGCAATACCGGAAATTCGGCAATCAATTCAGTATCCTGTTCTTGTTCGCCTACAATAAGTACAGAGTCTTCAATACACTCGAGGTAAAAGTCGGAGGAAATCCTGTTCAGATAACAATCAGAAGATATGGCGGCATTTTCTGCCGTGTAAAATTCTGCCGATCTTTCTACACCATCTTTTATATAATATTGTCTTACGCAACCTTCAAGTACAAAGAAGCAATATTGGGGAATCTTTCCTTCCTCCTGTAGAATAGTCTTCTTTTTGAACAGTTTAACGTTCAGTTTTTTTGCCAGTTCCATTCGCTCATGTTCTTTCAGAATGGGGAATTTTTCGAGGAAACGAAGTGTAATTTGATGTGTCATATTGGGTTACGTTTCATAAAACATCCGAAATAAATCATGTATTACTTATTTAACCAAAAGCGTTTGGGAGTACAATCACTTTACAGTCAAACAGGTTAATGCCGGTCGGATATTGTTTTTGACCAGTTTGCCGTTACTCGAAAGTAATCTTTTTTTGATGGATTAAAGGAGCTTATACAATATTTCATAATCACATTGTATTCATGCATATTTGTACCCAATGGAGATTATACAATTTACAGAGAAAGCGATCGAAGCCATTTCGAGTTATCACCAAACCTTGCAAATTCCCGAAGGTAGTTATGTGCGTGTGGGCATTCGCCAAAAGAACGAAACGAATAAACGTTTACTGATCGGGTTCGATGAACCCACCGATAAAGATAAAATAGCAGAGGTACAAGGAGTAAAAGTATTGTACCATCCGGGCGAGATTTTCTTTTTTGCCGGAATGGTGATCGATTATGTAGAAGAAGAAGGTCGCAAAGGATTTACGTTTGTAGAGAAACCTAAAGCATGACATTTGCCGAGAACTTAAATATTTCACTGACTGCGATTGCCGGGAACAAGATGCGTGCGTTCATCACAGCACTCATTATTGCTATCGGTATCATGGCATTGGTGGGTATTCTCACAGCTATTGATGGGATCAAATCGTCTATCAACAGCAGCTTTTCCAATATGGGGGCCAATACCTTCAATATCAAAAACAGGGGTAATAATGTTCAGTTTGGAACCAAAGGCAAAGCGCAGGTAAAATATAAAACCATTACACGGCAGGAGGCATATGAGTTTAGCAAAGAGTATTCCTATCCATCCAAAACATCCTTGTCGGTAAATGCCTCATTTGCCAGCACGGTAAAATACAATTCGAATAAGACGGATCCGAATGTGATGGTAATGGGGGGAGATGTAAATTACCTTGAGGTAGGCGGCTATGAAATAGATCAGGGACGGAATTTTGGTGAGCGCGAGGTGGAGAGTGCTTCCAGCGTTGCACTTATTGGAAAAGAGATCAAAACCAAATTGTTTAAAAATGTAAACCCTATTGGGGAGGCTGTTTTTGTGGGAGGAGCGAAGTACCGGGTGATTGGGGTATTAAAGGAAAAAGGTTCGGCAATGGGATTTGGAGGCGACCGTATCGTGATCGTTCCGCTCGAAAATGCACGCCAGGTTTTTGCCAAGCCCAATATGAGTTTTGTGATCACCGTTGCTGTTACAGATGTTCCGTCAATGGATGTAGCTGTTGACGAAGCTGAGGCTGTTTTCAGGCGGATCCGCAGATTACCGGCAACGGCCGACAATAATTTTGAAGTAATGAAAGCCGATAATATTGCCAAAGAAATGATTGATAGTTTGCAATACGTAACCATTGCGGCTACGGTTATTGGATTTATTACATTACTTGGAGCAGCTATCGGGCTTATGAATATTATGCTGGTATCGGTCACCGAACGTACACGTGAAATCGGGATTCGTAAATCCATTGGTGCTACCAAAAGTGTGATCCGTAAACAGTTTTTGTTTGAGGCAATTGTGATCTGCCAGATCGGTGGACTGGGCGGAGTGATCCTGGGCATCCTGATTGGAAACGGTGTTTCAATGCTCATGAATGGAGGGTTTATCATTCCCTGGATGTGGATCTTTTCAGGACTTTTATTGTGTTTGGTTGTGGGGTTGATCTCCGGAATTTATCCAGCTGTTAAAGCAAGCAATCTCGACCCGATCGAAGCACTCAGATATGAGTAAAATTCGAAACGTTCAAACAAAAAAAGATTAATAATGAATGCTGAAGAACAAAAGAACTTAATAAGGTAATATGAAAAAAATATTGACAGTATTATTCCCTTTGATGATTATCTCAATGGGGTTCACAATGGATAAAAACGAATTAGTATTTACTTATCCGAAAAATAAAGCAGCATCTTTTTCAATGGAAACAGATCTGTTTAATAAGTTTAAAAAAGAGTGGCGTGGTGCAGACTATTATTATATCTGTGATAATAATGACAGAGGATTTATCTGTTCAGTTCTATTTTATAAGTTAAACAAAGAAGAGCAGCAAATGATGGTTGACATGCCAAGAACGCTGCTTAAGGGTCCCGAATTAAGTCCTGTATATGCTTGTTCGTATTTTACAACAAATTCAAGCTTGAAGAAATATGAATCGAATGTGAAAAAATGGGGAGAAATAACAGATGACTTTATGTTTAGCCAATCAGACGTAAAAGAATTTGATGGTGTTGAAATAAACCAGAAAAATATGTTTGGATATACAATGTTTGGGAACGATTTGTTTGTCAATATTCATCTGTCAAAAGTTGAATGTACTCCAGAGGATTCAACCATCATGAGAAAAATATTGGATGGGTTAAGAAAAACGATAAAGTAATTACCCATGCACGATACTCCCGTTTGGCTCATTATTCCCTTTGTTTCATTATTGTTGATGATTGCTGCGGGACCACTTGTTTTTTCAAAGGTTTGGCACCGGTATTACAAACATATTGCAGTTTGCCTGGCTGTGTTGGTTGGTGGTTATTACCTGTTGGTAAAACAGGAACCGGTATTGGTTGGTGAATCTTTGGCTGAGTACCTTTCTTTTATCAGTTTACTTGTGGCATTGTATGTTGCCTCCGGTGGTATTTATATTTTTGCCGATGTAGAATCAACCCCCTGGGTTAATATTGGTTTTCTACTCATAGGAGCATTGCTCACCAATATCATTGGAACAACAGGAGCTTCGGTATTGCTGATCCGCCCGTTTATGCGTGTGAACCGTTATCGGTTGCAACCGTATCATATCGTATTTTTTATCTTTTTCGTGTCTAACCTGGGAGGGCTGCTTACCCCAATTGGTGATCCTCCATTATTTATGGGATTCTTAAAAGGTGTTCCGTTTTTCTGGACCACACAGCATTTGTTCCTCGAATGGATATTGGTCATGTTCCTGTTATGTATTGGATTTTATCTGTTTGAACGAAAAAATACACAACAGAATGATGTTGATGTATCGAAACATTATACGAATAAGATCATTGTAGAGGGCAAACGAAATTTCATTTGGTTGGGATTGATCGTTTGTTCTGTTTTTCTCGACCCAAATACGATTGATGGTTTTCCTGCACTAATGGTACACGGTAAAAAAATATCTTATATCCGCGAGGTCTTGCAATTAGGATTGGCGTGGGGCTGTTACCGTTTTGCCAACCAAAAAGCGTTGCAAAACAATGCATTCGATTTTGAACCGATCAAAGAAGTGGCATTTTTATTTGTTGGCATTTTTCTCACGATGATTCCCGCATTACAATTGCTTTCGGCATTGGGCGGAGAAGGTTTGCAGTTGTCGGAGTCGTTTATGTATTGGGGTACCGGTATTTTTTCGAGTGTGTTGGACAATGCTCCTACCTATGTGAATTTTTTTACTCTCACCCTTACGATGTTTGGTTTTGATGCAAACAATATTGAAAGTGTTCATGCGTTTTTAGCAAGCCCTTACGCATCTTATTTAATGGCTGTTTCCACAGGAGCCGTATTTTTTGGAGCGATGACCTATATCGGCAACGGGCCCAATTTTATGGTAAAAGCCATTGCCGAACAAACAGGAGTGAAGATGCCCGGTTTTTTCCAATACATACTAAAATATTCCATTCCGGTTCTGTTGCCCATCCTTACCATTATTTGGCTGGTGTTTTATATTTAACGAAAAATCCCCACCAACTTTGGTTGATGAGGATTTAGGTTTTGGTGTTTACAGCAGAAAAAATTAGTTAGGCATTACCACCTGGTCGATCACGTGGATCACACCATTCGACTGGTACACATCATAGATGCTGATATTAGCCATTCCACCTTTTTCATCTTTAAGCATAATGTTTTTGTCGCCATTCATCATCACCCAAAGTTTACCACCACTTACTGTTTTTAATTCAGCTTTTCCTCCACCTGCTTTGATCATTTTCATCAAAACGTTTGCATCCAGTTTTCCGGCTACAACATGGTAGGTTAAAATTTTGGTAAGGGTTGTTTTGTTTTCGGGTTTCACCAATGATTCAACCGTTCCTGCCGGAAGCTTTGCAAATGCTTCGTTGGTTGGAGCAAATACGGTGAACGGACCTGCTGTTTTTAAGGTCTCAACCAATCCTGCTGCTTTTACCGCTGCAACCAATGTTGTATGGTCTTTTGAGTTTACGGCATTGTCAACAATATCTTTTTTAGGATACATTGCTTCGCCACCTACCATTACTGTTTGTGCGTTTGCTGCGCTAGCCATTACAAAAATCCCTAATGCAATTGCCAAGTGTTTAATTGTGTTTTTCATATTTTGTTGTGTAGTTGAGAGGAGATACGCAGCAAAACATTTCACGGATTTTTAAAACAACAATTTTTTAGCTAACGAATTGATATGCAGATTTTTTAAATGCACAGCAAAATCGGTTTAAGGGGTTTTGTTGAGGTGCTCGAACTCTTCTTTTAACAGGCCAAAAGCCAACGAGTCTGTATTTTCTCCATCATAATGGTAGTGTTTTCTAAACACACCTTCCGGGGCGAACCCAAATTTTTTGAGCAAAGCCTGTGAGGCAATATTGGTTTCCCCAACAAATGCTTCTACACGCACCAGGTTCATGGTAGTGAAAGCATAGTTTAAAACGGCACGCAATGCTTCTGTCATCAATCCTTGTTGTCGGTGATCTTCGTTGTTGAGCATATAAAAAACCTCAGCGCGAAAGTGTGTATAATACCAGGTATGAAAACCACACCAGCCCATAAAGGCATCCGTGTTTTTATCCCGTAATTGAAAAAATAAAAATGATTTGTTAAACGTGGTCATGCCTTTATCAAACCTGTCTTTCTCCACCAAATACGCTTCGTGGTTTGCATGGCCGAAGAACTTTTTGATCTCTTCTTCGGGTAAAGTAGTAAATGCGTATTGGTATACTTCAGGTGTAAAGGCTATAAGTTTCAGTCGTTCTGTGGTGAGTATTTCAAATTCCATTTGTTATGTGTTTGCCAGTATCAAAATGTCTTTTACTTCTATCTGTCGTTTTGTGTATCCTTTGAGCGTTATATTGATCATTGCCTGCCCAACTTCAGCAAGGGTAGTGACAAATCCCGGGAAAAAGCTGCGCAATAACGGATACATCCAACCGATGTATTTATAATATTTCTGCGTATTGTTTAATCCCGGAGTTGCACGCATAAAGCCGGGACGAAAGGCATACACCTGTTTAAACGGAAGTTTCATCAGGTCACTTTCTGTTTTGCCTTTTACCCTTGCCCACATTTGTTTGCCTTGTTCGTTGGTACCGCTACCCGAAACATAACAAAACACCATATCAGGGTTTTGTTGGCTGACAATACCTGCAAAATGCATGGTTAAGTCGTATGTATATTTGGTATATTCTGCTTCGTTTTTGCCAATGGAAGTAACACCCAGACAAAAATAGCAGGCGTTGTATCCACTAAGCTCACCGCTGATGGATGTGATATCAAAAAAGTTGGAATGAATAATTTCTTTGAGCTTGGTGTGTGTTGTGCCACATGGCTTGCGTCCAATCACCAATACTTGCTCCACATGTGGGCTTTGCAAACATTCATGTAATACACCTTCGCCAACCATTCCGCTGGCTCCTGTAATTATTGCGCTGATTTTCATAAACCGAAGTTAGACAATTTTGCGGAAAATGGTTTTATGGCTTTACGGTTTTATGTATCAAAACAGAGAAGTTCATTAAGAATGGTATAAGTTTGCGAGCTAATTGAGGGGTTATTAACACAAGGCCTCAGAGCCATAAAACCATAAACCTAAAACAACATGATAAAGATATACCATAACAAAACCTGTAGCAAAAGCCTTTGTGCGTTGACCGTTTTAGAGGAAAGCAAACAGCCTTTTGTGGTGGTGGATTATTTGGAAACGCCACCCACTGCAATGGAATTGGCCGGCCTGGTTGAGCAATTGGGTATAACTGCTTTTGATCTTATCCGCAAAGGAGAGCCTGTTTACAAGGAAAAATACGAAGGCAAAAACCTGAGCAACGAGGAGTGGATAGGAGCAATGGTCGCAAATCCGATTCTGATTGAAAGGCCTATTATTGTTACGCCCAAAGGGGCAGTTATTGCCAGACCCACAGAAAAAATTTACGATGTATTAGCGTAGTGTTATGCTTCGCACAACCCCTTCAGCACCTGTAATGCACGGGGATACATTTCGGCAAACATCGATTCGTACTCCTCGTTGGTGTCTATATCAACCGTCAGTTTTGTAATACCGTTTGTTTCGGTAAAAGTATAATTCTCAAATGCCGGGGTCCATTTTTTGACTTCATCGCTTGTTGTATCTATAATGCCATCATTCACTAAACCTAAATGTTCAATGGAGATAAACGCATATTTCCTGTTTTCCTTGATGCGCGAGTACATGCCACCCATTTTTCCGTCTTCATTCGGTCCTAAAAACTGAATTTCACTTCCCTGTTCCCAACTGCCTTTGTAATGCGAACCTTCATGGAATTCTTTGGTCCACACGCGATAGGTTGTGTCGTTGAGCATGGTATCCCAAACTTTTTGTTTGCCTGCGTTGATGTCGATGGTGTAGTGTAAGGTTTTCATATTGGTGTTTTTTTAGGAAGTTATACTTTCCTTGCAATGATAATCGTATGTATTTCTTCGGTTCCAACATTCTTAACATAGGGTTTATGAAACAATTGTATCATATTAAAATCATGTTGCCTGAGTTCATTTGTAAGCGCATCTAGGTTGTGGTAGTAGAAGTACGTTCTGTCGCCACTGCTTCCTGCCTGGTAACCCGATTGGCTGCTTTCGCCTTCAACAAAACTTAAATATAAAACACCATCGGGTGTAAGCAGTTGCTTGCAATCAGCAATCAATTTAACCCGATCCGATTCCGATAAATACGGCAAACAAAAACCACATATAATCCCGTTGAATTGTTGTTGCAATTGATGGATATCCCTTGTATCCATCACCATAAAAGTGGCTGTTGGCACATTCGTTTTGGCCAATGCGATCATTTGCGGAGCAATGTCGATCGCCTTTATTTTCAGGTCGGGTCGTTTGGTGTGGAGGTATTTCGTAATATTGCCCGGACCACAACCGATTTCCAATACCGTTGCGTTAGCGGAAAGCAAATTGCAATATGCAGCATACGTATCATCATATAAGTTGAGATGCATAAACGTATCCTGGTAGAGCCGGGCTACTTTATTCCATGTTGCAAATGTTTCTTCGTATTTGTCCATCTAAAATGCGTTAATCAAAATATCTTAATTAAAGATTGTATCAAACCTTTAAATAGGGTGTTAATTGTTTTATAAACATAAACAGGTCAATATCAACAAGCATATTGCATGATGATTTGTTAATGTTAAGTTGTAATCAGCGCCCCAAAAGTGAATGATCTATAGAAATAAGCAGCAATAGGTATCATTTTATGAGGCGCTCATGTGCTTAAACAAAAAACAACTATTCGGGCTCTTTGCCCCAATAAGATAAGAATGCGATCTCTTCCCATTTGTTTTTCTCAAGATGGTATAACCGTCCTCCACCAAATGATTCCTTTTTATATTTGCTCAAATAATTGATGCTTACCAAACACCATTTTTGATCAGCACTGAACAATGGAATGGATACATAATAAAATCCTTCTATTGGATAACGTCTATTAAAACAATCCCAAAAATTAGGGTCAACCTTGTTACAAATACTCACATCTTCATCGTTAATCCACCTAATGTTTTGTGTAAGTGTGGTGTCAATGGCTAATTCTGTTTTGATTTGAAGTGACTTTTTGGCGTCAGTAAAATCAATATTAAGTTTGTGTGTTTTCAAATATGAATCCAGTTGTGTTATATCCTTTTTATTGATATGGCGATTTCGAAACCAACACAATAAAGGTGCGTGTTTGGTATTATAGTTTGCAGCCCAGTAGTTAACAAAATCGGTTTGTTCTTTCGTTAATTGCTCGGGCAGCGAAGGTTTTGATGGTGTTGTTTGTTTTTCGGTTTGGTTGCAGGACGCAAAAATGAAAAGAGCAAACAAAAACGGTATTGATCTCATAACGGAAAAATAATTGTAGGCCTTGTTAATCAAATTACGTGGTAAATATAAGTTGATAAAACGAAGGTGTTTGGGATCTGATAAAAAAATTATCGGACACCCAATGTTTACTCCACGATAAACTTTCCTTTAAGGGTGGATCCGTTTTGTTTTTGCAGCGTGAAAGTATAAAGCCCCGATTTCCACAGTACTGTTTCAATATGGTAGGTATTCGAAGTCATATTATCGGAAAGCACGATCTTGCCAAGTACATCATTCACTGTAAGCTGAGCATCTATCATGGATTCAGGGAATACTAAAGTAAGCCTGCCGTCTGTAACCGGATTGGGATAAGCAGATACCAACTGTATTCCGGCAGCAAGGTCGTTGATGGCAGTATTCAGTGGAGCTCCATGATAAAAGCCAATATTATAATCGTAAATTAAATTGTTAGTTGAGCGCAACCTGTATGTTGCAAAATAAGGTGTGTTTCGCAAATAAGCCGGTAAGGCTGTCCAGTTCATCCAGAGAGTGGTGGTGCTGTTTGTCGGCCGTGTGATACTGTCTGCAGCGTTTTTGTTAAACAATTCGGAATACACTTCAGCAGTTGTATTTATATTTGAATACGTAAAGGGTTGAGACATTGTTTCGTTAACATTCAGTGGCCTCCTATACCATCCCAATGAATAAAAGTCAACATCCGGGATCTCTATATGGGGTAATGTATAAATAAGATCTTTTACGCTCACAAGTTGTGCTACCGTTGTGCGTGCAACAATTCTCCCGTTTTGGGATGAAGTACATTTGATGAAAAATAAATAATGTCCTGAAAAAACGGGTGTAAAGCTGAGCATTCCAGTGTATGCGTTGATTTTGCTTCCCTCAGGCAAAACATAATTCCTTATGTTGGACGGTATGATGAGTTCATATGAAATTTCCTGATCACCGGATCCACAAAAGGTTGGGTTATACTGCAATGTCTGGTTTAAAGGGGTATTTACTTTTTCGTATGCCAATGGCTGGGCTGTTTGATTGTTGTTCAAAGAGCTGTTAACCCATATATGGGTACTTATAAAAAAAGGAAGTCCATCAGAAGAACCATCATTTACATTAACAATATTTGCGATCAGGTTAAAACCGCTATAACTGATCTCAAACACGCCATCGGTAGTATACAGATGTTGGGTTGTATAAGTATTTCTGTTAACTCCCGGTTCTTCAATATCGACACGGGTTCGTGTTATCTGTTCCGAATGCCCGTCACCAAAAGCAATTGCAATGCTGTTGGTAAATTCATTGGTCGGAGATGTAGGGTCACTTAATGTTACAACCGTAATTTCATGCATTCTTCCACTTTGTTGTTTGGCCACAATATATCCACCCAATAAATGAGAAGCATTAACCGAAATGAAACTTAGGAGGGTGATAAAGAATGTCAGAAAGGTTTTCATTATTTTTGATTGTGAGTAAATGGAAATAAAGTTAAGGTATTGTTTGTGGGTAAGGGTTATTTTTTAATTAGTTTAGTCGAATAAAGCAAGCCATCCTCATTGATGCAAACCACACTATACATGCCTTGTGTATAATCGTCTATGTTAATATCCAGGTATTCTTGCTGAATATTGTTTACATTGTATTTTAGTTTTCCGGTCATATCAAAAATGGATACGTTATTACTTTTGTTTCCCTGCTGGAATTGAATGGTAATATTACTTTTTGCCGGATTAGGGTAAAGGATCAAAGGGAGGGAGGCTCCATGCATTAAATCCGATACGCCCAATCTAGAAACATAGGGTTGAAATAAAACCGTATCAACGTATAAGTAACTGTTTTCATATATCCTTTTGCTTAAAACTACCCATGCTTGTCCGATATTGTTGAGTTGGAAGATGTTTTCAAATTCAGCTTTTTCGTTTTCATAGAGTTCAATATTTGCATAATTACTATCAACCTTGGCGGCAAAAGCAAATCCCTGATCGGGGAACGCTGTTTTTTGCATACTTCCGCAAAGTAAAAGACCCTTATCTGGAGTTGTTTGAATGTCTTCAATTGTAATAGCGGGTATTTTAATTGTATCTGATTTGATCATATCTCCTTCTGCGGTGAAGACATCGTATTGTATAAATGTTTTTGTTGCATAGTATACTTCAAACGTTCCGTCAGGAAGGCCCAAAACAAATGCTGTCATTTTTTGTATCCAATCGTAATTTTTGTTAAAAAGTATATTTCCTGAATAATCAACCTTGGATATTGTAGGCAAGATACCACAAGATCCACCTGCTAAAACGAAATAACCATCATTACACTTGAAAAGTCCTTTGGAATAAAAACCAATATTATCTATGTTTAGATCGAATGGTTTATGCAAGATATTTTTACCAAGTGTATCCCACAAATTATATTCAAGGCTATCATTAACATTAGCTGTTAATGTTACAATTTTTCCGGGAAGAGAAGTTGCGTCTACTAAAACTGGGTTGTCAAAATCGGATTTAGAGAAGGTTGTTTTCCAAATAATATTTCCAAAACGATCTATTCGAGCTAAAATAAATGTATTGGATGCACCAAGAGTAGCAGTGGCTAAAACAATGATATCTCCCGTATTCGGAATACTGTCAATTGACTTTACTTGTGCTGTATGCCAATAGACGGAATCGTAAAAAGTTGAGTGTAATATCCTTTTTCCCTGGTAATCGTATTTGACAATAGTTGCCTTTGTTTGGTAAAATCCGGGTTCATATTCATGCGAACCAGCCACATAGATTCCTCCATTTGCAACCAGCATTTTGTTCGATTGCTGTAATGGATTCCGAATTCCCCACTGTTGACCGAAACAATTTTTTTGTAACAGAAAAAAAACAATAAAAAAGAATAGAAATGGCTCCCAACGTTTAATAATGATCATTGTATTGATGAATAGGTTATACAGGTAAGTCAAAAAAAATTGACAAGGGTTGCACCGTTGTCCGATAAATGACGTTGAGTCAGATTGTTTTAGTATAAGTAGAATCTATACTAAGTTTTTTTTAATAGAATACCATTTTGTAAAAAGGTTGTTGAAGAACCGAAGTTTTTTTACCCCATGACTTCGGCCAGCAATTCATATGATCTGAGCTTGGCCGCTTTATCGTAAACATAGTTGGTTACAAATAACTCGTCAGCATCTGTTTGGTTCAAAAAAACATCCAGCTTGTTTGCAATGGTGTTTTTGCTTCCTGCAAAAGCATACATACTAAATTGGCGCAATGCCTGTTGCACATCAGGCTGACTAAAGACGGGAGGCAGTTCTTTCACAGGAGGTTGCAATTTGCTCCTGTTGCCTGTTAAAATGGTGAGCACCATTTGCAGTAAACTTGTTTGCAGGAAATTCGCTTCTTCATCAGTATCAGCCACCACCACATTGGCGCCAACCATTACATAAGGCTTATCGTGGTAAATGGATGGCCTAAAGTTTTTGCGGTAAATAGCAATGGCTTCAAATAATTGTGCCGGTGCAAAATGCGATGCAAAGGCATATGGCAATCCCAACTCAGCAGCCAGGTATGCACTGTCAGTGCTTGATCCTAAGATCCAGAGCGGAACCTGTTGTCCTTCGCCCGGAAATGCACGCACTTTGGCATTGTGATTTTCCGAACTGAAAAATTGTTGCAACGCTTTGATATCCTCCGGGAAATCATTTTGCCTGGCCATATTGTTGCGCCTCAATGCAGCAGCTGTAAGCTGATCTGTGCCGGGTGCGCGTCCCAAACCAAGATCGATCCTGTTGGGGTATAATAAGTCTAAAGTTCCAAACTGTTCCGCTATGGCCAAAGGTGTATGGTTGGGTAACATAATACCGGCAGCACCCACACGCAACGTAGTGGTTTTGCCTGCCACATGGCCTATTAAAACAGCAGTACCTGCTGTTGAAACGCTTGGCATATTATGATGCTCTGCCAGCCACATGCGTTTGTACCCCAATGCTTCAATATGCAATGCCGTATCGACAATTTCATTCAGGGCATCCGATATTGTTTGTCCTTCAATCACTACTCCCAAATCCAAAACCGATACCGAAATTTCTTTTTGCATGTATTATTGTTTGTATGAATAGTGAACAATAAGGTGTTCTTTTTGTTTTTTATCTAATCCGTAGTACTTGATTTCTTGCTCTTCGGTTGTTTTATATATTCGAAAGATGACAACGCTACAGGATATCGCCAAGACTTTAAAGAGCAATAAAGACCTAGCGGGATGGCTGTTTTGGGAAGTTATGGTCGTCAGCAACAAACTGAGGACAGCGATATTGACATTCTCGTTGATTCTTAAAAGCCCATTGACATAGTGTTTATAGACAGTGCCAATGAAAGCATAACCTGGGCACGCATATCAGCGATCTTTAATGTCAACTAGCTCGAAAGTGTGATCACTTTTGTTAGTAGCGATCTCAAATACCCATTTGGCAACAGCCTTTCCATTTTGGTTGCTGTATGTTTGAGTTCGACTTATCGGTCATTAAAAAAATTTACCAAAGAATAAATTGATATCGAAATAAACCTTGTCAATACCTTTTTTATTTTCTGTTACATACAATATATCATAGAATTTTTTCTTCTTACTCACCAGTGCCTGACTTTTAAATCTCAGATTTAAAGCCCTTAGTATCGTATACTCATCGCTTATGCTAACCACTACAAACGCGGATTTTTCTTTTTTACCATCACCTGAAGCCATAATGGTGTAAATAAGTTTATGGTATTTATCGTAATACAATGACGCTAGTTCGGGTTTGCTGGTCTTATCATACGCCACACCTGTTATATACAGGTTGTCAAAGTTAAGAGGGTTGGAGGAGAGGCAAGTCAAACTCAATTGCAGTACTTTTTCAAAGTCAATTGAATCACCAGCCTTTTCCAGGTATTGATTAAGCGCCTTATCATGATATGTTCTCATTGTATCGCTGTTGTGTTTAAATGCCTGTCCGTAATAAAGCAATCGGTATTCTTCTTCCGATAAGGTTGTATCGTTGTTCTGAAACCGTTGCTTCAATCCTGTGTAAGCATCTGTTTGGGCAAAGGCTTCAATTTTTTTGAGGTTTAACTTAGTGGATTGTGCGAACGAGGTTAACGTCAATAAAAGTAAAAGGGATAAGGTGGTTGTTTTCATCATACCTGCAAGTTGTTTGATTTAAACATAAATGCAAAATCATTTTGGGAAAGCAAGCAATATTAAGACAGGAAGGAGGCTAGTTTTTTACCCCATAACTTCGGCCAGCAATTCCGGTAATACAATGGCTGCCATCATTGGCGCAAAAACGTTAGGACACTGTGCATTCCGATTTTGGGGGAGATAAGTATGTTTAAAAAGAATGAATGCGAACCCTGTATTTCAAGCTTTAATAGTTTTGTTTTTAATTGTATAATAGCACTCAAAATCGAATTTGGGTACAACTAACATAAACAATGGCTATACCAAAAGATAAAAACGAATTGCTGGCAGCAATACACGACAACTACAACAAGCTGGCAGCCGAACTTTCAAGCATCCCCGTCCACTTAACCACGATCAAAGAACTGGAGGGGCATTCAAAAAACACACTCATGAGCATCAACGATCTAGTTGCCTATCTTGTGGGTTGGGGACAATTGGTATTGAAATGGAATGATAAAAAGAGCAAAGGACTTGCAGTTGACTTTCCGGAAACAGGTTACAAATGGAATGAACTCGGACAACTGGCACAAAAATTTTACAAGGACTACGAAACCGAAACCTTCAATGCCCTTTGCACAAAACTGGATCAAACAACAAAGAAGATCATCAAACTAATTGAAAGCAAAACCAATACAGAATTGTATGAAACGCCCTGGTATGATAAATATCCTTTGGGAAAAATGATCCAGTTCAATACGTCCTCTCCATTTAAAAATGCAAAGGACAGGATTCGGAAATGGAAGAAAGTAAAACAATTAAAATAAGCGCATAGTGTTTCCCACAGATTACGCTGAGAAAAAAAACAGCGTAATCTGTGGGAAACAATTTATTGGAGAATAAGCAGGTTAATGGCTTGAATGCAATCCCAGTTTATTGCCTTCGGTATCGATGAATAAGGCAAAGTATCCCATATCAGGGCTAATCTGAGTTTTGGGCACGATCACTTGTCCGCCATTTTTAGCAATCAGGTCAAGTGTGGGTTGTAAGTCATTTCCGGCATTCAAATACAATACCGCACCGTCTGTGGTTGGTTTGTAATCATTGCCTTTTACCAAAACAACATTCACGGTTCCGCTGTCGTTTGGCAATATGCCCATTTGATTACCCTCCATGGTCATTGGGGTGATGGTTATGTTTAAAATGTTTTGGTAAAATGTTGACGCCCTTGCATAATCGCTAACGGGTATTTCAACGATGGAGATTAAATTGTTCATTTTGGGTGCGGGTTGATGGGTGGTTGTTTTTGTTTCGGGTTGAGCCTGGCTACAGGCCGAAATTCCAATGGTGACGAGCGCCACCGCATACAGAAGTGTTTTTTTCATATGATGAGCATTAATGAAAACAAAACTAGGATATGGGAGCGAAGAGAAATTGTAAAAATGCGACAGTTTATTTTTCGCTGTAAAAAAGTGCAGAAAGGGTCATTTTCTCATCGGTTAAAAACTCCTTGGGATTGATGCCCGTAAATTCCTTAAAATCTTTGATGAAGTGAGCCTGGTCATAATATTCGCTCTCGTACGCTATTTGCGAGAGGGTTTCGGCTTTTTCATTCACCAACATGCTTAATGCCGACTGAAGCCGGATGACTTTACCCAATTGTTTGGGACTAAGACCAATTTGTTTGATAAACTTTCGCTCAAGCTGCCTGCGTTTCGAAGGGTCGTTTTTCAGCATTTGGTGGATGGGCAAACTTCCGTTTGTAGAAAAAAGAAGGTCGATGCTTGATTTAACAATATGATCAATTGTGGTCTGTTGATTCAGCAATCCGGAAAGAAATGTTTCAACAATCTGAATACGCTCCATTGTCCCTGTTGCCTGCCTAATCTTTTGTTCCAATTCCTTCGTTTGGGTTTCGCCAAAAAGAGTTGCAAGAGGCGTTTCTTTATTGGCAAGGTCATTTACAGAGGTGGTTACAAAATTTGCAAAACCGTAAGGGTAGAAACGTGTGGCAAAACAATTCACATATCCCGTTGGTTCAATCACAAACGGTTCCGTTATTTGTCCTACCATGAATGCCCGGGGCTGTATGATAAAATCCGTTTCCGAGGTATACCGTTTGATATCATCACCCAACATAAAAATCAGTTCGAGGCAACCATCGGGGACAATACGTTGTTTTTCGGCATTGCCATCATTGGGAACTTCAAGCGTCCAATAACATTTGACAAGTGCTCCCAGGCTGGTATCCGGCTGAAATGTTTGATAGTTCATCTGATAACGAAAATAAGAAAATTATGTTAGCAAGCAGCATTACAAAGGGATGGAGTGGCACACGAACGACACGTCCGCGTGAACGGGGGTGAAACAGCTTTAATAGCATGGACTTTCACTAACACCCGCAATAAATTTCAATGATGGTTTGAGTGTCTGTCTGGATGATCTTGTAATAACAACCGGCCCCATCCGGTTCATAGGTGTATTCCGAAGTCCATGTATTATTCAATGCTTCATAGAACAGTTTATGAACAAAGGCTTTCGCAACTTTGAGTTCCATTTTAGGGAAGACAATCGTTTCACTTATTCCACCTGCTTCTTTACAAGCCCATACAATATATTGAATATCTTTTTCAAATCGTTGTTTAAAGGCACAAACGGCTTTGGCATTCAGTTCATGGTATTGTATAGAGTCTTTACCAGAGATGGCTTTGTAATATGTTTTTAAATATAAATAGCCGACCGACTGGGTATAGTTTTTTTTAATGAACAACTTATTCAGTTTGGCGGTGTCGGGTTCAATAGGTGAAAATTGAGCCCATACAAGTTGTATGGACATCAAATATGTGACGAGCAGGAAGAGTATTCTTTTCATCGTGAATCAGGCTTAATTAGTTTCAATAATATTCCTTACAATCTCGAAGTGTTCAATTTGACCGTTAGGGATTGATGTTATTTTTAAATTTGGGCAAAGCGCCTTTAGTTTAGCCACTTCGTCTGCCTTTGTTCTGGTAATATCTAAATTGAGTTCTTTTAGATTCTTTATGGTTGGAATCACTTCCAGAAGATTATCAACTTTAGAGCCATATAGGTTCAAGAATTTTAATGCGTTTAACTTCCCTATACTTTCTGGAAGATTATTTATTTTATTACTACTCAGGTCAAGATATTCCAGGGTGATTAATTCTTGTATATTTTTTGATATCTTAAAATCGTCATGATGATTATTGTTATGCAGGGATAGATACCTCAATTTTTTGAATTTTGAAAGCACTGATGGTATTGAATCCAAGCTGTTTTCAGACAAATCCAATGTTTTTAAATTACGAAATGCTTTAAAGTTATTGGGAAGGTCAGAAATAGAACAATGGGACAACTCTAATCCAGCTAGATTCATTTTCTTTCCAATTTTGCTTAGTGTATCTATGTTTAATTTGTAGGAATAGCTAAGTGACAAATATTTAAGTTTTTTCATTTCAACTAATCTTAAAGGGAGTTGTTGAATATCATTTGTTGGAAAGGAAAGAAACGTTAGATGAGGAAGTTTTAGAAAAACCTCAATGCATTGATTGTAGTTTAGATTGCTCATTCCGTATAACCTAATATAATTTAATGAAGTCAATTGGATTAGACATTCAGGAAGGCTGGAGTAGTGTAGGAATCCCAAACTTAGCCCTTTAAGTCCCTTTATGGAAGCCAGTTTACATAACTCCTCTTTTGGAAAACGATAGTTTTCGCTTAATACGAAATACTCTAAGTTATTAAGCTGAGCAAAGGAGTTTGGTAAGCAAGAAAAATTTGATTCAGAAGCAATAAATTCTTTTAGTTCAGTAAGTCTATTTATCGTTTCTGGAATTGTATCACACCTGTTACTTTTGGGAAAATGATGTGGACAACTTACATAAAGAGTTGTGATGCTATCTGGTTTTGCAATTGCTTCAAATATATTATGAGATGTTTTTTGTGCGAAGGTTGTTTCACAAATTGTAATGATAATAAGAAACAGAACAGTTCTATAGAATAGTTTCATATTTGGAGGTATTTTAGATAAGCAGATGATAGGACGAATAAAAAGAAAGTTAAGAACCAAGAACAACATATAACAGCCCCCAACCCAAAATTCCCGCAAACAGACCAATTCCTCCTATTAATGTTGCGATAAGGCCTACTTTTTTATTAAGTTTTTTATCTCGTTTCACTGATATTATCCAACCAATAATAGATAAAATGCAACCAATAAGCGCGCAAGGAAGTGTACCATAAAGAAAAGCTACCCAGTACATCATATTCGTATCCGTTGCTGTAAATAAGTTGAAAATAAACAGGAGCAAACAGATTGGGCTTATGGCATATATACCAAATGCCACGAAGTATATTTTAAGAAGAGATTCTCTTTCTGTAAAGGTGCTGTTCTGCATATTGTTTATTTGTTATTGCATATGAATGTGGTATTCAGAGAAAGTAGAGATAGACCATTATGCTATCTCAGCTTGGCACACGAACGAGACGTTCGCGTGAACGAGCTTTTTTGATAAGACACGTTTGTTATATTTGAATACATAATTAACAAATTGCGTTAATGGCTTTATGATACCGCTTATGAAAAATACTCTTTTACTACTCATCATATCTTTGTGTGCATGCTCTCCAAAGCACTATCAAATGTATTCTTTACAACAAATAAACCCAATTCAATCAAAGGAATTAGAAATTAGCTACAACTTTTGGAATGCCGATGGGTTTGAATGTAAAATAATGAATAATACAAACAATACTGCAATTGTCCACTTAGATAAGTCTTTTTTCATTCTCAACAACGAAGCGTTCGATTATTATATTGATAACTCAATAACTAAAACAAATGCCGGATATCGCCAGGTTGGGTATACTTATTATGGATATTATAATTCAGCTCAGAATACAACAACAGCTGTAAACTCGACATCGTATACTGTTAGAGAACAAAGAGATGTCTTAATTCCCGCTCATTCGTATAAGATTATCAAAGGGTTTAGGATTACATCAACCTATTATAATGAATGCAAGTTATACAAATACACTACGAAGCCACAAGAAGAAAAGTATGCGGAAACGAACAGCCCATTTAAGTTTTCAAATGTGTTTAATTATTCAATTGACGGGAAAGACAGTGTAGTAAAAGATAATTTTTACGTGAGCGCGATCACAAATATTCCTCAAAACAAGTTTTATCAGTCTACTAAAGTAAAAGATTGCAATATGTCGAAATACATGATGTTAAGCCCGTATTACGATAGTCAAAGATTTTACATTTCATATATAGGGGAGAATAACTACTCAGCAGAATAAAGGCGGACTTATAATACTGTCATTGCACTCGAACGAGACGTTCGCGTGAACGGGGGGGGGAAATTGATAACAATTTGACTTAGTGTTTACATATATTTGAGTTCATTAAAAATTAGCTGATGTGTAATTCTACTTCTTTCGATACAAGCACAGTATTTTCAGTACTTAAAGACTTGGCAATTGTCTTACTATCAGCTGCCGCTTTGTTTAATACGATCTATCAAAATCTTAGGGCAAGACGAGAACAATGGGTCCTAAATTTTCAGAAGGAGGTCGCAAACTTCATTGCATTAGGTTATGATTATAGCCCGGAAAATTTTCAAAAAATTGCT
>CALRNX020000012.1:0-136279 GCA_943369665.1 Chitinophaga pinensis
GTTTTAGCAGTGATGTTTGTTGCCGTATAAGTTGAACCAGTAGCAGAAGCGATATCACTAAATCCAGCCACAGCTGAAGTGGTTGATGATTGCCACTGAATGGTTCCTGTATTACCCGATAAAGTAAGAGTCGTAGAATTAGAACCTGAACAAACTGTTACATGTCCACCGGTAAATGAACCGGCAACCGACACAGGGTTGATCATGATCGAATCGGCAGCAGTGTTAGCCGAAGTACATACCCCTGAAGTAACCACCGCTCTGTAGTATGTTTTAGCGGTGAGGTTTGTAGCAGTATAAGTTGAACCAGTAGCAGAAGGAATATTACTAAACCCGGCAACTGCCGAAGTTGTAGATGACTGCCATTGCACCGATCCTGTGTGTCCCGATAACGTTAAAGTCGTAGAATTCGTTCCTGAACAAACCGTAACATGTCCGCCTGTAAAAGAACCTGCAACCGACACAGGAGTGATCATGATCGAATCCACAGCTGTATTAGCCGAAGTACATACCCCTGAAGTAACAACTGCTCTGTAATATGTTTTAGTAGTGAGGTTTGTAGCAGTATAAGTTGAACCAGTAGCAGAAGGAATATTACTAAACCCGGCAACTGCCGAAGTTGTAGATGACTGCCATTGCACTGATCCTGTGTGTCCCGATAAAGTTAAAGTTGTATAGTTAATTCCCGAACAAACTGTTACATGTCCACCGGTGAATGACCCTGCAACCGAAACAGGGTCAACGGTTATTTGAACGGCTGCTGATGTGTCGGCTGCACAAGCCCCTGATAATACACGTCTTCTAAACCAGGTTGTTTGAGTTAGTGCAGTTGGTGAATAGTTTTTTGAAGTAGAACCATTAATTGCACTGAATCCTGAAGTAGCAGAAGTAGTTGATTGCAACCATTGATAATAATAAGTAGAACCATTTCCACCTGTTGGAGTTGAACCGATTAAAACAGAATGTGTATTTCCTGAGCAAATAGTTTCTGATGCTGAAATAGTATTGTTCGCAATTGCAGTATTCACTATAATAGAATCAACAGAACTATTAACAGAAGCACATACACCTGAGGTAACCACCGCTCTGTAGTATGTTTTAGCAGTAATGTTTGTTGCAGTATAAGTTGAAGAAGTTGCTCCTCCAATATTCGTAAAGCCGGAGGTGGCCGATGTTGTAGACGACTGCCATTGAATACTACCGGTATTTCCGGTCAACGTTAATACCGTACTGTTGGTTCCTGTACAAACAGAATCTGCAGCAGCACTGACAGTCCCCCCAACTGAGGTTGGCGAGATACTCAATGAATCAACATTGCTATTAACAGCCGTGCACGCTCCCGAAGTAACCACTGCTCTGAAATATGTTTTGGTTGAAAGATTTGTTGCAGTATATGTTGATGAAGAAGCAGCGCCAATATTACTAAATCCGGCTATTGCCGAAGTGGTAGATGATTGCCATTGAATGGTTCCTGTATTAGACGTCAAGGTAAATACTGTACTGTTGGTTCCCGTACAAACAGAATCGGCAGCTCCTGAAACAGCACCAGCTGCAGATGTTGGGCTAACCACAACAGTATCCGCAACCGAAGTATCACTGCAAGCTCCGGAGGTAACCAATCTTCTGAACCATGTCGTTTGTGTTCTGGTTCCCGGAGAATAGTTTACCGCATTGTTTGTTCCACTTGCAACAGCAAATCCGGTAGTTCCGTTTGTTGTAGAGCTTAACCAAGAGTATGTATAAACACCATTTCCACCGGTAGGACTTGATCCTGTAATGGCAGCGGCAGTAGAGCCGGAGCAAATTACTTGCTCAGTAGAAATCGTATTGGTTACAATTGCCGGGGTCACCACAACTGTGTCGGCAACCGAAGTATCACTACAAGCTCCGGAAGTAACCAATCTTCTGAACCATGTCGTTTGTGTTCTGGCTCCGGGAGAATAACCAGCAGCATTGTTTGTCCCACTTGCAACAGCAAATCCGGTTGTTCCATTAGTAGTTGAACTTAACCATGAGTAAGTATAAACGCCATTACCACCCGTTGGAGTAGATCCTGTAATTGCCGAAGCAGTGCTTCCAGAGCAGATGATTTGTTGGGTTGAAACAGTATTGTTAGCAATTGCCGGGGTCACCACAACTGTGTCGGCAACCGAAGTATCACTGCAAGCTCCGGAAGTAACCAACCTTCTGAACCAGGTCGTTTGGGTTAAGGCTCCTGGAGAATAGCTTGCAGCATTGTTTGTTCCATTTGCAACAGAAAAGCCGCTGGTTGCATTAGTAGAAGAGCTTAACCATAAATAAGTGTAAGTTCCTGTGCCACCAGTAGGAGTAGATCCTGTAATAACTGAAGCTGTAGTTCCCGAGCAGATGGTTTGTTGGGTTGAAACAGTATTATTGGCAATAGCAGGTAATACCGTAATGGTAATGACATTGCTAGTGACTGTAGCACAACTACTTGTGCTTACTTTTCTCCTATAATAACGAGTGTTTCCAACAGCAGGAGGATCATATGCAACACTATTTGCCCCAACAATATCCGAATAGTTAGTACCATCTGTTGATACTTCCCATTGTATGACATAACTAACACTATATCCTCCACCTGAAGGTGTTCCCGTTATAATAGCTGCATCGGCAGTATTGCAAAAAGTTGTAGTAGCAGGTGCAGTAAGAGTATTGGTTATATTAGGATTGATAGCAATTACAATTGAATTACTGAAACTTGTACATCCACCAGTTACCACGCGTCTTCTGTAGTAATAATTACCCGAAGTTGATATGGTGGCAGGATCATAATTTTGGCCATTGCTGGTACCTGAAGCTGTAGTATATGTTACACCTGCATCAGTTGAAACTTGCCAAGTGTAGGTTCCTCCCGGAGCATCACCCACAATATTGGCAGGGTCTCCCGAAGTACAAAATTCAACAACATTTGGTTCAGTAATGGTATTAGTAATAGCGGAAGAAATAGTAATGGCAACGGCTGTTGTATTGACTGCAGTACATGCACCCGAAGTCACTTGTCTTCTATACCAGGTGCTTACAGTTATTGTTCCTGGATCGTAATTTAATCCGGTTGCACCACTGATGTTTGTATAGTTAGTTCCATCTGTTGAACTCTGCCATTGGTAGTTAAAAACGCCTCCTCCGCCACTAGCGGAAGCGGTTGAAGTAATTTCAGGTGGGTCAAATGATCCACATGAATTCGTTAATCCACTATAGCTGGTTGTTCCTGCGGTTAAATTATTTCCAACAATAATTACAACTGAAGAACTTATTGTTGTTCCGCACCCGGAAACAGTTACAGCTCTTCGGTAATAATATGTAGTGGACACCGAAGGTGGGTTATAATCCTCAGTGGTAACCCCTAATGATGTATAAGTTATCCCATCTGTTGATCGCTCCCAAGAATAAGTACCACCGGCAACCGCACTTCCGTCAATATTACCTGCATTCCCATTTGCAGCACAAAAAGAAGTAGTGGCAGGAGGTGTTAATGTATTTGCACTTCCTCCGCTCACTGAGCTATTGGTGAGAATATTATTACAACCAACAGTAATGGCATCACACTCACTTTGAGGATCAGTTGGTGGCGCAGCATCCGGGTTTGTTGCATCCGGATCAGTTAGGTCGGCTGGACGCATCATGCTAGCTGTTACATTAATTGTTCCGCCAACTGGTGGAGAAGATAATGTACATGTGATATAATATGTAACAACAGCTGCGTTATTTATATTCAGATCCGAATTTACCACACCATCGGTTGCAGTATTTGTAGATGTAACCGATGCCGTACCTGAAGTTACGGCTGTCGAACAAGTTACAGCACTAAAAACACCTGTAGGATATGTAAACTTAAATTTTGCCCCCGTTACATTGTCTGGGCCATTGTTTCGCACAACAACCGTATACCTTACATTTGATCCTGGACAAAGAGTCGTAACATTCGGAGTAATACTTACGGTTTGAAGGTCTGCCTGACGTATACCAATACTTACAGTTGATACAATTATATTTCCGGGAGAATAGGTCCAGGTATCAATCGTTTTCTCATTTCCAAATGAGTTATCATTGCCTTGTCCATATTTATGCCCATTGCCGCTTGCAGTATTCGGACCACTTCTAATACCTGTCACTACAGATTTTACCGGAACGGAAACACCAAGAGTCGCTGGAGTAATATTTTCGTCATTCCAATAAACGGTATCAGCATTTGTAATAGCTACTCCGGATGAATTAAGTTGTGTGATGATGATTCCATTACTATTGTTTTCCACGTCAATAAAAGGGAAGTGCACCTCACCTCCTAATAAAAACACTCTGATTTTAATAGCATTACTGCCTGAACCTACAGCTGTTCCTTGTCCGTCTTTACCATCCCAATAAACGGAGTTCGATCCATAAGAGGCAGATCCCGTAAGTCTTCTGTCCACCGCGTCTGTGTATGATCCATTATTGTTGATGTCAATATCTATAGCGTAATTAGATGCATCACTTGCTGTAAAAGTGATGTTTCCCCCGGCAGGATTGGTTCCAGCAATATTCGGTGTACCTTCAATTCCTGTAAATCCAAATCCTGAAACGGATGGTACCAAAGGAGCCGAGAGGCGAAGCCAAGTATAACCACTCTGTGTTACTGCAGTTGATGGTAAATCTGAAGAAGGTAAAGTATAAAAGATTTTTTGGGTAATATCTGTAAAAGCATCGGGTGTTCTTGGGTCTTTGGTGGGAACGTCTGTTGAAGAATTATAACTTTGGTAAGAAGCCTCTCCATTGGCGTTCAATACTCCTTTGTTATTCGAAAACCACAAAAAACCGAATCCATTGTTTCCATTGTTATCTACCTGATAAGTATAGCCGTCTTTGGTTAAAACATAGAATTTGCCATAAAAACCGTTTGACCAGTTACCCCCTAATAATGCACTGAATACATTAAAATAGACTCTGCCGGGTTTAAAAACACCACCTCTTCTCACTGATAGATCCCAAGCTGCTATATGTCTTCCTGTTCCAGGTGCAGCACTCCACTCAGCATCTGCAAGTATGTCTGTAGGATTTGCTCCGGATGTGATATCTGGTGAAATAAAATTTACCTGCCAAATCCCAGCTTCACTTGCACCTACTATCCTCGTGTAAGGAGAATAACCTGCCGTATAACCTGGATAATCCGGACCGTTTTTTTCCTCTGTTCGATTTGCTATTTTTCCTATTGTTGTTGATGTGCCTGATGTATAAGTAGTTCCATTGGGTGCAACGAAATTTATTGTACCCCCTCCAATACCTTGCACACTCGAACCTGCATAAATAGTATCTCCCACATTTACATACACAAAGGTAAGTCCAGTGGTAGGGTATGGGTATGAAGCATTTACATAGTTTTGGCTTGCCAAATAAGCTCTGTATCCTGTTACTCCGTTGGGGTATAGGTCTTTACTCCCGTCAGCGTTTACAGCCAAAGGAATTATTGACCCCAATACTAAAAATGCAGCGATGGCCAACACTTTAGCGGATACAGATAAACGGTTACGCAAACCTTTGCGGAAGAAATGATTTTTCACCTCTGATCTATTGGCGCTTATTATCGAAAAACAGTGTTTGTCAAATTGATTCATTGCAGAAGACACGAAATACTTTTAAGCACCGAAGAAACTTCAATAAGACCGGCTATTTTTCTGAATTACATCAAAATCGTTTATACCCCGTAAACGGCAGTTTGTGCTTTTTGCTTAGTGTAATTGCTACATTACAGGGGTAAATCTGTAAATTTTGAATTCAGTAATATGGAATGTTTGCTTATACGATATAACTACAATTGGTCATATATTTTAGGCGCCAATTGGGGGACTTTGGGTCATTTTTTTAATGAGTGTTAAAATTCTTTGGCCCCTCAGAAGTGGTTTCATCCGAAAACTGAAGTATTATTGATGTCGTGAAAAAAGAAGGAATAGTTTACACCATTATTTTAACCTTGCTATTGACTCATAAAGTGCTGGGTCAGGTTTATCCTCAAGGTTATTTTCAATCCCCGATGGACACACCGTTGTATCTGAGTGCACCATTTGGCTCCCTGCGCGACAACCATTTTCACAGTGGTATGGATATTCGTACTTACGAAAAGGAGGGTTTACCCATATATGCGGTGGCCGATGGTTATGTTTCACGTATCAAATATTCTCCCTATGGATATGGCAAAGCTTTATATATCGACCATCCAAATGGATATACCAGCGTGTACGGCCATTTACAAAATGCCAATGGCCAAATTGCCACCTATATCAAAAAATATCAGTACCAGATTCAAAGTTTTGATTTCGATCATTTCCCGGGACGCGATAGGATACTTGTAAAAAAAGGAGATACTATTGGTTGGAGTGGAAATAGTGGGGGAAGTACAGGGCCTCATTTGCATTTTGAAATACGCAATACACAAACCGAAGAAATTATCAATCCCCAATGGTTTGGAATCCCGGTGGTTGACGAACAGGCTCCCGCCATTCAAAAATTGTTTACGTATGTGTTTACAACCGAGGGAAGTAAACAACTCCAGCAATATGTATTTAACTTTAAGAACAGCTTACTTACCGATTCAGGCATTGTGTTATTGGATACGATTTTGGTCCCACAACAATTTGTGGGTTTTGGTATGGACGCGGTGGATTATTTAACAGATCGGAAAAAGGAATACAGTGTGTATGGATTGGATCTTCAGATAGACTCCTCATACTATTACAAATACCGTATGAACAAATTTGCATTTAATCAGTCACGTTGCATCAATGTTCACATCGATTACGCTTGGTATAAAAAGGAGGACGAACGAATTCACAAACTGTTTGTTGATGATGGAAATACCATAAGGTTGTACAGTTATTTGCGCAACAAAGGAAAATATTTACCTAAGGATACCTTGCCACATTTGGCGGTGTTTACAGCATATGATTTTAACATGCGCATCAGTAAGGTTTATGCATATGTTAAAGCGGTAAAAATGACGATACAAACAGAAACAAATAAAAATACCGTAGCACAATGTTTACCCAATAAATCGACTGCTTTTCAAAATGCATTTGTGAAAGTTATCATACCCGAAAAATCGTTGTATGATACATTAAATATTGAATACGAATTATTGCCGAAAGAAAAGGATATGCTTTCGGCAACGCACCGCATTCACAATATTTACACTCCCTTGCAAAAGAATATTTCCATTTCAATTAGACCCGATGATGTACTCAAACCCGAATGGCAATCCAAATTAATATTGGCCTATTCGGCTAATGGAAAAAACTGGCGCAATGCTGGTGGAGAATTCGAAAATGGATTTGTAACAGCAAAGAATAATGTGTTCGGATTGTATGCTGTCGGTATTGATACGATCCCACCTGTTATTACTCAACTTTTTAAAACCAAACAACAGCCGGCAGATACTACGGCATTGCGCTTTAAGATCACAGATAATTTTTCGGGAATAAACACGTATAAATTATCGATCAATGGTAAGTGGGCATTAGCAGAGTACGATGCAAAAAATGACCTGCTGGAATATTTTTTCGATAATTATACCCCCGGGGAAAAACTAGAAATAGAATTAATTGTTACGGATAAAAAAGGAAACACAACCCGGCTTAACACAAATTGGAAAAGGGGAGAGTAGGCAATCTGCGAATGCTGTGAAATTGCTGAGCATAAATGACCAACTTAATCCAATCAACAAATAAAAAATAGAAATGACCATACTAAAACAAGGAGCAAAAGCCCCTGCATTTAAAGCACTAAATGAAAAAGGAGAAACAGTATCATTGGCCGACTATAAAGGCAAAAAATTGGTATTGTATTTTTATCCTAAAGACAATACCCCAACTTGTACCGTTGAAGCCTGCAACTTACGCGACAATTATAAGTTGTTTCAAAAACAAGGGTATGAAATTTTAGGTGTAAGCCCTGATTCACCTAAAAAGCACGCCAACTTTATTGCCAAATATCATTTGCCATTTAGCCTGCTGGCCGATGAAGACTTAAGTATTATCAATGCTTATGGCGTGTGGGCCGAAAAAACAACCTTTGGAAAAACATATATGGGAGTATTGCGCACCACATTTGTGATAAACGAAAAAGGAGTCATCGAAAAGGTAATTGACAAAGTGGAAAGCAAGGTTCACGCAGAACAGATTTTATAATCTTTTTACCCCATTGTAAATAAACAATAAACCACCACTAATGATGAGGTGGTTAATATCTTTATCATTAAACCAATTATCCGAAATGGACAAATGGAGTGCTCCTACAATACCGGTAAGCATTGTGAATACAATTCCTAAGCAGAATAACTTAAACCCTTCGTGTTGGGTTTGCTGCCATTTTTTGTAGTGAAAAGGAAGTGCGATCACTGCAATACTTATGATCGTGTCAATTGTAACAACAAGGAATTTCTGAGTCATTAAAAGTGCCAATACACAAAGTGCGAATTTTGAAAACACGATCGTATTCCATGTTTTTTTGCGTGGCTCATCAGGGATAAATTGTATGCAGGATTTTACAATATAAACATTGGCAAGAAGCGAAAAGATCCACCCCACCATTTTTAGATATTGATCTGTATAAAATGTAAATAAGTGTCCGAATCCCGATATGAATGCTGATAACGCTGTATAAAGAAAAAAGTACCGATAGGCTGAAATATCAATGCTGTTGAGGGGTTTTGCTTTGAGCTTTGCAAAACAAATAATCGCAACACTTGCAATTACCATATCCGTTATAAACAAATTGGGTTCACTCAGTATGAATCCTAAAAAAGAAAAAGTAGTATCGTTTGTCATTATTGTTTTAGCCTGTCGCGACTCATCAACATAAAAAGTACAAAAAGCAAAGCACGCATAAATTTATAACATGTCCAACGGTATATTTTTTGGAGCAAGGTTGTATGTTCAATAAAATGTTTCGAATCTATTGGGGTACAACCCGTTTGGATAATTTCGTCCAAAAAGTCCTGTAATTGTCGGGCAAATATTTCGTCAACAACTTCTACGTTCGCTTCCAGACTTCCATAGTCGCTCAATGAATTAAGATTGTAAGAACCTATGGTGCTCCAGTTTCCGTCTGCAATAGCAATTTTGGCATGTAATACCGATTTGTTCCATTCGTAAATGGTTACATTGTTTTGAAGCAAAATTCCATATAAATACTTGACAGCAGCGTTCATAAATGGAATATCCGACTCATGCCCTGTAATAAGTGTAACCTTAACTCCCCGCATTGCTGCTTTTTTTAGCAGTCTTCGTTTGGTGAAACCAGGTAAAAAATAACTTGCCACGATGGTAAGATCATGTTGCGCATTGCGAATCGCATTGTTGTAGGCACTTGATATTTCGATACGCCTTCGCCACCAGTCACTTTGCAACAGTTTCAGTTTTGTGTGGCCTGCAGGATGATGTGTAAGCAATGCCTGTTTTTTCCATTTTTTGCGTACACGTTTTTTCCAAATTGCCAGGCACACTTTTTTAATGTCGAAAATAATTGGTCCACTCACGCATACCGCCATGTCGAGCCAGGGTACTTGCCCATTCTGCCCGCTGTAGTGATCTGCGATATTAATACCCCCGATAAGTGCATACTGTTCATCGATCATCACTATTTTATGGTGCAATCTTCTTCCGATCTTAAAATGTTTGAGATGCAAGGGAGCGAATTTTTTTACCCATATTCCAATACCTCTTAATTCGTTGATGAGTCTTGGTGTAAAATCTTTTGAAGCATAAGCGTCAATAACCAGGTACACGGAAACGCCACGGTTGGCAGCATCTTTCAGCTTCTGCAGCATACGCTTTCCGGTAAGGTCATTGTTAAAAATATAAACCTGCAGATGGATGGAAAATTTTGCCTCCTCAATGAGTTGCTCCAGTTTTGTGAAGTAAGATTCACCACTTTGCAAAAGCGAAACATGATTATGATTTCTGTATGGGTGATTGCGGATGATCATAATCTGGTGCTTGTTACTTTTTTTTAGGCGTCAGGTCAAACCTACGTCCGAAAAAGATACGCAAATATGAATTGTATACGTTCACCTCTAAATTACTTTCCAAATTATTCTGAAACATGTAATTTGAGTAATGCACTCCTCCGTAATATCGTCTGCCGTTATAGCCTCCTATGATCCTGAAATCTCCATGTAAGCCCAGGTTTGAACTGTATTTATGCGTTTTGTTCTGGTCGGTTTCGTATGTTCCATATTGCAAGTTGATTCCCGGAATAAAAAACACATTAAAGAAGATCACTTTTTTTATGATAAAATTATAGGCATAACCAAAATTTGCACCTACAAGGTAATTGGTTCCTTTTTTGAGCCGTTCGGTTGTGATATTATACAAAGGGCTAATATTTACAGGAGTCAGTGCCGAGTCACCGATAATCGAAGTTTGTGAAGCTGTTAGTCCTGTTACCAACGAACCCGCTGATTTTTTTTGTCGTTCAATTTGCCAGAGTGAAGCCATTGTTGAATAACGCGTGTGGTTGAAAAAGTAATTTAAACTTCCAAATAAAACAGTGCTTGTAATATCACCTCTTTTCGGAAATCCCTTCGAAGCCAGATCCCAGTTGGGCAGTACGACTTCAGGATTGCTCACATACAAACCCTGATATGATTGTATCAGGGCACTCGCAAGTATGCGTTGGCCCGTTGCACCTATTCGTAACGAGAAGATCTGGCTTTCCCCTTTTTCCGGATCTTTTGTGCTAATCGCATCCAGGGCTTTTGTTAACTCAATGGTTAAAAATTTATAATCCAATCCGAATCCATAAGTAGCTTGAGTGTTGGGGCGAAGCGACACTTTTTTCTCCCTGTCGTAACTCGTAATAGCAATACGGTGACTGGGGCGTAAGTTTACCAAGGTTACATGTAAATAATCATCGTAATAGCTTTCCACAAAATTGGAATCGTAAGGAGCTTTGTATAAGATTCGTTTGAGCAGCGTTTTTTTCTGCGCCTGGAGCGCCAGTGTTAAACTACAAAAAAGGAGAAAACAAATAATTCGTTGCATAAAAAAAGTCCGAAGACAAACTTCGGACTTTTTAAGGATGGAACAATACGGTTACCAACGTAGTTGTTTACAAATGAATACACTCTCCATATGCTTGGGCAGCTGCCTCCATAATGGCTTCGCTCATTGTTGGATGTGGATGCACCGATTTGATGATTTCCATTCCGGTCGTTTCCAGTTTGCGCGCAACCACAACTTCCGCGATCATTTCGGTAACGTTTGCACCAACCATATGCGCTCCTAAGAACTCACCATATTTGGCATCAAAAATAAGTTTAACGAAACCTTCTTTTGCTCCCGATGCACTTGCTTTTCCACTCGCACTGAATGGGAACTTACCAACTTTAATGTCATATCCTGCTTCTTTTGCAGCTTTCTCCGTATACCCAACCGAGGCAACTTCAGGAGATGAGTATGTACAACCAGGGATATTATTATAGTTCAATGGTTCAGGATGGTGTCCTGCAATTTTCTCAACACAAATAATTCCTTCAGCACTTGCAACATGCGCCAACGCCTGACCTTTTACGATATCACCAATAGCATAAACACCTTTAATATTTGTTGCATAAAAATCGTCAACCAATACTTTTCCTTTATCTGTTTTTACACCAACACTTTCCAATCCTAAGTTTTCGAGGTTGGTTTGAACTCCTACTGCCGAAAGCACAACATCTGCTTCCATTTCTACTACACCTGTTTTGGTTTTTACCTTCACCTTGCAACCCGCTCCCTTTGTATCTACTGACTCTACCGAAGAGTCGGTCATGATGTCGATACCTGCTTTTTTAAACGATTTAGCCACTTCTTTGGAAACTTCTTCGTCTTCTACCGGCAAGATATTAGGTAAAAATTCTACGATCGTAACCTTGGTTCCCATTGTGCTGTAGAAGTATGCAAACTCGCATCCAATGGCACCGCTACCCATTACGATCATTGATTTTGGCTGTGTTGGCAAAACCATTGCGTCACGGTAACCAATAATCTTTTTGTTGTCAATTTTGATATTCGGCAATTCACGGCTACGAGCTCCTGTTGCCAAAATAATATGTTTTGCATCATGAGTGGTTTTTGCACCCGCGGCATCCGTTACTTCAACTTTATTTGCTGAAGCCAACTTACCTGTTCCCATGATTACATCAATTTTGTTTTTCTTCATCAAAAAGGCAATTCCTTTGCTCATGCCTTCTGCTACACCGCGGCTACGTTTTACCACTGCCCCAAAATCATGAGATGATTCTTTCACCGTAATACCGTAATCAGCCGAATGTTTTATATACTCAAATACCTGAGCCGATTTTAACAACGCTTTGGTTGGAATACATCCCCAGTTTAAGCAAATACCACCCAGGCTTTCGCGTTCAACAATGGCTGTTTTTAAGCCCAACTGACTGGCACGGATGGCTGCTACATAACCTCCGGGTCCACTTCCTATAACTATTAAATCGTAGTTCATGTTATTTCTAAATTTGGTGCAAAATAAACAAAATATCAGTTTTACTAAATTTTCCTTGTTTAGCCCTGAGTTAGAGTTCGATTAAATGGTGAGAAGAACAGAGTATTTTAGTAGGAGAAGGAGGTAACTGTTATTTTGCGGCAAGAAGCGCTTTCACTTTCTTCTTATCACCAACAATCCAAAGGGTATCATCCAGTTCAAATGTCATGGTCGATTCAGGATTTAAGATCCGTTCACCATTGCGTTCGATACCTACAATTAATCCGCTCACCTTAACCCGTATATTGCTTTCACGAATGGTTTGGCCCAAATACGGAAATCCGGGATGCACGGTAACCTGTGTGAGTGAAACATCTCCTTTTGTTTCATCGAATACCTGCGCCTTATTGGCCGCTTCAATTGTTTCTTTTAAAGTAAGGATCTGTTCATCTGTACCAATCAATGCAATACGGTCGAAAGGGTAGAGGCGTTCATCTTTTCCGGGCACCATGATCATCCTGTCGCCACGTTCTATCAGCGCCAGGTTAACGCCAAACCTTTCACGCAAGCCAAGTTCGTATAAAGGTTTTCCCACCAGCGTGCTGTCAATATCAATATCAAAATAAGCCAAATGCGCATCCCATGGCAAGAGCTTATCAATATTCGATTTTACATTCATGGTATTTTCCCTGATATGCAAATTGCTTACAAACCGGTTTTCAATGCGAAGCGAAAAAGCATGCAGCTTACGTGAAAAGATGAATCCCGAAACCACCATCACGACAAATGCAATAAGCAATGCTGTAAGCGTAGAAAACAATTGTAAAAAGAGTGCTCCCAACAAAATAATGCCAATGACTACACGCAAAATTTCGAGCACAATAATGGGACCCCTATTGTATTTGTTGAGCCACAATTGAGTGTATGAAGGCTTACTGATTTTTTTTGTGGTAAGGTTCCATAAAAATGGACTCATGCAAGCAAGCGCCAGGACTGCCGTAACAATACTTCCGAATACCCCACCGATCCACATTGCTGGCTCAACAATATTTTTAAATAACAAAATAATGGCAATTAAAACCACTCCGTTAATCAGCACAATTTGCACAAATGATTTGAGTACAATCTGCCAATCGCTTTCAGCATTGATATGTTGTGCTCCCGTACTGTATCGTGTTAAGCTGTTGATCCATTTTTGTGGTAATATTTTTTCAATAAGACCATTCAACGGTTCAGATAATTTGATCATATATGGGGTGGCAAATGTGGTGATCACCGAAACACCCACCGCTATCGGGTATAAAAAGTCGGATGTAACATTCAGGCTCACCCCTAAGGTAGCGATGATAAAACTGAACTCACCGATCTGAGCCATGCTTGTTCCGGCTTGTATACTTTGTTTTAAGGGCTGTCCCGATATTAAGGCTCCAATCGATACATTGATGGTTTTCCCGATCATCACAGCAAGTGTAAGGATGATCACGGGCCAGGCATATTCTGCCAGTATGCTTGGATTAATTAACATACCAACCGAGACAAAAAACACGGCACCAAACAGATCTTTTACCGATTTCAGAACGTGTTCAATGCGTTCGGCTTGCGTAGTTTCCGCTAATAAACTTCCCATGATAAAAGCGCCCAATGCTGCCGAAAATCCTACTCCTGCGGCAAGCAATACCATTGCCAGGCACAAGCCAATCGAAACCACCAAAATGGTTTCATCGCTCATAAATTTTCCGGCCCGTTTAAAGAATGTTGGCAGGATAAATATGCCTGCAACAAACCAGAGCACCAGGAAAAATATCAGCTTTAAAATGGAAGCAAACATAGCTTGCCCTTCAAACGAGTTTGTGGCAGCCACCGTGGAAAGGATCACCATCAGCAATACAGCTACAAGGTCTTCGATAACCAAAACTCCGATAACGATGCCCGCAAATTTTTTGGGTTTAAGGTTCAACTCATCAAATGCCCTGAAGATGATCGTGGTGGATGAAATGGCAATGATTCCACCCAAAAACAGGCTGTCCATTTTGCCCCAGCCCAATAATTGTCCTGCATAATAACCGATCACAAGCATGGCCGTTACTTCAAACAAACCTGTTATGACAGCTGTACTGCCTACCTTCACCAATTTCTTAAAACTAAATTCGAGCCCGAGACTAAACAACAAAAAAACCACACCGATCTCCGCCCAGATTTGAATACTGGCAACTTCGGTAATGCTTGGGAATAAATTAAAATTAGGCCCCACCAACAATCCCGCAATGATATACCCAAGTACTACAGGCTGATTGAGACGTTTAAACAATAGCGTAACAATACCGGCAGAACAAAGTATAAGAGCAAGATCCGTTATCAAATGAGGTACATGAGCCATAATTACAATAATAGGCAAAAAAAGATAGGAGGGCTTTGTGGTTTCATGGTTTTGTGTTGAAGATGGTTTGGTAACCGAGCATCATGTAACATTTAAGTATTTCATAATCTTGTGATTAACGAGTGTTGGCGCATAAACTGCAAAGCCATGAAACCATAAAGCCAATACGCCAATTACCGAATCAAAAAAAAAGTCTATTTTCGCAACCCATTTTCGAATATTAATACATATGAAGACAGCAGAAATACACACACCAAAAGGAGTAATGAAAATTGAGTTTTTTGAAAAAGACGCTCCCAACACGGTTGCCAATTTTGTTAAATTAGCACAACAAGGTTTTTACAATGGTTTAACTTTTCACCGCGTTATTCCTGATTTTGTAATTCAAGGTGGCTGCCCGAATGGAATTGGAAATGGCGGACCCGGTTATAAAATCGACTGCGAGCTTACTGGCGAAAACCAATACCATGACAGAGGTGTATTATCAATGGCTCACGCAGGAAGAAATACCGGAGGATCGCAGTTTTTTATCTGCCATAGCCGCACCAATACAGCGCATTTAGATAGAAACCATACTTGCTTTGGAAAAGTAGTAGAAGGACTTGATGTGATCGATGCCATCCGCCAGGGTGATGTGATGGAAAAAGTGATTATTAACGAAGCGTAAAGGTTCTTAAATCATGGTGGTGGATCATCGTTTCGATGGACTGCCAACGATGATCAATGATCTATAAACAATTGACTAAATGTTACAATTACAATATTTAAGAGAACAAACCGAAGAGGCCAAAAAACGCATCAGCAAACGCAATCCGAATTTTGTTGCGGTTATTGATGAGGTATTGGCTTTGGATGAAACGGCACGTGCTGCAAAAAAGGAAATGGAAACAAACCAGGCTGAAGCAAATGCCATTGCAAAGCAAATTGGGGAGTTAATGAAAGCCGGCAAAAAGGACGAAGCAGAAGTGTTGAAACAACAAACCGTGCAGCTGAAAGCCGATGCAAAAACATTGGAGGAAAAAAGCAAGCAGTTGGAAGATGAGTTGTATAACAAACTGGTAACCCTTCCCAATACACCTACCGAAATTGTTCCCGAAGGAAAAACTCCTGAAGAGAATCTGAATGTATATCAGCATGGTGATGTTCCGGCTATGCCCGAAGGCGCTTTGCCACATTGGGAATTGATCACCAAATACAATTTAATTGATTTTGAATTGGGTACTAAAATTACCGGTGCAGGTTTTCCTGTATACCGTGGCAAAGGTGCCCGCATGCAACGTGGGTTGGTGAATTTCTTTTTGGATGAGGCCATGAAAGCCGGTTACGAAGAAATTGTTCCACCTTTTGTGGTGAATGCCGACAGTGCATATGGTACAGGACAACTACCCGATAAAGAAGGCCAAATGTACCATGCCCAGGTTGACGATCTATATTTAATTCCGACTGCCGAAGTTCCGATTACCAATATTTACCGCGATGTTATTTTAAGAGAAGAAGATCTTCCGATAAAGAATGTTGGTTATTCTCCTTGTTTCAGGAGAGAAGCCGGAAGTTGGGGAGCGCATGTTCGTGGGTTGAATCGTTTGCACCAATTTGAAAAAGTTGAGATCGTGCAAATAGCCACTCCCGAGCAATCTTACCAGGTGCTGGATGAAATGGTGAAACATGTTCAGGGTTTATTGGAGAAGTTGGAATTACCATACCGTATTCTGCGTTTATGTGCAGGCGATATGGGTTTCACTTCTGCTTTAACGTATGATTTTGAAACATACAGCGCAGCGCAACAACGTTGGTTGGAAGTAAGTTCAACTTCGAACTTTGAAAGCTTCCAGGCCAATCGTTTAAAATGCCGCTACAAAACCAAAGACGGTAAAAACCAATTGGTACATACCTTAAACGGAAGTGCATTGGCATTGCCTCGTATCCTCGCAACTATTTTAGAAAATAACCAAACACCCGAAGGTATTCGCGTTCCAAAAGCGTTGGTTCCTTATGTTGGTTTTGATCTGATCAGTTAGTTTTAGTCTTAACGATAAAAAAGCCATTCAGTATTCAATGCTGAATGGCTTTTTTTGTGCTGTATCTGTCCTTAACTAAGGAACATAAGTATTAGCTATATACCCTCAGCATACTTTTTAAAATTATTCAAAATCGCTTGCCAGCCACCTTGCTGCATTTCAACCGGGTTCTGGTTTTCTGCTTCAAAAACACTCACAATATGTGTTTGCTCACCATTGTCGGTAAATTTTACGGAAACGGTTCTGCCGTCACCTAAAGTGTATTCAATGAGTTCGTGATTTTTGATATTGGTATACGTTCCTTCGAAATCGAAACCAAAACTACCATCTTTCGCTTCCATACGCGATAAGAATGGGCCGCCAACCCTCAGGTCATTTTCCGATTTGGTGGTATGCCAATCATCCGATGCATTGTTCCATTTCATAATATCAGCAGGAGTTGTCCAGCTTTTCCAAACGGTTTCCATCGGAGCATTGATCGTTGCTTCAATTGTTAAAAAGATCTTTTCCATTTTGTTCAGTTTTATTTCGTTGTCAAGTTAATCATGCGATTCGTAGGGAATGCTTCATTAAAAAAAATTAGTGTTTCGGACTACGTTGTTGTCGTTTTTCATCCAAAACTCTTTTGAGCGAATCTGTTTGTACAGCTGTGGCAGGCTTAGGGTTTTCAATTGTTTGCTGTTCCGAAACACCTTGAGGCGTTTGGTTACTTTTGCAAGCGCCCATCCATACCATCATTAATAAACTAATGACTGACCACAATTTTTTGTTGCTGAATAATATTGTTTTCATGTTTGATGGTTAAAAAGTAGGTTCCACTTGCCAGGTCGTCAGTTGCAAAGCTGAATCTGTTTAATCCGGCTTTTACATGGTCCTTTAAGAGCGTAACAATATGTTTTCCCTTTATGTCAATAATGTCAAATGATAAGATTTGAGTTTGGGTTGTAGAAAATTCTAACGTAAAAGTGGTAGCTGTTGGATTAGGGTAAAGGGTCGTCCGCGTGATATTTGCAGAAGTTTGGTTTACCGATAATGTTGGATCGGTGGTTTTAATTTTAGCAATCCATGTTTTGTTCCCCCCGTTACTTGCCCCCCACGAACCATTTATCCAACACACACCCGGTTCATTGTATTTTCGTTGATTTCCGGTGTAGTCGCCCCATCGTTCAATGCTATCTCCCAATACGCTGATATTACCTTCACCTTGTTTGGCAAATACCGGTGCTGATAAATTTCCTGCCCTGTCGGCAAACACAACGGTTGTTCCCGGATATTGCGTTGGTGAAACATGTGAAAAGGTAATGAGCATGCTATTATCACCTTCCCCTCCTCCAATATATGAAATGCTCGGATATCCGATATCCATCGTGTCATAGCTGATTATTTTTCCCTCCACCACGGGATTGTTTCCGTATACACCATAAACCCTTCCGTAATACACGGCAGGAACAAAAAGAGCGGTGTCAATGGTATTGCCAACGTAATGAATAAACCCATTTTCATAACATGCAGAAAGTATCCTGGCATCGTTTGTTTGCAGCCGTTTACCGTTGGGTTGAATGGCATTCGGTTGCAAGCCATACGTTGTGTTGGTTCGGAGAACCGTTGTTTTTAACTGGGCGTTTCCGGAAGCACGTGTATTGGTGAGTTCATGCAAAAACAAGGTGTCATTTTGCAAATCGGCAGGTCGTTGTGAAAGGAAAAACATTTTTGGACCATACAATGTTGAACCTCCTTTAACCGGGCATACGTTCCAAATGGCTTGTCCATTATAACTGATATCATGATATAACTTCGGGTTGATCGTATCATTACCCGCATATCCTGCTTTTTTATCACATTGCCAGATATAGGAAGAGATAAAGCCCGTTTGCCAGGGCGTATTGTCTTTAACACTGTTTACCGTTACAAATAATTCGTCTTTGCTCAGGGATAAAATAGGATAATCACTCCACGAAGCATCACCGGTTACATTCCCGGGCAATACATAGAAGTTCCATTTTTTTGTGGGATCATTCTCCTGCGAAAAAGCAACAATGATCCGGGTGTCGGCACTGGTGCTTCCTTGCAAAAAAACAATGATAAACCGATCGTCAACAGGATCATATATTACCCTTGGATCGAAGGCACGGTTAAGGGTTCCCAATACATTTGCAAAAGCCGATAACGATCGTCCATAAATATATTTTCCGGTCGAATCGTAGACATTCAGGTTGGAATTAACAACGCTCACAATCATTCCCGCATTGCTTATGGCAAGGTCGTTATCATTCGGAGTACTTTGGGTTGTATTGCCCGAAAATCCACTGATCACTAAAGGAGAAGGCGCTGCTGTTTTATCAAAAGATTTTGGCCTCACACTTGTTTTACGTTGTTGGTCCAACAGTAACTTGTTTCGTTTAGCTTCACTGAGAGGAGCCGGTATTGCCGATTTCAGCAGCAATATTTTGGGATCAAAGTCAGTTATGTCCGTTTTAAAATCAATGGTCTTTGCCAAAGGAATAGACGGAGTTTGAGTTGAATACTTCAGCCCGATTTGGGCATCGGCAACAAACACAGTGAGAAAAGCAAAGGTGGTAAATAACAATTTCATATAATCCGATTTACACGAATATATAGCCTCTTTTTGAAGAATAAAGCAGTTTTGTGGTTTTTGGGAAAATTACAAGGCGTGGTATTTCCGTTTCAGGATCGGATATGTAAATACACTACTCAGAATGATGAGCGTACCCATATAAAATCCGGGCGACATCATTTCGGTTTCACCAAACAGGATGATGGAAAACAAAATACCATATACAGGCTCGAGGTTGTTGGTAATAATAACCGTAAAGGGACTGAAGTATTTAAGAATATGTATACTCCAGGTAAACGCAACTGTTGTGCAAAGAATGCTCAGAATGAGTAAGCCGATCCAGTCGGATGGAGTAATGTGTTTAACAAAAGGTGTTCCATCATCACTCATCAGTTTCATGATGGAAATAAGAGCAAAAGCTCCTATAAACTCGAATAATGTGATGGTGGATGCATCATGTTTTTTGATGAGTTTCCCATTGTAAATGCCAAATATGGCTCCCGTAAAAGCTGCAAGAATACCATACAATAATCCACTTGTAAACGAACTTTCGAAATTGACAATGATGATAAGCCCAATCAGGATTACCAGGCCATAAAAAATATCACCCCAAAAAAAAGCACGCTTTAACATAAGAGGTTGCAAAATACTGGCAAATAAAGTCATGCTCGCAAAACCCGAAAGCGCAATGGATACGTTGGATACCTTGATGGCATGGTAAAAGAAAAACCAATGCAATCCAACAACACAACCCATGCCTAAAATAACCCCAAGTTGTTTTAATGGAAGATCAATTTTGATCTTTTTGTACCGCATAAAAAGATACAAGCTGATAGCCGAAAAAATGAGCCGGTACCAGACAAGGTCGGTTGCCTGTAAGCTCACAAATTTCCCTATAACAGGAGTGAGTCCCCACAGCAAAATAATGCTATGCAGTTGCAAAAGTTTGTTTTGAAAAATGCTCACTTACTTTGGTGATTTATATACGACCCACAAACCGATAACCAGGAACAATACATTTGATATCCAAACCGCAATGGCAGGATGCATCACGCCCGTAATGCCAAATGTATTAAAGATCTGCATCGAAAGTAAAAAAGCAAATGTTACAAAAATGCCCACACCTAAATGCATCCCTGTTCCTCCACGGCTCTTGCGCGAAGAAACACCTACTGCTAATAAGGTAAGCACAAAAAAAGAAAAAGGAGAAGCCGTACGTTTGTACAACTCAACATAATAATTGCTCAACCTTGACGACCCTTTCAGTTTTTCTTTCCGGATATATTCATTCAACTCCGGGTTGGTCATTGTTGAAATAAATTCATTTTTTACAATAAACTCTGATGGGTTGATGGGCAGCGAAGTATCTTTGATCGCAAGCCTGATCACTTCCTGTGTGCTGCCTGTAAAATTCCGTTCACGGTAATTTTCCAGCGACCATTTTTGTTTTGTCCTGTTCCAGATAAGCCGCGTTGCAAAAATGCGTGAAACGATCTTGTTGTTTTCAAAACGCTCCATCGATAAGTTGTAGCCCACACTATCCAGGTAATTAAACGATTCCATTTGCAACATGGTTCCCGGTACAATTTGTTCCCGGATATTTTGTGTTTCGGTAATTTTCCTGTCGCGGATCCATTTCTCTTCAAACACAAACCGATGCTTATCACTCATCGGAATCACATAAGTGTTCAACACAATAAATACAATGGACAAAAAGGTAGTAGCAATGAAGTAGGGCCTTAAAAAACGTCTGAAATTCATGCCGCTGTTGAGCATGGCAATGATCTCGGTATTCTGTGCCAGTTTACTGTTGAAAAAGATACAAGCCAAAAAAACGAAAATGGGCCCGAACATTCCAAAGAACCAAGGCAGGAAATAAATATAATAATCAAATATGATCGATGAAAGGGGAGGTTTATGTTTAATGAAATCATCTATTTTTTCAGAGATATCAATAAAAATAGCAATAAGTGAAAACAACCCTAAGGCAAAAAGAAAGGTGAGTAAAAACCTTTTGATAATATACCAATCGAGTAGTTTTAACATTTCTTTTTAGTTGTTAATGATTCTTAATGTCTTTCAATAATTATTGCCACAGATTACACAGATTAGATGGGTATACAAATCGGTGAAAATTTTCACAAATGAATGCTGCATAATTTCTGTGCTCATCTGTGGCATTTATAATCGTATTGTTATTTTTTTGAGTATTTGGGTTTTCCAGCTATCGAAATCACCTTCAATGATATGTTTTCTTGCTTCTTTCACCAACCACAAATAAAAGCTCAGGTTTTGTTTGCTTGCAATATGCGCTCCCAACATTTCATTGCAATGGATTAGATGCCTTACATACGATTTAGAATAGGTTGGTGTAAACAATGGATCAAGTGCCGAAAAATCGTGTTTCCATTTTTCATTTTTGATATTGATCACACCTTCACTTGTAAACAAATGCCCATGTCGCGCATTGCGTGTTGGCATTACACAATCAAACATATCCACTCCGAGCGCAATGCATTCCAAAATATTTTCAGGTGTGCCAACACCCATTAAATAACGAGGTTTATCCGCAGGCAAAATGCCACATACCAATTCCGTCATTTCATACATTTCCTCGGCAGGTTCGCCTACCGACAATCCGCCAATGGCATTTCCCGCCCTGTTTTGCGAAGCAATATACTCTGCCGATTGGATGCGTAGGTCTTTATAGGTACTTCCCTGCACAATGGGAAATAAGTTTTGTTCCACTCCGTAAAGGGCTTCTGTTTCATCAAATCGCTGAATACACCTGCTGAGCCAACGATGCGTCATGTGCATCGATCTTTTGGCATAATCATATTCGCAAGGGTAAGGTGTACACTCGTCAAATGCCATTACAATATCAGCCCCAATGATCCGCTGCGTGTCCATTGTATTTTCCGGACTAAAAAAATGTTTTGAGCCATCAATATGCGATTGGAATGTAACGCCATCTTCTTTGATCTTACGCATTGACCCCAGTGAAAAAACCTGGTATCCTCCGCTATCCGTCAGCATGGGTTTATCCCAGTTCATAAATTGATGAACACCTCCTGCATTTTTGATCACTTCCAATCCCGGCCTCAGGTATACATGATACGTATTGGCCAGGATAATTTGTGCTTCAATATCCTCTTTTAAGTTTTCCTGCGTAACACCTTTTACCGTTGCTTGCGTTCCCACAGGCATAAAAATTGGTGTTTCTATTTTGCCCCTTCCGGTTTCTAAAACACCCGCTCTTGCCTTTGTCTGCGTATCGGAACGTACTAAATCAAATTTCATATGTTTATTCAAAATGTAAAGAGAACACAACCATTTGTGGAACTAACCGGTAAATGGCATCAGTATAGATATAGCCATCCTTGTACAACGCATTATTGGCTGAGTGGCAAAATTTTAGTTCGGGCGAAAATTTGAAGTAAGGGAAATACACATCCAAGCCAAACCCTGCTTCAATACCGTATGTAAATGGAATAAGCGAAACCACAGGGGCTTTCAGGCTTCTGTTTTCATCTGTATTGGATGCAAGATCATAACTGGCCCTCACCCCACCGATCACATAGGCACGAACATTTTTACGCCTGGCCGATTTGTATTTTAATAAAAGGGAACCATCACAATAAGCAGATTCTATTTTCACAACTTTCTGGCTGCCATCAAAAGTATAAGTAAGGTTGCGTTGCACAAACGAAATTTGAGGAAGCATTACACGGATATCAAAGGAATTGCTCACTCTGAAATTCGTAATGGCACCTAGTCCGATTCCCGGAAAAGATGTTTGCCGGATATTGCGAAGCGTATCATTTTTAAACGCGTTGGGATCTGTATCCACTCGCAACATGGCATTGTTCATGGTTAGTGAAAATCCAAAATGGATCCACTTATTATCGTACTGTTCCAGGTTGGGCTGTGCCCAGACTTTTGCACTTAAAAACAGCAGGGCAAAAATTATTTGATAGCGGTGTATAGACTGCAAATTCCAAATGTTAATGATTGTACACGCGCTTCTTTAAAACCGGCTTGGTTTAAAAAAGCAATAAAGTTGGCTCCTTCCGGAAAATGTTTAACCGACTCGGGAAGGTAGGTATAAGCGCTTTTGTTTTTGCTGATCATTCCTCCCCAGGTTGGTAAAATATACTTAAAATAAATATTGTAAACCTGTTTAAACGGAAATGCTTTGGGTTTTGAAAACTCAAGTACGGCAATTTTACCACCCGGTTTCAATACACGGTACATTTCGTTTATACCTTGTTGTAAATGTTCGAAGTTACGCACGCCAAAAGCAACGGTGATCGCATCAAAATTATTGTCGGCAAACTGTAAATGTTCCGAATCACCTTTCACCAATTCAATTTTATCGGTCAGTTTTTTGGCTTCAATTTTAAGTTGACCCACATGCAACATTTGAGCCGAAAGGTCTACTCCTGTAACTTTAACAGGGTTTAAGGAAAGCGCCTCAATGGCCAGGTCGGCCGTGCCGGTTGCAACATCCAAAATATATTGCGGCTTGTTTTCCTTTAACGATTGAATGACTTTTTTGCGCCACCCTCTATCAATGCCCATGGATAACGACCTGTTTAAAAAATCGTATTGTGGAGCAATGCTGTTAAACATTTCTTCAACCTGGTGTTTTTTACTTACTTCCGATGTTTGATTTGGCTTTACTTCTTTCACGCGCTCTTTTTATAATAACAGGCGACAAAAATAAGCGAATTCGTGTAACCATTGCCAATTTCCTTTACTTTGCACCTTTATGAAGGATTTTTTACGGCTCATTGCTTTTCTATTTGTTTGTGTTACTGCATGTAAGGACGATTTTGATGCGCCTTGCCGCGATCAGGTTGTACAATTTACCTATAATCTGAGCAGCCAGCAAATGCTCCGTTTTCCTTATCAACAAACGGATACTGTTTTTTTTGTCAGCAATACCAATGATACCATTCGGTTTTACACCAATATGTTATCAGATTATAAGACGTACAAACCCACCACAGTGGCCGGAAATCCTGAGTGTCCGGCTGATGTAGATGCATACCAGGCAAAATCGGTGTCTTTGGCTGATTCCATTACCCAACACCAACTATCGGCCATGTTTTTAAAGGCGAACGACTCTGCATATTATGCAGTGAATGGCAACCTTTTTTCACTCGGCATTTTGCAAATTGGAGATTCCACTTTTCAATACCAGGATTCGGTTTCACTTTCCGGAAAAATATTTTATAAGGTTACAACCGTGTTTAATGCCACCGGAGACAGTATTTTGGTGAACGCTTCCAATGGTTTATTATATTATACGTTTGGCGGTAAGGCGTATGCTCAATTCAAATTCAACAACAAATGATGGAAATAAAAAAGGCTGTATTCGTAAAGAGTGCCGAATTATTAAAAGATTGTCCCAAGCCCGATAAACCGGAATATGCGTTTATCGGAAGGTCGAATGTGGGCAAATCCTCATTGATCAATATGCTGGTGAGCAAACCCAATATGGCAAGGGTTTCATCCAGCCCCGGAAAAACAATTACCATCAATCATTATATCATCAACGATAGCTGGTTTTTGGTGGATTTGCCCGGTTATGGTTATGCACGCAGATCCAAAACCATGCGCGAAGATTGGGAGCATGCCCTGGAAGAATACCTGAAAGGCCGGGAAAATTTACAATGTCTTTTTGTGCTCATCGATTCGCGCATTGATCCGCAGGATAGCGACCTAGAGTTTTTAAATTTCCTGGGGAACCTGGAAGTTCCATTCTGCATTGTGTTTACCAAAATTGATAAACTCAACCAAAGCATGCGCGCCAAAAACATGAAAGCTTTTACCGATGAAGTGCTCAAAAACTGGGAAGTGTTGCCGCCTGTTTTTCAAACGTCAGCTATTGAGAAAAAGGGGAGAGATAAGCTGTTAAAGTATATTGATGAAGTGAATAAGGATTTTGTGAAACCTGCTTTTTAAGGACATTCATCATCGTTAATGATAGAAAGAAATAGTTAGTTCCCTTGAGGTTCGCTTTTTGTATGCGTGGCAAACGAAAAACGAACTTTTCTGTATAATTGTTTCGTATAATAAATGTTACCGGTTATTCTAAAGACACAACAGTGAAAGAAGAAGTAATTAACGATATAACAAATTTGGACACAGTAAGTATTTATAAAAAATATTTACTGGGACAAGATGTTTGGTATTTCAAGCAAAAGGAGCCGGACAAATACTTACAGACTTATGATAGCTTTAAACACTATGTTGCAAACAGCCTTGGGATAAACTTCAATAATATTTCAATTGTTGGTAGTGCAAAGACCGGAATAAGTTTGTCACCGGAAAAGGATTTCAAAATGTTTGACTCTGAATCTGACTTTGACTTAGTTTTAGTGTCACCTGTTTTATTCTACCAATTTTGGGACGCATATTTAGACTTGTTCAGAGAAAAGAAAAATTTCGGTTACAAGTTTGTGACCTCAAATATTTTCAGACGTTTCATTTCAATAAAACGACCAGACCCCAATCATCTGACTTTCAAAAATTGGATTGAAAGAGTCGAGAACTTCAATAAAGACTACCAAGTATTATTCAATATTGATTGTGACATTAACTATCGTATTTATGACAGTTGGGAATCTGTAGAAAAATATCACTTCAAAGGCATTGACGAACTAAAAGAAAAAGTAAACAATGGAGCAAATAATTGATAAAATAATCTTTGAACGTAAGCCTATCAAATGGCTTTACGACCAACAAAACAGTGGACACTTGACCGTTGACAATACTTTCCAGAGAAGGTATGTTTGGGTGCACAAAAACCAGGTTCAGCTTATTGAATCAATTATAAGTGGGTATCCCATTCCGGAAATCTATTTATGGGAACGAGAGACTGACCCAGTGAGCGGAACGACCAAACACAGCATTGTTGATGGTCAACAAAGATTAGGTGCAATTTTTGATTTTTTAAATGACAAGTATATTTTGCCATTATCCTTCATTGAAAACAAAGATGCGGACTACAAAAACAAAGCATTTTCAGAGTTAACAGACGACCAGAAAAGTAAACTTTGGAAATATCCCCTTGCAGTAAGATTTGTAAAAGAATCTGTAGTAAGAGAAGATATTGTGGAAATGTTTCTTCGATTGAACAAAACGAACACTACATTAAATCCCCAAGAATTGAGAAATGCGGAGTTTGAAGGTTTGTTTCTTAAACTTTCGCAAGTATTAGCCGACAACACTTTTTGGAGTGAAAACAAAATATTCAATCAGTATGACATTAGAAGAATGTTGGACATTCAATTTGCAAGTAGCATTTTAGTGTTTTTTAGATTCGGATTTGATGAAGAAATCACTCAAACTAGTATCAATAGAGCATACGATACGTTTAATGAAACTTACACTGATTACGAAAAGGACAAAATACTATTTGAAAGTTTAATTAAATCTGCAAGTGACCTAATTACCAAATATCCAACTTCGATAAAACTCATTCAAAAGAAAGTCCATTTATACACTCTGTTTACCACACTCTATTTTTACCATTTGAAATATGGAAAATTTGCGGACAAGCATTTAGACAATTACGGAATATTTGCTGTTAATTATGACAATAGAGAGGAGTTGATAAAACATTTCGGAGCAGACAAAGAAAAATTAATTGATGAGTATAAAGCACTGGCTTTAGAGGGCACAGGACAACGACTAAATAGACAAAGACGGTTTGAAATTATTAGAGAACTCACAGAATAAAAGAACAACCGGTAACAGCACCTACAAGAAATTGGCGGTTCAGTGGTTCAATGAAGCTTTGTGCTTCGTATCAAGTTCAGTGCTGGCAGACAGTTTTCGTCTCCGAAATCGCCAACTTCTTGTAGCTGCCAAACGTTATAGCGCATTATTTTGACAAGACCCCAAAAGAAATATTTTAGCATTGGACGATATATCAAACAAAATGGAACCTATTTTAACTAGACAGAATTCGTGGTTTCAGTTAAACGGTTTCAGTTTGTTACTTATAATGTTGACACTTGTTGTTGATCTCATTAACTGGACATTTGACTTGAAAGTACTTTCTATGGTTACAACACTTTCCATATTGATTGCTGCAGTTACAAATTACACAGGCAACTTCCTGATTACCTTTTACGAAAACCACATGACAGTAGAATATAAATTAATCAAACGCTTTAAGACCATTCCTTATAGTACAATTAAAAAGGCGGAATTTGTTTTCACTCCAAAGACTGGAACAAGATTATCAATTGTCTATTTTGACGAGCTTTACCTAAAACACAGTATTTCACTTTTTCGGCAAGACAAAGAACTAGCCGATTTCGTTAAAACAAGACTACAACCTATTGTTAAGACGAATAAATTTTAATTATGACAACAGGAAACATAACGCGCTATAACGCGCGTCTGCCGCAAGTGGCGCTAACGTACGAAGTTGTTCCATTTCGTTTACGTATTTTACCTATTTTGGCAAGACAAATAAGTGCTTCGTTCCCTTGAGGTTCGTTTTTTGTATGCCAGGCAAACGAAAAGCGAACTTTTCTGTATAATTGTTTCGCATAATAAATGTTAGCGGCAAGCATTGACGACAGTGCGAACTTCAAACGACAGGCCATAAAAATGAAAACAGTAGCAGCAATTTTATTTTTCGTTTTGACACATCTGACATTTGCTCAGACAGTTTTTACTGTGGACGGTTTCGCTAAAGATTATTATGGAAAAGTTGAAATCAGCGACACTTCAGAAGTTTTCAGTAAGGGTTGGATAGCTATTTATGACAGTAAAACAAACAAGCAAATCATCAAAGTAGTTTCTGACGAGTTAGCACTGTCGCTTCATGGCGGCAAAGCAATCGCTAACATCAAATCTTTACCTTATGGAGAACAGAGCTTAATCATGTATGATGACTTCAACTTTGACGGAAAGAAAGATTTTGCCATTGAAGACGGACAAAATAGTTGTTATCATGGACCTTCATTCAAAATCTATTTAGCGACTGACAAGGGATTTTCTTTTAATGAAGCATTTACAAGATTAGCCCAAGAGTATTGCGGCATGTTTCAAGTTGATTACAACACAAAGACAATTTCAACAATGACAAAAAGTGGCTGTTGTTGGCATGAGTTTTCTGAATTTGTAATTGAGGATAATAAACCGAAGGCAATCAAGATTATTACTGACGAGCAAGATTTACCATTTAACATTTTTACAGAGCAGACATGGAATGGCAAGGCAATGGTGAAGAAAACAACAAAATCCATTGACACAGACCAAGAAGGAATTCAGGTTATACTTTCATTTATAGTTCCAGAGAACGGCAAAAAAGTTATTCTCTACAACATCAACGACAGAACACTCAATTACGCTCTTGTGCGTAAGGACAGCACAGTAGAATTTAGCTATCCGATTGAAACGGTTTATCAAAACCCCGACTTCAACTTTGACAGTTCATCTGCTAATCGTTCTGTGACTTTTTCAAATAAAAGTGCGACTTACAAAATTTATGACCGACCTACTGAACTCGGAATGGAAGTAACTGTTGAAGGTAAAACTTATATCTTGGTTGGCGACAATAAAACAAGGACTGGTGGATTGGACAATTTACTAAAAGTGCAACTTGACAATGTGGTTAATAAGTAGTAACGAGAGTATGCCAGCCGCTAACATGGGCTTAGCGAAAGTGGCGGTTCAGTGGTTAATTGAACATTTGTACTTCGTATCAAGTGTAGTTCTGGTTGACAGTTTTGTGCTTCGTAATCGCCACCTTCGCCAAGCCCCAAACCGTTGGTAGTAATTTTATGAGACACCACCTCGCAATAACAATATTAACTTTGACATTTTTAGGTTGTTCAACAAAAGACAATAAAGAAATGGGACTATTTGACAAATTATTTAGTAAAAAAGAAACGCCACAACAGACTGATAACAAAGTCGCAAGTTTTGATACAACTCAACTCGAAAGGACAGCGGTAATGTTAGACGAAAATTTGTATTGGTCAATTATTGACAAGTCGCTTAAGTGTACTTCAAATCAAGATGACCAAGAACAATTCCTTATTAGAGAAATTGGCAATCTGACACCTACGCAAATGATAGGTTTTCGTTTACGTACAGACAAACTTCTGTACGACACATATAACTCTGAAATGTGGTGCGCAGGATATATTATGAATGGTGGGTGCTCTGATGATGGCTTTGAATATTTTAGAAATTGGGTTATTTCAAGAGGGAAAGAAACTTATTATAAGGCCAAAGAAAATCCTGACAACTTAATAGACGAAGTTGATAGCGAATTAGAAATGTATGACTTTGAAAGTTTTTGGTATGTATCTCTTGAAGCTTTCAAACAAAATACAGGAAAGGATTTGTACGACTACATTGACGATGAAAACTTCAAAACCAAAGAAGGACAATATCCGCAATTTGAGTTTACTTGGCAGGAAGAAAACCCATGTTCTTTCTAACATGCCGGCAAGAAGTTCACGCGAATGTCATATTCGTGAGAAGATAATAGGAAAGATAAAGTGAACAGGAAACTACCCCCGCGGTAATAGTTTTTTACGCAATACGTGAAATAACTATTTTTACCTGCTGGGTTTTGCAATGGTTTGTATATGAGTATTTAATTCCTCTATTATTGCGTATGCTTACTAAGTTAGCGGTCAGGCTCAAGAATAAACCAGTTATTATGACACCTTTAGAAAGAATAAAGATTTCCATTCCTTGTAAGGCAGATTTGGACAATATGGCTCCTAATTCTATTGGATTTTATTGTGCGCATTGCAAAAAAAACGTTATTGACTTCAGGACTCGTGAGTTATCATATTTAACCAAGGCCTTAGAGGAAAACAAAAACGTATGTGGCGTTTTTTACAAATCTCAAACCAGGAATAATGTAAACACTAATTTACTTAAGCGTTTTGCTGCTAGTTTTCTAATTACAATTGGACTTGGTTCATTTAATAAAAACCTAATGGCTCAGGCCTATTCCACAGATACCTTGACGCACAATCATAGCATTGAAAACGAAACTCATAATGACTTCATCGTGGGAGGTATTGACGAGACAATTCCGACTTTTAAGGACGGAGGAGATCAAGGGCTGAGAGATTTTTTAATTAAGAACCTTAAATATCCAAGTGACAGTGTTCAAGGAAAAGTCATCGTACAATACACTGTAGACACTACTGGAAAGACAACCGGTATAAAAATCGTTAAAGGGCTAAGCAAGTTGACAGACCAAGAAGTTATAAGAGTAATATCCCTAATGGAATTTGTACCTGGTACACGGAATGGAAAGAAGTTACCAATTCGCATGACTCTACCAATAATATTTACATTAGACGACAAGAAAAGCCCGAACCGCTAACACGAGCCGTGAGCAATTGGAACTAGTGTTCAGTGTTTCAATATTTTGTTTACGTAATATTATCTTAGAAAGACAAATTTTCCTTCCCAATCTCCAACTGCGTTAGGTCTGGGAAGGTTAGCAGTTATAGCAATCGACAATGAAAATTTTAGTTACATTTATAATTTTTCTAATTCATTTTGACAGCTTCTCGCAGGACCTTACGGCATTTCCAATTATTGTTGCGCGTTCGACAATTCTTGCTGACTTTGTACCATTGGGTTGGACAACCTTATCTAAAGTAAGACATGACTTCAACAAAGACGGTATGGTTGACTACGCTTTTATTCTGCAGTCGAAAGACTCAATATTAGATTCAATATCGGACAACTACTTTAATTCAAGAGTATTAGTTATCGTTTTTCAAAATTCCGACAAGAGTTTCGAAAAGTCTGTACAGACAAACATTTTTTTTGGGAAAGGAAATTGGGGAGTTCAATCATCCGACCCATTTGATAAAATCTCCGTTGACAAAGATCGCCTAAGAATAAGTTTCTTGACAGGTGGAACAACTAGAGCTTACCTGACATACTTCTTTCTATTTAAAGACAATGACTGGATTCTTAGCCGTTATGACTCGGAGATTTATGAGTGGTGGGACACACATTCATACGTGACTCGCTTCTACTTTCTCAATGGGGTTCAAGAGTGTTTAAAAATGAATAAACATAAAATCATTTTAAAAAAGACATCAACGATTGATAATGACTTGCAACTAAATGGACTCGAGAAACGTATTTACAGATTGACAGAACTTGATGCATCCAATTTTATTAATCCTTTTCTTGGAGACTCGGCATTTGACGACTAGAGAAAGCTACAGCTGCTAACAGCAGACCTGCCGCAATTGGCGCTAACTTACGAAGTTGTTCCATTTCGTTTACGCATTTTACCTGTCTTGGCAAGACAAATAAGTGCTTCGTTTCCTTGAGGTTCGTTTTTTATATGCCAGGCAAACGAAAGCGAACTTTTCTGTATAATTGTTTCGCATAATAAATGTTATGGGGCATTTTAAAAGACGACTATGGGACTATTTAATAAACTATTTGGCGACAAGACCAAAACTGACAATCCTGACAACACTAAACTACTTGGACTACTTGACAATTATTGGAAAGCAAATGGTGCAGGCGACACTTATAAAAATGTTGTATTGGAATTAATGAATGGAAATTCCTTTTTAATGTTTCCAACACAAAACGACACCAACACCGACCCAGACAAATGGACAACTGCTGAAAAGGACACAATATTAAAGCTTGCGTCAGTAGTAAATCTTGACGGGCTGAAAGTTTTGGGTGCGTTCACAGATGAACAAGCATTGCTTTCGTGGACAAAAAAGCCAAGCCAATATACTGCAATGCGTTCAAAAGATGTTTTGAAATTTGTGCAAGACAACGGAATGGACAGAATTATAATTAATAGTGACCAACGGAATATGTTCGTTTTAGAGAGAAGCAAAGAAAATGTTAAAGAACATTCAATTAAACAAGACACCAAAGTCCAATTAGGGACTCCCAACAGACCTCTTAGTAATTCAATAACACAAAAACTCATTGACAATTTTAAAAGAGACAACACGATTTCAGAAGTTTATCAATACGGACAGACAAAAGACGGTGAGTTTAGTATTGTTCTTGGTTTCAAGTTGACGACCAATTCAGAAAATGCAAAGAAAGCTGCAATTAATGCGGTTCAAAATGCTTTGCAAGATGAAACCTTAGACCAACTGCTTGACTTGTTTTTCATAGAGACAGAAAGTTGGTATGAAAGCGTTAGAAAAATTGAGAACTCATTATTATATAGACAATAAAAACGACTCATATTGAAAAGTAAAGTTTTAAATACAAGCATTGACACACCAGAGAGTTTAAATTTTATGTTCCCGCAACTTACAGTGGAACAAGAAAGAGAAATTATTGCGGGCTTATTCGAACAACTACTCATTTTTGATGAAATTTTCATTACAGCCAATAGACTAAATTTTGCGTTAACATTTCTTATTAAAACACTTGGAATAAATACTGTTGAACGACTTTTAAGAGCTGGTTACATTAAACTAATGATCTGGACACCTGTTGTTGTAACAGGTGCAGGTCAGCAATTAGAAGATGGAACTTTAGATGAGTCCACTATTTATGGACAGCCGCCAATAGCTGCAGCGGCCTTATCAGAAAACGACATAGATCCGGAAAAACATATAAATAACTCACTTCAATTATTCAATTTTCACAGAGACAGAAAAAGAATTTTCACCAGACTTGCGGTTGAAAACTATATAGTTCCGAATGGGATGTCCTTCTCAAAGAATTCGGCAGATTTAGTGATAGAATCCTACAGAAATAATAATCTTTTAGAGTTAGGACTACCTTATGAAAAAGAACCAAACCAACTTGACAAAAATGAGAGAATGAAGCTATTGAATCTAAGTTCTAAGGTTATTGAAACTGCTGTTCTTTCAGAATATAGTTTAAAGAGTTATGAGAACTATGACCACTATCAGATATGCAAACAAAACTTAAACAATATTGGAAAAGCATATAATATAGCTGATAACTCTTCAACATTATTCAAATTAGAAGGACTACCTAATCTGAGAAAACTCTTCTTAGATGAGAAAATGCCATTTGACAGTGTTTTCAAAATTCGACATATATCAAATGCTAAATATTACAGAAGATGGATTAATGATGTCGGAGAAAACATAAATGGTGAAGAAATAACAAGAGAATACCTAAATGAAATAAAAGGAGGAAAAAAGTTCTTTGAAACTTCAGAAGGTAAGTTTTTAAAGAATCTAGGTCTTTTTAGTGCCAATGCGATACTTGGACAAAAAATTGCTGGTGTTGAAGGCGCATTAGCAGGTTACTCTTTGGGCCTATTAGAAACTTATTGGCTTGACAAATTATTAAAGGGACATAACCCTTCAATGTTTATTGACTTGATAAAAAAGGAGTCAGAATAGGTCGACAGCAATTAAACGCCCTATAACAGCGCACTTGCTCAATTGCCGTTAAATCGCTGTGTTCAGGCTTTCATTTACGCTTTTATCATTATATTAGCTTGACAATTTATGGTTACGCAAACGGCAACTAAGCAAGTTCGCGAAACGTTAGCGGATATTTTTGGCGAAATTACTAACATTAAACAAACTGCAAGAATCAGACAATGACTAAAGTATTCTATTCACAATTGGACTTTACAGGCTGGTTTTGACCGTGTTTTCTTTGCTTCACATTTATTCACAAAGACAAACTACTAATAAAAAAATCTATGCTTCAAAAGGATATGATAGAAACTCCAGATATTAAGGAGAAAATATACTCTGACTTTGGTGACAAAGCGGAATCAGTATTGAAGACACTTAGAGAAGCTATTAAAAAACACGACTACATAAATAGCGGACGAATACTTCGGTGCATTATTTACTTAGCGGACAAAAACTTTGAAGCTCTGAAAAAGTACATTGACAATGCAATTGGCGACCCAAGAGATGTTATGTATTGGGCAGAATATGTAAACAGAGAAAAAGGATTTCAAGGCAACCCAAAAAGAGTGAGAGATTTTAACAAGACATTCCAGAACTGCGAAAATGACGTGCATGAATAAAACATCCACTAACACACGTTTGGCTCAATGGGGGCTAACATCGTTAATTGGAACTTTGTGCTTCTATTGTAAATTCGTGCTGGCTGACAATTTCGTTTTCCAAAATCCCCCAATGCGCCAAACGGCATTCCAAGATCAAAAACAAGTTTTTTTCTGATTTTATGCCGCAAGTTCCTGATAGGGGGTTCCTCGGTTAACCGCTGCGAAGATTCGGGATACAAGTTTATTGCGAATAATATTCAACACCACCATCTTAGGTTTACCTTCGTCAACTCGTTTCTTATAGTATTGTTTTAGCTGCTCGTCATGCTGTATGGCGCTGATGGCTGACATTGACAACAGACTTTTCATCTTTCGATCACTTATTGGGTGAATCTTCATTCTGCCATGAATGCTCGTTCCAGATTGATATGGGAATGGAGCCAAACCACAGTAAGAAGAGAACTGTCGCCAACTTACAAAACGTGTAAAGTTGTGGGTATGCAGTAACATTTGTATAGCCAGTATCATTCCAACTCCTTTTACACTGCGTGACAGTTTATAGTTTTTATACATTTCAACTTCCGTTTTTACCAACGATGTCATAGCCTTCTCGATTGAGAGAATTTGAGCATTCAATAACGACAACGATTCCTGTAAGATTTCCAGCGAAACATCCTCTCCTGGCTTATCAACCAATACTAGCATCCCTTTTTCCAGACACTTTAAAGAGGTGGACTGTTTTACCAATTGCTCTCGCAAGCTCATCATCCGTTGCAATTCAACCAGTTTCTTGGAAGGAGGAACAGATACTTCTAACTCATCCCTTCTGAGCCATGCATAACGAGCTATTTCTTTTGAATCCGACTTGTCGGTCTTACCTCTTTTTAAGCCCATGGATCGTTTAATTTCAATAGGATTAACACAACAATAGTTTAACCCTTTTTCGTGCAAAAAGAAGCTTAAAACAAGACAATACCATCCGGTATGTTCAAAGCAGAACAACAGATCATTCGCTTTCAATTTCGTTGCACTCACCCATGTAATCATCTTCTTAAAGCCATGAATGTCATTGGTGAATTGTTTGTGTTGGTTGCGCGTGTAGAGAAAAGCATCAATAGTTCTTTTGGATACATCGATACCAATGGTTTCTTTTACATTTTTCATACATTCGTGTTTAACAGATAAAAAATAAACTTGCTGGACTATCACCTTTAACGGGCCTATATGCCCAACATTCCAAGTAGTTATTGCAAGTCCGATTTGAGAGACGGGACTTATGCGCCTGACAGGAATAAAATCCTAGGGAACGTTTGAGTTCACCCGCCTCTCTCTTCGGTTAAGTTATTGTTTTTATCCGGATACAAACTAAAGGTGGGAACGTTAGGTGCAAGCTTAATGACGATATGATAACACGGAGGAAAATAGAAATATACAAAAAATTCAGTGGCGACATTGACCACTTTGCAAGAGTCGGGACACCTCAAGACAAAGTTGATATTTCTGATAAAGATTGGTCATTAATTGACAGTTTACTTCAAGACCTCGAATTAGTTGACAAAGGCTTGGCCGCAGATACTTTTGTTAAAAGATTAGATGAACGAATTAAAGAAAGCTGCGAAAGCGAAGGTGTTTTTCAAGAGTTAAAAAGAATAAATAAAAAATGACTTTTTTCGGATTAGACAATCAAACCGTTGAGTTGCAAATAATGAACTATCAGTATCCCGAAATTAATGACGGAGACTGGGATGGAAATTGGTTGAATATTTATCTAAATGTAAAAAGCAATATGGGACATTGGCAAACAGTTGACCCGTCATTGACAACTTGGGAGGTTCAGTCGCTTATTGTCTGGTTTGATACTCTTTCCAAAAACTCAAGACCTGCATATGTTGACATGGGATTTACTGAGCCTAACCTATCCTTTGAACTCCTAACGGATTTTAACTCTGACAAAAAAATGTTTCGTATAAAATTTGACCTTGAATCTCGACCACAATCAGCTACAGACGACAAGGAATATTTCGTTGACGTTGTTGCCGACAATTTGGAGTTAAAACGACTATCGACAGAATTAAGAAATGAACTGAGCAAATACCCGGAAAGAAAGCCAGCCCATAACAGCACCTTGCCAAAAGCGGGGCGTACGTGATGGCAGAAACTTTTCCGCTCCGAATAAACTTTAATCGTAGCTTGACGGTTGATGCTTCGAAAGCCCCGCCTTCGGCAAGCTGAAAAACTTTACAAGCAAGCCATCGAACAGACATCGAAATGAAAAAGACTTTAATCATATTTATTCTTCTTGCGTTTTCAAGACAACTTTGCGGACAGACTTTTGCTGACGACTGGAAAACTTTTAAAAGCAAGGGTTTTACCATGACCGTTGACTTAACCCAAAGTCAAATGTGGGGCAAAACAACGCATGGGCAATTGACCTTTAAAAACAAGAAAGACAAATCTATTGTACTTAAATATTACGCCTTTCTTATTGCAGACACCGACAGCGTTTTCTATAAAAATATTCATGATTGGTATTTTAAACAATCTTGTTCTTCAATGGGCGAACTGTTTAGACCTTTTACCCATAATAAATTTTATTACTATTTAGAGCCTTGTGACAGATGTAATACTTCTTTAAATAAAGACTGTGCTGAACTTTTAAGCAAAATAAAAAAAATCGTGACGGACTATCCAAAATGACGTTGGACAATACTGTGTGCAGTGGCCATACTGGTAACACGGGTTTTGCGTTAGTGGGCGGACAGTGCGAAAAGAAATATTTGAGCAATTAATAAACATTGGTGCTGGCAGACAGTTTACGGTTTCAAAAGCCCACCAACGCAAAGCCCGAAACCGTTATGCCTAATGCTATGAAGACGACATTCAACATATTGACAATTCTACTTCTGACAATTATATCGGGAGATATTTTTGCTTGTTCTTGTATAGGTGACATTAGTGTTAAAGACGAAATAAAAAAATCAGATGCTGTTTTTGTTGGGACAATTTTCAACAGAGAAGAAATTAAAATTTATGACACTTTAAGCTCAAACAGGACTAATTATAGAATTGAAATGAAATATGAAATGTCTATTGAGACTGTTTACAAGGGAAATCATATAAGCGATACTACTTTCATTTTCACAGGTAGCGGTGGTGGAGACTGCGGTTTTAACTTCAAGACAGGTTCGAAGTATATTGTTTATGCACTAAATCACAAAGTTGAAGGACGCTATAGTGGACAATTATACATAGACCAGAAAAGTGCTTTCTATACGACAATATGTAAAAGGACAAAACTGTTTGACACAACAGAAATTAAAGAAATCGAAAAGCATTTAAAGAAAGAGAATAAAAAATCAAATGATAAATCATTTATATTAGTGAATCCAGAATCACCTCCTATTTATAAGAATGGAGGCGAGCAAGGACTGAGACAGTTTATCATTGACAACTTAAAATACCCGACAGGACAATGTGTTGAAGGACGAGTTTATGTTGGCTTTACAGTGGATACACTTGGCAATGTGAAAGACATTGAGATAAAGCGTGGAATAACAAAAGAAACTGATGAAGAAGCGATTAGAATTGTGAAAATGTTGACCTTTATTCCGGGAACAGTATTCGGTAAGACGATGGAAATGAAAATGGTTTTACCAATCAGTTTTTCTATTCAAAAACCTAAAGACGAATGACAACAACGGAAAGAAGCACTAGGCATAACACGGGTTTTGCGTCAGGCGGGCTGACGTGCAAACTTGGAACTTTGTGCTCCGAAACCCGCCCGAACGCAAAGCCCGAAAACGTTATGGGTTAGTTTAAAACTACACTATGAAATATATTTTAGGTATAACAATTCTAGCGATTCTTTTCACCACATCCTGCAATGACAACAAGACTGAAAAGACGTTTATTAGCGGAAAACAAGTGCCAATCATTAACTCGAGGCTTAGCAAAGTTGAAATTAATGGCCTTGACAGCTTGTTCAAAGACCAAGAATTTTGCGCTCATATCATTCAAAGCGGGACGGAATTAAAATTAGTTTCGGCTTATGTCGGCTCACATCCAGACAATTTCTGTGATTTTTCAAAGTCGCTTGTTGACACGACATTGCATCACATAGACAACTGTTCTATTCAGCTGAAGACAGTTGACAACATTGCCTATTTCTGCTTAACACCAACGACAGCGAAATCGTTTGTTTATAAAATTGCGGTTTTATCAACTGACAAAAACGACAACTATTATCTCGACACACTTGACATGAATATAGACGTCCGAGAGAAAACCAACCCATAACACACGCCTTGCGCTATTGCCGTTAAAGTGCTAAAATGAAGTTTATATTTACGCATAATATTTTATCTTGGTTGACAGATTATCTTACGCAAACGGCAACAGCGCAAGGCCGCCAAATGTTAGGGGCAAGTTTATGAGAAATCTACTAAAGACATTTATTCTAATTTTGACTCTGAGTTCTTCTGCGCTTGGGCAGACAGAGGATGTTCCGCTTTTTGACGACTATATTTATGTAAAAGAGAAAGTAGATAGTTTACTTAAAATTGGAATTAAAGAGATTGTCGTTTTTCAGACAACAAGACCATTCAAATATTTGAAAAGCACTGACAGCTTAATTACATTTATTTGCTGGCCAACCAACGACAATTATGTTGTTCAAATTATTACCGATAAAATATTGTATTCGCCAATTGACTTTAATGGTAAAGAGATCTTTGCCTATAAGGACAAGGTCATATCATTGGTGACAGAGAAAGAAGAAAGCGAATGTACATTAAGAATGATTGCCCCAATAATTAGTGGTAACGTTCTATTTTATTATACGAAGAAGTTCAATGGATACTTTGAACAACCAGAATCTGGTAATCAAACAAGATATAAACCGCAAGCAGACAGAGAGCAGCATAGAAAAATATGGTATGATTTAATTTATAACACATTGAAAAAAGAAAGTTTCAACTTTAAAGTGCTCCCAAACTATGACAGACAACTTAACTACAAAAGATAGTGACGGAAGAGAAAACCAGCCCCTAACACGCAACTGCCGGCAAGTGGCGCTAACTCGGTTGGTTGGTAATTTCGTTTATGTATTTTTATTATCTTAGCTCGACAATTAATTCTTCGCAATCGCCACCTTCGCCAAACCCGGGAACGTTATGCGGCATGCTAAGACAAATACAATAAAATGAAGTACTATCAATTATTTATAGACACTGACAATAATGCTGAAACCTATAATAGTGTGACAGATATATTAGAACTTCAGCCTACAGAAAGTGCAAAGAACATGACTTCGGAGGACAGATATAGTACTTGGATGTATATGGTGTCAGAAACTGAAACAGACCAATACTTTGATTTTATCAATAATTTCCTTGACATTTTAGAACCGAAATTTGATGACCTTGAAAAACTAGGTGTGACAAGAGATAAAATTCTATTTTGGAAGCTCTATGAATATGACCAACAATGTGGAATGGAATTTCACCCTCAAGAAATGGCAAGACTTGGACAAAGTGGAATTCACCTGAATATTGACTGTTGGGCAAATAATACGAAAGAAAGCACGTCCGCATAACACGGGGTTTGCGTCAGGCGGGCTGACGTGCAAACATGGAGCTTTGTGCTTATAATAAATTTTAGTATTAAACTGAAACTTTGTGCTTCGAAACCCGCCCGAACGCAAAGCCCGAAAATGTTACCAGTAATTTATGAAAACCAGTTTACTAATAGTTTTAATCTTCATTCTGACAGGCTTTTCTTCCAAGGACAATCCTCTAAGACCATTTACAATTCATATTAACTATACAGGACTTCCAAGTGGGACGCATTACGACTATCTTTTGACGAATAGCACAATTTCGCTTAAGAAGCACTTCAATGCTATTCCGGACAGACCCGAAATCGTTTATGACAAAGCATCCTTTAAACTTAAATCAATTGACAGTTTAGTAAATCATATCTACCAGACTGATTGGTCCAAAGTTCCAAAAGCTATAGACAAAGGATGCATAGACGGATACTATTACTACGTTACTATAAACAGACTTCAAGACACCTTTAATTTTAAAGTCAATTGTTCAGGACACGCAGACCTAAATAAGTTACTTGACTTATGCAACTCCTCAATTCCTAACAAGAAATATAGAAATAAATTTAGACTTTGGCATGACAACTAAGAGAAAAACTACTGGTAACACTCCTCTTGCGCTATTGCCGTTAAAGTGCTAAAATGAAATTTATATTTACGCATAATATTTTATCTTGGTTGACAGATTATCTTACGCAAACGGCAACAGCGCAAGGCGTGGAACCGTTATGCCCAATGTCAAAATCCTTCGTAAAAATAGTACAATTTTTGCTATATTGCAGTAGTGAAACGGAAAATAGAAATTGGTCTAGACTTCATTATAGACAAGCTAACTAACTCAATTGAAAACGTTGTGACTGGAGACAGTTTTGCAACCGATGTTTCTATTTTGACTCAACAAGACCTAAAAAACATTACCAAGAAAAATGGATGGCTATTTGACTGGAAGTCAGAATTTAAAAATCCTCTTCGTGACACTTATAAATTAACCATAGTAAATAACTCGACTATTATTCAAGGCTTAATCAGCCTAGAAATTAAACCAGAGCATATTTATATGCATCTTATAGAAAACGCACCGTTCAATAAGGGCAAAGACAAAGTATATGCAGGTGTAGCTGGAAACCTTGTTGCATTTGCTTGTAAATTATCTTTTCAACGTGGACATCAGGGAAACATATCATTTATATCAAAGACACAATTGATTGAGCACTATCAAAAGACTCTTGGAGCAAGGCATTTTGGTGGACGTTTAATGATCATTGAGACAAAAGATGCACTTCAACTTATTAACAAGTACTTTCAAAATTATTAGATATGAAAAGCAAATTAGTAGAATTAGAGGTTGACTTCATTGGCGGACAAAATGGACTGACAGCTCAAGAAGAAAAAGCATTGAGTGAATACTTCGCTAAAAAGAAACAAATTGCTTTTAAACGGGCAAAGACAAAAGTCTCTAAACGCACAAATGTGACAGCTTAGAAACGTCAACAAAGAAAGCACTGGGCATAACACACGCCTGCCGCTATTGGCGCTAACTCGCTAAATTGTAGTTATCGTTTACGTATTTTACCCATTTTGGCAAGACAAATAAGTGCTTCGTTCCCTTGAGGTTCGCTTTTTGTATGCGTGGCAAACGAAAAGCGAACTTTTCTGTATAATTGTTTCGCATAATAAATGTTAGCACCAATTTTAAAACGACACGACAACAATGAAAAACTGGGACAGGACAGGAAAAATTAAGGCTATTATTCTTGGAATTTTAGCATTACCAAATTTACTAATGCCAATCGGTGCAACAGGACAACAAGGACTTGCAATGATTTTAATGCCTTTGATTTTTGGAAGCATTTCAATTCCTTTAATCGCAAGGTTCAACGCTGGACTTGGACGAGAGATTATAAAACCGACTTGGAATGACAACCCACTTACAATGAAACTTTTCATTTTGGCTCATTTTTCTTCCTGACAGTTGGGTTAAGTATGCTTGTTGGGACAGGAATTAAATTTCAAACTCTTAGCTTTTTTGGACTGACAGCAATTTCGTTCGGACTTGGAATATCGATAGGTATTTGGCTGACACTAAAATGGACAAAATCAAAATAATGCTTATGGACTTTTATCGCTTAGTCATTATTACATATTGCAATGACAGACAAAAAACTGGTGCTAACAACACCTACAAGAAATTGGCGGTTCAGTGGTTAAATGAAGCTTTATGCTTCGTATCAAGTTCGTTACTGTCAGACAGTTTTCGTCTCCGAAATCGCCAACTTCTTGTAGCTGCAAACCGTTAGGCGCAATTATAATACCCCGACAAACACATGAGAAAAAAAGAGACTGTCCTTATAGTACTTTCTATATTTTCATTAGGACTGAATTTATTATTTAGTTCTGGAACGAATCCCTGGCCTGTGATAACATTGTCTTTACTTGCAATGCTTTATCTGTTCTTCAGTTTCGCTATTTTGAATAATATTGACCTTAAGAGAATTTTCAAGAAAGAGCCGTATGTAGAAGTAAGCAAAATAAAAATTGCTGGGGCAATACTTATTGGACTTGCTCTTTCTTTGACATTAATTGGCATACTCTTTAGATTTAAATATTGGCCAAATTCTTCATTTATTTTAGAAACTGGTCTTGGTGGATTATTGCTTGTGACAATCATAGGATTCATTAAATATCCGAGGACAGAATCTGACTATTTTATAAACATCTTTAGACGGATTGTTATTGTTGGTGGACTTGGTTTACTCTTTATGGTTGTACCTCAGAATACTTGGGTTGCGATTAAATATCGAAATCATCCCCAATGTTCAGACGCATTAAAAAAATTATTAGTCAACCCTTATAAGACAGAGCTTTGGGACGATTTAGAGTCTGAAAGAAAAAGCATGGAATACACGTGTACTCAAGAAAACATTTCTACGACAAGGAAAATTGAAAATGGCGATACTATTCGATGTTCGATTTTATATGACAACCCAAGTATTGTTCACATAAAACAATTTAATTCCAATAAACTTATAGAACAGCAGTTTATAATTGATCCACATGGAGACACGACATTTGATCCTCAACTGTTTTATTGTAACGATTATAGCCGACTCTTTGCTTTTCTACCTTTACTATCTCATTGGAAAAAGGACTTTGTTTATAAGGACGCTAATCTTCTTCTTTATCATTATGAGACCAATCCTAATGTTCCCTTTGACACTGTCTTTTATGGACAAATTCGTAACGAGAGTATAATATCACTTGAGAAAAGAGATACACATAACCTCATAAGTAGAATACATACTAAAGACAATGAAACAGGTATTTCAGAAGTTTACTTCTCCAGAATCAGTGACCCGACCGTAAAATAACTAGGCATAACAGCAGTCTTGCGCCATTGCCGTTATCATCTTAAATTCAAGCTTTCGTTTCGCATTTATTTTTTATCTTGGTTGACAGATTTTCGTTCCGTAATCGGCAACTGCGCAAGGCCGTGGAACGTTATGCCCAATTATAAAATGACACGTAGGACACTTATATGCTTGACTATTTTACTTTCTGCTTGCGGACAGAAAAAGCCATCCGAAAATAGTGTTTTGACAAGCAATCAAATTAAAGTTTCGGCTGACAGTTTAGCCACACATTCAGACAAAAATGTAATTGAACATGTACGCACACCCTATTTCGTTGGTGACATCAATAATGACAACAAAGCGGATAGCGCTTATGTTATTTACGAGCGTAGTGTAAAAGCCGACAGCACAATAGAAATAGAATGTGTTAATAAAAATTGTGAGGTCACTATCAAGTTTACTGGCAATATTCCAGACCTTGTCATTGACCAATCTTTAGGCATTTACATTCAAAAGACAGAAGACTTAAATAATGACAAAGCCAATGAAATAATATTATTTTCAGAATGGTTTGAAGGTTATTGGTATCGCGTTTATGTGTGGACTTTTAATAATGGAAAGTGGAACGAGATTGCAAGAACAAAAGCATTTCTATCCGAAGACAAAGACTACGAAAACAGAATTGTTAAAACCAAATCGCAATTTTATTTAGAGGGTGACGGTTGGGACGACAGTAAGGGTGGAGTGACCGAAAGAAGTATTAAAATAAGGATAGAAAAATAACTGGGCATAACAGCACCTTGCCAAAAGCGGGGCGAAAGTGCGAATATGAACAGTAAAGCATTTAATAAACATTAGTGGTAGCTTGACAGGTTGGTGCTTCGAAAGCCCCGCCTTCGGCAAGCTTCAGAACGTTATATGCAAGCATACACAAAACCACAAAAAAAGATGACCTATAAACTAAAATCAATTTGCATTGCAATTCTCATTAGTTGCTCATTGCAAATAAAAGGGCAGAACGTAGTCTGGACAGATGTTGATAATTTTTGGGCTGCATACGACAAAATTATTCAGACCAAAGACTCTGTTACGCAGTATAAGCTACTTGAAGATTTATATTTTTCTAAAGCAACGGAAGGCTTGATTGCTATGAGGCAAGCAAGGAACTATACTGCAAAGGACTATTTAGATGCTATTAATAATTACCCGAAATTTTGGAATTCTATTCGAAAAAGCACATTAAGAGCTAATGAGTTTTCAAAAGAATTAAACACTGGAATTGAGAAATTACGTCAAATATATCCAGAACTAAATCCAGTTAAAATATACTTTACCATTGGAGCAATGAGAAGTAACGGAACAACTTTAGACAGTCTTGTTCTCATAGGTGCTGAGTTGGCGATGACAGATAAAAATACCGTATCTGATGAACTTTTACCCGATAATTTTAGAATTGGGAGGCGGAAATATTTTGACAGTAACCCAATTAATACTTTGGTTTTGCTTAATATTCACGAGTATGTTCATACACAACAAAAACCTTGGGTAGATAACTTACTTTCTTATGTGATCAGAGAGGGTGTTGCTGAATACGTTTCTGTAAAAGCAATGAATGTTCCTTCGGCTGCACCTGCAATTGAATTTGGGAAGAAAAATAACGAAAAAGTAAGGGCAAAATTTGAGCAAGAAATGTTTTATATTAACAATCAGAGTAATTGGCTTTGGAGTGACTCTCCAAATGAATTTGGGGTTAGAGATTTAGGATATTATATCGGCTACCAAATGTGTGAGAATTATTATAACCAAGCAGAAAACAAATCTTTAGCCATCAAAAAAATGATAGAATTGGATTATACCAACGAGGCTGAAATAGAAGACTTTGTGGCAAAATCTAATTTTTTCTCAAAGCCACTCAACGAACTCTACCAAGACTTTGAAAAGAAACGTCCGAAGGTTGTTGGCATAACGCAATTTAAAAACAAAAGCAAGAAAGTTAATTCCAATATCAAAGAAATAACTATTGAATTTTCAGAGCCTTTAAACGGACACAACACTGGAGTTGATTTTGGAGAATTAGGGCAAAGTGCTTTTCCTAAAAATGATGGAACAAAAAGATATTGGTCAAACGGTAATAAGGCTTGGACCATTACAGTAGACTTAGAACCTAACAAAAAGTATCAACTGCTGATTACCAATAATTTTAGAACTCAAAACGGAATGCCTTTGAAACCCTACTTAATTGAGTTTCAAACTGGAAAATAAAAATGCCTGCACATAACACGGGTTTGGCAAAAGTGGCGGTTCAGTGCTCCGCAGACAGATTTGTGGTAGCCGAAAGTTCAGTTCTCAGATTCAACATTTATGGAGAAAATCGCCACTTTTGCCAAGCCCGAAACGTTAGCGCCAATTTTTAATTAACCACATTGATTTAAATACAAATTCTATTCAAGACAATTTTAAAACAAATAAATTTCTACCAAAATGTTAAACCAAATTAAGATCACCATACTCATAATTAGTGCGACTTTGATAATGAGTTGTAAACATTCAAAACCTAAAACCCCGGATTTTATTGAGACAAAGAAGCTTGAACAAGAATTTGGTACATTAATTCAGGCAGACAACATAAACATAAATGGAAGTGAGAATGACGAAAACTCCGTGCTTGAAATAAATATTATAAATGGCAAAAGTCTTTCAACAATTGAAGACGAACAAAGAGCTCTTGCCCATTCATTAGCGAGAATTGTGAAAGTCAACCTTAAGGATTCAAATCAGTTCGATACCTATATGGTAAAGTTCGGGAAGAAGTCTGAAGGAGAAAGCTTAGCAATTGAGACTTATACCCGATTCGACTTTAAACTGAACGAACTGTAGCAAATAGAAAACTCATCAAGAAAGTAAAACTGTTGCTGACAGTGGCCTTGAACCATTACCGTTAACTTACTAAAATTCAATATTTCGTTTCGCATTTGTTTTATCTTAGCAGGACAATTTAACGTTACGTATACGGCAACAGCGCAAGGTCGCAATCCGTTATGGACAATTTTAATGACCAAAAGTTCAACAAATAAAAAAGACAGATGATAAAAAAGGCATTATTTCTTCTTACAATAATTTTTAGTTTAAATGTTTCTGGACAAAACAACGGAAAAGTGGTTATGACGTCATTTATCCCAAAGTCAAAAGCCTACGACATTTATTATCCGAAAGGTTTTTATTTGAAAGAAGACAATGAAGGAATTGTTACAATCAATGACTCAACTTCAAAACTAAATATTTCAATCAGTTCATATTCCATTAACAAAGGAATGAATGACAAAAAATTAATTGAGCAGCTTAATGGTTTCGTGAAAAGTTACTATAAGAAAGAAATAAAAGAGGAAGATTGGAATAGTTATAAAACGAAATTTGAGATTTTGGTAGAGTCTAAATTTTCTGTCGACCAAACAAATTGGGTTTGGTATGGTATTGTAGACAAACAAAGATTAGTTACAATTTCGGTTAACAAGGAAAATGTCATCGAAAAAGAGGAGCTAAATCTTGTTCAATATATGATTAACAATTTAATAATTAATGAATAGGTTTGTCAGAAATGATAATAAAAAACTACATATAACGGGTGCTTGGCAAAAAGCGGTTTCAGTGCTTAAATGAAGCTTTGTGCTTCGTATCAAGTTCAGTGCTGGCAGACAGTTTAGTGCTTCGGAATCCGCTTCTTCGCCAAGCGCCCAAACGTTATAGGCAACCAAAATGCCTACACTATGAAATCAAAAACATATAAATTAATCGGAGCGATTTGTATAACCGCAATTACACTGACTATGATTCATTTTTCAACGGGGCTTTTTACTCGATATAATTTTATAACAGCAAGACTCGACATAATGAACAAAAATTATCGAATTGTTCATTATGGAGAGAGAAAGGTTACCGATAAAATTGCCGAGGAAATTAGCCCTGAATTTGGTTTTAAATATGAAGGCACGAATTGCAGCGTGACTACTCCACTTATTAATGGCATTGACAGCTATAACAAAATTATGACACGACAATTGGATAAAGTATACGGATCGGACTGGTTCTTTGACTTTGAAGACCGAACAGACTCCCTATTCCGAGAATCGAGAGTCGACACTATAAGACAAATTATCTCATCACAAGAAGATTATAAAGAGCTAGAAAAGGTGTTCGACAAGTTATATCATGGGACAAGGAAACTAACAGTTTGGGTTTTAATTCATGAAGACAATGGAGATAACGTTCGTGTGTGTGAAAGATTTGGAGACACCGCAATTCGGGTTTTTGACTATTACCATGTTGACCCTTATTCATTAAAAGTATCTACTGTCCGTTATTGAGACACTGTCGACTCAGAAAATCGGCTGCCTATAACAGCAATCTTGCGCAATTGCCGTTATTATCCTTAAATACAGTATTTCGTTTCGCTTTTATTTTTTATCTTGGTAGACAGATTTTCGTTCCGTAATCGGCAACTGCGCAAGGTTGCGGAACGTTAGCGGTCAGCTTAAAAAACGACAATGAAACAAATAATCTACATATTGACAATTTTAATATTAACAGCTTGCGGACAAACCAACACTGAACAGAATTCTAATATAAGTATAGAAACTAAGGCTGAACAAGTTTTGGACACAACCTATTCAGACAATAAACAAACTGATAAAAAAGCCACGACAGACGAAAAAGAGACCGAGGAGTATAGAAAACAATCTTTAAGTGGATTTGAAAAAGCAACATTATATAAATTGACCGATACAATTACGGCAGACTTTAACGGAGACGGATTTTTAGACAAAGCGATTTATAAAAAAGAAATCGAAACATCGGGAATAATCATCATACACGGAAAGACAAATGAGCGAGTAAAAATTGGTTTTGGAAAACAGTTTGCACATTTGACAGAATTCAATTGGGTTGACTATTGGGGACTTGTTGAAGACAAAGAAACAAGTGAAACAACGTTTACAGAAGACGGAGACGTTTTGGACAGTAAAACAGTTAAGCTCAAAAATCCTTCAATAGCTTTGGGTAAAGACGAAGTTGGTGGCGGACTAATAACATACAGAAATGGAGAATATGAATGGATACACCAAACTTGTTGACAAAGAAAGCCGAACCGCTAACAGGCGTTTGGCAAAAAAGCGGTTTCAGTGCTTAAATGAAGCTTTGTGCTTCGTATCAAGTTCAGTGCTGGCTGACTGTTTAGTGCTTCGAAATCCGCTTCTTCGCAAAGCGGCAAACCCTTATAGGTAAGCGTAAAAGACGACACAACGACAAATGAACATTGACTTTGACAACATATTTCAACACGTAATTCCAATGGACGACTTTGGACGAAAATGGCGTTTTACGGAAGAGAAGTTTGACGTACTACCCGACCAACATCTTGACCTGCTAAAACCGTTAGACAAAGAAGCTGCAAAATTCTTGTGGGACTATATCGCAAAGACAAATTTGCACAACGACATCCCTTTTAAAAAAGACTTCTTTCGGACTATTGACAAAGCAAAAATTTTAGATGGTAACGAAAAAGAAATTAAAAAGTGGCTTTACCATCGTGGACTTCCTTTTGACAAGCCCGTTTTTCTATCTTGGGACGAGACAGACGCAATGATTGTTCCTTGGAAACTTTTAATAAAATACTTCGACAGCTTTTATTATGGTTCATCGGACGACCTAACTGTAATAGACCAAAGTTTAAACTGGGCGTTAGTATTTTATCACGAGGACGAAATTTATTTTGGAACTAATAAGGACTTTAAACCAAACGAAACATTTGCAGAAGTTAACTTTATTTGGTAACAACATAGTTTACAGAACGCCTACCTATAACAGGCGTTTGGCAAAAAAGCGGGCTCAGTGCTTAAATGAGGCTTTGTGCTTCGTATCAAGTTCAGTGCTGGTTGACAGTTTTGTGCTTCGAAATCCGTCAAGCGCCAAGATGTTATGACTAATCCTAAAGACAATAAATGACAATTAAGCTTTTCCACCTATTTATTTTTGTTACGTTCATTTTCAGCTGTGACAATGACAGTGCTATTAAACAAAAAAGGCAGCCCTCAAATGATACAGTATCATCCGTTACTTTGGATGAGGAAAACGAATCGCACTTTGAAGAAAACGACTGTGTTTTTGATACTAGTACATATAAATTTACAACAGAAGCGCTAAAAAAATATCGCGACAACATCAAATTCGCTTGGGACAACAAAGACAACAGTGCGACAACCATACTTGATAATGGTGACACCTTAAATATAAGTATTGGTGGTTGTAATCACTTTGGGTACTCCGCGACATTGTATTCTTCAATTCATTTCGACAACACAAAAGAGCTTATCAAAAAAGCACATTGGCTTGCGAAGACTTTTTTTGATAATGGATTTGATACTAAATATGATGAGTGCATCAGAAAAGGACAATATGAGCCTAGTTATAATCACGACACGATTAACATTAAATCCTTTGACATAATTGATCGAGACACGTCAGAAACAAATTTGATATATGAAGGCTTCACATTTTTCAGAACAGGCGACAGGACAAAAATAGTAATCAGTGGTTACATCAACTGAAAGAGGTACTACGCTAGCGGTTTTGCCGCAATTCGTCACGGGCTCTTGGGAAGGTTAACTCCCTAAACAAACAAATCACTCGCAATCCCATCGGCCATAATCCTAGCATGTCTTGTGAGTTTGTAAAAATGGCCGTTTTGTTCGATCAAACCTTCCTGCATTTTTTGTTGCAATCCGGTAGTAATTGTTTTGGCAAATGGAGCGCCAAACTCTTTTTCAAACCATTGCAGGTCCAATCCCCAAATGGTACGGAGGCTTGTCATGATGTATTCGTTGATCCTGTTTTCAATGGTCAGTTCTTCAACTTCCGAAACAAGAGTTCCGCTTTCAATTCCTTTTAAGTAAAGATTGTTGTTGGCCATATTCCAGCTCCGTGTTTGTTTGTTAAACGAATGAGCCGATGGCCCGACACCCAGGTATATTTTGTTTTTCCAGTAGTTGGTATTGTGCACCGCGTATTGGCCATTGCGTGCAAAATTGGAAATCTCGTATTGCTCAAATCTATTTGCTTCCAATGTGTTTACCAGCATTTCAAATTGTTCACCGGCTTGTTCTTCACTTGGAGCAATGACTTTGTGTTTTTTGATCAACGTATCCAAAGCTGTTTTAGGCTCTACCGTTAAACAATACGAAGAAATATGGTTGAGGTTTAAGTCCAAAGCCGTTTGCAAATTGGCTTGCCATTTTTCATTGGTTAAGGTAGGCGAACCATAGATCAGGTCAATCGTAATATTAGGGAATCCTGCATCCTGAACAAGCTTGATCACATGAAACGCTTCGCTTGCAGTATGCGCCCTGTTCATCCATTTGAGTTCTTCATCAAAAAAAGACTGAACACCAATACTGAAACGGTTGACAGGCGATTGTTTGAGTTCCATAATTTTTGAGGGGATCAGGTCATCAGGATTGGCTTCCAACGTAATTTCTGCAGTTGGTGATACCTTAAAGTGTTTGTATAACGCTTCAAACAATTGACCAAGTTGTTGTTCCGTTAACAACGAGGGTGTTCCTCCTCCAATATAAATCGACTCAATTGTTTCGTTAAGCACATATTGTTTGCGGGTGATCAGTTCGTTCACAATGGCGTTCACCATTTCCTGTTTGTACGAAAGCTGGGTGCTGAAATGAAAATTGCAATAATAACATGCCTGTTTACAAAAAGGAATATGAATGTAAATACCTGCCATGTATATAGTTTGCCTGAATTATGATTAATTTGTATGGTGCGAAAGTATTTTAAATTAATTGTTTTACTGCTACTTGTTGGGCAATTGTATGCCCAGCAACGTCCGATATACTTGCACGTGAACTGGCCGGTGTCCAAAGAAGGAGCATTCGTTCAAAAGAATGTAAGCTATCAATCGTTTTGTGCCGACAGTGCTTTTTTGAATGCCGAGTTGTCTAAAATTTTGCTGGGTTGTTATAAATTATCTTTTGTTCAGGCACAGTTTACCTCTTTTCAGTCAATAGGGGATTCGATTATTGCCACCCTTGCATTGGGGAATGCATACAAGTGGATCGGTATCCGTGCAGGCAACGCTTCCGAAGATATTTTAAGTGGAGCAGGTTTTCGCAATGCCCAGTTCAACAACAAGCCTTTTAACCCGGATCAATTTTCCAAACGCGTTGAACGTTTATTGCAATACCTGGAAAACAATGGTTACCCGTTTGCCGAGGTCCGTTTGGATTCTGTGCAGGCCGATTCAATGTTTGTTTCCGCATCGTTAAACCTTACGTTAAACAACCTCATTGTTTTCGACACCCTTGATATAATCGGGGATGCCAAGATCAAAAAATGGTATTTGTACAAATATCTCGGACTAAAACCTGGAAGCAATTACAATGAGTCTTCCATTAAACAAGCCAATAGTCGCCTGAGCCAGTTACCCTTTTTAAAAACAACCGGTGGTGCACGGGTATATTTTTTTGGAAACAAAGCAATGCCGATCCTCTCGTTGGATAACCGCAAATCGAGCAGTATTGATGGGGTAGTGGGCTTTGCACCCAATACGGTTCAAAACCCGGGAGCCAGTGAAAAGTTGCTGATCACGGGTGAAGCCAATCTTAAACTGCAGAATTTATTTGGAAGCGGAAAAAGCTTCGAATTGAACTATCGAAGTTTTTTGGGAAACTCTCAGGATTTAAAGATCAAGTTTATGTATCCCTACATTTTTAGGTCCAATATTGCATTCGATTATGAGCTCAATTTGTTAAAACAAGATACCACCTACCTGGATATCCGGAATGAGATCGGCTTTCAATACCGTTTTGTGGGCAATGATTATTTTAAAGTGTATTACAGCATTCAAAACACTTCTTTGATCACCATTGATACCAATGCAATTAAAGCAACCCGCAAGCTCCCGGCAGCGTCCGATATTACCAATAATACTTACGGTGCGGCTTTTCGCATCCAGCGCTTCGATTATTTTTTTAACCCCCGTAAAGGGTATACCGTAGATATGAATATGGGTTTTGGTGTGAAAGTGATCAACCGCAATCCTACCATTGAGGCCTTGCGCATATTGGATGTGAGTGGCGAAACATACGGCATTTACGATTCCATTCAATTAAGCTATTTCCAAACGCGTTTTCAGGGAATGGCCGAATATTATATTCCATTGTTTCAACGGGCAACAGTCAGGTTGCAGGCAATGGGCGGACATATAGCCTCCGAAAATTTATTTGTGAACGAGTTGTTCAGAATTGGTGGAATAAGAACCTTGAAAGGATTTGATGAACAGTCTATATTCGCGAGCTCCTACGCAATTGGTAATTTGGAGTTGAGGTATTTGTTACAGGAAAATTCCAATGTACTTTTGTTTTGGAACGGGGCCTATTACCGCAATATGGTTTATAATCCGGTTGTAACGGATAAGCCATTCGGGTTTGGGGCAGGATTTAATTTTGAAACCAATACAGGAGTGTTTTCAATTTTTTATGCTGTGGGAAAAGAAAAAAATAACCCTGTGAATTTTAACCGGGCAAAAGTGCATTTTGGGTTTGTAAATTATTTTTAAGCAATTGAAAAAAGGACTTTTATTCTTATGTGTATGGTTTGGAATATTGGGGATTCAAGCCCAAAATACTTCCACTGTAAACATGCAGCTGCCCGATAGTTTTTCATTTGCAGTGGATAGCAATGCCGTTGCCGATTCGTTGGCTGCTGATAGTTTGTACAGGCCTTATTTTCGCTCCAAAACATTTGGTTTGTTGGATAGCTTAAGGGGAGATTCCTCGCTGCGGGCCATCGTTAAGCCTTATCAGTTTATCACTTCTTCTTTTGTAACCAAAAGTCAGCATCGCAGGAATTTACCTACCGTCAAAGAAATAAAGGTAAGGGAACAAGCAAACGCACCCTGGAAGTTTTGGGTCATTATTTTCATCTTTGCTTATATCGCTTTTGTACGCATCATCAATCCGAATAATTTCAGGGTGTTCATGTTATCCGTCTTTAACTTAAAGTTAAGTGATAAAATTTGGGAAGAGCAGCGTTCTGTTTTTGGGGTCGTTATTCTGCAGTTGTTTGCGATTTACCTTTTTATTGCCGCCATTTTTATCAATAACCAGTTAGAAGTCCGAAACATCCTGTTTGTATCGGGCTATTTTGTACAGTTTGTATGTGTGTTTGCCGTGCTTATGGCAATCTATTTGTTCAAATTCCTGCTGCATACCTTGCTGGGATTATTGCTCAAAATGAAAAAACTCGGGATCGGTTTTGTGTCCAATACCATCTCTATTAATAATTTTTTATCGCTCGTTATTTTCCCCCTGATCATATTTACGGTGTACTATCATAATGCCTTATGGAGTTCAGTATTAGCACAAACCGTAGTTGCAGTATTTTTTATCAGTATTATTTACAGGGTTATCCGCATCACATTATTGAGTAACCGATTCTTTAGTTTTCCTAGAATCTATTTATTTATTTATCTTTGTGCCCTGGAAGTTATGCCCTGGCTTGTAATTGTTAACTACTTAAAGAATCTTACAATTTGAAAAACGCTAAAATCAAAAGTATACTTATCTCACAACCTAAGCCAGAGAGTGATAAATCTCCCTATTTTGATCTTGCTAAAAAATATAGTTTAAAGGTTGATTTCAGACCTTTTATAACTGTGTCCCCCGTTTTTTACAAAGAGTTTAAAGCACAAAAAGTAAACCTGCTCGACTTCACTGCCATTATATTGAACTCGCGTAATTCGGTAGATCATTTTTTTCGGTTGTGCACCGAAATGAAAATTGAGATGCCTCCCGAAACAAAGTATTTTTGTGTAAACGATAGTATTGCTAATTACCTGGCAAAATATATCCAGGTTCGTAAACGCAAAGTGTTTACAGGAAAAGCCACTGAAGTAGAGTTGCTCAATGTGATCAAAAATCATCCGCTCGAAAAATACCTGTTCCCATGCAGCGATTGGCGTAAGCCCGATATTGAGAAGTTTATGAAGAAAAATAAATTTCACTTTAAAGAGGCGCTTATTTATAAAATAGTTTCATCAGATCTGTCAGATCTGACACATGTTAACTACGATATCATTGTATTTTTTAGTCCGGCCGATATTCGTTCATTGTTCGAAAATTTCCCCGAATTCAAACAGAACAACACACTCATCGCATCCTTCGGTGCCACTACATCCAAAGCGATAACAGAAGCCAAACTCACCGTAAACATTTCGGCACCGTCTGCTCAGTACCCGTCAATGAGCATGGCCCTCGATAAATTTATCGAAGCTCGTCACAAAGAAAAAAAGTAGCATCTAAGACATTTTCATGTCCTTTTTATTTTTGTTAAGCAAAATTTTAGTTGTATAATTGTTAAAACAATTGTTTTTTGTAGACCGAAATACATGAAAAAACTACTACTATTTTTGGCCCTTGTTAATCTTTCTGTTTGCCTCCGCGCACAACAGGATGCACAATACACTCAATTTTTTATGAATAAGCTTACGTTTAATCCTGGTTATGCCGGGAGCGAAGAGCGTATTTGTGCAACGGGGTTATACCGTTCGCAGTGGATTGGATTTGGAAGCAATGATGCAGGACTTTCTCCTACAACAATTGTTTTTAATATTCATTCGCCATTGGGTAAGGAGCAAAGATTTGGTGTAGGATTAAATGTAAAGAGAGATCAGTCCGGTTTCGAAGAGGTAATTAATCCGGTAGCTTCTATTTCTTACCGTTATCCTTTGAAAAATGGACATACACTTGCCGCAGGATTAGGTGTTGGGTTCATGCAAAAATCACTTGCCGGAGATAAACTAAAACCTTTAGAAGCCAATGATCCTAAAATTCCGAATGTGGCAGTTACAGGAAGTGCGTTGGATGTGGACTTTGGTTTGTATTACACCATGCCGAATATCTGGGTTCTAAATGATGCCTATGCAGGATTGTCGGCAACACATCTTACACAAGGAGATGTTGAGTATTCGTGGGCTGGTTATACCGTAAATAACCCAATGGCGATGCACTTTTATTTTATGACAGGTGCATCATACTCCATAAGCCCCAACTTAGCAGTTGAACCTAATATTTTGGTAAAGTCTGATATTGCCAAAACATCAGCAGATTTTAATGCGATGGTGGTGTATAACCAAAGAATTAAAGGAGGATTGACATATCGTACTGCAGATGCTGTTTCAATTTTGGGTGGCTATCAGTTCTCTAACTTTTATGTGGGCTATTCATACGATTTAACCACTAGCAATATTATCAGCTATAGTAGCGGTTCACATGAAATTGTGGTAAGGTATTGTTTCAAACCTAAGTTTAAGGTGAAAGACCCTAAACCGGTGAATCCGAGGTTAACACCAAGATTTTTGTAACAATAATTAAGCAGCAGGCTCCGTTAATAAGACAGCTATTTTATTTAGGACTTGCGTATTTTAAAAGATTTTATAGATTTGCATTACTTAATCTAAGTATACCGTAACAAAATGAAAACAATTCGTTTGATTTTATTCTTCTTAGTGGCGAGCGCTATCGTTGCATGTTCTAGTGGTGATAGAGGAGAGCTTACAGGCACACAAGGACGTCCGCAATGGTTTCACCCACAACCGTTCGGTACTGTTTATGTTCCAACTGGATCAATCCATATTGGTGCCAATGAGCAAGATATCCCAATGGCGCAAATCAGTCCCAACAAACAAGTATCCATTGTAGCATTTTACATGGATGAGACTGAAATAACCAATAACGAATACCGTCAGTTTGTTGATAATGTATTGGACTCAATGGTGCGTGAGCGTTTAGGAGAGCAAAATCCTGATATCTATTGGTATGTTGACGAAGAATCAGGTGAACACTTTTTGAACTATCAAGCTAAAATTAGTCCGGAAGATGTTGCCAGCAATGATGCAATCAAAGAACTTTACTACAACCAGGAAGAAACGTATTACCGCACCAAACAGATCGATGTTCGTAAGTTGATCTATCGTTACGAAAATATAGATACCCGTTCGGCTGCGCGTTTACACCAAAAAGATGGTTATAAAGTAAATCGTTCAAAATATAAATCAATCGAAGAGGTTGCGATCTATCCGGATACATTGGTATTTATGAGAGACTTCACGTATTCTTATAACGAGCCAATGACTCAGGTATACTTCTGGCATCCAAAATATGATGACTATCCTTTGGTAGGAATCAATTGGAACCAGGCAAAAGCTTTCTGTAAATGGAGAACAACCTACCTGAATACATTCTATTCGGAAATGGATGAGGCTACTGTAACCGATTTCCGTTTGCCAACCGAATATGAGTGGGAATATGCTGCACGTGGCGGTAGAGATCAAAGTATGTACCCTTGGGGCGGTCCTTATGTTAAAAATGCAAAAGGTTGCTCATTGGCTAACTTCAAACCAATGCGTGGTGATTACATGCAAGATGGTGGTTTGTATCCTGTAAGAGTTTCTTCTTATTTCCCTAACGATTTCGGATTGTATGATATGTCTGGAAACGTTGCTGAGTGGACTATTTCTGCTTACTCTGAATCTGCTAACTTGTTTACACACGATTTAAATCCTGACTACCAATATGACGCTAAGGCAGATGAGCCTGAAACATTAAAGCGTAAAACAACACGTGGTGGATCATGGAAAGACATTGCACATTTTATCAACTGCGGAAGCAGAACCTACGAGTACCAAGATAGTGCAAATGCTTACACCGGATTCCGTTGTGTAATGAGTTATATCGGTCGCTCAAGTAGAGACAAACAATAAAATCAATTGTCCTTTGGGCAGTTTTACATCATACTTCAATTTAACTAACAACAAACATTTAAAAATCTAACATTAAGATGAAACAGAGCATTTTTGAAAGCAAAGGATTTAAAAACTTTATGGCAAAAGTTTATGGTATTGGCGCAGCAGTCGTAATTCTTGGAGCACTTTTCAAGATTAAGCACTGGCCAGGAGCCGATCCGATGTTGATTTTAGGTATGGGTACAGAGGTAATCATCTTTGTTATTTCTGCTTTCGAGCCACCCCACAAAGAATACGATTGGTCATTGGTATACCCTGAATTTGCTGGTATTGAATCAGAATCATCTAACAAAAAAAATAAAGCTTCAGGAACTGTTTCTCAACAATTGGATAAAATGTTGGAAGAAGCTAAAGTTGGTCCTGAGTTGATCGGTAGTTTAGGTTCTGGTTTAAAATCACTAAGCGAAAATGTAGGTAACCTTAAAGATCTTTCTTCTGCTGCAGTAGCTACAGACGAGTATACTAAGAATGTACAAGTTGCTTCTAAATCTGTTTCAGGCTTAAATAGCTCATACAGCCAAGCTGTAGAAGCAATGCAAGGAATGGTAAGTGCATCTGAAGGTTCAAAAGAATATGGTATTCAGGTTGAAAAAATGACCAAGAACTTAGCGTCATTGAACTCAGTTTATGAGTTGGAAATTGCTGAATCAAACAATCACTTAAAATCAATCAACGAGTTTGTTGGTAATTTATCTAAAGTGGTAAACAGCCTTGCTGATTCACAAAAAGAAGCTGATAATTTCAAAAACGAAATCGGTAAATTATCAGGTAACCTTACTGCATTAAACAATGTGTATGGTAATATGCTTGCTGCTATGAACGTAAACCGTGCAAGCAACTAAGCAAACACGACATTAGTTTACATTTTTTTAACAACTCAAATATTAAAAGAAATATAAAATGGCAGGAGGAAATATAAGTCCAAGGCAGAAGATGATTAACATGATGTATCTCGTGTTAACAGCTATGCTTGCTTTGAACGTATCGGCTGAGATCTTAAAAGCATTCCACATGGTGGAAGTGAGTATGGATAAAGCGGGTGTGAATATTGATGAAAAAAACAAAGCAACACTCAAAGGGATTGAGATGTACAATCAAAAGAACCCTGGTGATGCAGTAGGAGCAGAAATTTACAAAAAATCTGTTGAGGCTGCAAAAATTGCTGATGAAGGTTCTAAGTATGTTACGGAATTAAAAGAATTGCTGATTGCACAAGCAGATGGCCGTAAAGAAGGAATACCTGAAGAGGAATTGATGAGAGCAGATAATATCGAAATGCATGCTAACTATTTAATTGTAAAAGATGGCGGAGCAAACGGTGAAGCTTTACGTAAAAAAATAAATGAAACCCGCGATAAACTAATCGGTTTATTACCAAAAGATAAACAAGGTTTGGTAAAAAGTGACTTGAATACTGAAACAGAAAAAGGTTCAACTCAAACATGGCAATCAGAAATGTTTGAACATACGCCTTTAGCTGCGGTAGTTGCATTATTATCAAAAACCGTTAATGATATTAAAAACACAGAATCACAAGTGTTGGATATTTTGAAAGCAGGTTTAACAGATGATATCGTGATCGTAGAAAACTTTGAAGCCAAAGTAATTCCGAATAACGGAACCTATATTACCTTGGGTAGCGAGTATTCTGCTGATATCTTCTTGGCAGCATCTACCCGTCAGGAAGCTGATATCAAAGTAGGTGGTGCAACTGTAAAAGTTGAAAATGGCGTTGGTAAATATACTGTTAACCCTTCTCGTGAAGGCGAGATTGAATACAGTGGTGTGATCACAACCAAGCGTTCAAACGGTAAAATTGAGACATATCCATTTAAATCAAGCTTTACAGCCTTAAAACCATTAGCGGTAATTTCGGCTACCAAAATGAATGTTGTATACATTGGTTTGGATAACCCGATCTCTGTTTCAGTTCCCGGATATTCAGCTAATCAGGTACAAGTAAGTTGTGGCCCCGGAGGAACTTTATCAAAAGGTCCGCAAGCTGGAACCTATTTGTTGAGGGTTACTGGAAGCAGCAGAGAAGTAGAAATATCAGCTTCGGTTAAAGACAGCAAAGGAGTAACTAAGAAAATGGGTATTCAAAATTACAGGGTACGTCCAATTCCTAAACCAACTCCAATGTTAGGTTCTATTGAATCGAGTGGTCCGGTTTCTGCAGGTGTTGTAAAATCAGCAGGATTTGTATTTACAACCTTAAAAGATTTCGCATTCGAAGGTGTTAAGTTTACGCCAACAGAATACTATATCGTTTATCAACCGAAAAAGGGAGATGCAAGAGCAGAAAAAGGTACAGGTTCGGCAATTACTCCGGCAATCCGTTCTATATTAAATAATGTGAGAACAGGTGATCGTATTACCTTGGCACAAATTAAAGCTGTTGGTCCTGCCGGTCCGGTAATTATACCTTCAGCATTAGCTATTGAAGTTAAGTAATCATTATATGAAAAAATTAATTTTAACCATCATCACTTCGTTAAGTTTACTGGGTGCTATACAAGCTCAGGGAGTTTATGATGATTTTATTTACACACGTCAGGCGGTTCAGGAGCGTAAAGTGATACCTTGGCCTTATCTGCGCGAGGCAGATGTTTTTTGGGCAAAACGTATTACTCGGGTAATTGATGTACGTGAAAAACAAAACCAATGTATGCAATGGCCTAAAAATCCATTGAGCTTGGTATTGTACAATGCCGTAAGAGATGGAAAATTAATTCCGTATAATGATGATTCACTCAGATCCGTAATGACAGTTGAAGAATTTCTTGCAAGAGGTTCCGATACAGATTACGTTGAAACAGCAATTGACCCTGAAGATCCTACATTAACCCGTATGGATACAATTGCCACTCCTTTCCGTCCTGAAGAAAAGATCAAAAAATACAGGGTATTGGAAGATTGGATCTTCGACAAAAAGGAATCGAGAATGTATGTACGTATCATTGCAATTGCTCCTCAATATAGCCCTAAAGTGGCAGGTATCGAATTGGGTGAACAAGATTTGTGTGTGTTGAAATATCATAAATCGCCTGATGATGCAGATCAAAATGATTTGCGCGAAATCATGGTAGGAATGGAAGTATTTAACCGCCAAAATGATGCTGCCCGATTAACCTTTGATGATTGGTTTGAACAGCGATTGTTTAGCAGTTATATTATCAAGGAGTCTAATCAATACGATAATAAGATCAAAGAATACGAAGAATTTAAAGACAATAAAGTCGCAGCCATGTTAGAGTCAGAAAGAATTAAAAATACACTTTTTGAAATGGAACATGATGTTTGGGAATACTAAGTCTGATCATGAACTTAAAAGCCCCGCCCCGCATATTGCGAAGGCGGGGCTTTTTTTGTATTGATAGGTTGTGGCAGGTTTTATTGTCATATGTTTTTATCTAACAACCAATGCTGATGGATGTCGGTATACTGTAATATAATAACGGTTGATGTTTTAGATGGTATGGCCAAATAACAATTAAAGCACTTTGTTGGCCAACTTAACCGGCCAATTTCATTAGCCGGATCAACACAAAATGGCATAAATATATATTTGGCAAAAGTATTGACGCATTGCCGGCAAATATTATTTTTGACCTAAACACAAACACGATATGATAGACGGAAAAGAATTTAGAAAATATGCTGTGAAACATCACGGAATAAGCAGCATGAAAGTAGATACTTATATTGAAAGTACTGTGCAGGATATGACCCGCACAGTGATCGAAGAGCGACCGATGAATTTTAGAGAGATTGACGTATTCTCGCGGTTAATGGCCGACAGGATTATCTTTCTTGGAATGCCGATTGATGATTACGTAGCGAATATTATTCAGGCGCAACTTTTGTTTTTGGATTCACAGGACGCTCGCAGAGATATTCAAATGTATATTAATTCTCCGGGAGGTTCGGTATATGCCGGCTTAGGTATTTATGATACCATGCAATGGGTAAATCCGGATGTAGCGACTATTTGTACAGGATTGGCAGCATCAATGGGTGCCGTATTATTATGTGCAGGTGCTGCGGGAAAACGTACAGCATTGCGCCATGCACGAGTGATGATCCATCAACCATTGGGTGGAGCGCAAGGACAAGCTTCGGATATCGAAATTACAGCTCGTGAAATTCAAAAATTGAAAAGCGAATTGTATACAATTATCTCTTCGCACTCTGGTCAGTCGTTTGAGAAAGTGCAAGCAGACAGTGACAGGGATTATTGGATGATTGCACAAGAAGCAAAAGAATACGGAATGATTGATGACGTATTGATTAAAAATAAACCGACAGACAAAAAATAATGGCAAAAGGGGTGAAGGACGATAAGTGTTCGTTTTGTGGCAGAAGTAAAGACGAAACGGAATTTCTCATATCAGGGATCAGTGGATATATATGCGACCAATGCGTGGATCAGGCATTCAAATTGGTACATGAAGATTTGCGCAAAGAAAAGGATACACTCATTCCTTCTTCGGAAATAAATGTGCTGAAACCTGCCGAAATTAAAAGCCATTTGGATGAATACGTCATAGGACAGGACGAGGCGAAAAAGGTTTTGGCAGTGGCGGTTTACAATCATTTTAAACGTATTCGCTTTAAGGATACCGTGAATGATGTAGAGTTGGAAAAGTCAAATATTTTGATGGTGGGAGAAACAGGAACCGGAAAAACACTTTTGGCTAAGACACTTGCCAAAATATTAAAGGTTCCGTTTTGTATTGCCGATGCCACTGTATTAACAGAAGCCGGATATGTGGGAGAAGACGTGGAAAGTATTTTGTCTCGCTTACTGCAGGCTGCAGATTATAATGTAGCGGCAGCTGAACGCGGAATTGTGTATGTGGATGAAATTGATAAAATAAGCCGCAAAAGCGATAATCCAAGTATCACCCGTGATGTGAGTGGAGAAGGGGTGCAACAAGCATTGCTCAAAATATTGGAAGGAACCGTTGCAAGTGTGCCGCCACAAGGAGGCCGCAAGCATCCCGAACAAAAAATGGTACAGATCAATACCGAAAATATATTGTTTATCTGCGGAGGAGCATTTGAAGGAATCGATAAAATGATCGCCCGCAGGTTGCAAACTCAAGCAATCGGATTTAATTCAGCCGGTTTGGATATTGATACTTCTGATGAGGCAAATTATTTGCAGTATGTTTCACCGGCAGATTTGCGCACCTATGGTTTGATTCCCGAAATAATTGGTCGTATGCCTGTATTGTGTCATTTGAATCCGTTGGACAAAGATGCATTGCGGAATATCCTCACCGAACCTAAAAATGCATTGATCAAACAGTATATCAAATTATTCGATTTAGAAGGCATAAAGCTGACCATTGATGACGAAGTGATTGATTTAATTGTAGACAAAGCTTTTGAATTTAAACTCGGAGCCCGCGGATTGCGTAGCATTTGTGAGGCTGTTATGATGGATTATATGTATGATATGCCCTCACAGGAAGAGGTAAAACAATTGCATGTAACATTAAATGAAGCAAATATTCGTATTGAACAATTGCGATTGAAGAGTTTGAAGGCAGCTTAGGTTTCAGCCAAAATAATTTACCAAAACGCATACATTCGTGTATGCGTTTTTTTATTGTCTTTTTCGCGCTAAATGTATTGTGTGCCCATGCCCAGGTAACCGTTCAAATCACCTCGTTGCCGGGCACTACACCACCCAATCCTGTTTTGTTCATTGCAGGATCGTTTAATCAGTGGAATCCGGCCGATTCTGCTTTTATGTTTACCAAAGCAGGCCCCAATTATGAAGTTGTATTACCACCCCAAAATGGAGTCGTGAAGTTTAAAGTAACAAGGGGTAGCTGGCAAACTTGTGAAGGCACTGTCAATGGTGGACAAATAGCAGATCGAAGTTTTACGTATACACAAGGTTTGATAATGCCGATCCAAATTGCAGGATGGGAGGCAACCCCGAGTACCGCCTCCACGGCATTGCCAAATGTGAAAGTAGTGAGTGATGTTTTTTTTATTCCACAGCTCAATCGAACGCGTAAGGTTTCAATTTATTTGCCCAACAATTATGATAGCAATTCAACGGAAAGATATCCTGTATTGTATATGCACGATGGACAAAATCTGTTTGATGAGGCATCTTCTTTTTCAGGCGAATGGGGAGTAGATGAAACGCTAAGTGCCAGGGAAAAATCCGGTCGTAAATCTTGTATCGTTGTAGCCATTGACAATGGAGGTGTGAGTAGGTTGGAGGAATATGCTGCTTTTGCAAATCCTCAATATGGCGGTGGTCGGGGTGAACCGTATGTTTCGTTTTTGGTAAACACCCTGAAGCCTTTTATTGATTCGGCATACCGGACCTTGCCGCAACGAGATTTTACGGCTATTGCCGGCAGTTCGATGGGAGGTTTGATCTCCATGTATGCTGCCATTGCGTACCCGGAAGTGTATAGCAAAGTCGGACTGTTTTCGCCTTCTTTTTGGTTTAGCGATTCATTGTTTACATATGTGGCATCGAAACCTAAAACGGCAGACACCCGATTTTACATTGTTGCCGGAATAAATGAAAGTGAAACGATGGTGAGGTACATCGACAGCATGATCGTATTGCTTAATGCAAATGGGCATTCAAATGCGCATATCCTTAAATCTTTGAAAGCAGATGGTGCGCATCGCGAATGGTTTTGGAAACGCGAGTTTGGTCCATGTTATGATTGGCTTTTCAGTGATTGGAATACGGGGTTACGTTCACAAAAGGTTAATACAGAAAGTGATATTATGATTTACCCGAATCCGGCAAAGGATTCTTTTTCCATCACTCCGGGTGATGCCATATCCATTCAATTGATCGATAAAAAGGGGAAAGTATTGCATACATGGAATCATGTAAAGGCAAATACTCCCGTGTCTATCAATAAGTATAAGGCCGGACACTATATATTGAAAATACGAACACAACATACAAGCACCCAAACAAAATTTGTTATTGAGTAAAGGTTGCGCTGTAACTAACTTTTCCACCTTTTTAGCACAGTGAGTATTTGTTGCGCAAATTCATATAATTTGCATGCTATGAGCACAACACTCAATAACAAAAAGATAATTAATGCCTGGTCCATGTATGATTGGGCGAATTCGGTGTTTTCCCTCACTATTGCTACGGCCATATTTCCCCCTTATTATGAGGCAATGAGTAAACAAGCGGCCATATCATTTGGCAGTGATATTCGCGGTCCTTATTATATTGATTTTTTTGGGCATAAAATTTTAAACAGTGCCTTGTATTCATATGCATTATCATTAGGATTCTTATTGGTAACAATTTTAAGTCCGCTGCTTTCGGGTATAGCCGATGCGCGGGGCAATAAAAAATTCTTTCTTAAATTATTCTGTTATATTGGAGCAGTAGCCTGCATGTTATTGTATTTTTTTACAGCATCCAATTTGTTGTTCGGGCTCCTGTTATTTGTTATTGGTTTGGTGGGGTTTGGCGGCAGTATTGTGTATTACAATGCATTTTTACCCGAAATAACTACCGAAGATCAGTTTGATAAAGTAAGTGCGAAGGGTTTTTCAATGGGGTATATTGGAAGTGTATTATTACTTATCATCGATTTAATCTTAATCATGAAACCTGAATGGTTTTTTCCGGTAGAAACCAAGGTGAACGAAATATTAGCGGCCAACAGTGGGATTTCGCTCGAAGAAGCGACCAAAGAAGCTAAAAGTTATTACGAAGGGATCGCCAGCAGGTTATCTTTTGTGTCGGTAGGATTATGGTGGGCAGGTTGGGCACAAATACCTTTTAAATATTTACCAGAGACGAAAAATTTAAATGATAAGATCAAGAATCCTTTTTCGAAAGGATTTGAAGAGTTGCGCAAAGTATTAAATGAAGTAAGAACCTATAACAGCCATAACCATATTAAACGTTACTTGTGGGGATTCTTTTTCACCAGCATGGGGTTGCAAACCGTAATGTATGTGGCTACCATTTTTGGGTCACAGGAGTTGCATTTGCAAACTGCGGAACTCATCGTTACGGTATTGATCATTCAATTGATCGCCATATTGGGCGCCTGGTTATTTGCAAAAGTGTCTGCCAGGATCGGGAATATCTACACATTGTTGATCATGATTGGAATATGGATAGGCATATGCGCCTACGCTTTTAATATAGGAACGGCCCAGGAGTTTTATGGATTAGCTGTCGTTGTGGGTTTTGTGATGGGAGGGATTCAATCGATGTTTCGGTCAACCTACGCTAAAATTATTCCAAATGAAACCCATAACCATGCATCTTACTTTAGTTTTTACGATGTATCTGAAAAGTTAGCCATTGTAATAGGCACCTTTAGTTATGGTTTTTTGTTGCAGCTTACCGGAAATATGCGTGCTTCCATTTTAGCTTTAGCAATATATTTTATTATCGGATTGTTTTTTATTGCCCGAATTAAAAACTTCAAAACCCTAAATCCTTAATGAAAGTAGATTTATTTATTCCGTGTTTTATCGATCAGTTGAGGCCTGAAACAGCTTTTAACATGATAAAGGTTTTGGAGAAAGCAGGTTGCCAGGTTAATTATAATGTGGAGCAAACATGTTGCGGACAGGCCGCTTTTAATGCGGGACATTGGAACGATGCCCGCGAAGTTGCCGAAAAGTTTTTGAGGGAATTTGATCACAACCGTAACTTGGTTTGTCCTGCAGGTTCATGTGTTGGTATGATGCGCAACTCTTACGATCTGTTGTTTCAAAATTCATCTTATCATAATAAATTTAAACAGCTTCAAAAGAAAGCATTTGAGTTAAGTGAATTTTTGGTGGATATCATGAAGCAAACAGAATTTGGCTCCGTATTGTTTGGTAAGGCCACTTATCACGATTCATGCAGTGCGTTAAGAGAATGCAGGATTAAATCCCAACCCCGAGAACTGTTAAAAAATGTACAGGGATTGGAACTGATTGAAATGCAGGATTGCGAAACCTGTTGTGGATTTGGTGGAACATTTGCTGTTAAAAATGAACCTATTTCGGTGAGTTTGGCCGAACAAAAAATCGAAAACATTTTGGCAACCGGAGCAGAATATGTTATCTCCACCGATTATTCCTGCTTGCTGCAATTGGATAGTGTTATCAAAAAAAGAGAATTACCGATCAAATCACTTCATATAGCCGATGTGCTTGCTGCAGGCTTGTAAGAAGTAGGTAATCCAAAAATTTCGGGAGAAAGCAGGCATTAGGTAAAACAATTCTGGTGGTTTCAGCTACGCTCAATCACCGGAAAGGTATATAAATGTAATTTACGTAATCTGCGGCTATAATATGGTTCGCGACAATTAAACTAATTTCAACAAATGAATTTTTCGAGAGAACAACTGCACACGTTTACACAAGCCGTTTTTGAACATTGTGGAATGAATGCTGCAGATGCAAAACTGAGTGCAGATGTATTGGTAGCGGCCGACATGCGTGGGATTGATTCGCATGGTGTGGCACGTTTGAGCGGATATGTGCGTTTGCAACAAGCCGGTCGTGCCAATATGAATCCTGATTGGAAAATTATCCACCAAACACCTTCAACTGCAACGATCGATGCGGATGGTGGATTGGGATTGGCCGTTGCCCCCAAAGCGATGGATATTGCTATTGAAAAAGCCAAACAAGTTGGAACAGGATGGGTAGCAATTCAACATTCAAATCATTTTGGAATTGCTGCATACCATGCCATGAAAGCGCTGGAGCACGATATGATCGGTATTGTTATGACCAATGCAAGTCCATTGGTTGCACCCACGCATTCAAAAGAAAGAATGCTGGGAACCAATCCTATTTGTTATGCTTTTCCGGCTGGCAAACATCTTCCCATTGTTGTGGATTTGGCAACATCTACTGCAGCAAACGGGAAATTGGAAATTGCACAACGTGCCAATAAAAAGATTCCCAAAGGTTGGATCATTGATAAGCAGGGAAGCGATACGGACGATCCGAATGCACTAAAAGAAGGTGGGATTTTATTGCCTTTGGGAAGTGGCGATACAAAAGCCGGACATAAAGGATTTGGATTAAGTGCCATTGTCGATTTAATGTGCGGAGTATTGAGCGGAGCAAATTATGGTCCATGGGTTCCTCCCTTTGTGGCATTTTTGGATCCGGTAAAAAATCAACCGGGTAAGGGAATTGGACATTTTGTGGGTGCCATGCGGGTCGATGCTTTCAGACCGGCCGATGCTTTTAAGCACAATATCGACAATTGGATAGAGCGTTTTAAAGCAGCTATACCGATTGATGAACAGTATCCTGTAATTATTCCGGGTGAACCGGAATTTGCTAATGCCAAAGAAAGGGCTGTAAGTGGAATTCCATTAAATGATCAGGTGGTAACAGACTTGAAAAATCTGGGAGAAAAATTGGGAATAACACTGTAAAAAGATGCTTCAAAAAAAAATAATCCTCGCATCCAAATCGCCACGTAGACAAGAACTCATCAAAGGTCTTGAATTACCTTTTGAGGTAAGAACATATGAAGTGGAAGAGTCTTTTCCGGATGACCTGCAGGCACAGGCTATTCCGGTATACCTGGCTGAAAAAAAAGCATTGGCTTATCCAGATATAATCAACGAGAATGAAATCTTATTAACCGCAGATACCATTGTATGGGTAAACGATCACGTGCTTAACAAACCGGAAAGTGAGCAGGAGGCATACCAAATGCTGTCGGAAATTTGTGGTACTGCTCATACCGTGTATACCGGAGTGTGTTTGCGCACGCCCAACAATATGATCTCGTTTTATGATAGCAGCGAAGTGTTCATCAAGAAGCTCACGGATGAAGAAATCTGGCATTATATAAAAGAGTACAAGCCGTTTGACAGGGCGGGCAGCTATGGAATACAGGATTGGTTTGGTTATGTGGCCGTTCAAAAAATCAATGGGTGTTTTTACAATGTAATGGGATTACCCTTGAGTAAATTGTATGATGAATTGAAAAAAATAAATTAGATGGAATCTCCCTTAACCTTATGAAGAAAATAGCACTATTTACCTTGTTGTTATCTGCAGGTGTCAGTTTAACGGCACAAACAGTTATTTGTGGACGAATTACAAACCCCAAAGACAATATTGTTAAATTGAATTATGGGGATGGAAGTAAAACATTATCGGCTCAATTAGGTAAAGATGGCTCCTTTAACATAAGGAATAACGAAGGTCTTTCCGGAAGGTTTGACCTTGAGCATGGGGGTGAGACCACGGCAATGTTTTTGTATCCTTCGGACAGTTTGTATATAACATTGGATACTAAAATGTTTGACGAAACAATTGTGTATAAAGGACGTGGAGCGGATATCAATAATTTTTTGGCTAAGCAGTATTTGCATTTCGAAAATTCAATCGGTTCAGAAACGTTTATGCAAACCTATTACCGCAAAATTGCATTTAGTGATGCACAAACATTTAGTGCGTATGCCGACAGTTTAACACAGGTGAAACTGAACTACCTCGATCAATTCAAATCGACATTGCCTGTTGCTTTTTACGACTACCAGTATGCCGAAATTGTGTTTGACTATGCAACAGACAAAGCTGATTATCCTACCCTGCATTGTTATGTGAGGGGGATACAGGATTCGACCGTAAAAGTGGAGCCGGGTTATTATGAATTTTACAACCAACTGAATATTGATAACGAGCATTATTTAGCCTCATATGATTTTGTGACCTATTTGGGATATTATGTGCGATACAAGGCCAAACAGAATTTTGGTCGGGACAGTATTTCATATCTGGATCAATTGGTAAGTGCCCGGTTTTTATTAAAAGGAAAAGTAAAAGAAAGAGCCATTAGTGAAATGATATTACAATTAATGGACTTTGGTACTGCCGATGAAGTAAAGCAGATGTATGCGCTAAGCGCTGTGGATATTACGAATCCTGATCTGAAGCAAAAGATAGATGCGAAGTATGCGCTTGTTTCGTCATTATTACCCGGGAATCCGGCACCGTTGTTTTCGCTCAAAACGAAAGAAGGTAAGACGGTGAATCTTTCCGATTTTAAAGGGAAGGTGGTGTATCTGGATTTTTGGGCAAGCTGGTGTGGACCCTGTATGATGGAAATGCCCCATGCAAAAATATTGCAGGATTCATTTGCCAATAAGGAAGTGGTTTTTTTGTATGTAAGTATTGATGAAGACGAAAAGGCCTGGCAAAAAACAATGGCAGCTAAAAAGATGAAAGGAGTGCATGTACTTGCCAAAGGTTTTGACCATGAGGTTCCGAAGAAGTATGGTGTAAATGGAATTCCCAGCTATTACCTCATAAGCAGGGAAGGTAAGATCATTGATAATCATCCGTCACGTCCAAGCGACCCGGGTATTTATAAAGAAATTGAGGATGCGTTAAAGCTCAACTAAACAATATTCCTTCTTTGAGTGAATAATGTGAAGCAATGAGCCGGTCAAAATCAAACCGTTTGATGACCACATCCATTAAGATGGTTGCCACCACGATCATTTCTACCCTGAAATCAGCCATGCCATGAAGTTTGGCTCTATCATTGGTGTTTCGTGTGATGATGGTTTCGTAAAAGGATAAAAAAGCTTCTAATGGAATTTCATCTGCATGATCCCATGCATTACCTAAGGGTATTTGGAGATCCTTTTTTAATACTTCCACAAGTGTTTCAAACGAACCGGCAGAACCAACCAGAATGGATGTTGGAAATTGCTGCAAGGCGTCACGCAGCTCTTTCATGTTGTGAACCAAATACGATTGCAAAGTGATCAGTTCTTCATCACTGATTGGATCGGTTTTGTGAAAACGTTCAATTAAACGGGCCGCACCAATTGGGTAGCTTTTTTTCCAGAATATCCGGTCTTTTTTGCCGATAATAAATTCAACACTTCCGCCTCCAATATCCATCACCAGAATATTTGCATCGGGCAATTCAAAAGAATGTTTGATACCATTGTAAATCAGTTCAGCTTCCTGTTCTCCTGTTATCAATTCAATTTGTATCTGATGCAATTGTTGAGCTTGTTCAATAAAATCGGTTCCGTTACTTGCATCCCGTAAAGCTGAAGTAGCATAAGCCTTTACTTGTCCTATTCCATGCTCATTCAATGCATCACGAAAAGATGCTAATGCGTCCAATCCACGTTGGAAAGCTTGGGGAGCGATCAGTCGCTGATTAATGCCTCCTTCCCCAAGTTTTACAGGGATTTGATTTTTATATACTTCGATCACTTTACCATTGCTCACCTCGGCAATCAGTAAGTGAAAGGTATTTGTTCCGAGATCAATTATGGCTTTCATGTTTTATAAAGTTATGTAATTTAAGCTAAAAATTTGGTTTCTATTGTAAAGCCTTGTGCTGCCCTGTCTTTTGTTGACACTCTCCCTAGCCCTTTCTTGATGAGAGGGAATTTCGAGGGGGATTGGTCTTCGCAGAACCCCATCTGGTGGTTTCGTCTGATAGCTATCCTACTCGATCAACCATCCCGAGTTCCACATTTAACACAAAGCCCTATGCCACAAAAACAGTTACCGTATCAACCTCCCGAAACTTCGGGACAACTTTATCTACCAATCAACTATATTCGCGTTATGAAAACGATCTTATTCATAGCTATTGGCGGGGCACTTGGGGCTTTGCTGCGGTATGTTTTTGGGTTGGTGTTCAAACCCGAATACCATGCGGCATTTCCAATTCATACGTTTTTGGTGAATACGATAGGTTGCTTATTTATTGGCATTGTATTTTCGTATATCGTGGTGAGCGGGCGACACGAAGGATTGCAATTTTTTATTATTACAGGTGTTTTGGGAGGCTTTACCACATTTTCGAGTTATACAATGGAAACAGTATACCTCTTTCAGAATGGTGAAGCATTTCGGGGTTGTTTATATGTATTATTAAGCAATGCAAGCGGAATTGGTTCGGCTTGGTTGGGATATAGTTTGGTAAAATGGATCGTATAATTGAAGGTGTTGTTGTAAAATCAACTGGTAGTTGGTATAGTGTTCGTCTTCACCAAAAGGAAGGGGATTTTAATGCTGAAAAATACATTCAATGCCGCCTGAAAGGAAAGTTTAGAATGGATGGTATTAAACATACCAATCCGGTTGCGGTAGGTGATGTGGTGACCATCGAAATGGAAAGCGGCAGGGAAGAGGCAGTGATCACTAAAATACACGAACGCAAAAACTATATTATCCGTAAGGCAAGCAATCTGAGCAAGCAAACACATATCCTGGCTTCCAATCTGGATCAGGCAATTGTGGTGGCATCGCTTGTACAACCTGCCACCTCATTGGGGTTTATTGATCGTTTTTTAGCAACTGCCGAAGCGTATCATGTGCCGGCTGTTATTGTGATTAACAAAGCAGATCTGTATACAGAAGCGTTCCAAGAAATCTTAAATGATACGATCGGAATCTATACCAAGATTGGATATAAAGTATTGTTGTGTTCGGCTACTGAACAAACACAGATCAGTGAATTGAAGGACTTGCTGAAAGATAAAACAACGTTGGTAATGGGACACTCCGGTGTTGGGAAATCTACCTTGCTCAATGCGGTTGAGCCCAATTTACAATTAAAAACGGGAGAGATCTCCAACTATTCAAACAAAGGAAAACACACAACCACATTTGCCGAAATGTTTGAACTTTCCTTTGGCGGAAATATTATTGATACACCCGGAATTAAAGAATTGGGTGTGGTGGATTTTGACAAACGTTTGGTGTCGCATTATTTTAAAGAAATGAAAGCCTTTGTCGGGCAATGTAAGTTTAACGATTGCCAACATGTAAATGAGCCGGGATGTATGGTGTTAAAAGCGGTACAAGAGGGTGAGATCAGGTCGGAGCGATATGCCAGTTATATCAGTATTTTAAACAACGAAGATATTTATCAATAATGCGTGCGGTGATTCAACGGGTGAGCGAAGCAAGTGTGACCATTGATGGCAGGCAACACAGTGCGATCCAAACCGGCTTGCTTATTTTGCTGGGCATTGAAGATGCCGATACCAGCGAAGATCTTGAATGGTTAAGTGCTAAAATAACCAACCTGAGAATTTTTAACGATGAAGCTGGAGTGATGAATGTTTCGGCAAAAGAAACCAATGCTGATGTTTTATTGGTGAGCCAGTTCACCTTATTTGCTTCTACTAAAAAAGGCAATCGGCCATCTTATATCAAAGCAGCCCGACCTGAAGTTGCCATTCCGCTTTACGAACAAATGATCCATCAATTGCAAATAGATCTGGGCAAACACATTCAAACAGGAGTTTTTGGAGCGGATATGAAGGTGGCACTGGTGAATGATGGTCCCGTTACGATTCTGATGGATTCGAAGAATAAAGATTAATACTCCCAAAGATCGTGTTCCACTTCAAATAATTTATACTTAATTCTTTCTGATTCTAATAGAGCATTTACTTTATTGTCTTTAAATTCTTCAAACTCCTTTATTTTATTATCATATTGGTTAGACTCTTTGATAATATATGAACTAAAAAGCCTTTGTTCAAACCAATCATCATAAGTTATTTTAATATCGTTAAGTCGATTAAAAATTTCTTGATTGACTAATATTTCTCTCAGATCGAATAAGTCATTATCCAGAGTAGATCGATGATATTTTAATACACATAAATCTTGTTCACCCAATTCGATACCTGCTACTTTAGGATTATACTGTGGGGCAATGGCAATAATGCGCACATACATTCTCGATTCCTTTTTGTCGAAGATCCAATCTTCCAATACCCTGTATTTTTTGATCTTTTCTTCAGGACGGAAAGGAGTGGCAATCGTATCCATACGGGTATTTGTAGCATCTTCAGGGTCAATTGCTGTTTCAACGTAATCTGTGTCAGAACCTTTTGCAAGAAATTCTTCAACTGTCATTACGGATCTGAGAGAATCATCATTATACGGAATTAATTTTCCATCTCTTACGGCATTGTACAATACCAAACTTAGTGGATTTTTTGGCCATTGCATACACTGATTTTGTTTCTCTCTTACATCAATAATTCTTGTGATTCGTTTAGCATAAAAAACATCGGACTCTCTCAAATATTCCCAATCAATGACCTTTCTTTCTCGATGAATATTACCTTCCCATATTTGAGTAGTGCCAATAGTATCTGCTGCAATCCTTAAAGAATCTCTGATGTGTTGCAAAGAATCCCTATTAATCGGCATCGAATTTTGAGCAAATATCGATGCAGGCAAAAGGAGCATGATAGTATAGATTAACGCAGAAATATTATGCATTGAGATTTATAGGCAATAACAAAAAGAAACGAGTTTTAGTCGTTTTTAGTATTTAAACTATATTGTTTATCCGGTTGATTTTTGTGGAGTTAAAATGAGATTACATGCTGGTGATAAACAAAAAAAAAGCCAAGAGTAAACTCCTGGCTTCTTAAATATATTTCACAAAATCTTAGTGATTGTGTTGGTGGTGTTTTTCGTTGTGCTCAGCCACAATTTTGAAAAACTCTTCCGATGAAACTTCTTGTGTTGCCACGCTTACTTTCGATTTTAATACTTCACGTACTTTTTGCGAAACAGCAAGGTTGATCATTTTCGAACGGTAGTCTTCTTTTTGCAAGCTTGGTCCCACAATGCTTTCCAATAACTCATCGTTTAAGCCTGAGTTTCCGTAAGCACCAAACATGCTACGTGTATAGTTTAAGGCTGCAGCTTTAATATCTGCTTCTTCTACTTTTACACCTGCAGTGCTTAATACTTTTTCTTCAAACAAATGATTGCGTAAATATTGTGCTTCGTGCTCATAGTTATGGTCTACATTTTCTGCAGTAAACTTATCAGCATGTCTATCCATTAACCAACGTTTCAAGAAAGCATCCGGCAATACAATATTTTGTTTTGCAACCAATGTGTCGGTTAGCTCGTGCTCAAACAAATGATCTGCTTGTCCACCAAAGTATGCTTGCAATTCAGTTTTTAACCGCTCTTTTAATTCTTCAATGGTATTAACGCTTCCGTCTGTATAGGCTTTGTCAAACAATTCTTTGTTGATCTCTGCCAAACCATTGCGTTTAATTTCGTTGATCACCAATTTGAAGTTTTTGCTGATATCACCAACGGTTAATTTGTTGATGTTCAAAGCATGCGAAATTTCTGATTCATTGTTATCGAACAAATCAAAAATGTTTACATCTACTTCTTTGCCTTTAGCTGCGCCCAACAATTCATTTTTAATAGCCTCATTTTTGATGGTTGAGATCAAAACAGGCACTGAATCATTGTTTACACCACCTTCAATCACGTTTCCGTCATCATCAAGTTCGCTCATTTTGGTGTAAATAATATCTTTATCGGTAACAACTTCTTCTTCGGTTAATGTACCAAAACGTCTTTGCATACGTTCCACTTCATCATCGATCATCGCATCAGTGATCACAACTTCGTAACGGGTGAACACATCCTTATCAGACACGTTCAGGTCAAACTCAGGAGCCAACCCGATATCAAATTTGAAAGTATAATCAGCAGTTTTGTTTAGCTCGTCAATTTTGCTATCATCCGTAAGTACTGGCTGACCAAGGATATTTAATTTTTGAGAATCGATGTATTCGAACAATCCTTTTGAAGCAGCTGCGTTAACAGCTTCCAATAATACGCTGGTTCCAAACATTTTTTCGATCATTGATTTTGGAGCAGCACCCGGGCGGAAACCGGGAATATTTGATTTTTTTTGGTAAGCTTTAAGCTTTTGGTCAATCTCTGGAGCGTAATCAGCACTTGAAATGTTTACAGCGATTGTAGCATTCAATGCATCCTTTTTTTCAATTGTTACGTTCATTTGTTCTGTTTTGCTTTAAATAAAATAAGACTGACGCGAGCCAGTCTTATTTAGTTGTTTACGTTAAGTGCGCATGGAGGGACTCGAACCCCCACGCCTCTCGGCACCAGATCCTAAGTCTGGCACGGCTACCAATTACGCCACATGCGCTTAAGGGAGGGCAAATGTATGTCTTTTTTTTAATTTCACAAATAAAGTAAAAAAGATGTTCAATATCAGTTTGCTAAATTTGAATGAAGCCCGCGTACTGCTTAAATTGAGCTTAAAATAATTACTTTTGTCATAAGGAGAACTCAATATATATGGACGTGCTGACAGACGCAGAACAAGAGAACCAACAGATCGTAAAAGCTTACCGCAGTTTATTAAAAGCCTGTAAAAGACAACTTGAAAAGGGCGATAAAAAGATCATTCGTGAGGCATTTAATTTAGCATTGGATGCGCATAAAAGCATGCGCAGAAAGTCGGGAGAGCCTTATATTATGCACCCGTTGGCAGTAGCTCAGATTTGTGCCGAGGAGATTGGGTTGGGAACCACTTCCATTGTATGTGCCTTGTTGCACGATGTAGTGGAAGATACAAATATTACACTTGCCGATATTACCCTGCAATTTGGGGGCAAGGTGGCCAAAATTATTGATGGGCTTACCAAAATAGCAGGCGTTTTTGATCAGCAGGATAAATCGATGCAGGCGGAAAATTTCCGTAAAATGTTGCTTACCTTAAGCGATGATGTGCGGGTGATTTTGATCAAACTGGCCGACAGGCTGCACAATATGCGTACGTTGGATTCGATGAGTCCGAAATCGCAGTTAAAAATTGCCAGCGAAACCCAATATGTATATGCTCCATTGGCACACCGCCTGGGTTTGTATGCCATTAAAACAGAGCTTGAAGATCTGTCGACCAAATATTTAGAGCCTGATAATTACAATTTTGTAAAGGATAAACTCCAGGAGTCGAAACAAGAACGGAACCGGTATATCAAACAATTCATTGAACCGATCACGGCTTCATTAACCGAGGCTGGTTTTAAGTTTGAAATAAAAGGGCGGCCCAAATCCATCCATTCTATTTTGAGCAAAATGAAAAAGCAAAACATCCCTTTTGAGGAGGTGTATGACCTGTTTGCGATTCGCATCATTATAGATACCGAATTTGAACACGAAAAATCGGATTGCTGGAAAACCTATTCAATCATCACGGATTTTTACCGCCCCAACCCCGACAGGTTGCGCGATTGGGTTTCGACACCCAAAGGGAATGGATATGAGTCGTTGCATACTACGGTAATGGGACCTAAAGGTAAATGGGTAGAGGTGCAAATTCGCACCAGCCGCATGGATGAAATTGCCGAAAAGGGATATGCTGCTCACTGGAAATACAAAGACAAGGAAGCTGCTGCCCAACAAAATCCCGAAGGCGGATTGGAAGAATGGTTGGCTCGGGTAAGGGAAGTACTGGAAAATCCGGAGTCGAATGCGTTGGACTTTTTGGACGATTTTAAACTGAATTTATTTACAGAGGAAATTTTTGTGTTTACACCCAAAGGTGAGTTGCGCAAGCTACCTACCAATGCCACGATCCTGGATTTTGCCTTTGATGTACACTCAGAGTTGGGTTCAAAATGTATTGGTGGTAAGGTAAATAATAAGCTTGTCCCGATCAATTTTAAACTCACCAATGGAGATCAGGTTGAAATTTTGTCTTCGACCAAACAAACTCCAAAAGAAGAATGGCTTTCGTTTGTGGTTACGGCCAAGGCCAAGTCGAAGATCAGGGATTGGTTTAAGCATGAAAAACTGCGTGCATCGGCAATGGGTAAAGAAATCATTGAGCGCAAGTTTACCCAACATAAAATACCTTTTACCAGCGAGGCCCTAACGGATATCATGTATTATTTCAAGCTTCCCACTATTGCTGAATTGTATTATCGGGTTGCCAATGACAAAATAGATAAGAAGGAGCTTGATATTGAAAAAATACTTGAAAAGGTAAAGCAACAAAAACTCGATCATGCGGTGGAAGCCCGCGCGGCAAGAGCCAATTCGAGTTCGAAACCTAATCCAAACCTTGCCTCCGATGCAGTGGTATTAGGCGATGATATTGATATGCCCTATTCTTTTGCCAAATGTTGTAACCCTATTCCGGGCGATGATATTTTTGGGTTTGTTACAGTAGGAGAGGGTGTAAAAATTCACCGCACCAATTGCCCGAATGCCATTGGATTGATGAGCAATTACGGGTATCGCATTTTACGGTCACGTTGGGCAAATACCGAAAGCAAAACCAGGGCCTTTATTACCAATATTAAATTGAATGGAATTGATAGCGTGGGTATTGTGAGTACCATTACGGATATTATCTCAAAACAACTTCAAATAAACATGCATTCTATTCAGGTAGGTTCAAAGGATGGGATGTTTGAAGGTTCTATTGAATTGGAGGTGTTCGATACCAACCAACTTGATGAATTAATGAATAAAATAAAAGCGGCAAGTCCATTGATTAAAGTGAGCAGGGAAGATTCGCAAATCATGAGGCAGTAATTAGGTATCATCCTCCTGCCGGATGAGGGGTTTAAAAGCCTTGTTATGATGCACTTCTCGCAAACTTTTCCCCAATTTTTTTATCCTATCATTAAAATCTTAATTTGCACCAAAATTATCTGATTAGCTCATGCCAACCAATCAAGTTTCACATGCTGTAAAAGAGGAAGTTAAAACCCTTTTTATCCAGTTTTTAGAACAAAAGCAGCAGCGTAAAACACCTGAGCGTTTTGCTATTTTGGATGAAATTTACAGCAGCAAGGAGCATTTTGATGTTGAAACATTATATGTTCACATGAAAAATCGTAATTACAGGGTGAGCCGCGCTACTGTGTACAATACGTTGGATCTACTTTTAGATGCGGGTTTGGTTGCTAAGCACCAGTTCGGGAAAAATCTGGCTTTGTATGAGCGCTCTTATGGTTTCAGGCAACATGATCATTTGATTTGCAATGTTTGCAGCAATATCATGGAGTTTTGCGACCCTCGTATCCAGCAAATTAAAAATACAATGGGGGAGTTGCTCAAATTTGATGTAACCGGCCATTCGCTTCATTTGATGGGTAACCCCAAAAGGGATGCAAATGGTATGTGTTTGACATGTGGTAAGAAGTAGGCAAGGGGTAGTAGGCAGTAGGCAAAACCATAGACAATAAAACGGTGGATCATGGACTCAATTAACTGTGGTCTTCTTCAGAAAAATATAAAACAATAACAAATGATAGACGTAGTATTAGGATTACAGTGGGGTGATGAAGGAAAAGGAAAAATTGTGGATGTATTGACACCACAATATGATGTGGTTGCCAGGTTTCAGGGTGGACCAAATGCGGGGCACTCGTTGGAGTTTAACGGGCAAAAACATGTATTAAATACAATTCCTTCAGGTATTTTTCATGAGCATTGCATTAATATTATCGGCAATGGTGTGGTGATTGATCCTGTGACCCTCAAAAAAGAGATTGAGAAAGTTGCGGCCTCTGGAGGAAACCCGAAAAAGAACTTATTTATTTCGCAAAAAGCGCATTTGATCTTGCCTACACACAGGTTGGTAGATGCGGCCAGCGAAGCGCACAAAGGGGAACATAAAATTGGCTCTACTTTACGCGGAATCAGTCCTACGTACCAGGATAAGATAGGCAGAAGCGGTTTGCGTATTGGCGATATTTTGTCTCCTAATTTCAGGCAAAAATACAATACGGCAGTTGCTAACCACAAGGAGCTACTCGACAGGTTTAATTTTGAGTATAACCTAGCCGACCATGAGCCTGCATTTTTTGAGGCGGTTGAGTTTTTAAAACAATTCCCGATCATCAATTCGGAATATGTCATTAATGATTTGATGAGCAAAGGAAAAAAAGTAATTGGAGAAGGAGCCCAGGGAACATTATTGGATATCGATTTCGGATCCTATCCTTTTGTTACGTCATCCAATACCATTACCGGAGGTGTTTGTAACGGTTTAGGCGTACCACCTCAAAAAGTAAATAAGGTATTTGGTATTTTTAAAGCATATGCAACACGTGTAGGAAGCGGACCGTTTCCAACAGAGCAGGATAATGAAATCGGAGAGAAACTTCGTCAATTAGGGTTCGAATTTGGCGCGACAACAGGCCGGAAACGCAGAACAGGTTGGTTGGATTTGCCAACACTTAAGTACGCGATCATGTTAAATGGGGTTACCGATCTGATTTGTACCAAAAGTGATGTGTTGAGTGGATTTGAAGAAGTACTGGTATGCGATGAATATGATATTGAAGGTAAGTTAACCAACGAAATTCCATTTAATGTTGCAGATGCCGTGATCAACCCGCAATACAAGTCGTTTAAAGGATGGGCAGAAGATTTAACCGGCATCCGCCAGTATAATGATCTTCCTCAAAACTTTAAAACCTATATGGATTATGTTCAGGGGCAAATCGGTACTAAATTGAGCATGATTTCTATCGGACCCGATAGGGAGCAAACTATCTTTATGTAATAGGATTCTGATATTTTTTGATGAAAACCTCACTGGTAAAACGGTGAGGTTTTTTTATTTGAGGAAAGTGCTCAATACTTAGGATACCTATAAAAAAGAAGGACTTCCCGATTGCTCAGAAAGTCCATTCTCTATTTTCATACCCCTATGAAATTTAATCTTTAAGAATTTTTACTACACGTGTTTCGTTGTTCAAAATTACTTTAACAAAGAAAAGCCCTTTTTTCAAATTTTCAAGCATGTCCAGGGTAATATTATTTAAACCCTCGGATATGCTATATTGATGGCTTAAAATTACTTTGCCTTGCATATCAATGAGCGTAATGGTTGCCATTTCTGTAACATCAGATGGGATAATAAGGTGGATATTATCATTAAATGGATTAGGGTAAACCACTACTTGTTCAAGTTTGGTACTTAATGCCTTATTGAAATCAACTTTTACCACCTGTGAGGTTGCAGATGAGCCATCTATATCCACCGAGATCATACGGTAGTATATCGTTGATGCATTATTCATGTCAAGTTGCGCATCCAAATGAGTGAGTTGGTATTCGGTAAGCGTTGCGCTGTTGCCTTTTGCTTTTACAGTACCAATTTGCTTAAATGATTTTCCATCAGCTGATGCCTGAATGATAAATTTATGGGCATTTATTTCTGATGCGGTTGACCAGTAAACGATCACGTTCTTTGAGCTGCGTTGTGCAATGAACTTGGTGAGTGTAACAGGAACGGGACTGGCTAAATTTTCATCAGCACCCATATATGGCCGCACTGAATTTCTTGCTTCCCCATCAAAGTCGGTAGTATAATTAAGCACCGGTGTTCCCCCGAGATCAAAGTCTCCAATTGAAGCCCCACTCAGATGCAAATCGGCAGCAGCAGTATTGCTAAAGTTTACGTTTTTGCTGATCGAGTTTGCGTCACCAAGTGATAATGTTTTCCATGATGCCAGATCACCGGTTGTTGTTCCCCATAAGGTTAAGTTTGCCGGGTTTACACTATAGAAATTGTTGTAGTCATTGATCGAACTGATCCATGATGAATCCGGGCGTGTTCCTTCGTTCCCGATTGCATAATGCAAGCCAGGTGACGATACCGTATTTATGAATAAATTATTCTGCATCACAATTGGCTGGTAAGATTGGGTTATCAAACTATTTTCTCCACGGTGGAAAGCAAATGATGAAACAGGTTGTCCACTTGTATTGCCAATATGTATGGAGTTATAGAAATAGAAATGAACATTTCCATTAGCACCAGTTACCATAACACCATTCAGCTGCACGGAATCAGATGGGTTGTTGGTAAGCGAAATCATATTGTTATGGATTGCAGTTGCCGAATCTAAGAAGCGCATATATAATCCGTTAGCTGTACCGCGTATGGTATTTCCACTGGCAAGAGAATGGTTTTTGATATTATAGATGATGTTATGATGGATACTTCCAGGGAAATTGGATGCTGTGACACCAGAAACGTTTGTTGCAGCAGTAGTGTTGGTTCCCGTTATTTCATAGATGGTATTATAGCCAACTTCACTTGTTGGGCCATATCCTCCAGCAGGGAAACAATAAATACCCTGTGCCACAATACTTCCTCCTGTATAAGCAGCCGCAGTCGAATTAGAGCTTAAATTGGATATTCTATTGTGTAAAATATGACAAGACGGATATGGAGATCCTGAAGAAAAACTTATTCCCCTGATAACCGCTCCGGTTGCAATATTTGAATTGGTCATGTTGGCAACCCTGTTATGCTCAATGGTTACAAGTGTATTCACTAGTGCATTGGTATTACTGATACCAACGATTGCTGCCGTACCGGCATTGGTGATACTATTTGCATTAACAGAGTCTCCAATCAAATTGTAGTTCACGAGGGCATTTCCGCGGGTAACCACAATCCCTGTAACAGCTCCGCCTCCCGTATTTGTTTTTGTAAAGTTGCGAACAATGTTCCGAGAAACGGTTGAAACCGAAAGAGAATCGAATGATGCTGAAATACCAATAAATGCGGTTGTTCCATTATGAACCCACGGTGTTCCTCCCGCATTGATCGTTGTACCCCCAATGGTATTATGCGTAATGGTATTGTAATTAGACGCTGCAGCAAATAAAATTGCAGTTTGTGCAGTTGTAGGGATCGTAGCGGAGTTATAATAAATATTGTTGTTGCCGATATACCAGTTTCCACCATTTCCCGTTGCACTTATATTGATCGCACTGGTTGTAAAATTGAATATTTCATTGCTGTCAATTTTGTTGTAATGATTTGAAGCAGCAGCATTTCCACTACTGTAGATCGCATTAGCAGGAATTCCGGCTGCGGTTGACAGGTCGCGGATTTTATTACTGATAATTGTATTGCTATCATTACCCAAAGCTTTGGTTGTCGACCCAATAAGAATGGTGCCACTTGTAGACACTGTATTTGCACTTTCAATTGTCAAATTCCTCAAGGTATTGTATCGGGCATCGTTGGTAAAGCTAATGGCAGGACCAGTTGTAGCTGTTGTACGGGTATTCCGTATGGTCCATTCACTAGTTGTGCCTCCGTCTGGTCTGCCATCAAACATTAAATTGTCAACACCATCAAAAGCAATAAGTGCACCTGCACTACCTGCATCTCCTGCGGTTACACGTGCTGTAACCGATGCAGCCGGACGAATGGTTACTTTCCATGGTGTTCCATTGGTCATAATTTGGTTGAAATAAATAGGGAATACTTCTCCTACTGTTCCATCATAATCACTTTGTAATTCAAACAGTACATCACTAACAAGTTCTGAATTGTTGAGCAAATTGGCTACAACCGTTAAGCTGGTATATGTACCTGTTGCACCTATGGTAAAATTACCACCTAGAGGGGCTAGTGTAGGTGTTAATGGATTGTTTATGTCTTCATCGGCTCCCATGTACGGATACACAGATGCCCGGGCTTCTCCATCAATATCGGTAGGAATGCTGCCAATATAACGTCCTGCAAAACTATTGTTGCCAATTGTTGGTGATGTTAAATGAAGATCGGTAGAGGAAACAAAGGCTACGGAAGAGTTTATAGATGACAAATCCTGAAGTGAAGCAGTTTTCCAAGCTGCAAAATCTCTTGCCGTGCCGTTCCATTCACCAACCGTAGATGCATTGGTACTGTACAAATCATTGTAATTTGCCTGCCACGAACCTCCGGTACTTCCTATTGCATAGTTCTCAACACTGCCTGTACGAATATTGTTAAAGATATTATTTTTAACAGTAGTGACTGAAGTTCTTAATTTTCGGAAGCCGTAAGATTTTACATCGGGGCTTGCACCTGCATAATTACCTTCAATGGAAACCGAATTGTGAAGCACATTGACTGTTCCGGAAGTTGAGTCCATAATACCAACCACTCTGGCATTTGATGAAATAAGCGTACCTAAACTTACCATATTATTGGCAATTGTCCAGTTTGCCCCTGCAAATAAATTAATACCAATTACCAATGCATCTGTATTAGAACTCGTATTTAAGAAATCGTATACTTTGTTGCGGGCGATTATACCTGAACCGGTTGTACTACCCACATTGATTCCATTGCATCGGGTAGGAGATACTCCCGATGGTCCTCCATCAGATGATAAATTTGAAATGGTATTGTCTACAATTTGCTGGTTGGTATTGGCACTGCTGGTATAGATACCTTGAACAGCCGAGGTGTTGCTGGATACCGTTACTGTAGCAACAGAAAGTTTATGAATAGTATTATTTCGAATAACTATTGCATCGGTTGTGTTCGATCCTGTGTGAGAAATACCTCGATGACCAACCGCATTGGTTGTACCTGTAGAGGTAATATTGGCAATGGTGTTGTTATATATTGTTGCTATGGGAGTACTGGTGATGGTAATGCTCAGATGTGTACCAAGCAATGCACTCGTGATGCTATTGCTAGTTGTTAAATGACCAATGGTGTTACCGTTAATACTCACTCTTCCGCCTGTTACTTCAATTCCTGCATATGTTCCCGTGGCGGTTCCGGTGAGTGCTATATTTTGAATGGTATTGTTTTTTATAAAAGTCGAGTCCTGAGTTCCTACTGCACACACAATTCCTCTCCATGCAATTCCTCCGCTATTTGTCCATGCTGATCCTCCTGCATTTGCAGCAGTTCCTCCGATTGCATTTCCGATAATCTGATTGGTATTTCCGGCCGAAAGTAAACGGATAGCTGTTTGCGCTGTAGCTGCGGCAGCGGTCATGTAAAATTGATTGTTGTTAATGTTCCATCCATTGCCATTCCCAGTTGCAGTAACATGTACGCCACTGGCAGACCAGTTGAATATTTGATTATCAAGAATGTCAATGCCATGGTTGGTTGCTTCATCTGTTCCATTTGAAAAAATGGCATTAGCCGGCATACCTATGCTATCTGATCGGTCTCTGATGATATTGTATCGAATGATATTAGAATCGTTTCCAAGCGTACCTGTTGTGGTTGAAAAGAGGATCGTTCCACTTGTAGCAACAGCATTTGCACTTTGGATATTCAAATACTCGAGTATGTTGTGTTGGGCTTCATTGATAAAACGAATTGTTGGTGTAAATGTTCCATCAGCTCTTTTGTTACGAATCGTCCACTTAATATTCGTCATATCGCCTGATCCTCCAGGTCGTCCATCAAAATAAATATGATGTGTTGCATTCAAATCGATCAATGGCATATCAGCATTCGGTATCCCGGCAGTCGTTAGCATACTGGATACATTACCTTCCGGACGAATGATTACTTTGATAGAAGAATCGGAGCGGCTAATATTATCGAATGATAGCGGGAAAGATTCTCCGGTTGTTCCATCGTAATCGGCAAGCAATTCCACTGTAACATCACTTGTGAAGTGATTTTGTTTCAGATATGCAAGTGCATCGGTTATTTTTTGGTAATTACCACTTGCTCCAACAGTAATTGTTCCCCCTGCTATGATAGGAAGGATACGATACAACTGAATCGTTCCGCTAATTGGAAAAGCACCGGCCAATAAATCAACACTGTCGGGAGTGTTTGCAAAAGAAATACCACTGCTGGCACCAACGTTTGTATTTTCCGAAAAGTCTTGGGCTACAATGAAATATTGGATACTGTCTCCTCCCGATACAGCTCCTCCCAATAGTAGATTATAGTCGATTGTAAAGTTAAAAGGGCTCGTAGTGTTTGATGCTTCCACCCATTTCCATCCGTTATCTCCGGAAGTATTTCCGACATACGCATTATCGTCAGTTGTTTTTTTGTAATACAAACGAGGCTTGTGTGCAGAGGTGTCAATTCCGGATACATCTGTAATACTTGCAAATCCTATTAATGTAGGACTTGTAGTTGAAACGGTATTTAACAGTGGAGTAAAGGAAACAGTTGGGTTAACCATATCCACAACTTTTTCATAAGCACCTATTGTTGGGTTGGTAGCATCACGCAGTGTATCAATAATGTCATTTGTAATTCCCGAGATTGGAGTCCCTGCTCCCTCAGCTGGTGAGGTTGGTAATGGAATCAGTAATGATGAACTGTTAAATAAAGGATTAGTACCCACACTTTGCTGGTCGAATGCTCCACCATTGGCGAGTTTCCAGTCGGCTAATGTTATTGCATTTGTATTATAGTATCCAACCCCCACAGTTCCACTTGCATTCATGTATAATAAGTTATTGTTGGAAGTGATACTAGAAGAGGCCGTTCCAAACCTCAAACAATTTTTGGTGCCACTTCCTCCTCTTGTAATGCTTACGATATTATTTTTTATGATAACATTAGATGCTTCGGTTAGTTGGTAAATTCCGTATGTTGTTCCAGCTGTTGCATCCGGATAACTTAAGTCAATTGTGTTGTAATAGTAATGTACACCATCAGAACCACTGCTGTAGATACCATAGATAGTTCCTGTTAAGCTGTTGAAGTTATAAATAAGATTATTGGACACTATATTCTCAAATCCAACGGGAGCATCATTTGCTGAGCTATATATTCCATAAGCAGTACCCGATTGTGTGGTAGCCGAATTGTGTGTATCATGAATCTTGTTTTTTGAAACGTTAATACGTTTGTTCAATGTTCCTAATTCAATACCTTCAAAGGTAGTGACAGCAACCCTGGTGGCCCGTGTTATATCATTTCTTTCAATGAGGCAGCTATCCATATTGGTATATTCAATGCCTATTGAATAAAAATCGCGAATGGTGCTGTTAATTATATTATTATTTTGAGTGTTTAATCCATTTCCATTAATTACTGCACCATAGTATCCGCCAATAAGGGTACAACCTGTCACCGTAAGATTTGATGCATTGTTTCCTGCTAAATTTACATCTGTAGATGAAGCCGAAGCTACAATACACGCACCATTATCTACTGTTGTAGTTGTACTTGCAGAAAGGTCAATTACACAATCAACAATTGAGTCGTAATCGGCTTCATTTGTAAGGTTGATTCCCCAATCAAAGTCTGCAGCTAAGCCTCTAATATAGATGTTACGAAGTATAATATAATCGGCACCATCAAGTTTGATAATATGGCGTGCGGATGTATTTGGGGTAAATTGAAGTGTATCGCCATGTCCATTAAATGTAATCGTGTTAATTAATGAACTTCCGGCAACTTGAGGAATAACAAGCTGTTCAACGTAAGGGCCGTTTCCAGGTACAACATCAAATACTACAGGGCCAAGTATACCACATGAAAGAGCATTTACAGCTGATGTAAATGAATTGAAATTAGAGCTACCCGTTGGCAAAGATGCATCAATGGTATAACTTCCGGCTGCAAGTGCTGCACATAACGATTGGCTTGCTGTATCATTTTCCTGTGTTCCATCGGCTATTCCATTTACGGACTTAATATATGCTCTAAGGTTTACAGGGCCTGATAAATTGTATTGTGCCGTAAAACTTAATTGTTGACTTGAAAGAGTAGCTATTGATAAGCCAGAAAATACTTCTGAAACAGGAGTTACTCCATCTGTATATTCTATTTCAAGATCAGTAATAACTATCGAAGATGAATTGTTTTTTATATTTACGGTTATAGTTTGATTCCCAGCTGCTACAGGTTGTTGGGGAGCTATCCATAAGAGTTCACCATCAATTGGAGGGGGAGTATATTCAATTGCTCCTAAATCGGGAGTGTTGTTTGGACGGACAATTCCTGAAAAATCTGTAAACACACCTACACTATCACCATAGTCATTTAAAGAAAACGCCTTTGGTGTATAATTGTTGATAAGCGGGTCAGTAAAATTAGGATTCTTGGTCAAACTTTGTTGGTCATAAGCACTTGAATTCACTAATTTCCAATCGGCAAGTGTAGTCTGTCCTGAGTTGAAATACCCAATACCATTTGTTCCTGCCGGAGCATTCATGTAAAGATCATTTTTGTTGGATATAATTGCAGAGGTTATGGTAGCGAAATACAAGCAATATTTAACACCGGTACCTCCACGTGTTATCGAGATAATATTATTCCGAAAATCAATATTGGTTGCAGCGGTAGTTTGAAAAAAACCTCTTGTTATACCTGCAGTAGCCGCAGCATAATCAAGTGAAATGGTATTGTGATAATAATAAGCACCATCAGATCCGGAATTATACAAAGCATAGATAGTTCCCGATCCGCTGTTAAAGTTATAGATAATATTATTGGTTATGCGGTTTTCAAATCCTACAGGCGCATCGTTTGCAGAAGAGAAAATACCATAAGCGGATCCTGTTATCACAGATGCAGCATCATGGGTATTATGTATTCTATTTGCATTTATTCTTGATTGCTTATTTCCGGCTCCCAGCTCTATACCTTCAAAGGTTGTAACCGTTGTTCGGTTGGCACGATGAATATTGTTGTTTTCAACAGTTGTCGAGTCATTATAAGTTAGTTCTACACCTATGGAGTAAAAATCCCGGATAATATTATTCGAAATAGTATTGTGCATCGAATAGTTGGATACATTACCATTGATAATAACTGTTTGAAAACCCCCAATTAATTCACAGTTTTTTACAGTAAGATAATTAGTGTTGTTCCCTCCTAGATTAATGTCTGTTGTTGAGGCAGAAGCCGCTATACAGGCTGCATTATCAGCAGCGGTGGCGGTGTTTAACGAAAGGTCTACCGTACAGTTTAATATGGAATCATAATCAGCGCCATTTGTTAAGTGAATTCCCCAATCAAAATCAAGGGCTAATCCTACAATATTTAAATTTTTGATCGTTACATAGTCGGCTCCATCAAGTTTAAGAATATGTCGGTTAGCGGCAGTGGGTGTATGTTGTATGGTCTGATTGTTTCCATTGAAGGTGAAAGTATTTATGCTTGATAATCCAAGTATTTCAGGAATAACAAGTGCTCCTGTGTATGGACCTGTTCCTGTTGTAATTTCAATTGTAACCGGTCCGGTTAAGCAACCAGTATTAAGTGTTGTTTGCAAAGATGCCAATGTTTGGAAATTAGTAGGGCTATTGGCAGTGGTGGAGTTTAATGTATATGAAGAACCATTAAGTTCAACCCCAATTTCATATGCGTTGGCTGCAGGTGGTGTCGTAACACTATTTACGTCAGATGCAACGACTCCTGCTGGTAATGAACGAATATTTACATTTACAGCACCGCTATCTTGTGCTATAACATAATAAAAGATGGAATCTCCTGTGCTTATGCCCCCCATATCACTTGATAAAACAGGAAAGTTCCAGGTTCCATTTGTAGTTGTGCCGCTTATCAATGTGCCGGGTTGTGATACCCAAATGCCTACGCTGCTTTTACGGTAATATATCCTGGGAACCAATGCTCCTGCCAAGTATACCCCGGTTTGGTCATTAATGGTTGCAGTGAGCATTCTATCGGAAGTTGAGCAGGTTTTACTCAAATTGGTGTAGCTAATGGAAGGTGCTGTAAAATCAAGTCCAACGCCATCAAATTCGTCTGCTCCCATATCCGGAATTGACCCACCTCCATTTACAGAACCTACAGGTCCCGGACGAATATCTCCGTCAAAATCATACATTACGTTTGCAAGTATTAATGCATTCGACTCCATTGAGTTTGGAGTGGTACCAATGTTTAAATGCAAATTCATCGAACTGTCTACATAATGAACAGGAACAGCCGTAAAACTGTGCACATCACAATTCGATATTGTTTTCCAATCTGCAAAAGTTTTTTCAACACTTCCCCATGAACCAACTGTCGATGCAGTTATGGCATTCAATGTATTATAGTCAGAAGCATTTAACCCCCAACCGGTGGCACTAGGTGTTGTGGCCCCGTAATTATTGTTAATAGCAAAATGTTTTCCCGTTCCTCCGCTTCTGTTATTGGTAAAGATATTATTGAGAACAATCATTGGAACAGTTGTTGCCGATGTGCCAAAATCAGTTCGAGCTAAAGCAAATGAGGGCTGGGCTCCGGAAGTAACTATACCCTCGATGGTAACCGTGTTATGATAAATACTGTCAATAGGGTCGGGTGTGGCACCATGTTGGGCCCATATTCCAATAAATGCAATGTTTCCGGTTTCTCCTGCACCAAGAGAGATCATGTTATTGTAAATATTAATTGGTGACGAAGCAACTCCGGAACGAATAAAAATTCCACTTGCTGTACCTGGCGTTGTTGCACTTGTAGAAGTGCTGGCATTTCTTATCTTATAAATCTGATTACCGTGAACTCTTGGGTTACCATTAGCTACAATTACGATTCCTGCTGCATCTGTGGCCGCTGTACTTGCATTGGTAATGGCAATATCATGAATGATATTACCAACAGCCTGCCCGCCCTGTCCGCTTCCAAACAATATTCCCACTGCGCCTAATTGTCCGCTTGTTTCAGCCGTAAGCCCGGTATTGGTGGTAAGGTTGTATATATTGTTCGTATCGATTTTAATAAGGGTAGATCCCGCAGAAATAGATGTTGCAATACCTCTTACATAGCAGGTAGTACCCGATCCAATGGAAGTAAGGTTACGAATAGTATTGTGTGAATAAACCGCTATGGTTGATGATGAAGCGGCTGAGATTCCTGCACACAAAGAGCTTCCGGTTGTTAAGCCTGAAGTACCTGCACGCATATTATCTGCAGTTGCATTTCCAAAAGTATTGTATTGAATAGAAATGGATGCAGCGACAGCAGATACGGTAACACCAAATATACCGCCAGCAACGGCAGCGGTGCTACCTGATGAAGTTAAGGCACCAACATAATTGTTATGTATTTGAATGGTACCAGTAGTTGCACTGTTAATACCTACAATAGCTCCCTGGGTTGAAGTAGGAGTTGCTGTTATAGCTCCGGTTCCTGTGGTTGCCCCAATGGTATTGCCGTATATGGTTCCAATATTTGCGTTTCCGGCCTTTACACTGATCCCACATAAAATTCCGTTCCCGGTTGAGGCTCCGCTCGATGTTGCTAAACTAATTGCTGTAATGGTATTGAACTGTACCGAGGTTGCTACGGCAGTACCAACAGAAAGTTCAATAGCGATAAGTCTTGTGGCTACCGTGCTGGTCATTGTGTATGTTCCCGTTCCGGCTGCCGAATTATATCCAATAGTATTGGAATCCACACGATGTCCATTGCCACTTGTAATAGAAATGATTTGATGAGTGTTTGCCGTAGTGTAAGTACGTGTTGCTGTTTGGTAAAATCTATTACGTGAAATTGCCCAGTCTGTGTTCCCGGCACCTGCTAGTACTCCATTGGTAATGAGTGTTGCGCTAAAGAAATTACTGATATTATTTTGCGTAATAAAGTTACCACTATTTTCAATTCCTGCTGTGGCTGTTCCAATACTTGCAATTGCATTTGCAGGAAACGTTGCACCTGCTCCTTCCAAGGTACAACCCATAATCAGGTTATTATCATTTCCGGTGGTTGTTCCTGTTGAAAATAAAATTGTGCCCACTGTAACGGCAGTGGATGCTCCTCTCACTGTGGTGTTTTTGAGTTGATTGCTGCACGCATCGTTTATGAAACGAATGGTGCTTACACCAGCAGCTCCGGTATTTGTATTTTCAATGATGAGGGCGTTTCCTCCTGAATTTAATCCATCAATGATCACATTATCGGCACCATTAAGATCAATGAGCGCGGCAGCAAGACTACCTGAAATGGTACGTGATGCCCCACCAGATGGGCTTATGCTGATGCCTGTATAACTTGCAGCACCGCTGCCGCTGGCATTTAATACTGCAGATGCACTTTCTGTAGTGTTTCCTGTTATTGCTATTATAATATTTCCGGTATGCGCTCCGCTGTTTATACTGTCAAAAGCTAGTTTGAGAGTACCATACGAAGCAGCGGGGGTACCGCCTGTTGAGGTAATGTTTACCTGGGCTTTTCCCCATAATGTAGTGAGTAAAAATAACATCAAAAACCCTGCATGTTTAGTCAGAGATGTTAGTTTGTTCAAGGCAAAAAAAGGAAGTGGTGTAAATCTTTTCATAATTCGATTTTTATTGATAAAACTATATTACCAAATAGATTCTACAATCGAACGGAAAGGACTTTGAAAAGCGGCTGTAATATACCGAAAGCGTAAAAATGAATACTGAATGTGAATGGGTTTAATTGAGATTAAAGACAGGTTGTTCGATTAGCCCTTAAGCCATTTTTTGAATTCACCGGAGCGGTCAATGCTTACGATCATTTCGTCTTTAGAAGGAGGGACCATTTCAATTTTAACCCGTCCACGTGTTTCGTTCTCCATTTTTGCAATAGCGTCTAGTTGGATAATGTACTGGCGATTGATACGGAAAAATAGTTTGCTGTTAAGCTTTTTCTCCATCTGGTCCAGGGTGGCATCGAATTGATATTGTTTGTTGTCTTTTGTGACAATGATCACGGTTTTATTGCTGGTAAAAACATAGGCAATTTGGTTTGCCGTTAGCGTTATCAGTTGTGAGCCGTGGTTTATTAAAAAGCGTTGTTGATAGTTGTTTTCCGGAGGGATCAACTCACTGTATTCCGGGTTATTTCTCAGATCGGTTTGTTGCAGGGAATAAAGTTTATGAATAGCCTGGTTTAATTCATCTGCATCAATTGGTTTAAGCAAATAAGATATGCTGTTTACCGAGAAGGCTTTTATCGCAAAGTTATCATATGCCGTGCAAAAAATAATTGGTGTAACAATATGCAATTGTTCAAATATGGCAAAGCTTATTCCGTCATTCAAATGTACATCCATTAAGATGAGGTCCACCGGATGGTTTTTTAGCCACTCAACAGTGCTGGTCACAGAATCCGTTCTTCCTATTACCTTAATATTGGGGTGATAAGTATTGAGCAGGTATATTAGATGATCTGCTGCGAATGTTTCATCTTCAACGATTAAACAGTTCATGCTAATTTAGATTGGGTTAGTGTTGGAATAATGGCAATATAGTTTTCTCCTTCAATTTTAAATTGAGGAGCAATGGTTGATACATATTGATAACGTTCAAGGATGCTCTGTTGGCCTAGTCCGGTACTTGGAGCTGGTGTTTCACGCGGCTGAATATTATTAGTCACTTTAAGGGCATTGCCAGTGTAAGAGATATTTATATACAAGGGTTTGGCTGCAGATATAAAGTTGTGCTTAATGGCATTTTCAACCAAGAGTTGCAGTGCAAAGGGTGGTATCATATCATCCAGATATTGTGGTGCGATTTGTATGGATAATTGAATGGCATCACCAAATCGCATCTTTTTCAGGTATACAAAATTATCCAGCACCTGCAACTCTTCTTGTATACTCACCAGGTTATCATTACCGTGTTCCATAATGCTGCGGTATAACTTCGAGAATTTGGAAACAAATTCTAAAGCGGTTTTGGGTTCTTTGATGATCAGAGCCGAAAGGGTGCTTAAGCTATTAAATAAAAAGTGAGGGTTTATTTTCGATTTCAGTGTCTCGTAACGCGCTACCACGTTTTCTTTCAGGAGCTCTTTGTTGTATTCGGCCAGTATAATATTTTTGGCTTCAATCTCTTTTCGTTGCCACTCAATATGATTGTTTTTAATGTTCAGCAGTTTATTGCTTTTCTGTTTTCTAATGACGCTTCTTATCGATATAAAGGCAATAACACTAATCAACAAAAAAGCTACGATCAGTGCATTTCGAATAATTGCTTCGCGTCTTTCTTTTTCCTGGATAATTATTTTTTCCTGGTTAAGAGCTTTGATCTGTTCTTCTTTTTTTTCAAGGTCGAAGCGTGCCTGCATTTCACTTAACGCTTTGTTTTCTTCGGCATTGTAAATGGAGTCATTAAGTGAAACATAATGTTTGTTATACTCCAAGGCTAATTTGTAATTCTTAACCAATTCGTAATGTTTGGAAAGGTATCGGTAGATATTGAGTTCAAGTGGGCGTGTTTTTTCCTGTTGTGCCAATGATAAAGCTCTAAGTAAATTAAACTCCCCTTTTTCCGGTTGATTGAGTTCGGAGAAAATTTTTCCAATGGCGTAGTAAATTTGTGCCAGGTGAAATGTGTTTTGGGAGCGCTTTACGATGGGTAATGCTTTGTAATAATAAGATAAAGCTATATCCCACTTTTTTAAGTCAAAGTAGGCCTCCCCTAAATTCATAAGCGCTATCGTAATATTATTGGTGTCACCAAATTTATTGGCATTGGTAAGTCCCATGGTGTAATACTTGATACACGCATCCAATTGCTTGCTGTACATTTTCAGGTTTCCCAAATTCACATAACTACTACTTGCTTCTTTTTGCATATTGTTTTGCAATTTCAGCTCGAGGGATTTGAGATAATAACTTTCCGATTTTGAATAGTTTTTTAAATGAGAATGGACAGCTCCAATATTGTTATACGCAAATGCAATTCCTTTTATGTATCCCAGTTTTTCAAAAATTTTGATGGATAAGAAATGATAATAAAGCGCTTTGCGGTAATCACCGAATCCATTGTACAATATTCCCATCAGATCGGCAGAAGTGGCTACACCCATCTGGTAATGAATGCCGGTAGATAACGCATGTGCTTCCTGAGCATACTGAAGTGCTTTGTTAGCGTCTGTATTTCTGAATTTTTTGGCCAGCTGCAAATTGGTATTTACCCGGTCAGTATCATGGATCTGCTGAGTCAACACATGCTGCAAACTATCAATGGTATTAACTTGTTTGGTTATACCAGTGAGTGAACAAAAAAGAAATAAAAAAATGAATGGTACTCTCAACAATAGGTTCAATATAGTTATATCAAAGTTAATAACTAATTGTCATCAAAACTATTAGGGGTCGTGTCTTCAAATTTGTCTAGTAATGGCTCACCCAAAACGGATAACATCTGGTGTATTTCCATTACTTTTTGCGGTTTATGTTGTTTTTCATAAGCCACAACAAGGTTGCGCAGTACACGTTTAATGATATCAATATTGCTGCACGCTTCAAAGAACTCCAGACGGGGTTCTATTTGAATTTGTTTTAAAAACTGCTCGAGATTGGCTTTGCTAAAAACAGATCCATTGTTAAAAGCATTTATGTAAAAAAGAATTTTTCCCTTTTGAGAAGTTGGCCTTAACGTTTGATTGAACGCATCGCTGATATCGATCTGGGTTGGTTCATCTTTATAACCGAGCACAAAATGTTGTGGTAAATTGATACCGTAAACAGGAATATTGAGGCGTTGGGCAACCAACATATACACTACGGCCAGCATAATCGGGTTGCCCTGTTTGCTTTCCAAAACACTATTGATAAAAGAGTTTGAAGGGTCGTGGTACTGATCTGTATTGCCTTTAAATCCGTGTACATTGTACAATACGTGATTCATGATCCGAATTTTTTCGTATGCACTGTAATCGTATTTCAATTCCAACCAAATATCCAATCTTATCCGGTCAATTTCATTGATGATGGATTGTTTGGTTAATTCGGGATAACGGTATTTGGCAATAATATAAAGGCCATCAAGCAGATCCTGGTGTTCACTTTTGCTCCATTCCCGCAGCGATTCCAATTCGGACTCGAACTGGATTTTATGGATAATATTTTCTACTTTTTGCTGGTGCTCGGGATTGTTGAGGCTATCCCATTCGTTTTCCAGAATAGTAACTACATCCACTCCCAATGAAAGGAGTTTGTTTTCTACATGCTCTACAATTTCTGCATCATCATCGTCCAGTAGAGCAATTAAGGATACAACTTCTTTGTCGCTTAGCATATAGCAAAGGTATCGTTATTTTTTGATAGCTTTTTTAGCGGCTGGCTTTTTTGTTGCAACTTTTTTAGCGGCAGTTTTTTTAGCTGCGGCCTTTTTAGGCGCTGCTTTCTTAAATGCATTTGGCTCTTCTATCTCGATCATCTTTTTTACCTCATCAATGGAAATAGAAGCAAGTTCTTCGTTGGTGTATTTTTCTCCGTCTTTTTTCTTGGCCAGCTTGATCATTTTTTTACCAAACCTGATAAAGGCGCCCCATCTTCCGTTTTCCAACGCTATTTTTTCTTCAGGCCATTGTTGAATGAAACGATTGGCCTCTTTGTCCATTTTTTTCTCGATAAGCTCATTCATTTGCGGTTGAGTGAGGGTATCAAAATCATATGCACGTGGTATATTGATAAAAAGATTATTCCATTTGATAAAGGGTCCAAAACGGCCTTTACCTTTTGTAATCGGCAGGTTTTGATAGCTTCCAACGGGAGCTTCGGCAGTTTGTTTGGCGCTAATAACTTCAATGGCTTTATCCAGGCTTACTTCCATCAATTCCTCACCCTTTGGTAAGGAAATAAATTCCTCTCCCCATTTTACATACGGTCCGAAACGGCCAACATTGATCGATACTTCTTTGTTTTGGTACTCACCTAGTGTACGAGGGAGTTTAAACAATTCTAATGCTTCTTCCAGTGTAATCGATTCAATACGCTGGCTCTGCAATAATTTTCCATACTGAGGTTTTGGCGCTTCGTCATCGGCAGGGTTTTCTCCAAGCTGAACAAATGGTCCGAAACGGCCAACCTTTGCATATACATTTTTACCGGTTACCGGATCCACCCCAAGTGTACGTTCGCCACTCTGACGTTCGGCAGTTTCAGTTGTTTTTAAAACTTCTTTGTGAAAAGGGGTATAAAATGTTTCGATCATTTTATTCCATTTCAATAAGCCTTTTGCAATTTCATCAAACTCTTTTTCTACCGATGCGGTAAAATTATAATTCATGATATTTTCGAAATGTTTGCTCAAAAAATCGGTAACGATCATTCCAATATCGCTGGGGAACAATTTTGATTTTTCACTCGCAAATTTCTCTGATTTAACTTCACGCTTAATATCATTCTTAAGCAAGGTAAGTGAGGTGAAATGACGTTCTTTTCCCTCCCTGTCTTCTTTCAACACATAACCACGTTTTTGTATGGTACTGATGGTTGGCGCGTAAGTAGACGGGCGACCAATACCTAACTCCTCCAGTTTTTTTACCAGGCTTGCCTCTGTATATCGTGGTGCCGGGCGGGTAAATTTTTCGATCGCATCTATCTGGATCAGGTTCAGGTTTTCGCCCACTTTTAATGGAGGTAACATTTTGCTGTTATCATCATCTCCTTCATCATCGGTGCTTTCCATGTATACCTTTAAGAAACCATCAAATTTTAATACTTCACCGGTTGCGATCAAATTAACCCCGTTGGTCGAAATGCCAACAGTAGCAACAGTACGTTCTATTTGAGCTTTGCTCATTTGTGAAGCAATCGCACGCTTCCAGATAAGGTCGTATAATCTTTTTTCCTGCGGAGTTCCGTCTACATTTTGGTTTTCAAAATAGGTTGGACGAATGGCCTCATGCGCTTCCTGGGCACTGTCATTTTTAGTAGTATACCTGCGGGGATTCGAATATTGCTTTCCGTAATTATTGGTAATGGCTTGCTGTGCATTGGCAATTGCTATTTCCGATAAGTTTACCGAGTCGGTACGCATATAGGTTATCAGTCCATGCTCGTACAATTTTTGCGCAATGCTCATGGTTGTCGAAACAGAATAACCTAGTTTTCTGCTTGCTTCCTGTTGCAATGTAGAGGTCGTAAAAGGTGCTGCAGGAGATTTTTCGGCAGGTTTCGTTTCTAAATTTAGTATTGTATAGTTTGCATTTTTGCAGCTTTCCAAAAATGCCTGGGCTTCTTTTTCGGTATCAAAACGTTTACCAAGTTCGGCTTCCATTTGTTTGCCGCCAACATTAAATAGCGCAGTAACTTTAAATGCCGAGGTATACGCAAAGCTGTTTATCTCCCGTTCGCGTTCCACAATTAAACGAACAGCAACCGATTGAACACGTCCGGCCGAAAGATTACCCTTTACTTTTTTCCAAAGCACAGGTGAAAGTTCAAACCCTACTAATCTGTCGAGCACCCGTCTGGCTTGTTGAGCATCCACTAAATGCTTGTCTATTTTGCGTGGATTTTCAATTGCCTTTAAGATGGCAGGCTTTGTGATTTCATGAAAAACAATGCGTTTTGTTTTTGCTTCGTCTAACTTTAATACTTCAGATAAATGCCAGGAAATAGCTTCTCCCTCACGGTCCTCATCGGAAGCTAACCAGATCATATCGGCATCTTTGGATAATTTTTTGAGTTCAGCAACCACGGCTTTTTTATCAGCCGATACTTCGTATATGGGATTAAAATTATTGTTTACCTGGATCGCCTCATCGCCTTTTGCCAAATCCCGGATATGGCCATAACACGAGCGCACGGTATAGTCCTTACCTAAAAATTTTTCGATGGTTTTTGCCTTTGCAGGCGACTCTACTATTACTAAATTTTTCGTCATGCTCTTCTTCGTATTTTAGGTTGATTCAATAATTAAGGCTCTCAGTAAAGGAGGTTTGGCTGGATGAGTATGTTACATTAAAATGCAATTAAAACTCATCCTGTTTTCTCTATTACTTTGGTTACTTGATCAACTCAAATAACCTAAGTGCTTAATTACTAAATAGGGTGCGATAATAGTTTTTTTATACTGCAAAGTATATTTTTTATGCACCCAACTAAGATTTCAAAGGTGAGCCGAAAAAATTAATTTACCAACATTTTATGGCTAAAGCTTCCTTCATCGCTTTTAAAATCAATGAAATACATACCCGGGGCGATTCCGTTTTTAGATATTTTAAATTGATGATCACCACCCAATAATGTTCCGTTTTGGATTTCGGAGATCAATTTGCCACTGATATCACGAACGGTAATTTGAACGGCAGCAGCAGATTTTAGATTAAACTTTAAAGTGCCGTCTGCGGTCATTGGATTCGGGAATAATTCAAACTGGAGATTGGTTTTTGCTTCTTCCTTGATGGCAGTTGCACCATCCGTGATGGTGAATTTGTCGATGTATACATTGTTGCCACGTCTGTTTACAAACTCAAATCTAAAGCGGGCATTGGTATATTTGGTTGAACTAATATTGATGGAAACCTTGCGCCATTCACTTTGGAGAACAGGTATAAATTCACTTGTGGTAGTTGTTCCTGTCGACAATAAATCGCCTCTTCCTGCAAAAATGCGGGTTTCGTTCATTCCAAAATCACCTGATAAAAATAAGATCAATGAATCATTACTTGCAGTGGAACGTTGGGCGTATGCATAATAAAATTCAACAAAAGGAGAAGGTACAGGTGTTAAATCTATTTCGGGTGATTGGATTCCATCTCTGGCATTTAGCAACCCGGTACTATTGGAAAAATTTTGCATATAAGCGCAGGTATTTCCCGAATATCCCATGGTACTATTCATTTTCCATCCATTGGTAGGATTGTTAAAATTGTTGATTTTCCAGCCGTCATTGGTGAATACATTTTCAGGGAAATCAGTTCCGTATGGTGCTTTAATTGCGGATGTTGGAACAGCCAGGTAGTTTCCGGTTAAAGGGTCAATACCTGCATATGTTACATTATTGGTTCCATTGCCAAAAATAGTATTGCGGTATAAAGGAAGCATGCTGTAAATTCTTGCTTTTTGCCCGGCAGTATAGGTGTTTAAACAGCTTCCGTCTGAGTAATCCATATAGTTGCGTACCATATCGTTCAGATCCGGAACATCATTGGTGCAACTGTTTTTGCCTACCGCACATCCCGAACTTGATTCGGCAACAGGAGGGGTATCACACACTTGATCTCCTTGAGAAGCGCAATTGCTCGAAGTACCGCCTTCACACCCGTCCTGGAACGTATGGTATAATCCCAGCCAATGCCCGATTTCGTGGGTAAGTGTTCTTCCTCCCTGTGTAATTTGCCCTGTTCCTATGATACCGATCTGGTCTGAGCGGATCATAACGCCATCGGTAGTAGGTTTCGAACTTTGTGTCCATGGAAATTGTGCATAACCCAAAATTGTTCCCGAAACCTGTCCGGAGTTAATGGATTTAACAACCCAAATGTTTAAGTATTTTGCACTGTTCCAGTAGCTTAGTGCTTTTGCTGCATCGTCAGCATTGTCAGTTTTGGTACTTTGCACCCTAATAATACCATCGCTTTTGTTTCCATTAGGATCATATTGTGCCAGGCGGAATTCAATTTGCATATCGGAAGCAACGCCTTCAGTACTAAAACCGGCAGTCCCTTCTTTTCTTCTAAAGTCTTCATTCAGGATCCGGATCTGGTCCATGATCTGTGCTTGTGAAATATTTTCCAATCCATTGTTATGAATGATATGAAATACGACAGGAATGTAAACGATACCATTTGCCTTTTTGCTAAGAGACTGAACACTGGTGCGGATCATTTCGTTCGCTTTTTGCTCTGCTACTTTTAACTCAGGATTTTGTTTGGCTTGATAAGCATATAGCTCATCGGTAGCACATGGAATTACGTGTTGACTAAAACCCGGGGTGCTAAGTGCAATGCATACGACTGCGAAGATTTTTTTGAACATACTTTGTTGACTATAAATTTATTGCTTGTTTTTCGGAACAAGCGAATCACAAATAAAAGAAATAATACTATGGGCTTAGATGACTTAACTCATGCAAAGGGTTGCGTGCCTTGTTGCTGTTGCATTCAGTATTGTTGGGTTATAGGTGAATGAAGAAATTGTTGCGGTGAAATTGGAGAGTAGAAGTTGGATGCTAGAAGGAAGAAGATGGAATGAATCCATTTGTAACAGTTTTCGTTAATGATAAACTTTTGCACGGAGCAAGAAATCAACCAATACCAGCGCAGCCATTGCTTCTACTATTGGTACCGCGCGTGGCAACACACATGGGTCATGTCTGCCGGTTGCAGCCAGCGAAATGGTTTCACTTTGTGTATTAACAGTTGTTTGTTGTTTGGCAATGGTACTCACCGGTTTAAAAGCACACCTGAAATAAATATCGGCACCATTGGAAATACCACCTTGTATCCCACCTGAATGATTGGTGGTTGTTTTTATTTGACCATTTGTTGACACAAAAGCATCATTTTGTTGGCTGCCTTTTTCGGCAATTCCCTCAAATCCGCTTCCCACATCAAATCCCTTACAGGCATTTATGCTCAGCATGGCTTTGGCCAGATCGGCATGAAGTTTATCAAAAACAGGTTCTCCCAAACCAACAGGTGTTCCTTTTATCACACACGTAATGGTTCCGCCAACGCTATCACCTTCTTGTTTTGTTTGTTCAATTAAAGCGATCATCTGTGTTGCGGTTGTTTCATCGGGACAACGTACGATACTTTTTTCTGTGAGCGATAGATCAAGCTCGGTATAAGGTTTTTCAACCTTGATAGTGGCTACTTGCGAAACGTAGGCCTGAATGGAAATGCCATATTGTGTCAGGATCATTTTGGCAAATGCACCTGCAATGACCCTCGAAATGGTTTCGCGTGCGGATGCACGGCCACTGCCTCTGTGATCACGAATCCCATATTTTTGCTGGTAAGTATAATCAGCGTGCGATGGGCGATACACTTCTTTCAATGCATCATAATCATTGGAGCGTTGGTCATTGTTACGCACCAAAACAGTAATGGGCGCTCCGGTGGTTTTACCTTCAAAAATTCCCGAAACAATTTCAATTGTTTCGTCTTCTTTGCGATCAGTGGTAATAGCCGACTGTCCCGGTTTTCTTCTGTTGAGCTCGTGTTGGATAAAATCAAGGTCAACAATCAAATTGGGCAAACAACCGTCAATCACCACGCCCAATGCCGCTCCATGACTTTCGCCAAATGAGGTTATTGTAAATAGTTTGCCAAAAGAATTGCCTGCCATAATTTGAATTCGAATAACGGGAATAAATATTGAAACACAAGTTCCATTACTGTTGAATAACAAACCCGATTTGTCTCAGATCTTCCCAAAAATGAGGATATGATTTTTCAACAACTTCAGGATGTTCAATGATAAGATCATCAAATACCAAAGCCAGGGGAGCGAATGCCATTGCCATGCGGTGGTCGGAGTAGGTTTGAATATTTGTTGTCTGCTGGTTGCTGTTTACCGTTTGTTTAGGGTTAATTGCTAAGGTGTTTTCTGTTGCAGTTATATCAAATCCCAGTTTTGAAAGTTCTTTTTCAATTGCTGCTAGTCGGTTACTTTCTTTGATAACTAAATTTTGCAATCCGGTAAGAATGATATCAGCATTCTGGGCAGCGGCTGTTGAAGCTAAAGTAGGAGTGAGGTCGGGAAAATGAGTTAAGTTTAATGTTTGGGGTTTGATGTTTGATGTTTTTGGTTCGATAAATTCTTGGCTATCGGATGTTAACTGTGGATTATGGTCTATGGACTGCGGACTCTTCTTAATCACAATTCCGTCATCAACCACAATTGTCTCCACTCCAAACTGTTTCATGTATTCAGCAATAACCCGATCGCCTTGTAAACTGTTGAGAGATAAATGCGGGAGGGTAATTTCGGCATCTTTGCTCAATGCAACTAATTCGTACCAATAACTTGCAGCGCTCCAGTCGGACTCAATGATGATATGTGGTTTGTGATCAAGGGTTTGAGCAGTTGGAGATTGGAAGTTTGTGGTTTGTGGTTTGTGGTTTGTGGTTTGAGGTTCGTAACGTAAGCGAGTATGGCTGTGCAGATGGTTATGGTGAGCCAACTGCCGACTTTTTCTAACGATAATCTTATAATCAACTATTACGATTTCAATCCCAAAGATTCGCATCATTTCTGCCGTCATTTCAATATACGGTTGTGATGTCACCTCGCCTGTCAATTCAATCGTTAAGTCTGTTTTGCAAAGGGGAGCGATCATCATCATGGCACTTACAAATTGACTGCTGGCCGATGCTGAAAGTTGAATGGATCCCCCGTTGAGTTCTTTTCCTTTAATGTTTATTGGTGGAAAACCAGCTTCTTTTAAATAGGTAATATCGGCTCCTAATTGTTTGAGTGAATCAACCAGTTCTGAAACAGGACGCTTTTCCATTCGTTCATCACACAAAAGTGTAACATCACAATTTGGTTTAGCGGCAAAATATGCTGTTAAGAACCTCATACAGGTCCCCGCATTTTTTACATTCATCGTGCCGTTCCCTTGTTGCAGTGCCTCCTGCATGATATGTGTATCGTCAGCAGTCGATAGATTTTGGATATTTAGATCACTATGAAGCACATGCTTTAAAACAAGTGCACGGTTGCTGATGCTTTTGGACGCAGGAAGTTCAATCGTTCCTTTTATAATTTTGGTGGGATGCGAAAGCTTGATAAAGCTCATAAACTATCGTAATAGTTGAGTGCTGCAGCTATTTGCGATTCACTGCAAACATGATTGATACTACCTTTCCCTATTTTTTTGAGTAGGGTAAAATTGATCGCATCATCGCTGTCATTTTTTTTATCCTGGCGCATGAGGTCAATTAGCTCCGGAGATAAAATACTGCGCAACGAATATTTCGGGAAATAACTTGTAATGAATCCCGCAATTGTATAAAGTTCCTTTTGGCTCAGATCGAGTTGCGATTTAGATAAATACGCTTCACAGATCATTCCAATTGCCACAGCTTCTCCATGTTTGAGCGGATGTTTGTCTTTTTTGAGCGAGTATGCTTCAAGTGCATGACCAATGGTATGCCCGAAATTCAATATTTTTCTGAACGACTGTTCTGTTGGATCTTTTTTTACAACTTCCAATTTTATTTTAATGGATCCATTGATAAGGGAAGTGATTTTTGAACGATCATCTAATCCCGTTTTGGTAATTTTTTCCCAATACGATTTGTCCAGAATCAGGCCATGTTTGATCATTTCGGCATATCCATTAACCCATTCTTCGTTGGGAAGAGTGTTTAACATATCAGGGTTAATATAGATGGCACGGGGTTGACTGATGGTTCCAATTACATTTTTCACCCCATTAAAATCAATTGCCGTTTTTCCACCAATGCCCGAATCCACCATTGCAAGCAAGGTTGTTGGAATATTGATAAAATCAATTCCCCTTTTAAAGGTTGAAGCACAAAATCCGCCAATATCACCTACCACACCACCACCTAAGTTGATTAATACTGCATTGCGATCGGCATTGTGTTGTTGCAGTTCGTTCCAGATATATTGAGCCGTTTCAATTGTTTTATATTGTTCTCCGTTTTGAATCTTAATTATCTTAATATCGAACAAATATTTGGAGAGTGCAGGCAGGCAATGTTTTTGAGTTTGGCTATCCACCAATACAAAAACTTTTGAATAGGAATGCTCAATGAGGTTTTCGAGCAAAAGCTCAAATACATCATTACCGATAAATATGCTGAAATCTTTTAAGTAGTATTCCTTCAAAATTTTATTTTTGCGCCAGCAAATTTGGAGTTTTTAAGCGAATTTCAATAAATACATTTTATATGCCACAAGCAGAACAAGCACAACAAGCTACTAATCTGAGTTTTGACAACACAGAAATTGCCTTTCGTTCGAAGTCTAACCGCGATTTGCAGCGTTCGTATCTGCTTTTTAAGGCCATTGGCTACAACTGGCTGGTTAAAATGGGACCTCCATTGGTAGAGTTTGCTTTCCGTATCAAAGTTCCGATTAAAGGGTTAATCAAAAATACTGTTTTCAAACAGTTTTGTGGTGGGGAGAGCATGAATGAATGTGACGCCACAATGCAACATTTGTATGAGTTCGGTATCGGTTCCATCCTTGATTATAGTGTGGAAGGAAAAGAAGCAGAGTCCGAGTTTGAACACACTACTGAAGAAACAATTTTAACTGTGCTGAAAGCTGCCGATAACAAGCAAATTCCATTTTGCGTGTTTAAGGTTACCGGTTTGGCAAGATTTGACCTGTTGGCAAAAGTAAATGCAAAGGAGCCTCTGATCTCTGCCGAACAATTAGAGTTTGATAAAGTAAAAGAGCGGGTTGAGCGTATTTGTCGGAAAGCATACGATCTTAAAGTGCGCATTTTTATTGATGCGGAAGAATCGTGGATACAAGATACAATTGATGGATTGGCGAGGGAAATGATGTTGAAGTTCAACAAAGATGTTGCAACAGTTTACAATACGGTTCAGCTATATCGCCACGACCGGCTAGCATTTTTAAAACACAGCTATGAGGATGCACTGAAACATAATTACCAGTTGGGAATAAAACTGGTACGTGGAGCGTATATGGAGAAAGAGGCTGCCCGCGCCATTGAAAAGGGGTATACCAATCCGATACAACCGGATAAACAAAGCAGCGATAATGATTACAATGAAGCATTAAGGTTTTGTGTAGAACGTATTGACCGGCTCAATATTTGTGCAGGAACGCACAATGAAAACAGCAGCATGTTGCTGGTGCAGTTAATGCAGCAAAAAAATATCAGGCCAAACGACAACCGTATTTATTTTTCCCAACTCTTCGGAATGAGCGATCACATTAGTTTTAACCTTTCGAGTGCCGGTTATAATGTTGCAAAGTATTTACCTTATGGTCCTGTTCATTCTGTAATGCCCTATTTGTTCAGGCGTGCAGCTGAGAATACTTCGGTTAAAGGTCAATCGGGCCGAGAATTAACGTTGATCAGCAAAGAAGTGAAAAGAAGAAGATCCCTCTAAACAGGAAATCGTTTGTTGAGCATATGCATACTTGCAATGATTAATACACCAGACGATAACCATATTACACGTCCATCACAATAAGTAGCGAACACTGTGGTTGCAAATATTGCTATAACACAGGTTAGCGTTGCCCATGAAGCATATAAAAGCGGTTTGTTATTTGTTATTTTATCTTGTTTTCGTTGTAATCTTAAAAACAGTATACCGGGAATCCCGAAACTAAGTAAGGGTGCTGCGTAGGAGTTAAATCGCTCTAAATTTAGTTTTAGGGCAGTCAGCGAAAATACCCAAAATGTAGGGTTTAACTCACCTGCACTTACATAGGCGTATTTACGAATGATGATGTTCTCAGCCAAAAAGATCACACATAAAACAATAGCCCATAGAATGGATGTGTTTTTATGATGATACCAGGTGTAAACAATAATAAAAGGAAAAGCTACAATAATAGTTTCTTTTGCAAGTGCGCCTATTACAACGGATAACAAGATTCCAACAAACTGTTGGGTTAAGGTAAAGTAAATTGCGGTAGTTACAAAAAAAAGAACTCCGGGATCAACATAGCCAATCGTAGTATAATAAAATGTTGGAAAAGAAACTGTAAATAATAAGATCCCCACCCAACACCATACTGAATGAATGCCGATTTGTTTCATGCTTTTAAACAAGAAAAATATGCTCCCGGCTAAAAAACAGAGGTTAATAATATTAATGGCAGTAAGCGGGGTAAATGGCAGGGGAGCAGCTAGCAAAGGTATTAACATCCGCCAGTTGGAGGCTGGACGGATTACATTTGTGGGCGTTTCGCCTCTGAAATGTTCTACATAGGCAATAAAATAACTGGCATCATTTAATGGTCTGTTCACTAAAAGGGTATTACGGTTAAACCTAGGAAGCGTCACCAGTAAAAAAAGAAATCCCATCATCATAACTTTTGACAGGGTTGACATTTTCTGAAGTATTGAAATGAGTGTGAACATTTTGCAATGTTCTGACTAGCACAGTATAGTTTATGAAATCAACCAAATTTATTTTTATTGAATTATGTAAGTGCTTATGCCGTAGCCTTAAAAACTATCAACACCCATGTTGATACGTGGTGTACAAGTCCAAAAAATGTTTGTCGTACTTTGAAAAAAAGCAAAAGAGCCTAAATGTTCCACGCACGATTGTTCGTGAAACATTTTTAAGTCTGAAATATATACTATGGGAAAAATAATATCGATTGTTAACCAAAAAGGTGGTGTAGGCAAAACCACAACTGCTATTAATCTTGCTGCAAGTTTGGCTGTTCTCGAGTACAAAACACTTGTGGTAGATGCCGACCCTCAGGCAAATACAACTTCAGGTTTGGGTTTTGATCCGCAAAACATCAAAATGGGATTGTATGAAGTGATGATTAACGATGTGTTTGCAAAAGATTCTTTGCTTAAAACAGAGTTTGAATATTTGGATGTATTGCCATCAACTATTGATTTGGTGGGAGCGGAGATAGAATTGATCAATTTACCAAACCGTGAGCGCATCATGAAACATGCACTCGAAAAATTGAAAGGTGAATATGATTTTATCATTATTGATTGCTCGCCATCATTAGGTTTGATCACAACCAATGCTTTAACGGCTTCCGATTCAGTTATTATTCCGGTACAATGCGAGTATTTTGCATTGGAAGGTTTGGGTAAATTATTGAATACGGTAAAAATTGTACAGGCCGGATTAAACCCCGATTTGCAAATAGAAGGCTTATTACTCACCATGTATGATATGCGTTTACGCCTTAGCAACCAGGTTGTGGAGGAAGTGAAAATGCATTTCCAGCAATTGGTGTTCGATACGATCATTCAGCGAAATACCCGATTGAGCGAAGCACCAAGTTTTGGAAAACCCGTTATTGCGCACGATGCTGAGTGTAAAGGAACAGTAAACTATTTGAACCTGGCAAAAGAGTTGTTGCAAAAAAATGGAATGACAAAATTGAACCAGCAGTTTGAACCCCAATCGTTAAATTAACGAAAGCACAAGATTAAAGAAGTAAACAAGCGATTAACAGATAATACAAAACTAAACATGAGTAATCCTAAAAGAAATGCATTGGGCCGCGGATTAAGTGCCTTGCTGGAAAATGCAAGTACCGATGTAACAACTACAGAAGCGAAGCCGGCTCACTCCATAAGTGAGGTGTTGATAAGCCAGATAGAAGCCAATCCTTTTCAACCCCGTACGGAGTTTGAAGAAAAAGCTTTAAATGAATTAGCAGATTCAATCCGTGTTCATGGTGTTATTCAACCCATTACTGTTCGTAAAATGGGATACGATACTTACCAAATTATTTCCGGTGAACGCAGGACCCGTGCTTCCATTATTGCAGGATTAACCAAAATTCCGGCATATGTAAGGGTTGCTAATGATCAGGAAATGCTGGAGATGGCATTGATCGAAAATATTCAGCGCGAGGAATTAAATCCGATTGAAATTTCATTAAGCTACAAACGACTTATTGATGAATGCAGTTTAAAACAGGATGAGTTGGGTGAACGCGTAGGTAAAAACCGAACCACTGTAAATAATTACTTGCGTTTGTTGCGTTTACCCGAAATTGTGCAGTTGGCATTAAAGGAAAAAACCATTTCAATGGGCCATGCACGTGCTATTATCAATGTTGAAGACCCTCAGAAACAAGAGTGGATGTTGGAACAAATGCTCAGCAATGAACTAAGTGTACGTGATGTTGAGGGTTTGGTAAGAGAAGTGAATAATGCCCCTGGTAAAAAATCGGAGAAACCTGCGGCACAAAAAAAATCAGAAACCCTTGTTGAGTTTCAAACAAACTTGTCGGATAAGTTCAATGCCAAAATATCGATTAAGGCAGATGAAAAAGGACGTGGATCAATTAAGATTCCTTTCCGTTCGCAAGCTGACTTGCAACGTTTGCTTGATTTGCTGGCATAACGGATAATCTATTGATGGAACAGCTCATTTTCTGACCGGGAAATGAGCTGTTTTGTTTTGGTTGATCAGGGAGCTGGAAAATTGATCTTCCACATCATAGCCACCCGATCGTCACTACATGTAACCAATTCTTCATCGTTTAGCCAAAGCAATTTGTTCACCGATGTGGTATGCCCATCGTTACGCAGTTTATCTGCTACCTTTAGTAAGGTGTCGGTTTGTGCGTCCCATATTTTCAACGTTTTATCCATGCTCACTGTGGCATACAATTCGGCATTGGGTGAAAAGGCAATGGCGTTAATATGCAAAGTGTGAGCAGGAATATCCAGTTTGTTTTCAAAAGCATTTTGGATATCCCAACTTTTGAGTTTTACATCGCGCCCTCCGCTGTAAAGATGTGTCCCATCGGGCGAATAGGAGAGCGCAAAAACCGAATTGGTATGTGCCTTAAGTTCGTAAAGTTGATGAAATGTTTCAGTATTGTATATGCGAATATGGAAATCACTAAAACCTACGGCAAATTCTTTTTCACCGGGATGCAATGCAATGACGCGTGCACTTTTGTCGGATGCCTGAATGGTGTGTAGGAGGTTTAACGAGGTTTTATCCCAAATGCAAATGTTACCATTTCCGCCAGCAGTGATGAGGTGGTTAGCTGTTGATTTGATATCAAAAATACCCAATGTATGCGCTTCAATATTGCGTACTTCTTTACCAATGGCCAAATCGATCACATGCAAATTACCGGATGCTGTGCCACACAATAACAAGTTTTGTTTGGTGTCTAAATACATAGAATATACCGGACGATTTACCTGTACAATTAGTTTGCCGTCACCTTTTGTTTGAGCGTTCCACTCCACTACATACCCATCATCAGCTCCGGTAAAAAAGGTATGTGGCTCTGTTCCGGTGCATAACGAAAAGATACTTCCTTTATGCCCGCTAAAATGTGCTATTTTTGAAATGTTTAATTTACGCATGCCAATTATTCAACGCACAAACCTAAACCAAAATACGGTATTAGCCGTATGGAAAATCTCTGAGAGCAGGGAAGATTTGTTGGCGCAAATTACTGAACGGATTACGGATACCGGGAAAAATTTGCACGATAATATTCATTGGTTGGCCAGTCGTGTTTTGCTGCAACAATTGTTTACCACCGAAACGATCGCTTTGCATAAAGACAGGTTTAATAAACCGTCACTGTTGATTAATGGCAAGCCGCATGCCGTTTCCATCACCCACTCATACGAGTATGCAGCAGTCATGATCAGTTCATCACATACAGTGGCTTTGGATTTAGAAAGAATAGATGAGCGTGTTCAGCGAGTGGCGCGAAAATTTATACGTGTGGAGGAAAGGTTCGACAGACTTACGTTGACAAATGATGATCTTACCAAATATTATACGATCATCTGGAGCGCTAAAGAAACCTTGTACAAATACTACAGCAAAAAGGAACTCGACTTTTTACAAAACCTGCAAATCCTTCCATTTTCGATCAACCCGGGTGGGTTTTCCATTGAAGGTTGCATCACTAAAGACATGTATCGCTTGAATCTCCCGATCGAAGTACGTTTTATAGATGGTTACGTGCTTACGTATAGTTTCGGAATATAAAGGTATCGTTCATGGATGATATTTAGGGTGATCCATGAACGATAGTCAATAAGTTAGTTCTTCTCCACAACCACTTCTTCAAGTTTGCTGGTAAGTGGGTTTAGTGTAAAGCGAACATAGTACAAAGCGTCTTCATCTTTATATAGGCCAAATGATTGCACGTAACCATTGTTAGCTTCCGATGCTTTTCTGATGACAATTTTTTTGGAAGATGGAATATACTTTTTCATCAACTCCGAAAGTTGTGCAGCGTTCACTTGTCTTTCAATTGTATCACATACAAACGTTACGGGTTCAGTTACAAAAGCCCGCAAATCATAATTGATCAATGCGGTTTGTAGTTCTTTGTCTTGTTTAAAAGCGTCATGTTGGGCTTGTGCAAAAAGGAGCGTAGTTGAGCATAAAATGCTAAGGGTTAACCATATTTTTTTCATGCGGCAAACGTAATAATTTCTGTCGAATATATTTGTCTAACAAAATATTTAGACTAATCTAAAAATATATTTTGATATTTCTAATATCACACTACCTTTGCTGTTATGTTTAGAGTATTAATCGGGCTGGTTTTAATGGTAAATATGGTACAAGCCCAGGTTTTACGTGGAGTTGTAACAAGCGGAGGGAACCCCGTTGGCTATGCTAATATTGGGGTTGAAGGAACAACCAATGGAGCAATTGCAGATGAAAAAGGGAACTATGAAATTAAAAATTTAACAATAGGTTTATCTAAGATCAAATGCAGTGCAATTGGTTTTTATGCGGAATCGAAAAGGGTAACCATTACCAATGGTATTCAGCTCCTCAATTTTGATTTACAACCCAACGAGAATACATTAAGTGATGTGGTGGTAAGTGGAACGATGAAAGAGGTATCACGACAAAACTCTCCTGTGCCGGTGGAGATTTATACGCCAAAATTTTTCCTTAAAAATCCAACCCCAAATATGTTTGAGGCATTACAAATGGTAAATGGTGTTCAACCGACTTTAAACTGTAATGTGTGTAATACGGGCGATATTCATATTAACGGAATGGAAGGTCCATACACAATGGTGATGATTGATGGAATGCCTATTGTAAGTGCACTTTCGGGGGTGTATGGATTATCGGGGATTCCCAATTCAATTATTGAACGAATTGAAATTGTGAAAGGCCCCGCTTCAACATTGTATGGAAGTGAGGCTGTTGCGGGCCTGATTAATGTAATTACCAAACGACCCGAAAAAGCGCCTTTGCTTTCGGTTGATATGTTTGGTACCTCTTATCAGGAGTATAATTTAGACGCAGCAGTCCGTTTTAAAATGGGAACCGCTACCTCCTTATTCAGTACCAATGCATATTGGTTTGACACCAAATGGGATGTGAATGACGATCATTTTACGGATATCACATTGCAAAAAAGAATTTCCGTTTTTAACAATTGGAATTTTGCGCGCAAACATAACCGTGAAGCAAATATTGCGGCCAGGTATGTGGCTGAAAATAGATGGGGTGGAGAACTGAATTGGAGCGAAAAATGGAAAGGGACAGATAGTATTTACGGTGAAACCATTTTAACCAACCGTTTTGAGTTAATTGGCAATTACCAATTGCCGATGACGGAAAAGGTGAAATTGATGTATTCCTTAATAGACCACCAACAAGATTCGTATTATGGGAAACAAGCATTTAATGCGAGGCAAACCGTTGGTTTCGGGCAATTGGTGTGGGACAAAAAAATTGGGCATCGGCATGATATGCTGTTTGGAACAGCGTTGCGGTATACTTTTTATGATGATAATACTGTGGCGACAGAAAAGGGTGATTCATTGTCTAAGCAAAATTTCCCTTCCAGGGTTTTATTACCTGGCGTGTTTGTGCAGGATGAAATTTCACTAACGGCTTCACAAATTTTATTGTTGGGGTTACGTTATGATTACTACCAACAACATGGATCAATCTTTTCTCCTCGTGTCAATTATAAATGGTCACCTGATCCATTTAACACGATGCGTATTTCAGCCGGAAACGGATTCAGAGTGGTGAGTATTTTTACAGAAGACCATGCTGCTCTTACAGGGGCTCGAGATGTGGTTATTCAAAGCGAACTCAAACCTGAACAATCATGGAATATCAATATTAATTACAATAGATATGTGTCGTTTAAAAAGGGCTTTCTCTCACTGGATGCAAGTGTTTTCTATACTTATTTTACCAATCGAATTATTGCGGATTATGACACAGATCCTAACAAAATTATTTACGACAATCTTAAAGGTTATGCTGTATCACGGGGTGTAAGTATCAATGCCGATATGATGTTTACTTTTCCTCTTAAAATAAATGCGGGTGTAACAATGATGGAGGTATTTCAGTCAATCGAAGACGTTAATGGGATATCACACAAAAAGCAACAAGTACATGCTCCCAATTTCTCGGGTACGTTCCAGGTGGGTTACACCATTAGTCGTTACAAACTTACCATTGACTGGACAGGGCAAGTATACGGTCCAATGCGCCTGCCGATTTTACCAAACGATTATCGTCCCGAGTATTCTCCGTGGTTTACACTCCAGAACATTCAATTGACCCAAAAAGTGAATGCTCGATTCCAAATCTACGGAGGACTCAAAAATGTGTTTGATTTTTTACCCCAAAATCCCATCATGCGTCCTTTCGATCCATTTGATAAAGATATTGCAGTAAATAATCCTAATGGATACACATTTGATCCGTCCTATAATTATGCTCCCGTTCAAGGTAGGAGGTTGTTTTTAGGGGTAAGGTATTTGCTTTAGGTAGTTGACTTTATGTATTATATGATGCTCGGTCATGTATTACAAATCTCAAATATTTTTGTATGTTGCCTTCTCATTATCATTAAGATAATATGGCTATGAACCAACAACACCAAAAAGAAAAATTGCATTTTCAGATTGAACGCATTGCGTTTTTTAGTGATGCCGTTATTGCAATCGCGATCACTTTATTGATCATTGAAATCAAAGCTCCCCATATTGAAATGGGTACTCCTCTGGAAGAGCAGCTTCATCAACTTCAACATCTGCTTCCGGAGTTTATTTCGTTTATCATCAGTTTTGCCATCATTATTGCTCAATGGCGTAAGCATCATGCTATTTTTGGAAGTGTGATCAATTACGATAAGAAACTTGTTTCCTTAAACTCATTTTTCTTATTCACCATAGCCATCATTCCATTTTCTACTTCTTATTTTGCTCATAATACATCAATGGAGTTTCACATACCCATTGTGGTTTACGGATTGAGTTTGTTTGTATTGACTTTTTTGAATTTCTTGATCTTTATTCACATCACCAATCCGAATAATCATTTATTTGATGGTTCGCTTACAGCCGCAGAATTAAAGTATACAAAGATTGATTATTTACTTTTTCCCTTGGCTCTTATTTCGAGTTTAGCAGTAGGAATGCTTAATTATAAGTTTGGTTTTATCACTTATATTTTGGTCTTAACGGTTGGTACTGCCTGGAATAAAAGAACGAATAAGATAGGGCTTCAATAGGTCAATTTCCGGATTATCAACTCAGTCACATTGAATTTTACATATATTGATGAGATACTAACTTAACTATTTTAATACCATGAACACCAAAACAACTCTTACTATTCTGATGATCTTAAATGCAATTGTTTTATTGGGTCAGTTATGGCCGGAGGGCGCGCCACCCTTTGCACGGATGGTGAATATTATCACACTGATCGTCAATATTGCATTGTTCGCTTCTTACCTGAAAAAGGAAAAATCGTCTTAGATTGAGGTAAACAAAAACTGCCGTATCAAGAAATGAATCTTTGATACGGCAGCTTATATTTTATGGAAGCGATAATCGCAACTATGATCAAGGATCTATTAGCGATGAACTATCCTTTCTTCAACTTCAAAATTGAAAAATCAGTATTTACTTTTTTGATGGTATTGGTTAGTTTTCCCAAACCGGTAATTTCCATTTCTACAACATCTCCATCTTGCAACCATTGTGGTTTAAAGTTTTTGTCGTTAAGTAAACCTGTTCCATTTAGTTCCAAAAAGCAACCGGTTCCGACTGTTCCGCTACCAATTACATCACCCGGGAAAATATCTACACCATAAGCACAACGTTCAACAATCTCTGCAAAGGTCCAATCCATATCACTTACATTCCCTTCACTTACCAATATACCGTTTACCCAGCATTTCATATTAAGGTTGTGGTTGTTTCCAGTATGGTTTGGTTTTGCCGGAACCAAATATTGAGCAAGTTCATCAGGTGTTACAAAGTAAGGGCCGATAACGGTTGAAAAATCTTTTCCTTTTGCCGGTCCAAGATTCAGGAGCATTTCTTCCATTTGCAGCGTACGCGCGCTCATATCATTCATGATCATGTATCCGGCAATGTACTGATCGGCTTCTGCTGCTTTAATATTGCGTCCTTTTTTGCCAATCACAATGGCAACTTCCAATTCAAAATCCAGTTTCTCAAAATGATCAGGCATACACTCTATTACACCGGGTCCTTGTATGGCATTGTGATTGGTGAAGTAAAAAATAGGATATTGGTCGAATTCTTTGATCATTTCCACACCACGGTTTCTGCGCGCTGCAGCAACATGTTGACGGAAAGCATAACCATCCCTGCAAGAAGTAGGTTGAGGTACGGGAGCTTCCAAAACAACATCTGTTTCCAATACAAATGGTTTGGTTACTTTACCCGCTTTAATTTGTTCGTCCCATTTTTTAGCCTTCTCCATCATGCTTTCTCCTGCGAATAAAAACTTACGCATTTTATCAGGGAAAGTTGAATCCAGTTCTTTTAACGACCAGATTTTTCCTTCGTGGATGATTCCTAATTGTGAGGTTTTGTTGTGTGTGTATGATACTAATTTCATGTTTCGTTTTAAGTTTATGGTTCATAGTTCATGGTTGATGAGACTATGGTTTGGTATAGTTTAATTTCCTAAGGTTTTTCTGAGCGCTCGAATCATTCTGACAAGTTCTTCTTCTTTGGAATAAATTAAGTCAAAATCTGCATCTGAAATAATCTTTCTCGTTTTGCAATATAAATGCATCCTACAACTTCAATTCCTGAGCGAAGAGCAATGCCAAGAAATCTTCTGAACGCTGCTTTCGATTGCCCTTGTGATCCTTCTGCTATATTTAATGCTGTTGAATCTGCAGCCCTTTTTATTTGAGATGTAAGCACGTAGTTTTCTTCTTGAGGGAACTTTTTAGCAACGGTGTTGACTACTTCAATAACGTCTAAGGCCTTCTGCCAAATAACTAAACTCTCAAATTGAAATGCCATATCGAAAATTTCTATATATTTTATTACTATGATCTATGAATCAAAGCTTTGGAAGATTAATCTTATCCGGAATAATAAAAATACTGTTAAATTCAGGAAGTAACTTACGGTATACGGCTTCGGCTTCTAAACGTGTTCTGTAATCGCCAACGCGTACTTTAAAATAAGGTTGTTGGTATATAAGATATACTTCTTCATCGGGCATGAGCTGCAATAGTTTGGTTTTGGCATCCTGTGCTGCTTTGCGTTCCGAACCAAAAAATATTTGTACCCGGTAGCCTTGTATTCCATTGGCCGCTTTGTTGAGTTCAATGTTTTGCTCAATCAAAGAGTCGAGTTTTGCATCCCTGTTTACTACCACGGACGAATTTTGAGCATACAACTGCTGGCTGATGCTTAACATCAGCAATAAGCCAAATGCGGATATGGTACGGATAAAATTATTCAACGCCTATAATATTTAAGCTACTGGATGTACCGATACGAAAGGCTCCGGCCTCGATCAACGCTACTGCTTCATCATGTGTTTTAATGCCACCTGAAGCTTTAATTTTGATTTTTGCCGGAAGAATACTGCGCATTAGTTTTACTTTTTCAGGAGTGGCACCTTCACTTGCATAACCTGTGGACGTTTTAACAAAGTCAACTTCGCAATCAATACAAATACGACAAGCTTTGTCTATTTCTTCATCGTTCAGGTAGGCCGTTTCGATAATCACTTTCACTTGCTTGTTTTGCAGGTGGCAGGCAGTTGTTACAGCCTGAATATCGTTTTGCACGGTTGCATAGTCCTGTGATTTGAATGCAGCAATATTCATCACCATATCTACTTCATCTACTCCTGAAATAATCGCCTTTTTAGCTTCTTCAACTTTGGATGCAACAGTTGCATAACCCAGAGGAAAACCCACTACGGTAGTAAGTTTGACATTGGAATTTAGCAGGGCTTTTTTGGCCGTTTGTGTATGATAAGGAGCCACACAGATTCCGTAAAAATTGTGTTCTATTGCCTCTTCACAAAGTTTGATAATATCTTCTTTTGTGCTATCCGGTTTGAGGTTGGTATGTTCTATATGTCCAGCCAGTTCAATCATTTCTTCAATATTCATCTCCATCTCAGTAGTCATTTATCGTGTGTCAATCAGTTGTATCTTATTCTTCTTTGCCATGGCAGGCTTTGTATTTTTTACCACTGCCACATGGGCATAAATCATTGCGGCCTACTTTGGGTGCGTTGATGATTTGTTCCTGTTTGCGTTCGTTTTGCTCGGCAGCTGCAGCAGCCAATGCCATTGCACGTTGCACATTTGCAGGATCATCCGTTCTGCTGGTTTGCAGTTTAGGTTGAGCCTGTGGTTTAGGGGCTTTTACTTCCTGCAAAGGAGCAGCATTTTGTTGAGGAATATATCCTTTAAACAACATTGGCAATACATCGCGGTTCATACGGCTGATCATTGCTTTAAACAAGTTAAACGATTCCAACTTGTAAATGAGCAATGGATCTTTTTGTTCCAATGCTGCATTTTGTGACGATTGTTTCAACTCATCCATTTCGCGTAAATGTTCTTTCCACTCATCGTCAATAATGAATAACGTTGCCATTTTCTCAAATGTTGCAGCAACTTCTACCGCTTTATTTTCGTATGCTTTTTTCAGCGGCACGCCAATTTGCATTCCTTTAACGCCATCAGTAAACGGTACTCCCACCGTTTCAATTTGCGAACCTCGTGTTTCATACAAATCTTTGATCACCGGCCATGCTTGTTCTGCCAGGTGAGCACGTTTTTGCTGGTAATGGTTTAACAACTCGCTAAACAAAGTATCGGCTACCTGTTCCGTTTTATTGCCCAAAAATTCTTTTTCGGTTAATGCTGTTTCGAAAGCGAACAAACGAATGAGTTCCAATTTGAATTCTGCGAAGTTCTTATCGTCCTGATAGATTTCAACCAATTCCAGGCTAAGGTCGGCAAGCATATTGGTAATATCCAATTCCAGCTTATCTCCGTACAAAGCATTTCTGCGTTTGCTGTAAATTACTTCACGCTGTGCATTCATCACATCATCATATTCGAGCAAACGTTTACGTGTTCCAAAATTGTTCTGCTCTACTTTACGTTGAGCGCGTTCAATATTTTTGGTGATTAATGAGTGCTCAATATTTTCGCCTTCTTTCATTCCCAATTTATCCATGATATTGGCAATTCGTTCACTACCGAACAAACGCATCAGATCATCCTCGAGAGAAACAAAAAAGCGTGAAGATCCCGGATCACCCTGACGTCCAGCACGACCGCGCAACTGTCTGTCGACACGTCTTGATTCGTGGCGCTCGGTACCGATAATGGCTAATCCTCCTGCATCTTTCACTCCTTCACCCAATTTAATATCGGTACCACGACCGGCCATGTTGGTAGCAATGGTTACCGTTCCTGCTTGTCCGGCCTCGGCAACGATATCTGCTTCTTTTTGGTTTTGTTTCGCATTTAATACGTTGTGTTTGATCTTGCGAAGTGTTAGCATGCGGCTTAACAATTCAGATACCTCTACCGAAGTTGTACCAACCAAAACAGGTCTGTTGGCTTCTGTAAGTTTTACAACCTCATCAATAACGGCATTGTATTTTTCGCGTTTGGTTTTGTAGATAACATCGTTTTCATCTTTACGTGAAATCGGACGGTTGGTTGGAATAACCACCACATCCAACTTGTATATTTCCCAGAACTCACCAGCTTCTGTTTCGGCAGTACCGGTCATACCACATAGTTTATGGTACATACGGAAGAAGTTTTGTAAGGTAACCGTTGCATAGGTTTGTGTAGCCGCCTCTACTTTTACATTTTCTTTTGCCTCAATCGCCTGGTGTAAACCATCACTGTATCTTCTTCCATCCAATACACGTCCGGTTTGCTCATCTACGATTTTTACTTTTCCTTCTTGTAAAATATACTCAACATCGCGTTCGAACATGCAGTATGCTTTCAACAATTGGTTCACGGTGTGAATACGCTCCGACTTAACGGAGAAGTCTATCATCAATTGTTCCTTTTGTTGCAACTTATCTTCATTGCTTGAAGATTGTTTTTCAATTTCGGCAATCTCACTTCCAACATCAGGGATAATAAAGAAGTGAGGGTCTTCTCCGGCAGCTGTGATCAACTCAACACCTCTTTCAGTGAGATCAACAGAGTTCATTTTTTCATCTACCACAAAGAACAGATCTGCATCTACTTTGTGCATTTCTTTTTGTTGATCCTGTAAATAGTAGTTTTCTGTTTTTTGCAGGATCTGGCGCATACCGTTTTCACTCAAAAATTTAATGAGCGCTTTATTCTTAGGCAAACCGCGGTATGCTTGCAGCAATTTGAATCCGCCATCTTTTTCGTTTCCGGCTTCGATCAGTTTTTTAGCTTCCGATAGCGCAACGTTTATGAATGCACGTTGTGCAGCCACAATTTTTTCGATACGCGGTTTTAATACGTGGAATTGCTGATCGTCACCCTTTGGAATGGGTCCTGAAATGATCAGTGGTGTACGCGCATCATCGATCAATACACTATCCACCTCATCCACCATTGCAAAATGGTGTTTACGTTGCACAAGTTCACTTACATCACGACTCATATTATCGCGCAAATAATCAAAACCAAATTCGTTATTTGTTCCGTAAGTAATATCTGCCAAGTAAGCTAAACGTCTTTCCGGTGAATTAGGTTGGTGATAGTCCAGGCAATCAACGCGCAAACCATGGAATTCAAACAATGGTCCGTTCCATTCGCAGTCACGTCTTGCCAAATAATCATTTACGGTTACAACATGCACTCCTTGTCCGGCCAAAGCATTTAAGTATGCAGGTAATGTTGAAACCAGTGTTTTACCTTCACCGGTTGCCATTTCTGCTATTTTACCGGTATGCAATACTACGCCTCCAATAAGCTGCACGTCATAGTGAACCATATTCCAGGTAACCATGCTGCCGGCTGCTTCCCAGGTATTTGTCCAGATAGCTTTATCGCCATCAATGGTCACCGGTTTTTTGAAACGGGGATGGGTTGCCAATTTTTTATCAAACTCAGTTGCTGTTACCACCAGTTGTTTTTGCTCTGAAAGCCTGCGGGCTGTTTCTTTCACAACGGCAAATGCTTCGGGTAAAATAACCAGCAATATTTTTTCTAATTCTTTATCTCTGTCTTTTTGAAGTGCATCGATCTGAGAAAATAGTTTGTCTTTCACCATCATGTCTGCACCTTCGGCTTCTGCTTGTCCTTTAAGTGAGGCTATTTCAGCATCAATATCTGAAAGGTAATCGGCAATACGGTCTTTTAGGATCGTGGTTTGATTGCGCAATTCATCATCGCTGATCGATTGTAATTTTTGATAGGCATCATTAATTTGCGATACATAAGGCGTAATCGATTTGAGATCTCTTTCGGACTTGCTTCCGAAAATTTTAGTAACAACGTTGTATATAGAGTTAATCATTTTGTATAGAATGCTATTTTAATTTTTTTAAGGGCGGTAAAAATAATACAATAAACGATTTTAGCCTACTCATAAATAAGGCCATTTGCATATTGGGCGACTTTTTGGCATGATTTTAATTATGGACATTTTATAATCTTTTAACTATGAAACTACTATCTTTTGGTTTGGTGTTTATTGTATTGATTTTGAGTGTGATGACAGCTTCAGCCCAACAGGATACCTTAAATAAACGAAAAGGTTCGACTTCGGTTAAACCACCGGAAAACTCGCGGATAAGTGTTAAACAACCGGTTGGTAATCAGTATAAACCGGCAGTGGATTCGGTTGCACGCAGACAAGACTCATTGCGGATTGTTGCCTTAAACGAACCGATCCAAGGTGGTATTTTGTCAATAGGCGGAATACTGGGAATTCCGGTGGGGGAGTTTGCCGATCATACCAATGGAAAAGTAGGTTATGGCTTCGACATTACGTTTCTTGCCAACCTGGCTTCAAAACGCACCCGAAAAGAATGGGAGGAACGGTTTATCAATTATTATGCGGGTGGTTATTTTCAATTTATGCGGCAATCGGGAACTTCCGATTCATATGATTATACTGATGGGTACTTTACCACTACGGTCGATTCGAAAGTTAAAAATAATATTACGAGTTTCGGGGTGCTTTCGCGTATTGAGTTTTTGCCGGGAAAAGTTAAACTTTTTGTGGAGGCTGGAGCCGGGTTTCGGGTTTTTAATGGTGTACACCAGGTTTCGGTTGAAAATAAACCTAATAACAGCACAAATCCGGACGATATCCGAACGGTAGAAACGAGAAAAGGATTAGGCAGCACGTGGGTTGGTAATTATGGCTTTGGTGGCGGTATTCGTTTTGGGGGAGAATCAATGGGAATAGAACTTAAATTTACTTCTGTAAAGGGAACAACAGCGGAGTATGTCGACATTGAAAGTGTTCGTTTCGAACGATCAAACAATAAGATCACGTATAGTACATTACAATCCACTACCGATTTGTTTATTCCGCAAATCAGCATTTCTGGAAGGTTTTAGATGTATCAATAATTCAGAAATATTTAATGAAGTATTCACTTTTTGACGGAAGTCCTTACATTTGAGCACTAAGTTAATATTTCTATGCGCCATTGTATATTCTTTTGTGCTCTCTTTTTGTTGCATACATTATTGAGTGCGCAAGAAAGAACATCTTCTTCTAAACCGGTTAAATTCAAAACGGCAACACAATCTCAGATTCAGGATTCGTTGCATCCATATGATGCTAAAGTAGAGAAAGGAACTCCAATTGCGCGTAAAGAAATTCGCAGCTCATTAGATACTGCAGTATGGGGCGCTCTGGTTACAGGGGGATTAATGTTTGTATTGCCACAAGGAGATTTTAAAGAAGTTACCAGCAACGCTTACGGTTATGGATTTCATGCCGGAGTATTGGTTAATTTGGCTCAAAGACGCAATCCCTATCGCTGGGACCGAAAATGGACAAACTTCTATTTAGGCATGGATCTGAGTTACCTGACACAAGGTGGGGTAAAGGAATTCATTATCAATAAGGATGCCGCTTCAACAACAACAGTTTCCAGTTTAATTATCAATCGGTTTTGGGCAGCCGATTTGGTTGGACGGTTCGAATTTTTACCAACACAGTTTAAGTTATTTGTAGAAGCGAGTTATGGAGGAAGTGCATTTAAAGGTACTCAGGAATTAGGTGTTAATGCCAAAATGAATATTGCACCCAACACCGAAATCAATACAGAGAAGACTTATGAATCAAAGGATAGCTGGCTACCGCAGTATGCTTACGGAGCCGGTTTCAGAACAGGGGATGCAACACTGAAGTTCGAGTTTAAAATAATGAACCATATCGGATCAAGTGTTACTTATGTTGATCCACAATCCGTTCAGTCATCTTTTACGGGAGGAAGCTCTCCTTATACCTATTCAACCAAGAAAGTAACAACCAATTTTCTGCTTCCACAAGTAGGAATGACCTATTTGTTTTAAAATAAAACAATTCATAATCAGTGTTTTATCACAAGTGCTGACATGGGCTGAATCTTTTTTGTATGTTGAAGGAACATACTGTCATCATTGCCCGATTTTTTGCAGCCTTATTCATCCATACCTCCCACAAAGCAAGAAGCATTTATGCAATTGTTTGATCCTGTGCATGCGCGGCTCAGCAGATTTGTTCAGACCCTTGTGCGGAATAACGATGATGCCAAAGATGTTATAAGCGAAACAGCTCTTATTGCATTCGAAAAATTTGACCAGATCGCCCAGCCAGATAAATTTTTGTATTACTTATTTGGTGTGGCTGTTAATGTGGTTCGTAAAAAATACAGAAGGCAAAAATTCTGGGGTGTATTTATACCTGCACATGCCGAACAAATAGCTGAGTTACCTCTGGCGGATGAATGGTTATTGCAAAAGGAATTACACGATGCATTGCAAAAACTCAATGCCAAACAGCGGGAGGCCATTGTCCTGTTTGAAATAACAGGATTCAGTATTAAAGAGATTGCAACCATGCAAAAATTGACAGAGAGCGGGGTGAAAAGCAATTTGAAACGTGGCAAAGAAAAACTGGCAAGGTTGCTTACTGATAAACCTGTGGCAACAACATACGTGGAACTGAACGCAGAAAGGAGAGAGTATGGAGCATAAATTGAAAAAATGGTTTGATGCGGCAAAGCACAATCCTCCCATTATAAGTGCCGAAGAAGTTAGAGCAATGATAAGCAACCCACCTGCTGCAAAAGGTGGGTTCTCAACACTTCAAAAAGGTTTTTTTATGGGAACAATATTATTAGTCATCTCAGGTTGGTTGTTTTGGATGAATACTTCAAAGCAGGTTGGTTTTAATAACCAAAATGCAAAGACAACAAAAAACATTGCCTTTCCTGATACATTGAAAGTAAAAAATGAAACAAGAGCTTTAGCTGAGCAATCGATTGTTAAAACAAATGACAAAGATATCAGTAACAATGAAAGCGTGGAGGAGCATAATGCTAAAAATGCAAGTGAATATTTAGTCAGCGATAATATGCTTTTGGGAAACTACACGTTATCTAATACAACCATTTTTGTTGAAGATAAAACAGAAGGTTCAATGGGTATTCAACTAACCAATGAAGAACTGGCAGCATTGGGAATCATAACAGATGGAAACACGTTGAGATATTTAAATCAATATGATACAATACGGTTGGATTATGGAACAAAAGGCAATTCCGATATTTATGCATTTGCCATGAATTTAAAGATTAGCAAAGAAGGAGGATGTGTGAGCAGTAATACGCATAAAATGGATTCTCTTCTCAAAGCATCCAGCAACAGCGCAGTTCCTGTTTTTATAAGTGTACAGGACGTTAGAGAAACCAAAATACGTTACTTTTTACTAAGTAATGATATACCAAAAGAACTGGAAAGCATTTTTATTGATACTATAAAAAACAGTTTAATTCCGATATCAGTAAAGACAACCGGAAAAGGGGTAAAATATGTTCATGATAATGAAGTTACGTTTTGGTATAAAAATAATAAAATTTTTAGGTCAAAGCTTCCATTGCCGTTTGCTGAAAAACTGGCTTTAAATGAACCAGAATTTGATGAACAAAATTTTGATAATATTAAGAAGAGTCTAAGAAAGATAGCCGCATTAAATGAAGATAAATATAAACCATCCAATGATCTAAAGAAAAAGAACCAGGATAGATTTATAGTGCTTTCTCAAAATGAATTGAAGAAGTTTAGTGTTTGGTTTAATACCAAGAAATGTGTTTACAAAACAGTAGGATACAGTAATAATGGAAGTGCGGTTATCATCAGTTTAAAGGTAACTCCGAGTCTTTTGATGACCAATATGATGTACAAGAAAAACGGGTCTCTAGGTATTTATAAAATGAGGGAAAATGCGAACCCTGCTATGTATGTTACCGACAGTAATCTGAATATTATTTCAAATTTTAAGGATATACCGACCATAGAAGAGGGGGATGAATTGCAACGAAGAGATATGTATAAGATGTTTTCTGAGCGGGTAGATTCTTTGGTTCCGGTTCTTTTATTGTTTGATCAGAAAGAAGTCGCAAAGTCAACCGACAAACACCCTCAAACTCATTTAGTATTCTGGTTTACCAAAACAGAAGCGTTTATAAAGGCCTTACCTGAAAGAATACAAAAGGAAATGAATTCTGTTAATAAATGAAAGGTTTTAACAGTTAATGTATTAGGTCGTGATCGATAAAGAAAATGTAGTTCTTTTTTTTTAGTGCCAAACATATAGCTTTGTGCCAATACTCATAATCTGTACTAACGCACGCAAATGAAAGTTACCGAACACATCAACCAAGCAAAATCAACACTTTTCTCTATTGAAATTTTACCTCCGTTAAAAGGAAAGGATATTCAATCTATTTTCAACGGAATTGATCCTTTGATGGAATTTAAGCCTGCATTTATTGATGTTACTTATCACCGTGAAGAGTTTGTGTTGCGCAAGCGCAAGGATGGAGGTTTTGATAAAGTGTTTACCCGCAAACGCCCGGGCACAGTTGCTATTTGTGCGGCATTAATGAACCGTTATAAGATCGATACAGTTCCGCATTTGATCTGTGGTGGTTTTAGCAAAGAAGAGACAGAGAATGCATTGATCGATCTAAACTTTTTAGGTATTGATAATGTATTGGTATTGCGTGGCGATAGCATAAAAAATGAACCAACCTTTGTCCCGGAGCCTGATGGAAATAAAACATCAATGGAATTGTTGCACCAGGTAAGAGACATGAACAATGGCGTGTATTTGGATGATGAAATTTCAAATGCAACACCTTCTAATTTTTGCATAGGTGTAAGTGGTTATCCTGAAAAACATTTTGAATCCCCGAATATGAACAGCGACTTACGCTGGCTGAAACAAAAAATTGACAATGGTGCAGATTATATTGTTACCCAAATGTTTTTTGACAATAAGAAGTATTTCTCTTTTCTGGAGCAATGCAAAGCTTTGGGTATTGATAAGCCCATTATTCCGGGGTTGAAACCACTAACAACCAAAAAACAATTAACCGTTTTGTCGAGCTTGTTTCATATTGATTTTCCCGAGGAACTGGTGCTTGAAGTAGAAAAGTGCAAGGATGATAAAGCTGTAAAACAAGTTGGGATTGAGTGGGCCATTCAACAATCATTAGAGTTAAAAAAAGCGGGTGTTCCTGTATTGCATTATTATACAATGGGACTCAGCGAAGCTACTAAAGCCATAGCAAGTAAAGTGTTTTAGCGTTTTGTCCCGCTGAGTTGATCGAAGTGTTCCCGCATGACCAATCTCTCGCGACAAATACTCTAGTGACGCAGACTTCTGTAATGGCTTCGGTGAACTCAACCTGACAGCGCGTTTTGTCTCACTGAGTTGATCGAAGTGTTCCCGCATGACCAATCTCTCGCGACAAATACTCTTGTGACGCAGACTTCTGTAATGGCTTCGGTGAACTCAGCCTGACAGCGCGTTTTGTCCCACTGAGTTTATCGAAATGTTCCCGCACGACTAAATTCTCGCGACAAATACTCTAGTGACGCAGACTTCAGTAATGGCTTCGGTGAACTCAGCCTGACAGCGCGTTTTGTCCCATTGAGTTGATCGAAGTGTTCCCGCATGACCAATCTCTCGCGACAAATACTCTTGTAATGCACTTTGATGAACTCAGTGTGACAGAGATTAAATTTTTTTTCTGGTAAGTTTTAATTTGTAAATTGAACTTACGAAGATGTTCAAGCAACTTTATGTTTACATTCTGGAGTGTTCAGATAAATCGTTTTATGTTGGAGTCACAAATGACGTAAACAGAAGGATTGAAGAACATAATGAGGGTGTAGATAGTTCATCTTACACATATTCAAGGCGACCCGTATCAGTTGTGTATTGGGAAATGGTTCAAAATTATTGTTCTGCAATTGAACGTGAAAAACAGATTAAAGGTTGGAGTCGCAAAAAGAGAATTGCCTTAATCAATGAGGATATTAATGAATTAAAACGCTTGTCTAATCTTAAGAATATTGAAAGGAGAGAGTAGTTGTATAACAGATATCCAAAATGACAAATCTCGACTATCTTCGCCTCATGTCTTGGATCTTTTTAATTTTAGGAGGTTTGTTTGAAATTGGCTTTACAACTTGTTTGGGAAAAGCTGAAGAAACAACAGGTAGTACATCGTTATTGTGGTGGGGTGGATTTTTTGTGAGTTTATCATTGAGCATGTTGTTGCTTTGGAAAGCCACTCAAACATTGCCGATGGGAACAGCCTATGCCGTGTGGACCGGCATTGGTGCGGTAGGAACGGCCATTATAGGTATCGTTTTATTCAATGAGCCTGCTACTTTTTGGCGATTGTTTTTTATGTTTACACTCATCGCTTCTATTGTTGGATTGAAGGTTGTTTCGCATTAGAGAATCGAGGATAGCAGTTGGAGATCAGGTGTTAGAAGCATCATCTTACAAGATTTAAAGCGTTAGTCGTAACTGCAATCGTAAATCACTTATTTTATTTCCATCAATTTTTTCCAATCCACTGCTAATGCTGCTGATATTGCTGTATTGTGTTTGGCTGTATTTAAGCCACATGTCAAGTTTTTTGTTTGCTCTGAAATGGATCACCCCGTAGTATCGTATTCCACTATTTTGATAAAGGGGAACCGTATATTGATACAAAACATCTTGTTCAGTTGCATACACTCTGGCATTATAATCGTCAACTGAAAAAATAGCTATGCGTGTTGTTATAGAAAAACGTTTATTGGTAGTGGTGTAACTCAGATCCTGGAATATCAGCGAGCCATGTTGGACGCCACTTTGTTCATCCCGATAACTAATGATTTCCAACCGACTTTTTGCACCCAGGTTTTCGGTAATGGTGTATTGGGCATTCAAACGATACTGTTTGCGCTGATTGATGGTTGTATAGTCTGTTTCGGATAAATTATCGGGTTGGTTTTTGTTTTTTGATTCACTGAGAAAACGAATATAAAACTGAGCCATCTTATTAGGATTAAATTGCAGTTCCGCCAAATAATCTGTTCCGCGTGAAGGAGCATCCACCAGATACCGCAGCCATTTTGATCGATAAAGGTCCATGTAAATATTTAACTGCCATTTACGCATGGGTTTAAAACTTATTCCTGTATAAAATCCTTCTTCATTGCGGCCATCACTGTTTTCGCCAAACGGGTTATTATAAATTGATTGATAGTTTTTGCTATAGTTGCGATACAGCCAAACCATATCTAAGTTTTGATGCAATACGGTATTCAACCCAACTACACCGGCAAGAGCCCCGTTATCACTCCTTGAACATTCACCAAATAAATTGGCATTGCCCACTTGTACGCCATAGTCGAAACCAATTGTAGTTAATCGGTGGCCATGAAAATGATACAATTGGTAAGCATCTGTTCCAATCGAAAAAGCTTTATCATATGCTGCATGCACAGCGGTTATTCCGATATTGAACAATTCTCTTTTGTATGAAAGATGTCCACCCACAATTGATTGTTGCACATTATTTTTATAACTCAATTCTGTATTGGTGCGGTGTAAACCGGAAAGTTGAATACTACTAAATTCAGGATCTTCAGTCGTTATATGATCTGAAACGAGTTGATAATTTGTGCTGATCAATTTACGTGATCCAAAGGCTGTGAGTTCTAGTTTTGCCAGGCTAACAGTAGCAGCGATACCTCTCATAAACTCATTTTCGTTTAATGAACGGTAGGCTCTGATGGGATCAAAACTTCTCCGCACATTTAATACGTAGGCACTTTTACGGGCGGCCAATCCGCTGCCAAATGTTAATCCTTGTCCGAAATTTGCCTGATAATCACCAATAGCAAGGGTTTTGAGTTTACCCATATCCCGCATCACAAAATGAAAGGAGTTAAAATCAAATCCTTTATGATTGAGGTTAAAAGGTTCACCCATATCCTTTTCTCCATTGTAACCAAAACTAAGTTTGTTGTTGTAATTGAACCGATAACGCAGCACATAACGTGTTGGTGAGCCCAAATAATAAGATTTGCCCTCTTCTTTTAGTGTAGGATTATAGCCGGCTCTGTTCTGAAAGTCGTTATCCCGTGAAGCGATGATCTCGTGTTTGCCTTTTTGGATTCGTTGCAAAAAGGGAGTTTTGTCACGGTAGAAATCATCACCTACTTTTACAAAATAACTTAAATAATACAGGGTACGTTCATCAAGAGCTTCTATTGTTTGCAGTTCATATATGCTTCCGTAGTCACCAAATTCGGCTCTGTGTTTTAAGATAGCATGAATGGCGATATCATTTAAGAGTAACAACTGTTCCAGTTTAAACCGATCCGCTTTGTTGAGGTCTATTTTGTTTCTGATAAAATATTCGAGCTGTTCTTGCAGATCCGTGTAATCGGTGGTTGATTCTGTATTTTCAATCCATCGCTCCATGAGGTCTGCTATGATCTTTTCGCTTGGCTCACGGGTTGTTTGTGCTTCTGTTTTGATAGCAAACAGGAGTGCAAACAATAAAGGGGGTATAAAAATAATTGCACGGCTCATTTTTATTTTTCAATGGGGACAGATAATCCAAGATGGGGTGATACTCCCACCACTTCATGTATGCTCATGGCGATATCTATTTTCACTTTTTTGAGCAGTAATGCTGTACCAAAAGTATAATAGGTTGGCTTGGTTGCTGCTCCCATGCCGAGGTGTAATACATCATGGATTTTGTAATAAACTCCGGCACGCCATATCAATTCGTTGTTGAGTTGCTGATCGGCTTCAATGTTTAAACGTACTTTTTCGGATAAGGTATATGCACAACCCAAACGGGCATATGCGGGGATTTTTTCCCTGGTTGTTTTCCCATAGGTTGATTGGGATGGATTAAATACGACAAACGCCAAGGTAAGTTTTGGGATGGGGTTTGCGTACACCCCCAAACCAATTGTAGCATTTCCGGTAGTTCCATAATCCTGTATGAAAGTGGAAACATAATTGAGTTGTATTCCCAGCGAAAAAGATGGACTCAATTTTTTTGCAACAGAAGCAACAAGGCGTTGTTGGTTGTAAACCGAATACCCGAAATGATTAATCGCCAGGCCAACATGAACATATTTGAAGGGTTGAACAATGCTTATGTTCGACAATTCTAACTTCGATTCGGTAAAACGTTGTTCGCTGTATGCACCGGTCTGAAACTTATTGATCTGCGTAATGGCAGCTGCATTATTGGTGGCACTCCAAACATTAGCAATGGCTGCCGAATTGCCTCCCAGCATCCATTGTTCGGCACCAATAGGGCCTGTAATAAGCTGTGAATAGCTCGAAAGAGGGAACAGTATGCAAAATAGATAAGCCCTGAAGCGTCTATAAATGAGTAGCTTAATCATAATTGTCCGCATTGGCTAAATGGTAGTGTAAATCTAAGTTTCTAAATTCATATTTAATCGTATTTTTGCCCACCTTAGAAAAAATATATTTATAACATATGGAGAATGTAATTTACTTAATTCCCGCGCTTGGTATTCTAGGCCTTATTGTAATGGCCATAAAAAGTGCATGGGTTAACAAACAAGATGCAGGTGATGCGAAAATGACGGAGTTGGCTGGCTATATAGCTGATGGAGCAATGGCCTTTTTGAAAGCAGAATGGAGAGTTTTAGGAGTATTTGTTGCATTTGCGGCAGCTCTTTTGGCTTATTCGGGCACTATACATGAGATTAACGGAAAACCAATTCACTCGAGCTGGGTAATTTCGATATCATTTATTATTGGAGCGGTATTTTCGGCAACTGCCGGGTATATTGGAATGAAAGTGGCTACCAAAGCCAACGTTCGTACCACACAAGCTGCACGTACAAGTTTAAAACAAGCACTTAAAGTGTCATTTACAGGTGGTACTGTAATGGGATTGGGAGTTGCAGGCTTAGCTGTTTTAGGATTGGGAGGATTGTTCATTGCTTTCCTTGCAATGTTTAAAGATCTTGGTGTTGACCAGGTAAAGACAGCTATCGAAGTATTGACAGGTTTCTCTTTAGGAGCAGAGTCGATCGCTTTATTTGCACGTGTTGGTGGTGGTATCTATACTAAAGCAGCCGATGTAGGAGCTGATCTGGTAGGTAAAGTTGAAGCCGGAATTCCGGAAGATGATGTTCGTAACCCTGCAACCATTGCCGATAACGTAGGTGATAACGTGGGTGACGTAGCCGGTATGGGTGCCGATTTATTTGGTTCGTATGTGGCTACCATTTTGGCCACAATGGTTTTGGGTCAGGAAATTACAGTAACCGATGCGTTTGGTGGAATGTCGCCAATCTTATTACCAATGGTGATTTGCGGTTTGGGTATTTTATTCTCAATTGTTGGAACCTGGTTCGTAACCATTAAGGATGATAAATCAAATGTTCAAAATGCATTAAACATGGGTAACTGGGCTTCCATGTTGCTAACGGTTATTGCTTCATACTTTGTTGTGATGTGGATGTTACCTGAAACATTGAACTTACGTGGTTATGAGTTTTCGAATATCAATGTGTTTTGGGCAATTGTAGTAGGTACAGTTGTGGGTGCAATCATGAGTATTGTTACCGAATACTACACTGCAATGGGTAAGCCTCCGGTTTTGTCTATCATTCAACAATCTTCAACAGGGCACGCTACCAATATTATTGGTGGATTATCGGTAGGAATGAAATCAACTGTTATTCCTATTTTAACTCTTGCCGGAGGTATTATGGCCTCTTACTATTTTGCAGGTTTATATGGTGTGGCTATTGCAGCTGCAGGTATGATGGCTACAACTGCTATGCAATTGGCAATTGATGCTTTCGGACCGATTGCGGATAACGCTGGTGGTATTGCAGAAATGAGTCAATTGCCTCCTGAAGTGCGTGAACGTACGGATAATTTGGATGCAGTGGGTAATACAACGGCTGCTACCGGAAAAGGATTTGCGATCGCTTCGGCTGCTTTAACATCATTGGCTTTATTTGCTGCGTTTGTGGGTATTGCCGGTATTGATGCAATTGATATTTACAAAGCCCCTGTTTTGGCCGGTTTGTTTGTTGGTGGTATGATTCCTTTCATTTTCTCGGCATTGTGTATACAAGCCGTAGGTAGAGCTGCTATGGATATGGTGCAAGAGGTTCGCAGACAATTCCGCGAAATTCCGGGTATCATGGAATACAAAGCAAAACCAGAGTATGAAAAATGTGTGGCTATTTCAACAAAAGCCTCTATCCGCGAAATGATGTTACCGGGCGGTATTGCATTGGTTACTCCTTTAATCGTAGGATTTATTTTTGGTCCTGAGGTTTTAGGTGGATTATTGGCCGGTGTTACGGTAAGTGGTGTATTGATGGGAATTTTCCAAAGCAATGCAGGTGGTGCATGGGATAATGCAAAAAAATCTTTTGAGAAAGGTGTGTTGATTAACGGTGAAATGTTCTACAAAAAATCGGAGCCACACAAAGCTTCGGTTACAGGTGATACCGTTGGAGATCCATTCAAAGATACTTCAGGTCCTTCAATGAATATTTTGATCAAATTGATGTCGATCGTGTCGTTGGTAATTGCTCCTTACATTGCTGTAAATGGTGGAATGAAAGCAGATAACACAATGCATGGTGAGAAAATGGAATGCTGCGCATCAGCCGACCACGGAGCCGGAATGGATTGCGGTAATGCAAAATGCGATATGGAAGTATGCAAAACACTTACCAAAGAACAATGTGCTGCATATTGCGATAGCGTTGGGTGCACAACAGAAGAAAAAGAAATGTGCCTGAGCATGTATGGAGCAGATGGAAAATTTGATGAAGCAAAATGTAAAGAAATGTGCAAAGGCGAAAAGGCCGGAGCTTCGATGGAAAACTGTGATAAAGGATGCGCAACGGCTGAAGAGTGCGAGAAACACTGTGATGATAAATGTGTGGCTTCACACAAAGAAGGCAAAGGATGCTGCTCAACAGGAGAAAGCAATCATTGCGCTCACTAAAATCATTGATTTTCCTTACTAAATAATAATACGAGAAAGCCTCGCTCCGAACATTTCGGAAGCGAGGCTTTATTTTTTTACCAATGGTAGAATGTCTTTTGCCGGAATCGTAAAGGTTGTACTTCCTACCACATAAGGGCCAACTTCATAGTTGTTGTAAAAAAAAGTAATGCCTTCATCGTGGATGTAAAAATTATTGTTGAGCGCAAAATGATCGTTGGCAAACCAATATCCTGCATCAGTTAAATTCTTACCCGGTTCGATTTCTTTTGCCGATCTGAATAGCGGTTCTCCTAAGGAAGTTAGTTTAACAATGGCTGTGCTGTCAAAAAAATCAGTTAGTAACAATTGATGTCCATTGGTTTTAGCAATCATTTTATACCATATATGACTATTAGGATGTGCGCCTCCTGTAAAACTGTAATCGGAATATTGCAACGTGATCCATTTAGGATTTTGGTTTATAACCGAAAGTTCTTTTTCAATGAACCAAGGTACATTGTAGCCATCTTGCTCCGCCTTAAAATCAGCATATTCTTTCAAGAAAAATTGTTGCACACTATCAGGCGCTGTGATCTGATGTTCCTCGTCTTTAAATGCTTTGTTAACGATACGTTCCAATGAGTCGGCTAAAGGTTTTTGTACATACCTGAATTGAGGAAAATTAAATTCAATATAGGTGCATTCCTGCGAGTCTTTATCGCAATTGTTGAATGACTGTACCATGTAGATCATTTCATAATTTACCGTATCCGTTTCGGTTGATTGTTCGGCAGCAGTAGGGGAGTTACTGCAATTACTGAAGAGCAGTAACGCTATTAGAATGAAGAAGGCGTTTTTCATCACTGCAAGATATGTTTCTGTTTGCAGTTTTCTGCCGGTTACAATTTGATCCGCAAGATTCTGAATATTACGAATGTTTATCCACGCTTTTGTGTGCTACGGTAATCCCGCTCTTTTTTTTGTATGTCAGAAAGGTCATGATCATTCCAAGCTCTTCGGCCGGAAGTTGTTCATCACTCATGAGCATTTCGTGTGTATTGTTTGCCACACGGATCTGGTATGATTCGAGCTGTTCGGGGGTAAAATCAGGGATTAGTTCTTTGCCCCATTTTTTAGTGGTATGGCATCGAGCGCAATTCAAGTCGTACAGTATTTTTCCTTTGTCGCATATTTTGGTATACTCCGCTTGCACAGGAGGCCCCATTTCGGTTGGAAAAACATACACTGTTTTTTGGGGTGTACTGCAAGCAATAACGACAATGGTTAACAGTATCAGAATGTAAATCGTATTTTTTTTCATAACCTAATATGTTCCACCAATTGTTCGATTATTCCACTCCTTGTTTTGTGAAACAGGTAAACTTTTTGGGGATTGTTCAATGGGTATTTGTTCTGTTAATGATTGGATAAATGCCAGTAGGTTTTTTTTCTCATCTGGAGATAAATGTAAAGAGTCGGATGACAGGGTTTGGTTGGGTACTGCTAGCCCCCTGCCGGCTCCTCCGCCTGCATCATAAAAATCGATCACTTCTTCGAGGGTATTAAATACTCCATTGTGCATATATGGTTTGGTATAAGTGGCATTGCGCACAGTTCCTGTTCTAAATGCATTTAATGTTTCGGTTGCCGGGTTTAGTACATACCGACCTTTGTCGTTACTTAATGCAGTATAGTTTATATTGGAAGGCACTCCCAATACCTCAAACTCCGAACCGATATAAGGTGGTTTGACCCCATTAAATTGAGGGGCAAAATGGCAGGTTCCGCATTGCGCTTTACCCATAAATACATTAAATCCTTTTTGCACATCTATTGGTGCTGTCGTTTTTTTATTCATTGCTTCATCAAATGGAGCTGAATACTTGCTGAATTTGCTGTAATAAAAAGTAATCACTGATGCAATATGATCGGCAGTAAGTGTCGGTTCCTGGGGTGTGTATTTGAGAAGTTTTTCAAATCCCTTTTTATATTCTTTACAACTCAATATTTTTTGGAGCATTTCTTTTTCTTCGCATCCCATTTCCTCCGAATTACTAATGACCCCTTTGGTCTGCGATTGCAGCGTATAATGTTTTCCATCGGCCATTAACAGATGATTGTATTGTGCATTTAAAAGGGTAGGAGTGTTGCGCGATAAGAAACCCTGGTGATTAAAAGCGAAAGAAGTTGTTGTAAGGGTATCGGTAAAAAATTGGGAAGGATTGTGACATGATGCACAACTGCGTTGATTATTCCCGGATAAAAGCGGGTCGAAAAATAAAAGTTTACCCAATTTATCCATTTCTGCCAATGCGCTTTCTTCTTGTACCCTATGAAAAATCCCTTTTGGATTTTGGGCGAAGTATAACGATTTGGAAAAAATGGATGAAGCTTGTTTGTTCAACGCATAATCAACCAAACTTTTACTGTGTACCTTGTAATCAATGATCATTTGTTGATTCAATGCATAAAGCGGATTTACATAATCACGTATAAATGTATAATGATCAAAATTTTCGTAATGATCAGGTTGCTCGTTTACAAACAGTTTGCAGTTACGGTAAAGTGTTAGATATTGTTGAGTAAGTGCTGTTGTTGAATAGCTTTCATTAAACAAGCTATAAATGGTATTCGTTTCAGTAAGCAATAACCTGAGTTCGGGAATGATTTCGTTAGTATTAGGACATTCAAATCCTGTTGTGTATATCGTAGCCAAATTGAGTAAATACAATCTATTGCATAGGTAAAAATGATGGTGGCTGGTTAGTTCATTCGTAATTGAATCGTGTTTGTATGATTGCAAAGCCGCGATACTTTGCCTGATAAGATGAGCGAGTGTGTCTTTAATTGGATTTTGTTCTTCCAGGTATTGATAGGCCAGCGTTAGTCCGGCTCCTTCACGCCTGTATGGTTTTTCAAATTTTTCAAATACCTCTGTTTCCCATTCCACGGGTAAAGGGCCATTTAGTTTTTTGTGAGAAAGCGGGTCGAGGTACCGAAACCAAAAATCGACTCCTTTGAGTTTGTTTCGCGTGTGTGCGATTTCAGATCGTATTTTTTGAATCTCACCATTTACATTTAAGTCGCTTTTGTGGATGATGGTCAACAGATTTTCTTCAGCCAGTTCGAATCGTTGAAGTTGTTGTTGGTAATACAACTCATAACGGGTTTGATTTTCATTTTGGCGAAAGGAAAGTGTTACGATTGCAATCAATAATGTAAAAAACGGCAATGCAATTTTAGGATTCATAGCGTTATCAATAGAAAGGTATTAAATGTAAAAAAACGGGAGAAGCCTTTCTGGAGGCTTCTTCCCGTTTAAAAGGTAGGTTGGTTATTATTGTGTTTAGTGCATTACCACAAGTTTTACCTGAGTTGATTTTTCCCCAACAGCAACACGTACGAAGTACATACCATTTTGAAGTGCAGCAGTTGGCAATTCTATTTCCTGAATGCCATTTCCTGTTCCTTTTTCACTTAACGTACTTACCGTTTTTCCTTGCATATCCACGATCGAAATGTTTACTTCTTCGGTTGTGTTCAAGTGCATTGAAAGGAGCGTGTTTTCCTCGGTAGGATTTGGATATAGTTTTACCAATGCATCAAGTGATGTTTCACTCAACCCAACATGTTTGATACGTACTGCTTTGATGTTAAATGTTTGTGAAGCTTGTAAAGAGTCGCCTGTTTTGTATGAACGTACAGTCCATATCAGATTGGCTGAATCACCTTCGGCAATTGATTTTGACGATAACAAATTGTCAATATCACCGTAGGTTAACGTCAACGAACTATCCGTACCACTTACATTTGATGGTAAAACCATCCAAGGATTGCTAAAGTTACCGGTGGCTGTATCAATAAACCATTTATAGCTGGTAGCATTTGCCGATTTCGTCCAATTAATGAGAATTGGTGTAGTTGCATTTTGTTCAACTTCTATTCTTGAATTATCCGAAGGAGATACAAGATTAAATGCTCCAAGCAATACCGGAAGTGGGTCTGCTTCACGCACTACTAATAAGTTGTTTGTTTGTGCTGCCATCATTGAGTCTGTTCCTAAGTAAGCATACACGGTCCATTTCAATAATACAGAATCACCTTTTGCGATTCCTTTTTTTGCAACAAGTGTATCAAACTCGTTGTACAAATAGGTAAATGTACTATCTGTGCCAGCAATTGTTGATTGCAACCATGGATTGCTGAACGTACCTGCAGATGATGTTAAGAATAATTTATACGAAGTGGCGTTACCTGTTTTTGTCCAGCTAAAGTTAACAGGCGTTGTGTTTGATACTTTGGTTACAATGCGTGTATTGTTTGTAGGTGTAACCAAACTCACCGAAGTTAATTGTGGAATGATCTCGTATTTGCGAACACCTTGCAATTGGTATCCCAAGGTACAACCACTTGTTGGTGATGCACAGAATTGGATCAGGGTTCCTTCAAATGTGAACGGTCCTTTTGGCACAGCTACACCCGGTGCATCATCTATTTCTGTGTCAGCAGCAGCAATTACACGCAACAACATTGTATCGCCTGGAGTAGCTCCATCCCAAATGGTATTGTTTGTGCTTGCAGCAAATTTTCCTGTTACTGCAGTCTGTAAATTAACCACACGCACCAATTGACTTTCATATTGTTCGCCATTTTGGTTCAGTTGTTTTAAGGTTAATAATTTAGCTGGAGGTAATGCCTGGTTTCTTGCCAATACGGTTACCCTTGAGTTTTCTCTGAAAGCCCCGGTAGCAATAGCAATTTGAGAATAGTTGTTAAACTCTCCTCTGCCACCCACTACTTCAACCAAGTCGCCTTCTTTAATACCACCGCTAACAATTGAATCAACCATTGTACCACTTGACTGACGCACGCCAATAGCACCTGTAGAATCTTGGATGTAGATGAAACGTCCCCATGCGCGGGTTACAATTCCTCTTACTTTTACAGTATCGGTTGGAGCTATAGCACGTGCCGCAGCAATTGTTTTTAATGCAATGCCATTTGCTGTACTTGGGTTAAACAATTTTAGCAATTGTCCACCTTCAACCAATTCGCCCGGTATTGAATAATGAGCTTGGTCAACAACCAAGAAATTACCTGCACCCAAAATATCTTGTGCATCAATAATACCCGAAGCTTCTTCATCTATTGTCAGGAAGTTTTCGCGACCGGTGATAAAACGAGAAGAATCATGGGAAGCTATTAGTTCAATTTTATCAGTAGCAATAGTGTACTGCCATGTTTTAGCTAAGTGTAATTGTCCTCCTGGATCTTCTTGTATAAGCACATGACCAAAATTATCAATGGTTAAGT
>CALRNX020000013.1:0-90679 GCA_943369665.1 Chitinophaga pinensis
AACTAAAACAAAAGAAAGCCGATGAGCGTGCAAGACAAGATGCAGAGAAGCTTGTTAACCTGCGTAAAAAAGAATCATTGCTTGAACAGATAAAGGCACTTACCGAAGGAGAAGAAACCCAGGACAGTTTGAACAAATTAAAGGAGTTGCAAACCGAATGGAAACTGATCCGCAATATTCCTAAAGAACACGTTGAAAAGCTTTGGGAATCATATCACTTGTATATTCATAATTTTTACGACAACCTTTCAATGTTCAATGAATTGAAGGACCTGGACAGACGTAAAAATTTAGATCAGAAAATAGAGCTTACCAAAAAAGTTTCGGAACTGGCGTTAGAACCTAGCACCAAGAAAGTAATCATCCTGCTCAAAAAATACCAGGAAGAGTGGAAAAGCATCGGCCCGGTTCCAAAAGAATCGAACGATGATATCTGGAACCGCTTTAAGGCAGAATGTGATCGTATTTTTGAAATGATCAAAGCTGTGATGGCCGAAAACGAACGTAAGCGCGAAGAGAATTTAAATGCAAAAAAAGAATTGTTGACCAAAGCCCTTGAGCTTTCAAATATACATTCAGCGCGGATCAAAGACTGGTTGGAACATAGTACTGTTGCCAACCAATTGATGGAAGACTGGAAAAAAATAGGGATGGTTCCTATTAAGTACAAAGAAAGTTTGTGGGAGGAATTCAGAACAGCACGTAACAAATTTTACAATAACAAAAACGAGTTCTTTAAGAAAATGCATGCTGAGCGCAACAATAACTTAAAGGCCAAAACCGATTTGTGTGAAAAAGCTGAAACCATTTCGGCCAACCCGATTGACTGGAACAAACAAACAGACGAGTTGAAAAAAATGCAGGAAGCATGGAAATCAATCGGACCTGTTCACGAAAAGGTTTCGGATGCAATCTGGAAACGTTTCAGAACAGCATGTGACACCTTTTTTGAAAAGAAAGCTTTGCATTTTGCCGGACAGGTTGAAGAGCAAAAGAAAAACCTGGAAACCAAAAATGCATTGTTGGTTCAATTGGAAGAATTGTTAAACCGCGAAGATGGAGCTACTATTATTAATGACTTAAAAGCATTACAGGAACAATGGAACCAGGCCGGTTTTGTACCTATGAATGCAAAAGAAGCCATCAACAAAAAATACAACGAGCTCACCGATAAAGTATTTAACAAGTTTAAACAAGCTCATACCGCTATGCGCGATATGAAAGACCGCAGTCATTTTGAAGCATTGCTGAATTCTCCGAACGGTGCCGAAAGATTAAAACGTGAAGAACGTTTCATCCAGGAAAAGATCCGCGGCATGAGAAGCGATATTGATACATGGGATAATAACCTTGGATTTTTTGCAAAAAGTAAAGGCGACAACCCAATGGTTGACCAAATAAAGGAGAAGATTGCGGGGGCACAAAAGCAAATTAAACAACTTGAAGAAAAGGTGAAGTTGATTCGCCAAATAGCCAAACAAGAACAAAAAGCTTAGTGCGCTATAGGTTTCGTAAATTCTTAAATCATTATGCGAGTGCAACCCTGATTGATGTGTTGCACTCGCCTTTTGTTTTCGGGCTGTACAACAATTGCTTTAAAACAAACAGCCTTGTGAAGTTAACAGGCTTTACGCCTACCTCGAAGGGTTATTTTAACCAACGCAGCGAAACCATTATTGAAAAGCTTAAGATTCATTTCCCGAACCATCAGTTTTCTACAGATATCCTTCATTTACCCATTGATAAACCTTTTATCCTTTTGGTTGACGGAAACATTGAAACGATTCCGCAAAAGTTAACCATTGCTCACAATGACTCGATGGTGATCGTTAAAAATATGTATGCCAATCCAAAGGCTACCGAAAACTGGCAACACCTCAAAGCCATTCCTAATGTAACGGCTTCAATAGACTTGTTTTTTATAGGATTATTATTTGTTAGGAAAGAACAACGCAAACAAGAATTTAGGTTGAGGCTATTTTAACTTCTCATTCCCTTTATGCCTATCCCTGTCTCGTTTGGTCTTTTTATCTAAATTTTTCTGAAGCGCTTCTGTGAGATCAATTCCTGTTTGGTTGGCCAGGCATACCAATACAAACAATACGTCTGCCATTTCATCGCCCAAATCAACTTTGGTATCTGATTCCTTAAACGACTGCTCTCCATACTTCCTCGACATGATCCGTGCCACCTCTCCTACTTCTTCCATTAAAATGGCCGTATTGGTAAGTTCGTTAAAATAGCGTACACCATTGGTTTTGATCCAATGATCAACCAATTCCTGTGCTTGTTTGAGGGTTATGTCCATTTTTCATCTGAATATTGGTACAAGTGTAAACAAAACCGCGAATTTTACGTTGCCAAAAAATACTACATATGTAGTATTTATATTAAAAAGGTTTGGTTAAAATTTGTGCCATTAAAGAGTATTTCAGTTGTCGTATCTGAAAATAACAAACCAAACAGTATTTTTAAGTAGCGAATAGGATAAAGTGATGCATATCCTTTTCAATCTATGAAGGTATTTAAGTTGGCTTTCTCTACGATATTTACATAAATATTACAGAAGAGAAGACATTTTTGTGTTGAATACCATTTTTAAGATTAAATTAAGAGAAGTTTGATATTGCTTTACAATTTAATTACAGATAAGATAATCAAGAACAATAATTATAGCAGTATTCATTAAACTCTATTTTCATCCCCTTTATTGATATAAACTACCATTATACGCCTCAAGAGAAAATTAAGAGGTAATTGTCAAACTAATAAACTTCTCAATGTTGTTTTAATGCTATATCATTACCCCTTAAAGTTAAGAGTAAACCAAATGTTTCGGTAAACCCTGTCAGAGCATTCAAAGTATTAAACATCCAAACAATGAAACAAACCATTTCATCAAGAATTTTACTTCTTCAGGCTTTATTGGAAAATGTTGAGACCAATCTTGAAGAAAAATCATTACTTAATAATCATATATTAGGCAATATCGTTAATCTTAAGAATCAACTTATTTTTATCCGAATTGTTTTGGGCAAAAAAACCGATGATACTGCTATCAAAGAGAATATATTCAAAGAATGTAATCAAAAACTGGATATGATCGAAAAATACATACACGATCTGACTTAGTTGAAAGTATATTTCATAACCTCATGGATCATTCATTTTCAGAATGTGTCTAGTTAAGAACTGAGCATTCCAAAAAAATATACAAAATCCGTAACCTTCAATATTGAATGATTTTTATATTTTTTTTTAAATACTTGATTTTGAGAAATTAATAAAAAATAAAATTACATGGAGAAAACTTTGGCATCATTCTTATTAATTATTCTGCATAATACTTTTTTTATTGGATAAAATTCAGGGGCCGGTTAGCAGCAATGTTAATCGGCCTTTTCCATTTATGGCTCTGAGAACGCATAAAAAAAGGTGTAGTAAAAACTACACCTTAATTTCTTCTCCTGATGCATTCAGGAAACGGTATTCTCCGAAATGGAGCGAATTCACCGTTTTTATTTTCACAAACTTGCGGTATTTAAACAACCATTTTAAACGTGTTGAGCTTAAAAAGCCTTGTTTTAGGAATGCAGCAATGTAAGGGTGTACTTCTAATGTGATACCCGACATATTAAGATTTTGTATAAAATAACGTAAGTTATTTTCAATCTCATCAGTAATCACAATACTTGAAGTGATTTCTCCTGTTCCTTTACAGGTAGGGCATTTTTCCGTTGTAATCACATTCATCTCCGGGCGAACACGTTGACGGGTGATCTGAACAAGTCCAAAAGGACTCATGGGAAGAATCTTATGACGGGCACGATCGCTCTTCATTTCATCCTTTAAGCGCTCATATACAAGTTTGCGGTTACCCGGTGTTTTTTGGTCGATAAAATCCACTACAATGATTCCACCCATATCGCGTAAACGAAGCTGGCGGGCAATTTCGGTTGCCGCTTCAAGGTTCACCTGCAAAGCACTTTCTTCCTGGTTAACTTCTTTGGCCTTTGTGCTTCCACTGTTTACGTCAATGACATGCAGGGCTTCAGTATGTTCAATGATCAGGTAACTACCACCAATAAAGTTTACTTCTTTACCAAATGATGCTTTGATCTGTTTGTCGATCCCAAAATGTTCGAAAATCGGGGCTTTGCCATTGTAGAGTTTGACAATCTTCTCAAGCTGAGGTGATTTTGACTTAACATAATCTTTTACCTGGTTGAACAGGAATCCATCATTTACATAAATATTGGTAAAATCATCATTTACCAGATCCCTGATCAATGTGAGTGTGCGATCACTTTCACCCAATATTTTTTGTGGAGGAGAGGCCGTTCTTAACTGGTCGCACATTCCTTCCCATTTGCCAATTAAGTCTTTCAGATCTTTCTCTAAATCTTCAATCGGCTGGTTTTCGGCAACAGTGCGAACGATCACACCAAAATTTTTAGGTTTAATGCTGTAAACCAATTTTTTCAATCGGTTACGCTCTTCCATTTTCACAATTTTTTTGCTAATGGAAACGGTATCTTCAAAGGGCATAAGGACCACAAAGCGGCCGGCCAATGAAAGTTCGGAGGATAAACGAGGACCTTTATTAGAGATGGGTTCTTTACTCACTTGAACAACCACTTGCTGGAAGCGACTGAGAACCTGTCCTATTTTGCCGGTTTTTTCAATATCAGCTTCGTTCTCTGATGTTTTTGGCCAAGGCTCCATTTTGGAATTGCCACGCATACTGCGTACAAATTTTTGGAGACTTCTTACCTGAGGACCCAAGTCGAGATAATGCAAAAAAGCGTCTTTCTCGTGTCCTACATCAATAAAAGCTGCATTGAGACCTGGCATTAATTTGTTGACACTACCCAGATAAATATCACCTACCGCAAAATTATTTTCGGCATGTTCATGATGAAGCTCGATGACTTTTTTATCGCGTAATAGTGCTATTTCAACACCACCATTCGGGTGGCTATTGATAACTAATTCGCTGCTCACAATTCAATACAATTAAATACAGTAATACCGCAGAGTAAGATTACAATGCGGTATTACAGGTTTTAACTATTTAGAATAAGTTAAGAATTACTTTTTCTTGTGACGATTCTTACGTAGACGTTTTTTACGTTTGTGCGTTGCAATCTTATGACGTTTTCTTTTTTTTCCGCTTGGCATAGTTTTAAATATTTTTAAGTTTAATAATTAAGGTTTCAATTTCTTTTTTTGCTGCATCGTCTTTCAACAATGTCTTGCATGTTTCGTATGTTTTGATCGCTTTTTGAGTCTCTCCAATTTTTGCGTAAACCTCTCCCAGGTAGAAATAATACTCGGGATTAAAGGGTTGCAAAGTAGTCAATTTCACAAAACGTTCTTCTGCTTTTTCAAACTGGCCGGATTGTATCGATAACATTCCAAGTGTAAATATTGCCTGGATATTGTTGCTATCTTTAGCCACAACATCTTTCAAAATACCAACCCCCTTCATCACATCCTGGTCTATCTGAACAATAATAGCAGCCATCGCAGTTTGAGCATCCAAATTATTCGGATTCAGCTTTATCACCTTCTCAAAAGCAGATTTAGCTTTTGAAGCAGATGCCGTAATCATGATGCTGTCATTACTCAGGCTGGCAAATGTATAATATTTACTGCCAGTGGCAAACCAATTTTTTTCGGTTGGCTTCATGGTTGCATACGATTCCATGTAAGTTGCCGAAATGAGCTGGTTATCTAATGAATCCCAAAGAACGATCAGGTTTTGTAATCCCGTTTCTGTTTTTGTATCTTTTTCAAGATCGGTAATCCTTTCCTGAAGTGGCTGGCTCAACTCTTTCTTTTCTGCTTCAATGTAAGAATCAATATCAAACACATTAGAAGAAACAGATGAAGTTGCACTTACCGAACTATTGGCTGTTTTGTAGCCTTTTACAAACAAAGCAGCTACAATAGCAATAACGACAACAAAAAGAACGATTTGATTACGGTTAAACGACATCAGAATTAAGCAGTTTGTTTAGCTACTTTCGATTTCACTTTATCGCTTTTCTTTACTTTATCAACAAAGGTTTTTGCCGGTTTAAAGCTAGGAATATAGTGTTCATCGATAACCATTGCTGTATTTTTAGAAATGTTACGCGCTATTTTCTTTGCTCTTTTTTTGATAACGAAACTACCGAAACCGCGGAAGTATACATTTTTACCGTCTACCATTGCATTTCTTACTACTTTAAAGAAAGACTCAACCGACTCTTGAACGTGTGCTTTTTCTACTCCTGTTTTTGCTGAGATTTCTGCAATAATTTCTGCTTTTGTCATTTTGTATGAATATTTATTTGTTAAGATTTAAGTATCAAGTAATTGTTAACCCTAATGCCATTTTTTGAATGGGGTGGCAAATGTATGTAATTCAACACAAATAATATAACAGATTGAAAAAAAAACTTTTCGCTTACTTTTGTCATCAAATGACAGCTGCACTTCCGATCCTTAAATGGTATCAAAAACACAAAAGGGATTTACCATGGCGAAACACTCAAAACCCTTATTTTATATGGCTTTCGGAAGTTATTTTACAGCAAACAAGAGTTGAACAAGGATTACCATACTACCTTAAGTTCGTGGAAGCATTCCCCACAATAAAAGATCTGGCTAATGCCAAAGACGACCAGGTGATGAAGTTATGGCAAGGATTGGGGTATTATAACCGTGCTAAAAATATGTTGACCACTGCCCGCATCATTACAAAAGAACATGGAGGTATATTTCCTACCACCTACGATTCATTGATCGAGTTAAAGGGCATAGGACCTTATACTGCTGCTGCCATTGCTTCTTTCGCCTACAATGAACCCAAAGCGGTTGTTGACGGGAATGTGTACAGGGTATTATCCCGTGTGTTTAATATTGATGAGCCCATTAATAGCGCTGAAGGCAAAAAAACATTTGCCGAGCTCGCCCAGGATATCATGGATACGCAAAATGCCGGACTCTATAACCAGGCTATCATGGAACTAGGAGCCACGATATGTAAACCAACTGCACCTAAATGCAATGAATGTGATGTAAGATTGCAATGCCGGGCCTATGCAGCCGGAACCATCGGACAACTACCTGTCAAAATCAAAAAGCAGAAACCGAAAGAACGTTTCCTGCATTTTTTCTTTATTGACCACAACGGAAGAACGTATATCAAACAACGTTCAACGGAACGTATCTGGCACAACCTGTTTGAACCTCCTTTTATTGAAACAGCCTCCAGAATGGCCGATGACGAGATTATTACGCATCCCGGCTTCAGGGACTTGTTCTCTTTTGGGAAAAAAGTAGCTATCCACAAGACATATTCAACGAAACACCAGTTGACGCATCAAATTATTTTTGCCGATTTTTGGGTGGTCAAAACCTCAAATAAGGTCAAATTGAATGATTCCGCTTACATTGCGCCTTCAATAAGTGAATTGTCGATATACCCGGTTCACCGGTTATTCGACAAATTCCTGCATCATTATCAATCATTGAAGTAGCTATTTTGCATGTCGGTAAATAAAGTCATATTAATAGGACATTTGGGAAAAGACCCCTTGGTGAGATATTTGGACAGCGAACGGGTGGTTGCTACTTTCACTTTGGCTACCAATGAAACCTTTACCAATAAAAATGGTGAACGAAAAGTTGAAACCGAGTGGCATAATATTGAAATGTGGGATTCTCTGGCTAAAATTGCAGAGAAATACTTAAAAAAAGGAATGTTGCTTTATGTGGAAGGCAAAATAAAATCGGAGAGCTGGACAGACAAGAATGGACAGGAACATATTGGTAAAAAAATCAGAGTAGCCAGTATGAACCTGCTTGGAAGCAAGCCTCCGGAGCATGAAGAACCCGAACATAAAAACATCAGTCCAACAACAACGAATTTATCCAATTTGGGAGACGATCTCCCATTTTGATTGTATCACTTAAATAAATTATTTTGGAATCAATTACCGGAGAACCTCCGTCCCAAACACTTTTTACAGTGTTGTCTATTATCAACACACTTGATTCGTCATCTGTTATCACAGTGTCTATTTGTGGACTTATTGCGTTAGCATTAGTAGGTTGTTCAGCCATTATTTCGGGTTCCGAAAACGCATTTTTCTCACTCAGCAAAGTTCAGGTAAACGAGCTTACACAAAATGAAGGACAAGGCACCAATTACCTAGGCCATTTGCTCAACCACCCCAAAAAATTACTGGCAACCATTTTACTTACAAACACCTTTGTAAATATTGCAATGGTCATGGTATCATCATTAATGCTGGATATTATTTTTGATTTTGAATCCACTCCTTTGTTAGGATTCTTTTTCGAAATCATTCTGGTAACCTTTGTATTGGTACTATTCGGTGAAGTAATGCCTAAAATATATGCTTCGCAAAATGCGGTAAAACTGTCTAAATGGATGGCCTTCCCCATGTTCGTGCTCAGCAAAATATTCTCTCCATTTGTATATGTTTTGGAAAAATCAACTTCAATTATTGATAAACGTATAACCAAAAAAGGTCATATCCTTTCCATTGATGAATTGACACATGCAATTGATATTACAGCTGAAGCAGATACACCTAAGCAGGAAAAATTTATTTTAAAATCGATCGTCAATTTCGGCAATACGAATGTAAAGCAGATCATGCGTTTGCGCCCTGACATGAGTGCGTTGGATGCAACTGTAAACTTTGCCGAGCTGCTCAATAAAATTAACAACTGGGGATATTCACGCGTACCTGTATACAGAGATAGCCTGGATCAGATTATTGGTGTTTTATACATTAAAGATCTATTACCCCATATGCATAAGGGTGATGAGTTTGACTGGATCAAATTGATTCGCAAACCGTATTTTGTTCCCGAAAGTAAAAAGATTGATGACCTGTTAAAAGAGTTTCAAAGCAAGCGTGTTCATCTTGCCATTGTGGTGGATGAGTTTGGCGGAACCTCTGGTATCGTCACAATGGAAGACATTTTGGAGGAAATATTTGGTGAAATAAATGATGAATTTGATGAAGAAGAATCGTTCTTCTCAAAGATCAATAACCATACATTTGTATTTGAAGCCAAGATGCTGATCAATGACGCGTGCAAAATGATGGAGGTTGATACCAACATATTTGATGAAGTGCGCAATGAAGCTGATACAATTGGGGGAATGTTGCTTGAAGTATCAGGGCATTTACCCGAAATCAATGAATCCATCATTATTGATCAGTTTACATTCATTATTGAAGCTGCAGATAATCGTAAAATAAAACGCGTTAAAGTAATAATCGGAGAACATGCATAAACTTTTATTGGGCTTGGCCATCATACTTACGCTCGTTTCTTGTGAAGACGATTACAGTCCAAAACCAAGAGGATTTCAACGTATATGCTTTCCTACCCGTACATATGCTCCGTATCATTCGGATTGCGGATTTACGTTTGACGTTCCGCATTATGCCTCAGTAAGTATTGATACACACCCAACTGCTGAGAAATGTTGGTACAATGTATTCTACACTCCTTTTAATGCTACCCTCCACTTAAGCTATAAGCCCTACCAAAACCAAAATGAACTGTACAGGCTTACTGAAGATGCACGAACATTGGTTTATAAACATACCATTAAGGCCGATGAAATTTATGAGACAGAGATCAGCAACGCATACTTAAAAGGCATGCTTTATGAATTGAGCGGAAACACAGCAACCAATTTCCAATTTTATGTAATGGATAGTACGGGAAATTTTATGAGAGGAGCCCTCTATTTTAATACAAAAACCAATAACGATTCTATTGCTCCGGTATTGGATTTTATTAAAACAGATATTCTACATTCATTGGAAAGTCTCAGATGGGCTAAATAATCCAAGGTTATTCATCAGTATGTTTAATACAGTGAAATACTTGCTTGGTATTGGACGCATCCATTGAAAAAAAGAAATAGTGTTCTCCCCCATCTTTTAATCCCGACATTTTTCGTAACTCGGCTACTTCCATCGGAAAATTTCGTTTAGCAATATTGGCTTTTGTAATGGTTGATCGTTGCAAATATGCTTTGAGTTTGGCTTTGCTAAACTCAAAGATGGAAACGACCTTAAACACCCTGCCGAAAAAGTTGGGCACCTCCATTTCACTTAATCCGTAAATACTGTTTTTAGCCAACTGGTGTACCTGGTTTTGTTGCAAATAAGGTGTTGCCAAATACGATTTAATAAGTGCCAAACCGGGCTCATAAAACCAAGAACCAGTGTTTTTATAATCAACCTGATCAGCTGTGAAAGGGTACATGAGTGCGAATTGCTGCTTTTGCTCCCCATCAAGATCCACAGCCGAGATAATTGTTTCACAGGGTTCATTGATGAGGTGAACAAGTATTTCTTTTACTTCATTTTTATGTGAAACAACCCAAATCTGTTTAATGGTCTTTAACTCATTCATAAGAGCATGTATATCCAACATCGGAGATACTTTAAGCAGAATATTGGAAGTAAAACCAAACAGCTTATGTCGGATGGTTAAAATATTAGGTTCAGCGTCAGCCAGCACAATGGCCCTTTTTGCCGAAGCCCTTCTATCGGAGTCCAGATAAACCCAATCATACTTATCCACATTTTTACCAACAAAATCGTAAGCATCGTCATCCAATCTTTCAATATTTGAAACGCCCAATTTTTCAAAATTGCGCCTGACTATCTTGTTTAGCTGATCATCAATATCCAAAGAAACAACTCGCTTAAACTTACTTGCAAAAGCCCAGTCATCCACACCCAACCCTCCTGAAAGGTCTAAAATTTGCTCCCCATTAATACAATCGGCCTTAAAGAAAGCCAATACCTCACTGCTGCTTTGTTCAAAACTTTGAGGCGTAAAATGAGCATAAACACCTGTAAATGAAGGAAGTTTAGACTTTGCCTTGGGATAAATCAAGAGCTGATCGGCTAAAAATGCAGTATCGAAGTCAAACTTTCCTGCATGACTCAGCGTGAACTGTATCCTATTTTGCTCACCAATAAATGGACGAATATCAAAATAAATGAACGAATCTGGAATATTATTATACCTTTGTACCAACAACAGTTTTATTTTTTTTATGAAAAAATCAATTCTAATAATCGTTTGTGCATTTGCACTGTTGGGTTTAAGCTCTTGTAAGAGTTCTTGCCCAAAGTTTCAAATCAACCTGCCTTCTATAGGAAGCTCTATCAAATAATTGCCTGCTTTACACGTAAGTAAAGCTCACCCGTTGCTCCAAATCTTTATGTAAGCTTTTTGCAACCGGACAGTCGTGCGCAATTTGTTCCAACCTCATTTTTTGTGGATAAGTTAAATTGTTTTCCACAATCGTAATTTCAATCTCAATGGCTGCAACTCGCCTTGGATTTGAAGCCATTATTTTTTTTACGGTTAACACAGTTCCTTCCAATTTTAACTCTTCAGCTCTTGTTTGGATTGCAATTGTTGTCATGATACAACTTGCCAACGACACAGCCAGGAGATCCGTTGGTGAAAAACTCTGGGCTTTCCCATGGTTATCCAAAGGAGCATCTGTAAATATTTGCGTACCTGAATATATGTGGGTTGCCAGGGTTCTAAGTTCTCCCTGGTAAATCAATTCGGAAGTATTCATATTTGTTAGTACATTTGAAAGTCAAAAGTAATCAAAGCTTCATTTTAAATGCTAAAATCGTGTAATATTTTATGGGTTCTATGTTGCCTGTTGGCACTTAGTGCTGACGCACAAAATGAAGCTATAACAGAATCACAACTTTTTTACCGCAAACGCATCACAGCAGGTGCAAATTTAAACAGCAGTGGTTTGGGCGGATTGAATTACAAATACGGCTGGCACAAAACAGCACTCACAAAAAACATGGTGGATATTGAGCTGTCGCGCATTCGTCATTATAAAGAAACGCGTATCAGCGGAAACTCTGATAACCCCCAACAATATACATTTGGCCGATTGAACATGTTGTTTTCGTTGAAGACCGGATATGGTCAAACGATTTTTTTAACGGAAAGACCTTATAAAAATGCGGTACAAATTAATTTCAATTATAATTTTGGTTTAAGCACCGCATTACTCAAACCCATTTATTTGGATGTTTACTATAAGAACCCGGATGGGGCCGGTGGTTTTGTAAAATCGGAACGATATGATCCTGCAATTCACACCAACCAAAGCTTGATTTATGGCAACTCTTCTTTTTTTAAGGGAATCAGTAACACTACAGCGATGTTTGGTGCTTACGGCAGAGCAAGTTTTGCGGTTGAATGGGGTGCATTTCCGGAAGAATTTCATTGCGTTGAAGCAGGCATCACTCTTGATGTTTTTCCGCAAGGATTACCACTAATGGCTTTCGAGCCTAAAAGTACTTTATTATTTAATTTTTTTGTTGGATACCAATTCGGTTGGAATAAGTGATATGATTGAACTACCTACATTAACAGAACAGCGTGTAAAAAAACCATCGTGGTTAAAAGTAAAATTACCAACAGGCGAAAACTACCGTAAGGTGCGCAAGCTGGTTGACGAATATAAACTTCATACGATTTGTGAAAGTGGCAACTGCCCGAATATGGGTGAATGCTGGGGCGAAGGAACAGCAACTTTTATGATCCTTGGGAATACCTGCACAAGAAGTTGTTCTTTTTGTGCTGTAGCAACCGGCAGGAACAATGAATATGATACTGATGAGCCAATGCGCGTAGCTGAAGCTATCAGGTTGATGGGTGTAAAACATGCAGTACTTACCTCGGTAAACAGGGACGGCTTGCCTGATAAAGGGGCAACGGTATGGGCCGATACCATTCGATTGGTAAAACAGTTAAACCCTAATACAACAATGGAAACATTGATCCCTGATTTCATGAGTAAATGGGATCTATTGTATCAGGTAATTGATGAAAAACCGGAAGTGGTTTCGCATAATATGGAAACGGTAAAACGTTTGTACCGCAAAGTACGCCCACAAGCAAAATACGAACGTAGCCTGGAGCAAACTTTAAAAACCAAAGAACGTGGTCGCAGAACAAAATCCGGGATCATGCTTGGATTGGGTGAAACAGAAAACGAAGTGTTTGAAATCATGGATGATTTGGTTGCACACGGATGTGATGTATTAACCCTTGGTCAATATTTGCAACCTACCAAAATGCACTTAGCTGTTGAAGAATTTATCACACCAGAGCAATTTGATTATTACAAAATAGCCGGAATGGAGAAAGGATTTAAGTATGTAGAATCGGGAGCTTTGGTCCGTTCTTCGTATCATGCCGAAAGACATATTTAAATATTAAATGTCTTTCTAAAATTCCTCACTAAACTTTATTTGCACCCCAAATTGGGATAAATTTTCCCCAACTTAAATATGCTCATAAACATGAGCATACTACCTAACTTGCTGTATATCTTAGCTCTGAAGCCGAAAGCTATTGCTTGGCATGTTTTTTAGCCCACACTTAGCCAAGGAGGACTAAGTATGAAAAATAAATTACTAGTGGCTGGATTAGTTTTATCTACCACCATATTACAAGCACAAACAATTGACCGGAAATGGAATATCGGTTTTCACGGTGGTTATAAAGAATACTCCGGTGATTTGGGAAATGGCTTTTTACATTTTGATGAAAAAACCGCCACAAATACCATTACCGGAGGTGTTACCCTTGATCGTTATTTAAACAGATCATTCAATTTTGGGGTCATGGGGAACTATGGTTCGTGGGGATATTTTGAAGGCCCGAGTCCTACATTTAAAGTAGATGTTTTACACTTAAACGCCAACTTCAGATACAAATTCAACAATGGGTACATGATTGAAGAAAACAGCGTTTTGCAACCCTATATACTAGCCGGGGGTGGGATGAATTTTATGACTGCAAAAAGTTCATATTCAACTGACGGAAATAGTCTTATAGGTGTAGCTGCAGTTGGAATTAATTTTCAACTTTCCGAAGCTGTAGGATTGAATTATCAAGCAACTTATGCCTATGATTTTACAAGTGATACCCGTGATTTAAATGCGGATAAAGCACCCAATGATGCGATGCTGATGCATACCATCGGACTTAACTTTAATATTGGAAAAGCACCCGATCTGGATGGAGATGGTGTAAGTGATAAAAAAGATAAATGCCCGGGAACACCCAGATTGGCCAAAGTTGATTTAGACGGCTGTCCAATTGATACCGATAAAGATGGTGTAGCTGATTATGAGGATGCTTGTCCGAATGAGGGTGGCACTGTAAAAGGATGTCCGGACCGAGATAAGGATGGCATTGCCGACAAAGATGATGCATGCCCTGATGTGTCAGGTTTGGCTGGTATGCAAGGCTGTCCTGATACCGATGGTGATGGAGTTATCGATTCTAAAGACGAATGCCCGAATGTAAAAGGTGTATTGGCATTTGCCGGTTGTCCTGATACGGATGGTGACGGAGTGAAAGACACTGAGGATAAATGCCCGAATGTAAAAGGTGTGAAATTATTTGAAGGATGCCCTGATACCGATGGTGATAGTATTCCTGATATGACAGATATGTGTCCTAATCAAAAAGGGCCTTTGGCCACCAAAGGGTGTCCTGATACAGACCTGGACGGAATACATGATGGAATAGACAAATGCCCTACCATTGCAGGGGTAAAAGAAAACGGAGGATGTCCTGTTGTGAAAGCCGAGTACAAACAATTATTCCAAAAAGCATTGCAAGGTATCCAGTTCGAAACTGGCAAAGCGGTAATCAAAAAACAATCCAACGCTATTTTAGATGCAATTGTTAAAATGATGAAAGAAAACCCAAGCTATATATTAAAAATTGGCGGACACACAGATGATGTTGGAAATGATGCTGCGAATTTAACCTTATCGCAAAACAGAGCGGATGCAGTTGCCAAATATTTGATTGAACATGGTGTTGAACCAAACAGGGTTGCGGCAACAGGATACGGAGAAACACAACCTGTAAATTCAAACAAAACCGCAGCAGGAAAAGCCCGTAATCGTAGAGTTGAACTTGATCTTGAATATACTGAATAAAAATATTTCTGGGATCTTCCATGTAGATCAGTGAGTAGGTATACATGGAAAGTTTCATAGGCTAGAAAAAGTTCCCGCCCTCCCAGGGCGGGACTTTTTTGTTTTTACACCAAACTCTTTTCCTCATTTTGTATCCAACTTCATTACATTTGTTTTTATACAACAATGACTTTTCAATTAACTTCGGAATATAAACCAACAGGTGATCAACCCACAGCCATTCAATCATTAACAGAGGGATTGCAACGAGGTGACCATTCACAAGTATTATTAGGCGTAACCGGTTCGGGGAAAACGTTTACCATTGCAAATGTCATCGCGAATGTAAACAGACCGACACTTGTGATGAGCCACAACAAAACACTGGTAGCACAATTGTATGGGGAATTCAAGCAGTTTTTTCCAAACAATGCTGTTGAATATTTTGTGAGCTACTATGATTACTACCAACCTGAGGCCTTTATTCCTTCCAGCGGAACTTATATTGAAAAAGATCTGCAGATAAATGAAGAGATCGAGAAGATGCGTTTAAAAACAACCTCCTCTCTCTTATCGGGCAGACGGGATGTAATTGTGGTTGCTTCGGTGAGTTGCATTTACGGTGCCGGAAATCCGATGGATTATGAAAGCAGTATTATTCGCCTGCACAAAGGACAAAAGATCCCGCGGAATACCGTTTTATACTCACTGGTAGATTCATTGTATTCAAGAACTACGGCAGATTTTAAACGTGGCAATTTCAGGGTTAAAGGAGACGTATTGGATGTATTTCCTGCCTATGCAGATTTTGCATTCCGCATTTCGTTTTTTGGAAATGAGATTGATGAAATCATTATCATTGATCCCGTAAGCGGAAGAAAACAAGAAGCGGTAACTGATATTGCAATTTTTCCGGCCAATATTTATGTAACACCAAAGGAACGACTGAATGTTGCAATGCGTGATATCCAGGATGACCTTGTGGCGCAGGTGGATTACTTTAAATCAATAGGGAAACACCTTGAGGCAAAACGACTGGAAGAACGGACCAACTTTGACCTGGAAATGATGCGTGAGTTGGGATATTGCAGTGGAATTGAAAATTATAGTTTGTACATGGACAGGCGCAAACCTGGCGACAGGCCTTTTTGTTTGCTCGATTATTTCCCGAAAGACTTTTTGTTGGTTGTAGACGAAAGCCATGTTACCATGCCACAGGTGCGAGCAATGTATGGAGGAGATAGAAGCAGGAAAGAAAATCTTGTAGAGTATGGATTCAGGTTACCTTCAGCAATGGACAACAGGCCATTAACCTTTAATGAATTTGAGCAAATGGTGGACCAGACCATTTATGTAAGTGCTACACCGGCCGACTATGAGATCAGGGAATCAGAAGGTGTGGTGGTGGAACAATTGATCCGTCCGACAGGACTGCTCGATCCTGTTATTGAAATACGACCATGTGTGAACCAGGTGGATGACTTGATGGATGCAATTGATGAGCGGGTTAAAATGGGCGACCGGGTATTGGTGACAACCTTAACCAAACGAATGGCTGAAGAGCTTACCAAATATTTAAGCAGGCTGAATATAAAATGCAGCTATATACACAGCGAGGTTAAAACACTTGAACGTGTAGAAATTCTGCGCAATTTGCGCTTGGGTAAAATTGATGTACTTATTGGTGTGAACCTGTTGCGTGAGGGATTGGACCTTCCCGAAGTTTCACTTGTAGCCATAATGGATGCCGATAAAGAAGGATTTTTGCGAAGCGTAACTTCGTTAACACAAACCATTGGACGTGCTGCCCGTAATGAGCGTGGCCGTGTTATTATGTATGCAGACCGCATTACCGACAGCATGCGCAAAACGATCGAAGACAATGAGAAAAAGCGTGCAAAACAAATTGCATACAATACCCTTCATGGTATTCAACCTAAAACTGTTTTAAAAAGCATTGATGAGGTACTTAAACAAACAAGTGTGGCCAATGCAATACCGGGAAATGAAGATGTTCATTATTATGTAGAACCTGAAGAAACAAGCATTGCTGCCGATCCTATTGTACAATACATGAGCAAACCTCAGCTTCAAAAAACGATTGAAGAAACTGAAAAACGAATGCTCAAAGCTTCAAAAGATCTTGATTTTATGGATGCAGCAAGGTTACGCGATGAACTTTTTGCATTGCAGAAAAAACTAGCGGAACTTGACGTATAGTTATTCATTGAATGACTGATTTGCTTATCATTTCCTTTTTATATCTTGCAACACATGCAACACGGACCTATCGGTGTATTTGATTCGGGCTATGGAGGGCTTACAGTTCTCAAAGAAATTGTAGCCAAACTTCCTCAATATGATTATTTATATTTAGGTGATAATGCACGTGCACCATACGGATCCCGTTCGTTTGACACCATCTATCATTACACATTGGAATGTGTCAGAAAAATGTTTGACATGGGTTGCCCGTTGGTTATTCTTGCCTGTAACACAGCATCAGCAAGGGCTTTGCGAACCATTCAGCAAATAGACCTTCCGCAACTTGATCCATCGAAACGCGTTTTGGGAATCATTCGCCCAACGGCCGAAGTTGTAGGAAACTATACCAAAACAAATCATGTAGGAGTTGTAGGAACAGCCGGAACGATTGCATCCGAATCGTATATTATTGAAATTGGAAAATTATTTCCAAATATCAAGGTTCACCAGGAAGCCTGCCCAATGTGGGTTCCTTTGGTAGAGAATAATGAATTGAATAATGCCGGATCTCACTTTTTTGTAAAACAACATATTGACAATTTGTTGAACCAATCAAACGAAATCGATACATTGTTATTGGGATGCACGCATTATCCATTGTTGATAGACAGCATCAAACAATACACTCCAAAGTCTGTTGCTATTTTATCTCAGGGAAAAATTTTAGCTGATAGCCTTGCCGATTATTTACAACGTCATCCTGAAATGGAACAACGTTTAACCCAAGGGGAAACAAGGCAATTTTTCACGACAGATAATACGGAAAATTTTGACGGACACGGAACTTTATTCTATGGAGCACCTGTGCAATCAAAACATATTGAACTGAGCCAATAGGCAAGCTTAAATTGTTGCGATCACCTTCAATTCGATTGCAATGGGAGTTGGCAAACAATTAATTTCGAGTGTGGTGCGGCACGGAGGGTTTTCGGCAAAGTATTCAGCCCAAAGTTTGTTATAGGTAGGAAAGTCGTCTTTCATATTTGTTAAGAAAACCGTTACATCTACAATATTTGCCCAGCTACTGCCACTGTCTTCCAATATCAATTTTACATTATTAAACACCGACCGAACCTGGGTTTCGATATCATAACTGGCAATTTTACCTTGTTCATCCAACTCAACACCGGGAATTTTTTTGGTTCCTTTTTCGCGTGGCCCAACACCCGACAAAAACAATAAATTGCCTACACGTCTTGCGTGCGGATATAAGCCAACCGGCTCAGGAGCTTTGCTTGAATGAATAGAAGTTTGATCGGTCATGTTAAAAATATTTACTTTGGCAAAAATGCATTTTTCTGACGGAATACAAACTCTGTTTGATAATTATTATATTGCTTTATGTACCCAATACTTTTCGAATTCGGATCCATTAAAGTTTTCAGCTATGGATTTTGCATCATGCTTGGTGCTTTAGGAGCATACCTGTACGCCATCCAACAATCCAAAAAATTAGCTATCAGTAGCGATACCATCTCTGAAATGGCCTTGCTCATCATTGTATCGGCATATATTGGCGGTAAAGTATTTTTATGGTTTAGCGACTGGGATTATTATATGCAACATCCATCGAAAATGATTGAACTAAGCGGAAGCGGGTTTGTTTTTTATGGATCCTTTATTTTCAGCATTAGTAGTTTGCTCCTTTTTTTCAGGTACAAAAAACTGAATCCTGCCCCATTGTTTGATATCCTTGCTGTATGCACGGCCATTGTACATAGCTTTGGTAAAATCGGATGTTTTTTTGCAGGTTGCTGCTATGGCAAAGTATGTGCCCCGGGTATTGGTATAACGTATACCATGGACATTAGTCAGGCTCATCCGCTTCATACACCCTTATATCCTGTTCAGTTAATTGATGCTTTTATATTATTGCTGTCTGCACTTTTTTTATTCAGGTATAAAGACCGGAAAAAGTTTGAAGGAGAATTGATGTTGCTGTATGTGCTCATTTATGCTACAGCAAGATTTTTCACAGAGTTCCTGAGAGGAGATGATGACAGAGGATTTATCGGTTCATTAAGTCAATCGCAATGGGTAAGTATTGGGTTGGTTAGCATTGCCCTCATTATTTACAGCATATTACTTAAGAAAGCGAACGTAACCAAGCATCACAAATAATAGCCGTAGCCACTCCTGCATTTAAGGATTCGGCTTCGCCAAAACGAGGTATGGTAACCGGTTTTGAAATAAAAGGCAATAATGTATCGCTGATGCCGGCACCTTCATTTCCAATAAGCAACGCACCTTCTTGAGGCAATGGCGTTGTGTGAATACTTTCCCCTTCCAACAAAGCACCCATTACCGGTTTGGGATATGCCGCGAGCCACTCCCTTAGATCGGTATAGTGCACCTCAACCCTTGCAAATGACCCCATGGTAGCTTGTATCACCTTTGGATTAAACACATCGGCACTGGATAATGAGCAAACTATATGTTTAATACCGTACCAATCGGCAATGCGAATAATGGTACCCAAATTACCGGGATCTTGTATGGTGTCGAGGACGATCACTTTATCTTGTTCGACAACGTTTTCAATATTGTATTGAGGCAGGTAGGCAAGCGCTAATACCTGTTGTGGTGTACTTAAAAAACTAATCTGTTTGAGCTGTGTTTCCGATATTTCGATAATATCTGTCGTAGAAAAAAGACCTTTTTCATTTTGCTGAATCCATTCACGAGTTGCAAAAAGGCTTTTAACGGTTATTTTTGAGGCCGGCAACTCAGCAACCGTCTTGGCTCCTTCAATCACAAAAAGCCCTGATGCCTGTCGTTGTCGTTTATCTTTTAATGATTGAATCAGTTTGGCTGTAGCCTTAGTTAACATAAATCGATGGTTGTTACAGGTGTCCTTGTTAGTAGCAGGCACCCTATTATTCAGTGCATGCGGTGTAAAAAAATACTTACACGATGATCAATCTTTATTGGTAAAGAACAAAGTAATCATTGAAAAACCTTACCGAAAAGAAATAGCTTCCAATATTACCAAATATTATCGTCAAAAGCCCAACAGATTATTTTTGGGATTGCTCAACACGAGGCCCTATTTTTATTTTCGGGGTTCAACAGGGAAAGACAATGGCATCAAACGATTTGAACGGACAGTACTCGGTGAACCGGCAGTGATCACGGATTCTGTTTTCATGAACAATACGGTTAAAAGTTTTGAATACTACCTCCGCAATATGGGTTACTATTACCCCGATATTTCTTACACGGTATCGGTTAACAAAAACAAAAAGGCTCGCGTGACCTATTATGTAAAACTTAACAAACAATATGTGCTGGGTGAATATGATCTTCAGGTAGCTGATAAAGAAATTTTTAAATTGGTGGAAGCTAATATGGGCGCTACGTTGATTAAAACAGGACAAGGTTTTCACCACGATGTGCTCAAACAAGAACAAGAGCGTGTGCTGGGCGTGCTCCGAAACAATGGTTATTATGGAGTTAGTAGCGAATTTCTTGATTTTGATGTAGACACAAATGCTCCGGATGGATTTGTGAAATTAGGTTTGAACATCCGGAATCCTAACGACAGTACTTTACACAAAAAATATTATATCAAATCCATTTCGGTGGATATTGATAAATCAACAGGTCCCGCCAACAATCCGGGCGATACGTTTCGTATTAACCATGTTCGATACAATTTGGGAAAATACAAACTCAACCCGAATGTGCTCGACAGAAATATTCAGTTTGCAACGGGAGAACTGTATACGCAACAAAAACTAAACCGTACTTACAGCAGGTTATCCGACCTCAATATTTTTCGTTTTATCAATATTCAAACCAAGCTGAGAGAGAATAAAGACAGTGGATTTATTCATTACGAGATCAAAATGGTGCCTTCAATTAAATACACTTTCTCTTTTGAACCACAAGCCATCACATCCGATCAGAATAATACTTTTTCGGCTCAAAGTTTTAGGAATTACGGTATTGTTCTCTTAACCCAGGTAACCAACAAAAATATATTCAGGAATGCAGAGATCCTTCAACTGAGTTTCCGTTCTTCATTTGAAGCACAAGGTGGCGGAAGCGGGAGTCAGTTCTTTAATGCAACAGAACAAAGTATTACGGCCAATATTATCATGCCGCGTATCTTATGGTTTCCATCGTACGATAAAAATCTGAATTTTATGAGTACGCGCACCATTATCAGCACTTCGGCTATTTACGAGGTGAATATTGATTATAATCGAACAGTATTTACATCTTCTTTAAATTACCAGTTTAATAAAAAACTATTCACTTTCATTTTCGCACCCATTGAAGCTTCCTTTATCCGAAGTGAGATTAGAAATGATGAGTTAAAAGCTCAAAGTGAAAATGATATCTTTTTGCAAAATACTTTTTCAAACAACCTTATTTTAAACTCCCGGTTCGGGCTTATATACAATAATAAAAGTATTGCCAAAGGTTTAAGTTTTGTCAATATCAGGTGGGATGCCATTGAGCTTGCCGGAAATGCTTTAACAGCTGCCAACAACCTGCTGGGAAGTCAAAAAAATGCAGAAGGATCGTATGAACTTTTTGGGGTGCAGTATTACCAATATGCAAAATCGGCAGTTGATTTCAGGTATACAACGGTTTATGACCAAAACAATATAACAGTGATCCGTTTGTTTTCAGGTGTTGCCGTTCCATATGGAAACACCCCCGATTATGTTCCGTTTGAAAGGCGATTTTTTATTGGCGGTGTAAACAGCTTACGGGCTTGGAGACCGCGTTCCATCGGACCGGGTTCTTACCAGGAAGAAAACCAGCTGGATTATTCGGGAGAAGTTAAACTCGAAGCCAATGCTGAATATCGTTTTAATATTTACAGGAAATGGTTGGAAGGAGCTTTGTTTACAGATGCCGGAAATGTGTGGGCCATTAAGGACGATCCAGCAAGACCGGGTGCAGCATTTCGCTTCAGGGATTTTTATAAATCATTGGCATGGGATGCCGGAGTTGGGATCCGATTTAACTTTAACATTATTGTCTTGCGATTTGATTTTGCGCTCCCGATCATGGATCCATCATTGACATTGGAAGAAAGACGCTATGAAAAATCCTTAAGCAAACAAGACTGGACCCTGCGCAATACCAACTTTAATTTTGGTATCGGGTATCCGTTTTAAGATTACTCTAACACCAGCATTACCTGGCCTTTTTCAACAACCAATTTAGGTTGAACCATAATCGATTTTACCACCCCATCACCAGCCGACTTAATAATATTCTCCATTTTCATGGCTTCCAATACCAACAATGGATCGCCTTTTTTAATTGATTGCCCTTCTTCAACCAATATACGCAATACCAAACCCGGCATTGGCGCTTTTACCTGGTTTACTTTTGCCGACACCAACTTATCCATTCCAAGCTGTTGCAATAACGAATCAAATTGATCTTTTATAGCTGCTGTATGTTTTTGCCCATTCACCATTATGGTGTATTGTTTCCCGGTTTCATCCACACCCAATAGCTCAATGGTGTATGATTGGTGATTGGCAATCACATGGTATTTGTTTTTGCCTATGGAAACCCAATCTGAAGACGCAGGTTTACCGTTTAGCAATACCTGTTGTTGTTTATAATCAAAAGAAAACTCTTGTTGTTGATCTACTTTTATCGTTATCATTTTACTATTCGTGCAAAAAAATGTTATTTGTGGCTCAAATGAAAAGTAACCAGACGAATCTCTTTATGCTTATTGTCCTTGTACTCCTGTTAAACCAGTGCAAGGTAAATAAAAACAATCCATCTGCAAAAATTGAAACCCGAGAACTGCAGGAAATCATCATCAGTGAATCCGCAAAAAAAACGGCATTCCCATACCAGGAAAGTCAGAAGCGCACAATGGACCTGTTGCATACAACACTTTGGTTAAGTTTTGATTACAATAAACAACACGTTTTGGGTAAGGCCAAACTTACTTTCAAACCCTATTTTTATGCACAACAGGAATTAAAACTGGATGCAAAGAAATTTCTGATTCATAAAGTTGTATTGGCCAGCAAAGATTCGACAAGTTTAAAGTACACTTATGATGAAAGTGTTTTAACAATCAAACTCAACAAGACCTATACCCGAACCGATACCTTTTCTGTTTACATTGAATACACTGCAAGACCCAATGAAATAGGCGCAGCAGGAAGTGCGGCCATCACTGATGCAAAAGGTCTGTATTTTATCAATCCGACCAAAAGTGATCCTAACAAACCAAGGCAAATCTGGAGCCAGGGCGAAACCCAATCAAACAGTGGTTGGTTCCCTACCATCGATTATCCAAATGAGAAAATGACTCAGGAGATCTACCTTACTGTTGATCAGTCTGATATTACGTTATCCAACGGAATACTTTTGTACAGCAAGGAAAACCCTGATGGCACCCGAACTGATTATTGGTCGCAAACACTGCCGCATGCTCCATACCTAACCATGATTGCGGTTGGTGAATTTACGGAAACAAAAGATATGTGGCGGGATTCGGTTGAAGTAAATTATTACCTTGAAAAAAAATATTCCCCATATGCCAACTTAATTTTTGGAAAGACTCCCGAAATGATGGAGTGCTTTTCGAAACGTCTTGGAGTAGCATATCCGTGGGAAAAATTCTCCCAAATTGTGGTTCGCGATTTTGTAAGTGGTGCAATGGAAAACACTTCGGCTGTAATTCATTTTGAACCCGTGCAACATGATAGCAGGGAGCACCTTGACAATACATGGGAGGACATCATTGCACACGAATTATTCCATCATTGGTTCGGTGACTTGGTGACTTGCGAATCGTGGTCGAATATTTCACTCAATGAATCATTTGCCACTTATGGAGAGTATTTGTGGAATGAATATGCTTATGGCAAACTATACGCTGATTATGACTTTGACGATAACCTGGTCGCTTATCTTGGCCAAAAATCGGCTGCAAAAAGGGACCTTATCCGTTTCCATTACCAATCGAGAGAGGATGTATTTGATGTGGTAAGCTACCAAAAAGGAAGCAGGATATTGCACATGCTTCGCAATTATATTGGTGATGATGCTTTTTTTGCTTCACTTAAATTATACCTAACCAAACACCAATTTAAAACTGCTGAAGTTCATGATCTGCGATTGGCATTTGAAGAAGTTACCGGTGAGGATCTGAACTGGTTTTTTAACCAATGGTATTTAAATAGCGGACACCCGATATTGGATGTTCAATACACCTATAATGAAACAGCTACAGCCGTTAAAATAAGCATCAACCAAGTTCAGGATACCAACCAGGTAGGCGTTTATAAACTGCCGGTTGCCATAGATGTATACAATGAAGCCGGCAAGGCTACCCGCCACAAAGTATGGGTAGATAAAGCGCATTGGGAAATGGTGATTGACAACCAGGCGAAAATAGAACTCACTACTTTTGATGCTGACAGAATATTACTGGCGAAGATCACTGAGAATAAAACTGCCGAAGAATTTGCTTTTCAATTTTACCATGCACCGCATTACCTGGATAAAGAGCAAGCTGCAAATGCGCTTGCTGCAAATGGACTGACTACTGTATCTCCATTATTGACCAAAGGAATAGAAAAAGCATTAACGGATACTTTTTTTGGAATGCGAGAATTGGGATTGCAATTGTTGACTGGATTACCTGAAGATAAAAGGGCTGAATACGAGCAAACCCTGATTGCAATCGCAACCAAGGATCAGAAAGCATCGGTGAGAGCTGATGCCATTGAAATACTAAGTGACTGGAATGCTCCCAAATATGAATCCCTGTTTGTTTCCGCAACAAATGACTCGTCATACAGTGTAGTGGGAACAGGTCTTATTGCGTTGGCTGATATCAATAGTCAAAGGGCATTGACGATTTGCAAAACATACATGGATAACAACAATAAGAAATTGCAAATGAGTATTGCCAATGTAATCGGTGATCATGCCGAAGGTGATTATGTATCCTATTTTGAAACCTTGCTTAACGACCCGAGTTATTACAGTTATACTTACTTTGCAGAATATGCCAACTACCTAACAAGACAAGATACATCCATACAAATTAAGGCGTTGCCACAATTGCAAAAGTGGCACAGTCAATCAAACCAACAATTTCACTACAGTTCGAATGTTGAAAAATGCGTGGGGCGTATGCAGAAGTTCTATGATGACCAACAAATGCTTGCAATAGCATCACTTAAAAACAAAAAACTGACAGAATCGGAGAAACAAAAGTGGCAACTACAACAGGCAACTGCAATATCGATGTTAAACAGATTGTCTGAAATTGTAAAAAGCGGCAATTAAATCTTATCGAAATACCAGCTGGTCAGTTGCAAATATGTTCCATGTTCGTTTGTGTTGAACAAAACTTATCAGCATTAAATTGGATAAAGGTATGTCTAAAGGAAGATCGAGTTCTACTTTCCCTTTTTTGCTCGGGTCTATTGCCACCTCTTTCCAAACCTTGGCCGTTTGGTGATGCACCAATGTTTTACCCATATTTTCTCCCCCTGTCACAACACTTTCAACGGCTCTGTATGCCAACACAAAATGAACATTACAACTATCTGTCATTCCTTCTATTTCATATTGAACGATCAGTTTTTTTTCTTGCGCAACGTACCCTGCTTTGGTCATTAAAGATGTTTTGGGCGGGGTCCCCATTTCCCTGTTAATGAGTTTTCCGATTTCCTTTTTGGCCGAACCCGGAAGTGCTCCTTGTCCGTTCACAAACATCATGGGAGTGAACATGGCCATCTGGTTTGTTTTAACCATGTACTCACGCTGTCTTCTGGAAAAAGAGGTATCTGAAAAACGATCAACCCACCCAGACCTGTTCCAGATATCCACGTGATAATCCAGGCAATACACAGGTGATTGAGTAGAATCTGCGATTGTAATCAACTCATGTAAAAAGGCATCAGCCTGAGGGCAACTTGAGCATCCTTCGGAAGAAAATAACTCAACCAAAACAGAAGGATACATTGTTGGAGGCTGCTGTCCGCAAACATTCACAATAGCCAGATAAAAAACACAAACAATACTAAAAAACAATTTCCTCATGGTATGAATTTCTTGAATGATATACAAACATACTAAATTTAACATCCTCCTGATACATCCTTTTACGCGTTTAAGTTCATCCATAAAAAAAGCTGCACCCAAATTGGATGCAGCTTTTTTTTATGATTCGGAACTAAAATTAGTCTAATTTAAAATCAACGATCTTTAATCCACCATTGGTTGGCGATTTAAAACCAGGTTGATAGTTAAGTTCAAGTTTTTCCAATGATTGGATAATCTTGTCTTTATCACCTACCACTACGATCACCATTTTATCAATTGTGAGCATTTCTTTTGCCAATGCATCAATCTCTGATTTTGTGATGCTTTCCAATACCTTTCCTTGCTGTGCAATATAATCAGTAGGCAAATCGTACTTAGCAATTTGTCCAAGGAAGTTTGCTTTATCAAAAGCAGTTTCGTAGCGCAATGCATCTCCCTGGGTCAACGCTTTTTTGGTGTAAGCAAGCTCCTCAGGTGTAATACCAGATTCGCGGTATTTATTTAATTCATAGAATATTTCTTTTAATGAACTATCGGTGGTGTTTGTTTTTACACCTGCCGAAATAGTGAATGCTCCATACTCTTTGTTACCATTAAATCCACCACGAATACCGTAGGTAAATCCTTTTTCTTCACGCAAGTTCAAGTTCAAACGACTGTTGAAATTTCCTCCCAATGGGAAGTTCATAACCGTTGATTTGAAAAATTTACCGTTATAATCATAAGGTAAAGCTCTGTACCCAATACGCAATTCCGATTGAGCAGCTTTGTATTTATCAACAATATAGATCTGTGTTTTTTCAATCGGAACTGGAGTAGCAACTACAGGAGGAAGAACAACCTCTTTTTTAGCCCATTTTTTCAAAAATTCAATTTTAGGCATGATCTCCGCTTCGGTAACATCACCCACAATAACCAGGTTACTCACTGTTGGCGAAAAGAACTTGTCATAAAACGATTGAACATCTTTTACACTCATTGTTTTAATGGTTTTGATGGTTCCGTTTACAGGCTCGGCCAAAATTGATTTACCATATAATAAACGCGCGTATGCTTTGTTGGCTTGATCACCTGCGTTTACTTTTTCGGCATTAATTCCTTCAGCAGTTTGCTTTTGAACAAGTCTGAAGTCTTCTGCAATAAACTTAGGACGCAATAATTTTTCTTCTACCAACTTTAATGTTGCATCCAGATTTTTCTTTGGAGCATCTACATACATGGTAATCGCATCTCTACTTGCATCAAATTGGATTGAACTACCTAGTTTTTCCAACATATTGGCAAATGCCTCTGAAGTGTAGTTCTGTGTTGTTTCACCCATCATCGCTGCTGTAATAGCTGCCAACCCTGATTTACCCATATTATCGGCAAGTGCATTATTACCTCCTTTGATGGTTAAGATCATTGATACGGTAGGCACTTCTGTAGTAGTAGTACCAATCACTTTTAACCCATTATCAAATTTAGCCTGGTACATTGTTGGTACAACAGGAGTCACAGCAGTAGTAATTTCAGGTCTTTTGCTTCTGTCAAAATTGTCAACCGGTTTTTTGTAAGACAATCCTTTATACTCTAACTCCGTAGACGCCTTTCCTGAAGTAGTTACCAGTTTGGTTTCTTCTTTGGTTTCCTCTTTCTTTTCATCTCCTTCTTTAGCATTCGGATCTTTTTGTTTTGCCTTCACATTTACAACAGCTGCTTTTTTACCATAAACGTATTGTCTGAACACACGCATTACGTCTTCTTTGGTTACTTTGTTATAACGGGCTATTTCGTCTTTTACATTATACGTTTTATTCGGTAATAAGTAATTCCATTGAGCAAGGGTACTTGCTTTACCAGCCACACTCTGCATACTTTCAATATACTGTGTTTCCATCAATGCTTTGGCACGAGCCATATCATCATCAGATACACCTGTTTTGTTAAACTCTTCCAATGTTTGATTAATAAGTGCCTCAACATCTACATCATTTCCAGGATAAGGAGGGTAAGCTAATGCACCAATTGTAAACTCTCCAGCCAATTCTGAACAAGGATTCTGAACAAAAACCTGAATCGCTTTTTCTGATTTGATAAAGTTTTTATAAAAGATAGAGTTGTTACCATTACCCAATACCAATGAAAGAATATCCAATGCCGGTTCATCAGCATGATAATTAGGCACACTCGGGAAAGTCATCGTAGTAAGTGGTAATACAATATTATCTAAAAATGTAGCATATACATTATCCGGTAAACGAACGGGTTCAACACGTTGTTTTCTAACCTCAGGTCCACGAGGAATAGGCCCAAAATATTTCATGGCCATTTTTAATACATCCTGAGGGTTTACATCTCCGGCAACAACCAAACTTGCATTGTTCGGACCATACCAGCGTTGGAAAAAGTTTTTCAGATCCTCAACATTTACACGATCAAGATCTTCAACATATCCAATGGTTTGCCAGCTGTATGGGTGACCCGCAGGATACAAAATCTGACCTTGAACTTCTCCTAAACGACCATAAGGTCTATTATCTACATTTTGTCCCTTTTCATTTTTAACGGTGGCGCGTTGTACCTCAAACTTCTTTTGGGTAACTGCGTCCAACAAAAAGCCCATTCTATCCGCTTCTAACCATAATGCTGTTTCCATATAGTTTTTAGGCAGCGTCTCGAAATAGTTGGTTCTGTCACGGTTTGTTGTTCCGTTCATATCCCCTCCTGCTCCTTGTACTATTTTAAAGTGTTCTTCATCTGCAACGTGGTCTGATCCCTGAAACATCATGTGTTCGAAAAAGTGTGCAAACCCTGATTTACCGGGAGTTTCGCGAGCCGAACCAACATGGTACGTCACATCTACGTGTACAATTGGATCGGAATGATCTTCGTGTATAATCACGATTAAACCGTTGGGAAGTCTCCACTTTTCGTATGGAATAACCATCTCACCTGGATTGGCGGTAATTTTTTCAACCAGTACGGGTTGAGTTTGATCTGCAGTTGCAGTTGGCGCCTGAGCTCTGGCTCCGAAAATAACTCCGGCAGCTACTACTGATGCTACGAATAACTTTTTCATTTGTTAAATATTTTAAGCGGTTGCAATTTCAACGATTTTATACAGAATACCCAACCATTTTTTTTAAAGGCATTCTTTAGTGACAATTGGTTATAAATGTTTCTTTTTTATATTCACGGCTCTCCTTACTTTCGCATCACAAGAAACAATCGATATCATGAACAAAAGAATAATTACCGTCATAGCAATTGTATTTGCAGCAGCTTTAACCCGTTTATTACCTCATGCGCCCAATTTTACCCCAATTGCAGCAATAGCATTGTTTGGAGGAGCATATATTACCAACAGGTATTTGGCCATTTTCATTCCTTTATTGGCAATGTTGTTGAGCGATGCGTTAATGGGTTTTAACGGATGGGCTTTTACAGAACAAGTAATTGCGGTATATGGCAGTTTGGTGCTTATTTCACTTATGGGAGCTTCTACATTAAAAGGCGACAAAAAAGCTCTTAAAATTGCAGGAGCAACAGTTAGTTCTTCTGTTGTATTTTTTATCATTACCAATTTAGCGGTTTGGATCGGAGGTTTTGCGCACACACCGGCTTTGTATCCATTAAATGGAGCAGGACTGTTAGAGTGTTATGTTGCCGCAATACCGTTTTTTCAAAATAGCTTAATGGGCGACCTGTTTTACAGTGGTGTATTGTTTGGTGGGTTTTATTTAGCAAGCATTAATATTCCTGCCTTAGCAGAAAACAAATAATTCATCTTAGGTTTTACCTAACCCAAAACAGCCTTGCAATGCAAGGCTGTTTTTTTTTGCCTGTGGCTAAATATTTATTTAGTCTTTACCCTTTCAACAGCTTTTTATTGAGATTGTATATTGACCAATTATATTGTATCGTGACTGCTCATTTGCGATATCAAGGGTATGCCATATACATACACTAAAAAAGGGTGCTGAAGTAATCTTCAACACCCTTTTGGTATATAAGGAACTAAAAATAACTAGTCGATCAACACTTTAGTGCTGAATGTATTTTGTCCAACACTTGTTTTAACAAAATACATTCCAGATTGCAAGCCTAATTCCGCTTTGTTAATTTGTACCGATTGCATTCCTGCAGTTTGGCTGCCATTGTGCAATACAGCAATTTCTTTTCCTACCAGATCATACAATTTAACGCTTACCATTTCAGTAGTTGCTAAGGTATATTTTAATGTTGCTGTTTCACTGAAAGGATTTGGAACGATGGCCAGTTGAATATCTTTTGCTGTCAACTCACCAAATCCGGTACTTCCACTTGCGCCAACTACCAATCCATCCACGTAGAAGTTATTTCCACCTTTGTATGTAAATGACAATTTGAATTTAACGCTTGCCAATTGAGAACCAGAACCAACTGTTCCACCTGAAATTCCATCGTTTCTCCATTGTGAAGCATTCACCGGAACATATGATACACTAGGTTGAATGCCTGCAGCTGGAGTTGAGGCTGTTGTAAGAGGATTAGGTGTTGTTGGTGAATTTTCATTCCCTGCAGTTTGCTTTTTCTGTACCCAGTTTTTACCACAGTCGTATGAAACCAATAATTGCAATCCGTCACGGGAATCATTTTGATTTGATGAGCTCAAAAAGTTAGCTGCAAAAGAATAATTATAGTTGATAAATGGATTGCTTGCTCCCGATAGATCAAATGTTGGAGAAACAATTGAATAGGTAAACACCTTATCCAATTCATTGGTTTGCAGCATCAAACTATGATTTCCATCTTTACTGGCCGCATCCGTACGGTGCCAGTTACCTGGTTGTTCACTTTCAAAATACCAGCCTTTTGCCAGGTAATCGTTGATATAATCCCAATCGGCATAATATAAACCGGAGCTCAAAGTAACCTTTTCAGCAGGAGATTCTACATAAATAATATTTTGTTTGGTAACAGTTGCACTACCATTTGTACCTGTACTAGTAAGTGTAACAGTTTTCCAGCCTGGTGTACTATAAGTAACAGTAGCAGTGGCTGTAGTAGCAGTTGCAGGGCTTGCTCCTTCTCCAAAATTCCAGGCCCATTGGGTAACAGTAGCATTGTAAGTGTCATCCCTGAAACTTACGTTGCTGCCAACACAAACTTTTGTTCCAGGAACTGTCATGTAAAAATTGGCAATAGGAGCCGGGGTACAAGTATACCCGTCTTCTACTCCGGTAGCAATAAGGTTTTCTGTTTGCCAAAGTTTGTTTCTGTAGTTTTCTAAACAGAATTTCATACGGGCAGCCTGACCTAAAGAAAACATCACACCACTGCAACTTCCTGAGAAATAATCCATGATATTCTCCTGCATATCCGGAAGATCCGGATTATCAGTAGCACAACTATTATAGTTGGTATCAGCACAAAAATCAGGTCTGCCTGAATTGACAGAACCCTCTGCATATAAAAAGTAAGTTGGAGGAGTATCAAATACACCATCGCCATCACCACAACTATCTGCATCACTGCCTTCAAACGGGTGAATCAACCCCATTGAATGGCCTATTTCGTGTGCAACGGTATTACCGCTTATCGACTGCACAGCATCAATTAACAAACCATCGGTAATAGAACTTGAAAACCCATAAGGTAACTGTGCAAATCCACCCACTAGTCTACCATTTGAATAAACGGTAGCTGCAGTCCAGATGTTAAGGTATTTTTTGGTATCCCATGTGCTAAGCCTTTTAATATTCTGAGTAGCTTTATAGGTTTCTGTGGTTTGAACCCTCACAATTCCATTGGTGCAATTTCCTTGAGGATCTTTTTTGGCCAATCTGAATTCAAAATTAACATCTGCTACGATATCTTTAAATACTGATCTTACATTGCTTACCAAACTAGGATCAGCATTATAATATTGATTCAATCTTGTAATAATTGAGGCAACCTGAGCATTTGAAAGGTTTTCCGACCCGTTATTGTGAAACACATGAACCACTACAGGAATAATATAGGTCATTTCTGTCTTATTTTTAGCCTTTGACGGGGGATTTGCTTTAATGTATTCCTGCCAACTAGCCTCAAAAGCTCTTTTAGCAGCATCAAATGCAAGCGGGTTAGCATCACGTTGCAATTTTGTCTCTAAGTCAGTACCACAATTACTAATACTTTGAGCATTTACTATACCCCCTACAAATAGAAGTGTCATTAAAGTAAAAACTGTTTTTCTCATATCGTTTCAATATTTTCAGGTGGGAAAAATAATACTTTTTTTATGTAAGACAACCCCTTTATTGAATTGGTTGCACTAGTAGCTGATTTCTTGGAACTTCCCATACCTCTAAGTCATACATTCGTTTTCCTTCTATTTTGAGCCTCAAGGCGGTACACACCTGGTGAAAACCTTTAATCCCTGCAGCACCCGGGTTAAAATGCATGATATCTAACTTTTTGTCTTTCATCACCTTGAGTATATGAGAGTGCCCACATACCATAATATCCGGCTTTGCTTTGGCTATTTCTTTTTTAAACTGAGGACTGTATTTATCGGGGTATCCACCGATATGCAATATGCATACCGACAAACCTTCTACTTCAAACCTATTTATTTCGGGCATTTCTACCCGGAGCTCCCTCCCGTCAATATTTCCCCATACTGTTTTCAGGGGCTTAAAAGCCTTGAGTTTATTAAACGTTTCAATATCGCCCCAATCGCCTGCATGCCATATTTCGTCACAGTCTTTAAAAAACTCAAACAGAACCGGATTAAAATATCCGTGTGTATCCGATAAAATGCCAACTTTCTTCATATTTGCTGCTTACAAGTATACAAATGACATTATACATCATCATCATCACAGTTGCTATTAGTCTTCTTGCTTTTTCACAACCCCGTTTAATGAGTGCACTTATTTTCGACCCGATTGCCATTAAACACAAAAAAGAATACTATCGGTTTGTAACCTGCGGCCTATTGCATGCCGATTTTTTTCACTTGTTCGTAAACATGTTTGTGCTGTATTCTTTTGGACAGGCGGTAGAATACTATTATGGAAAAATTTTCGGACAACATTCCGAACTTGTTTACTTAACACTTTATATCACATCCATCTTTGCAGCCAATATTTCAACATATTATAAGCAACAACACAACCCATTGTATCGTTCGCTGGGAGCTTCCGGAGCTGTAAGCGCAGTAGTATTTACCTCCATTTTATTTGCTCCTTTTAACAAAATATATTTATATGGCATTATTGGGTTGCCGGGCATTGTATTAGGAGGACTGTATCTTGGGTATTCATATTATATGAGTAAACGCGAAGAAACTGCAGACAATATTAACCACGATGCGCATTGGCAAGGTGCAGTTTATGGCATTCTGTTTACAATCGTTTTAAAACCAAAAGTGATCTCTATTTTCCTGGGTCAGTTGTTTTAAAACATAAAACCAATCCTGAAACTCCAAGGGCTCAAATAGAAATTTTTGGTAAAGGTTGTTGGGTCCGAGAGGTCGTCTTGTTTCCACAATACATCGTACAAAATGAGTACATAAGCTCCGGCACCCTGGTTTGAGCCGCTGTTATATCCTCCTCCCAAATACAGGGAGTTTCCCCAAATGCGCTTTTCATCACCCAATCGGTTATAGGTGGTAAAGTTAAGTGGCATATATTCCGCATGCAAAAATACCGGACCAAATAATGTTTGCCTGGCAAGTAAATTGAATCCTATAGCATTATCATCAAAAGTGGTAGTGGTTCCGTTCGGGTTTATGTATTTCTGACTCCAATAGATATAGGTAAATCCGGCACCAACTATTGTTTTGGGTTTTAACTTATAAAACACTTGCGGCTGCAGTAAAAAATAAGAACCTCCGCTACCGATACCTCCTGTGATATTTCCTCCATAACTTATCCTGTCGGCCAAAGGCTCTTTTCCATCCTCCATCATTTCATCTTTCTCAGCTTGCTTATCTGAGTCCATTTCTTTGAGCTTGCGTTGTGCCCAAGTATTTTGAGAACTTAAGGCCACCATAAGTGTGAAGATAAAAATGTGTTTACGCATCATTGTAATTATAGACATTTTGTAAAATCGGATGGTTGCTTTATGATGAAACGTGCATCCTACAACAAATTTATGTAAATATTGGCTATTTAGTTTTATAAAGCCTTATTTCGCAATGCATTTTTAACAAATCAATCAAAATCCTAATTATGAGCAAAATTCACAACTTTTCTGCCGGCCCTGCAATTCTACCACAATCTGCAATCGATGCTTCGATTCAGGCATTGCAAAATTTTTCGGGTACCGGTTTATCTCTAATTGAAGTTTCGCATCGCAGCAAAGAATACGAAGCAGTAGTTGCAGAAGCAACTCAATTGGTAAAAGATATTTTGAAATTGGGTGATGATTATGCGGTGGTTTTTTTACAAGGAGGAGCAAGCCTACAATTTGATATGATCCCAATGAACTGGCTTGGAGATGGCGAAACTGCTGCTTATACCAATACCGGTGTGTGGGCAGGAAGGGCAATTAAAGAAGCGAAGATTATTGGAAATGTAAATGTAGTTGCAAGCAGCGAAGACAAGAATTTTAACTATATTCCTAAAGGATATTCTATTCCAAAAGATTCAAAATATTTTCACTACACGACCAATAATACCATTTACGGAACAGAAACGTTTGATATTCCGGAAACAAATGGAGTTCCACTCATTTGTGATATGAGTTCGGATATTTTCAGCCGTCCATTTGATGCAAACAAGTTTGATATGATTTATGCCGGTGCTCAAAAAAACATGGGACCAGCAGGTACAACATTGGTGATCATCAAAAAGTCGTTTTTGGAAAAACGTGTTACCAAAAAACTTCCAACCATGTTGGATTACGCAGTACATATTGAAAATGGAAGCATGTACAATACACCGAGTGTGTTCGCCATTTTTGTGTGTATGCATACCTTACGCTGGATCAAAGAGGTTGGACTTGAAGCAATGGAAACACGCAACAAAGCCAAAGCCGACCTGCTATACAACGAAATTGACCGCAACAGTTTATTTGTGGGCACAGTTGCCAAAGAAGACCGTAGCCGCATGAACGTAAACTTTGTATTAACCAAACCTGAACTGGAATCTGAATTCTTAAAATTCTGCGAAAGCAAAAACCTTAGTGGATTAAAAGGGCACCGTTCTGTCGGAGGATTGCGCGCAAGTTTGTACAATGCCTTGGAAATAGAAAGTGTGCAGGCCTTAGTGAATGCAATGCAAGAGTTTGAAACAATGAAGAAGTAATCTGTTAATAGTGTTGATTGTGTTAATTATGTTAATGTAAACTGACTATGAATACTGGATTTGAATCGTTTGAAGAGCTTAATGCATATAAGCTTGCAAGAGAGATTCGAACTGAGATATCTACTTTATCAAAAACATTCCCTCAACACGAAGAATATAAATTAAAAGATCAAATTATTCGTTCATCAAGGTCGGTTACAGCAAATATTGCTGAAGGACATGGTAGACATTATTTTAAAGAGAATATAAAATTTTGCATTATGGCAAGAGGTTCTCTAAATGAAACTATTGACCACCTAACGGTAGCTCTGGATGAAAAATATATTAACGAAGAACTATTTTCGAAATTAAGAGATAAAATTAAAACAAACATAAAAGTGTTAAATGGGTATATGAGTTATTCAAAGAAGTTAATTGACAACAAAACATAGTCCTTTTTCAAATTAACACATTCAACATAATCAACACATAACACATGATAAAAATACTCGCAAACGATGGCATCGATGCCAATGGAAAAAAGATCCTTGAAGCAGCAGGGTTTATTGTTGATACCAACAAAATCGCGCAGGATAAATTAGCAACAGAATTGAATAACTACGATGCTATTTTAGTGCGGAGTGCAACAAAAGTTCGTAAAGACATTATTGATGCATGTCCTAACTTAAAACTTATTGGACGCGGAGGTGTAGGCATGGACAATATTGATGTTGCCTACGCAAAAAATAAAAGTATTGCCGTTATAAATACTCCGGCCTCTTCTTCCGTTTCTGTAGCAGAATTGGTTTTTGCTCATATTTTTTCGGCAGCACGATTTGTTCAAATAACCAACCGTATGATGCCGGAAAAAGGCAACGAGGAATTTGCCAATCTAAAAAAAGTAGCCAGCAACGGGATCGAGTTGGCAGGCAAAACAATGGGCGTATATGGCTTTGGTCGTATCGGGCAGGAAGTAGCTAAAATTGCAATCGGATTAGGTATGAATGTGCTTGCATTCGACCCCTATGTCGAAACACTTGACCTGGTGTTACATTTACCAGCCTTGGGTGACCAATCGCGGATCAAAGTAAATATCAAAACCGTAAGTGAATCTGAAGTTATTTCAAAATCTGATTTTATTACATTCCACGTTCCGTTTAATGAAGGAGATAAAGCCATTATAGATGCTGCTAAAATGGCCCAAATGAAAAAAGGAGTAGGTTTGATTAACTGTTCACGTGGTGGTGTCATCAGCGAAACAGATCTGTTAGCCAATTTAAACAGCGAACATGTTGCTTTTGCCGGTTTAGATGTTTTTGAAAAAGAACCTCCGGTAAATATGGAGATCTTAAAGCACAAACATGTGAGCATGAGCCCACATATCGGAGGCAGTACAGTAGAAGCGCAAAACCGAATTGGTATTGAGCTTGCCGAAAAAGTAATTGATTTTTTTAAGAAGTAGTCCGTTTACTGTTTGTCAGTTTCCGATTCCGGTATACTGACAAACAGCAGACAGAAAACAGAGAACCCAAATGGCCATTGTAAAACCTTTTAAAGCCCTGCGCCCTGCGCGCGATAAAGCTGCTCAAATCTCTGCTCCCTCCTACGATTCGGGAAGCAGAGATAAATCGTATCATGAGCTGGATACAAATCCTCATTCCTATTTGCATATTGTAAAACCTTACCTGCATTTTAAAGGAGAAAAGAAAAATCCGGAAAAGCATTTTCCATTGGGATTGGATTATTTAAAAAAATTTAAAGAGCAAGGTTGGTTTGTGAAAGACGATGCCGACTCTTATTATATTTACCGTGTTATCAAAGGAAGCAATGCTTATACAGGTATTATTGCAGCAGCAAGTGTAGACGATTACAATAACAATAATATCCTCAAACACGAAAACACCTTAACGGATAAACAAAACGAATTAGCGGATCATATCCGTTGGTTTAAACAATTGGGAAATCCCGTACTCTTAACGTATCCCGATTCTCCCAAAATTGAAAAAGTCATCGAGCATTATATCGAAAACCATATCCCGGAATATAATTTTATCAGCCCCGATCAATTGAAACACAATTTGTGGGTGGTGAGTAAAAAAGAAGATGTGGAGTTGATTAAAAATGAGTTTGAAAATGTAGCTAAACTCTACATTGCCGATGGGCATCACCGCAGTGCGGGTTCAGCAGCTTATTGTGAATATGAGCGTTCTGCCAATCCATTATTTGACGGCAGCGAAGCGTTTAATTATTTCCCGGTTTGTTTAATTCCGTTTTCGAAATTGCATATTTTCGAATACCACCGTTTGGTAAAAGACGAGTTTGTTAACAATGCCAACTTTATCACCGAAGTAGAAAAATATTTCGAAATGATCCCGAGTGGAACACTTCCGGTACAACCTCTTAAACCCAAAGAATTTGGATTGTATTACAATAAAACGGCCTACCTGTTAAAGCTCAAACCCGAATTTGCAGTAACACTCAGTGGAACGTTGGATAAACTGGATGTAAGCATCGTTGAAGAGTATTTATTAAAACGAATATTCAATATTCATGATAGCAAAACGGATAAACGCATTTCGTTTATGGATGGTACAAAAGGAATTGGAACCTTACAGGAAACCATTGACAACAACGAGTACAACTTAGCCATTACGCTTTACCAAACCAGTATTGAAGAGGTAAAAGAGGTTGCCGAACAAAACCTGATCATGCCTCCAAAATCAACATGGATTGAACCGAAATTGAGAACAGGATTGGTTATATATGAAACTTGTTGATCGGTGGACAAACCGCTATTAAAAGGGTCACAGCCATGGAACTGATAAAAGGCGAAATTGCAGACTATAGATTAGCAGACGGAATTTTATATTCTTATTCAAAAAGTGTATTGCGTACGGTTGAAAACATTTCAGGGAACGTGGCGCTTGTCAAACAAATAACGGATAACAAAAAAGTGCCCTTGTTAATTTACCTTACCAACTCGCCAGTGCCTGACAAAGCAACCCGAAAGTTTAGCACCGAACAATTGCCCAATATGTATACAGCAATGGCAATGGTTTCCAAACCGGGTTTAGCTAACCTTATTATGACCATTTTATTTAAGTTCAAACAACCTCCCATTCCGATCAAATCATTTACGAATGATACCGATGCAAAAAACTGGTTGAAACAATATATTTAAACCATGGAAACAGTTACCATCCAGCATGATATTGACGTTTTATGTATAACCGCAAAGACGTTTCCTGACGGAGTGCATGATGCGCATGAAACTTTGCGAGGCTTAATCCCTCCGATCACAAACAGAAGATATTTTGGCATTTCTTTTCCCCAAAATGGAACTATCCAATACAGAGCTGCAGCTGAAATACTGGATCCTGAAGAAAAAACTCAAACTCAATTGGAGGTATTTACAATTGGTAAAGGGCAGTATGCCTGCATTACCCTTTATGACTATTACAAAAATCTTCCAGCGGTGGCCACTACATTCCAAAAATTGCTTTCACATCCAAAATTAGATCCCAAAGGCTATTGTCTTGAATGGTATTTAACGGAAAAAGATGTGAAGTGTATGGTTCCAATATTGGATTAAACCGCATCTTTTTCTTTCTTAAAAAATTGCTTGTCCCTTTCCTTCTTTGCGTTAATTTGCCTGTATAAATTTTACAGCAAGTGGCTACTACCAAACAACAAAAACTCGATGCTTTTTCCCGCTTATTGGATATCATGGATGACTTGCGCGAAAAATGTCCATGGGACATGAAACAAACCAACGAAAGTTTGCGCCACCTCACCATTGAAGAAACATACGAACTGAGTGATGCTATTTTAAAAAACGATCAAACCGAAATTAAAAAAGAGCTTGGTGATGTATTGTTGCATATTGTGTTTTATGCACGTATCGGCAGCGAAACCGGGGCATTTGATATCACAGATGTATGCAACAGCTTATGCGAAAAACTCATTTCGCGGCACCCTCATATTTATGGTGATGTGAAAGTTTCATCTGCCGAAGAGGTAAAAGAAAACTGGGAACAATTGAAATTGAAAGAGGGAAACCAATCCGTATTGAGTGGTGTTGCCAAAGGTATGCCCAGCATAGTAAAAGCCTTGCGCATGCAAGACAAAGCCGCACAGGTAGGATTTGACTGGCCCACTACAACTGAAGTTTGGGCAAAAGTGGATGAGGAGTTGGCCGAACTCAAAGAGGAATTCAGAGAAGATGCCACGTCTGCAAAAACAGAGAACGAATTTGGTGATTTCATATTCTCGCTCATCAATCTTGCCCGCCACCACAATATCAATCCCGATGATGCGCTGGAAAAGACCAATCAAAAATTTATCAAGCGTTTTCAATACATCGAAGCAAAAGCAAAAGAACACAACCGAAAACTTACAGATATGACATTGGACGAAATGGATGTGTTTTGGAATGAAGCAAAAAAAATATAGTCCTTTATTGCTTAACAAGGTGTTTAACAAAGTGAAGATCTCCACTTTGAATATTCACCGTATACAATCCACCAGCTAAACTTTCCGGTAAGAAAACATGATTTTCCTGACTCGCTGGAAATGTTGTTTCATATACCGGTTCTCCCAAAGAATTGTAGAATGTATAGTGCACCAAATGGTCGGGTATTTCATCAAAAGAAAATACCAACTTATTTTCAAAAGGGTTTGGCGCAATTGTTACTTCGTTTTTTGTTTGGATATCACTCGTTACAAATATGATGTTTGAATCGTGCGTGCTTCCATCAAAATCCACCTGCTTAAGCCTGTAATAAACCACCCGCGATGTGATACCGGTTTTATCCAACCATTCATACTCCCTCACAGATGCCGTATTGGTTGCCTTCACTGTGGTTATTGTGTAAAAATCAAAACCATTATTGCTACGCTCCAATATAAAACAATCGGCATTCCATTCAGCAGCCGTTTTCCAACTGCAACTGATGCCCGTTTTCTGTTTGCTTGCACCAAACGCTATTAATTTTACAGGAACAACACTTGTTTTGGTTACCCAAATTGGTGCAGTAAAAATTTTGTCGCCATCAGCTTGTGTTACCACTGCGTAATAATAATATGAAGCACCTGTTGCTATGTTATGAGTGTACGACAAACTTCCGGTTGTGCTTGTATAAAGTGTAGTTGGATTGACACCACTTCCGGGAATACCATGAATAATTGCAATACTGGAAGTCGTTTCCAAATCAGGATCAAATACCGTTACCGAAATCTGTGGGTTTACAGTATCGCTCAAAATGGACCCTAATGGATTGCCATTAATGGTGAACGTTACGCGGACATTCCAGTCATCACTGGCCTGCGTACGCATTTTTCTGATTGCATCCATAATATCTGCCCTTGTAAGAGCGGGAGCCAATACCACTGTCCTTCCCGGAGTTGTTTTTCCAAAAGTTGTATTGTGATTATCGTGATCCAATGTTGCACCAAGATGGTAACCCCTCTTGAGTGCATCTTTATACCGTGCTTCATAACTTGATGAGGATGGATTGCTATAAGTAGTATCATCACTCGTTGCCGGACCCGATCGAATCGCACTGGCCACAATTGCACTATCAAATGTACTGTTAACCGGATTGGTGTACATTGTATCATAATCGGTAGTGGCGGGATGCGCTAAACTGGCAAATGCACCGGGTATTGCAGCAATCTTACTAAACAATCCTGCATAGTCAAGTTTGGCATTGTATACATCATAATTAGGAGCTCCAGCTATCGAATCCCAACCAATCAATTGATTGACTCCATACACCAATACATGCCCACCCGGAGGACCAATAACACCCCACTCCATCCCATACATGGTCACAAAGGTTCCGTCCTGATTGGCGCTGTCTGCTTGTTGCAACCCTTTAGCATAATTGCTGCGCACCATTTCTGCACCTTTGTGATTGTGCTCGGAAATTCCTAAAAAATTAAAGTGCTGAGCTGTTTTCGCAAACTGGTAATCATGGTAAGGAATACTTGCATGGGATATTGAGCTATCCTGGTTTCCATCAGAGTATATTGAATGGGCGTGTAAATTCCCATAATAATAATTCAACACCTGAGCGGTAGAAGAAAAATAACATAAAAGCATAGGGGATATGAGCAATAGACTAAACGTGTAGAATTGCTTCATGCATCAAATATACATTTTAAAGGATCAAATGCTCATTACCTTTTTATTAACAAAGCCAGCTACCTGTTTTTAAATTTAGCCTCTCGTTTTTTGTTATCAGGTGTAGTGTTTACATTTGGGATCATACGATTAGACCATAACCACAATTATGCAGATACAATTTCACGGGGCTGCCCAATATGTTACAGGAAGCAAACATTTAATTACAACACAAAGCGGAACAACTATTTTATTGGATTGTGGTTTGGTTCAAGGTTACTTGCCGGGAAAAGATGACCTCAACCGACACTTTGGATTTAACCCCCACGATATTGACTACCTCATTTTATCGCATGCACATATTGATCATTCAGGATTAATACCTCGCCTGGTGAGAGAAGGTTTCCGGGGAATTATTTTTGCCCATCCTGCTACGATCTCATTGTGCGAAATTATGTTAATGGATTCGGCACATATCCAAACTGAAGACTTAAAACGAGTAAACAAGCGCAGGGCAAACCGTGGAGATGAATTACTCGACCCACTTTACGATATTGATGATGTTGAGCGTGCTCTCGATCTGATGCAACCCGTGGGTTATGACGAACATGTAAAGATAGGCAAAGAACTCTCGTTTCATTTTACCGATGCCGGACATTTATTGGGAAGTTGTGCCGTGCATTTGGATATTGCGGAAAAAGGCGGAATCAAAACCAAACTTACCTTTACCGGTGATATCGGAAAATATGGAGACCCAATTCTTCGCGATCCGCAGCCGTTTCGCCAATGTGATGTGCTGATCTGTGAAAGTACCTACGGAGACAGATTACATCCTAAAATTAAAGATAGTGAAGCCGAATTATTGCGCATTGTAAATGAAACTTGTGTGGAGAACAAAGGCAAATTGATCATTCCGGCATTTAGTGTAGACAGAACACAAGAACTTGTATATGCATTGGATCAAATGGCCAATGAAGGCAAGCTTCCCAATATTAAGGTGTATGTAGATAGTCCGCTTTCTGTAAAAGCAACAAGCGTGATTCGCAAACACGAGGAATGTTATAACCAGGAGTTTGTAGACTATATTCATGCCGACCCTGATCCATTTGGATTTAAAAACCTAACTTACGTAAGCGATGTAGAACAATCGAAAGCCATCAATGACAGGAAAGAACCCTGCATTATCATTTCAGCATCAGGGATGGCAGAGGCTGGACGCGTGAAACACCATATTGCCAACAATATTGAAAACCCAAACAATACTATTTTGTTGGTAGGTTATTGTACTCCCGAAAGTTTGGGCGGACAACTCAAAGCCGGACAAAAACTGGTACGCATTTTTGGAGAAGAACGAAAGGTAATTGCCAATGTACAATCGTTGGAATACTATTCATCACATGCCGATTACGAAGAAATTTTCACGTACTTAAAATCACAGAACAAAAGCAAAATAAAAAAACTGTTTTTGGTACATGGTGAAAAAGAAACGCAAGAGATCTTCAAATCGAAACTCGAAGCAAAAGGATATAAAAATATTTTTATCCCTGCATTAAGAGAACGGTTTGAGGTATAAGATGTTTAAGAAGCAAACCGGAATCAGCGAACAGCAATTGCAGAAAATCGAAATAATAAGCGGAAAACCGTAAACTAAAAAACATGAAAGAATCTAAACGTAATATTCTCTTCCTTGTATTGGGCTCATTTTTTATTGCCAATGCCATCATTGCCGAGTTTGTTGGAGTGAAGATCTTTTCGGTGGAAGATACCCTTGGTATTAAACCATTTGCCATCAGTTTGTTTGGCGACACATATTCATTTAACATGACAGCAGGTGTATTGCTTTGGCCGGTGGTATTTATCATGACCGATATTATCAATGAATATTTTGGAAAACATGGGGTAAAATTATTTTCATACATCGCAGCTGCTTTAATTTCCTATGCATTCATTACAGTGTATGCAACCATTAAAGTTTCGCCTGCAGGATTTTGGGTAGTGAAAGAAACTGCTGAAGGGCCCATGAACATGCAACTTGCCTTTAGCAGTATTTTCGGGCAAGGCTTGTGGATCATTGTGGGTTCGTTGGTTGCCTTTTTAGTTGGACAATTAATAGATGTGTATGTTTTTCATTATATCAAAACCAAAACAGGAAACAAAGCATTGTGGTTACGTTCCACCGGATCTACATTGGTATCGCAATTCATTGATAGTTTTGTGGTGCTGATCATCGCCTTTTATATTGGTGGAAACTGGCCTCTAAAACTGGTGCTCGCTGTAGGTGTGGTAAACTATATTTACAAATTTATGGTCGCAACTTTGCTCACGCCTTTATTGTATATTATTCATGCCATCATCGATAATTACTTAGGAAAAGAACTATCGGAACAAATGATGAAAGAGGCTGCTAACGAAGAATAAGCTTGGGTAAAAACGGCAAGAACAACACCTTTCTAATGCTCTTCTTTTTTTTAATACTTCAACAATTTGAAAGTTGTTTGTGCCGAATCGCTTCCTATTTTAACTAAGTACATTCCATGCTGAAACAAAGCCGGATCTAATGAAAACGTTCCGATTGAAGCATTTTGCTGAAGCACTAATTTCCCTTGTACATCGTAAATGTTGACGGTCGTATTGAACGGCATCTCTATTTCTGCATTGGCCGTTCCTGCAGCAAATCCGGCTGTGTTTTTAATTGTGATTGCATTTAAGATTGCTTGTTGCTCCGAGATACCCACAGGGAAATTACCCAATCCCCTGGCATTAAATATCGGCCCAATCTTCCACCCAAAGGCTTTGTTCATTAATACACTATCAGCCTGCATAAAAAGTGTTGCCGCTTCCGGCATTGTGGTATTATCTGTATAACTGGCTAAAGAAGCAAACATCAATACCAAAGTACTGTCGCCACCAATTGCTTCGGAAATATCCAACAAGGTACTGGTCCATATTTCAGAATCGCTGTAAGGACTATTGATATAATTAGCATATGTTTTGGATGACTCTCCATTGCGCCCATTCCAGAAAGGTGTTGTGCCTACTGCGGTTGGATTGGGAGCATCCCAGTTATACAATTTACGCCAGTTAAATATTGCATAACGTTGTGAATACAATGCAGCCTGTATATCACATAATGATTCTTCAATGGCTCTTCGTTCGTTGCTCATAATATCCGAAGGACAGGTAAAAAAAGACAATCCATGTGTATACTCATGAACGATCACATCGGCATCTTCAGCATCGGGCACTCCGCCCGTTCCAAACTTCAACGTTGTATCAGAAGACAGGAAAGAGGAATTATCTGCGGTTCCCGCATGTGCATCTGCTTTAACAGGAAAATTCATTTCGTCAATACCAATTGACTTCAAATACTGTTGCAAATTTGAAATATGAAAACACACCATTACATCTTTAAATCCATCTTCACCGCGCAAAAAATCAAACTGAGGATTTGCAGAAGTTGGAGGCGCAATGGTAGGACTCATAAAATCGACAAGTTCAACATAGGTATTCTTTAAAGTAAATAAGCCATTATCAAATGTTGCCGGAAAATTGCGCATCACACGTTGATCATTTAACAATGCGTAATCACTGTCATTATAGTGTTTGTATGTTCCATTCTCCCCGGAGATAACCCCAATAGGCGTTAATGGATCGGGCAGGAATACTTTTCCCGCAACCAAAGTATCCTCTTTGGCAAAATACATGTGAGCATCTTTTAGTCTTACCGTTTCCCCTTGTGCAGTCGTTACAATATAATTTCCTCCCTCCCATTTCTGATAAGCAGGTTGAGGAGTATTGTCAACAATTACCCATACAGCCTTACCCATAAGCGCATTGGGTGTAAATGTACCAGCCTTCCAATTTTCTGTATTCAATAGTTTACTAAAACTAGATAAAACCACACCTTCATCATTTGTATTTACTTTAATGGTTGCACCCAAAACAGGGATTCCAAGGTATGTTTGTTGGTAAGATAAATGCCAACCCATGCGAGTGTGTTTGCGGTGTGCCAGTACCAAACCGGTTTGCGGATCTTGCAAAACCGGAACAGTTTTTTGCAAATATTGTTGTACGCTTTCGCTCATTGCGGCATCGCTTACAGCTATTTTTTCCGGGGCAAATGAGGCTGAAGCCGGTTGTTGCTCAAACAACCTAATTGCCGATTCCATTTTGGGAATGGAGGCTGATTGTTGTTGGGCAAAAATGACACAAGGAAAAACAGAAAGAATAAATAACAATCGCATATATGGATAATGTTTATGTGTAAGATTACTGCTCACTTAAAAAGGTTGTTTCAAAAAGTCGTTTTTCGCGGATAGCATTTAATACCTGCGCTGCCAGCGACTTGCGAACTTCAAATATAATACTAATTTGTTCGCCATATTGATGGTCCACTATTTTTAGCCCGAATTGTTTAACAAGTTTAAAGGCTTCGTTTTCTGCAACAGGGTCCATCCTGATCTCATGTTTTTCGGTAATGATTTTTTCCACCACAGGAGTATTGTTGAGTGCATCAGCCGCTGCTTCACCGTATGCCTGTATCAGACCCGGAACGCCCAGCAATTTTCCACCAAAATACCGGACCACCACAACCAAAGTATTGGTTAATTCTTTTGCAAGTATACTTCGTAAAATAGGTTTACCGGCCGTATTGGAAGGTTCTCTGTCATCATTTGATTTTTGAAACGACTGATCGAAACCCAACACGTACGCATAACAATGATGAGCTGCCGAAAAATGTTCCTTCCGGAGTTGTTGGATCAATTGTTTTGCTTCGTCCTCATGATTGATTGGAAAAGCAAATCCCAAAAACTTACTGCCCCGATCTTTAAACAAACCTTCTCCGTTTGCTTTAGGCATTTTATACGTATCAGAAAACAACATCAGAAAATGAGATTAAACCAATGGAGACAATCGCCAAGATAAAACCCAACCAGTTTTTCCGGCTGAGTTTTTCGGAAAAGAAAAACATCGAAACCAAGGTTGCACATACAACAATGGCAATATTGTTAATGGGAAAAATAACTGTTGCTTCAAACTGTTCCAATGTTTTAACCAAAAAGTACATGCAGAAATAATTGGGAATACCCAGTGCGATACCCCACCCGATACTTTTGTATTCGAAACGCTGACGTTGCCCAATAAGCAATAGGATTCCGAATAATAATGCAATTAAAAAAATGGTACTGAGCATATCGCCAGCATTGGCCGGGGGAATAAATGTGCGTTGCATGTATTTGAGCGTACTATCAATGATACCGCTTCCCACAAATACATAAACGGGCAATAACCAATTCGTTCCTTTATGTTCAACCGCAACTGTTGTTTCCTTTTTGCTGATGAGGTAAACGGCCAGCAACGAAACAATAATTCCGGCAATTTTAAAACCATTTAGCGGCTCGTTATGAAACAAAACTGCAATGGTTACCGGAATCACCACCGATAATTTTGCGGCCACCATGCTCACCGACACCCCCATTTTTTGGGAAGTGAGCCCGATGGAATAAAACACACTGATAAACACAAAACCTAAAACAGCCGCATACACAAACCAGGGTTCGCGCCAAAAAGCCTGTGTAATAATAGCAGATGGTGAATGAATATTGCCCACAATAATGCAGGTAACATAATTGACGATAATCCCCTGAAACGTGTTTACACCATACTTCTCAAACAACTTGAAAAAGGAAACGGCCAACACGGAAAGTACAATACTCAGCAGTAAAAATATCATATGCGTTGGTAAATATGGAGTTGATTATTGGCAATTGATGCCTGCGACAGAAGCTTACCTGAAATTGCCGGGGCCCTCACTCCTTCACCCAATAATTTGGGAGCTGTAAATACTTGTGCTTCATCCCAGATCCCGGACCGGATGATTTGCGTTAGCGTAAACGCTCCTCCTTCAACGATCATTGATTGAATCTTGCGTTCATACAATTCCATCAGCATTTGCGGCCACAAGGAAGTGCCTTCCTCTATTTTTATGTATGTAGTCTGTGCATTGGGAGCCGCAATTTCTTTGTTGGTAAAAATAAGTGTAGGCTGCGTTCCATCTAATATTTTCAAGCCCATTGTTAACCTTCCACTCATATCCATGGTGATACGTTGAGGTTTTTTACCAGGGTAAGCCCTTGTGTTTAAAGTAGGGTTATCCGAAAGAACAGTGTTGGTTCCAACCATCACCGCATCTTCCTCTCCACGCCATTTGTGAACCAAAGCCTGTACTTCCAAACCGGTGATATGACGCTTCACTTCAAACTCAGCTGCCGATAACTTGCCGGCATCCGGAGATAAAAAACCATCGGAAGTTTGCGCCCATTTTAAGATGACAAAAGGCCGTTTTTGTTCATGGAACGTAACAAACCGTTTGTTTAAATCCTTGCACGCCTCTTCCAATATTCCCACTTCCACTTCAATTCCGGCATCTCTTAGTTTTTGAATTCCCTGTCCTGCAACTTCGCTAAAAGGATCCTGCATTCCCACAACCACTTTTTCCACCCGGTGCGAAATCAACAGATCGGCACATGGAGGTGTCTTTCCAAAATGACTGCACGGCTCTAGATTAACATACACGGTGCTTTGGCTTAACAATTCCTTGTCTGCAATATTTTGAATGGCATTCACTTCAGCATGCGCCCCTCCAAATTGTTGGTGCCAGCCCTCTCCAATGATCTTCTCATTGTGCACAATCACACAGCCCACCATAGGATTGGGAGATACCGAACCTTGCCCGAGCCGGGCCAATTCAATACAGCGGTTCATATAATCCTGGGCCTGTAACATGGTGCGAATGTAATACCATTAATGCCGATATTCCAGTGTCCCATCCCGAATAAAACAATTTGATTATTGTGATGTTATTAACCATGACGAGCCATTACCAACCTCCCGGGCAATGCTTGCAGAAAATTCCCATTTAAGTTATAATATCGCATCTTATTCTCTTTGCATGAAAATTTTACTCTCTTATCTTAAAAGATACAAATACCTTGTTCTTTTCTCACTTGTACTGGCAAGTATCAACCAAACTTTTTCCTTGCTCGATCCACTTATTTTCGGAAAAATATTCGATCGTTTTGCATCACATCCGGGAAGTTATACCCAACCTGAATATGTAAAAGGAGTGATTACACTCATTGGTGCTTCTATTGGAGTAGCCATGGTGAGCAGGATTGCTAAGGCATTCCAGGATTACTTTATGAATCTTATTATCCAAAAACTGGGAGCAGATATTTATACTGACGGACTTAAACATACACTAAAGGTTCCTTTCAGCGAATTTGAAGATCAACGTAGTGGTGAAACATTAAACATTCTTCAAAAGGTTAGAACCGATACCGAAAAATTTATATCTAACTTTATCAATATCCTGTTCACTTCATTGGTAGGGCTTGTTTTTGTGATCGTTTATACCATAAATGTATACAGCGGACTGATAGCTGTTTATGTTGTTGCTGCGATCGGTATGGCTGTTGCTATCAACTATCTTTCAAGAAGGATTAAAGTTGTTCAGACCAATATCGTGAAAGAAACGCGGATGCTGGCAGGAAGTACCACAGAAAGTTTACGCAATATTGAACTGGTAAAAAGTTTGGGGCTTACCAACCAGGAAACACACCGGTTAAATCTTGCTACCAAAAAGATCCTTCAGCTTGAACTCAAAAAAGTAAAAAGCATCCGAAGTATTTCTTTTGTGCAGGGAACAATGGTAAACCTATTGCGCCAAAGTATTTTATTCCTGTTATTTTTCTTGGTGTTTAAAGGAACACTTTCTGTTGGTGAGATCATCACGCTTCAGTTTTATTCATTCTTTATTTTCGGTCCTTTACAGGAAGTGGGAAATGTTATCATCAGCTACCGGGAAGCTGAGGCTTCATTGGAAAACTTTGAACGCATTATCAATACTCCGATCGAGAAAAGGCCTGAGCATCCTCAACGTATCAATTCAATTGAAAAACTCGCTTTTCAAAACGTAACATTCAAACACAAATCTGCCGGTTACGATGCGTTGAGCAATATTAGTTTTGAGGCCAATAAAGGCGAAACAATTGCTTTTGTGGGACCAAGCGGATCGGGCAAAAGTACCTTGGTAAAATTATTGGTAGGATTGTACACACCCAAAAACGGGCAAATTTTTTATAACGGAATTGATTCTTCAGAGATTGATAAAGATGAATTGCAACATCAATTGGGCTTTGTAACGCAGGATACACAACTATTTGCAGGAACCATCAAAGAAAATCTATTATTTGTAAAACCGACTGCCACCAATGATGAGATCAATACAGCTTTGCTCCAGGCTGCTTGTACCAACCTATTGCAACGAAGCGAAAATGGTGTGGACACCGTCATCGGTGAAGGTGGAATGAAACTGAGTGGTGGTGAAAAACAACGCCTTTCCATTGCCCGCGCCTTATTGCGCAAACCGCGCCTAATGGTATTTGATGAAGCAACATCTGCTCTCGACTCATTAACAGAGGAAGAAATATCAAACACGATCAAAACAATCTCACACCAAAAAGATAATATCACGGTATTGATCGCTCATCGTTTAAGTACGATTATGCATGCCGACCGCATTTTTGTATTGGAAAAAGGTGTGATCACCGAAATGGGTAAACACTTTGAGCTATTGGAAGAAAAAGGATTGTATTACGCCATGTGGAGACAACAAATTGGAGAACGTAAACGTGAAGGCGAAGCTTAGATTGTAAAAGAGAACATCACATTTAATCCCCATAACTATGTTTGGAAAATTAGCAGAAGCACAACAAAAGGCTGAAGAGATCAAAAAAAGATTGGATACGATAACGGTAGAAGGTGAAGCCGATGGTGGCAATATTAAAGTAACAGCTACCGGAAATAAGGCGATCAGAAATATCAGCATCGACAATTCATTGATGCAACCTGAACGCAAAGAAGAACTGGAGGACCTGCTGGTAGTGGCCATTGATCGGGCGATGCAACAGGCAGAAATGGTATCGGCTGCAGAAATGAAAAGTTTAATGGGCAGCATGATGCCCGGCCTCGGTGGCTTATTCGGTAAATAACAGCTTAGCCTAAAAAGCCGCAGATTACACAGATTACGTTTAAAAGACCGTCTAATGATATTCAAATCATCAATGTAATCAGCACAATCTGCGGCTATACATAATTTAAGACGCTGTTTTATTTTACAGCCATGGTGGCTTATTCGGTAAATATCAGCTTAGCCTAAAAAGCCCCAGATTACACAGATTACGTTTAAAAGACCGTCTAATGATATTCAAATAATCAATGTAATCTGCGCAATCTGCGGCTATACATAATTTAAGACGCTGCTTATTTTACAGCCATTTCTTCCAGCAAATAATCAGCTTTCGCTACTTTTTGCAGGATCCAGAGCACATACCTGATATCCACAGCAACACTTCGGCTATAGGTTTCATTCCAGGCATAATCATTAATCGTTGCCGTATACGCCCTATCGAAATTCACACCGATTAATTCGCCTTTGCTGTTCATTACCGGACTTCCGCTATTTCCTCCGGTTGTATCCAAATTGTATAAAATATTCACCGGAAGGTCATTCAAATCGGGATGCATAAAATTTCCGTAATCTTTGGCTTTGGCCAAATCTTTAATGGCATCCAATAATTCATATTCAGGACTTTCCTTTTCCAATACACCATTTAAGGTTGTAAATGGCTTTTGGTATTCAGCATCATTCGGACTATACCCCTTTACAAATCCATAAGTAAAACGAAGTGTACCGTTTGCATCGGGAATAAACTGCTTTTGTTTCCAGATTGATTTCGCATCTACATATTTTGCCATCAATAAATTCAATTCACTCTCCCGCTTACGATCCTTTTCATCTTCCGGGTTCATTTCTGCATTCAGCTTCGATGCAAGTGTTATCATCTCGTCTTCCATCAACAACAACTTCGTAATGTCTTTCTCAAATAATTCTTTAACTGCTGTAGGATTATTAAAAGCCGTTTTATTGTATAAATCGGTCACAAAAGCGGGAACGGCTTCATCTGTTTTTACCAGTTCGTCTACTGTTTTAATTCGATTGCCGGCATCCAATGCACGAGCCTGTTTAAACATATGCTCCATTGCTGCTTCTTCAAAAGGTCTGTCGTAGCTACCCAAATATTTATTGAGCATTTGTTCCAATCGCGGTTTTTGCTTTGTTATAAATTCTTCGCGATCGGCATCTGTTTTCAAATTTTTGTATGCATCGCCATAATTATCCATTGCGGCTGCAAATTGCAATGCTGGTGAAGTGCTGTACACAAAGTCATACCACATATTGCGGGGCGCATTGGCAATAATTTCACTGTAAATGCTATTTATCTTAGGGATCACATCGCTGTACTTAGCACGTAATTGAGGATCGGCTGCAATAAATTTTTCCAACTCCAATTCGTCAGCTTTCTTTTGTTGTGTTAATCCAGCCCGTTTAAAACCCTGTAATTTTCCTTTGAAATTTTTAGTTGTATTGGCTAAGCTTTTGATCTTGCCTGCATATTTGATCTCGGCAGCCGTATTTCCTTCGCTCAGGTCTTCCATTTTTTTAATTTGCCAATCATACAGGTCGCTGATGTATTTCAAATAAAACTCCTCGTGGTATTGAAAGAACTTTGCCGGTTGATGGCGGTATGTGCGCCCCGGATATCCCAATACAAATACAAAATCATTTTCTTTAACACCTTTGGGATTCACTTTCAAAAATTTCGCAGGCTTGTAGGGTATATTTTTTTCACTGTACTCAGCAGCACTTCCATCGGGAGCAACATATGCACGTAAAAAAGCAAAATCGCCCGAGTGACGAGGCCATACCCAATTATCCAATTCACCTCCGTACTCACCCACACTGCGGGCCGGAACGTATACCAATCGAACATCTTTTAACAATTTATAACGAAACAATACATAGGTACGTCCGGTAAACATTTCCGAAATTTCACATTGCAGATCCTTGTGAAGATTGTTTTCCTCGGCTGTAATCATTTTGATATTCGCAGCAATTTTTTGCAAACGCAAATTGGCGTCTTCAATATTATCGGTACCTGCAAGTACCTTAACCGAAACATCTTCATAACTCGCTGTAATTTTACAGACCAATCCTTGCGCCAATCGTTCTTCCGATTTGTTCTTAGCCAAGAACCCTTCCTTCATGTAGTTTTTTTCAGGTGTGCTGATATTGGTAACAAAACTAAATGCGCAGTGATGATTGGTGACAATTAACCCATCATTGGAAACAAACGAACCTGTACAACCACCCACACGCACAATAGCATCAATCAAACTCACCCCTTTGGGATTATACAAATCCTGAGGCGACATCTTTAACCCGATCTTTTTCAAATTAAGATGTTGCATTTCCGATAGCGGGAACATGCCTTCTTCCATTTTTTTGTTGGTATGAGAAGAGAGGATAACAAATGATGCAAAAATGAAAATGAATGCTGAGAGTTTTTTCATGAGTGTAAGAATAGTGAATGGCGAAAATAGTCATACAAAATCATCATACAAACTCCACTTTTTTTTATTTAACTTGCTTTTCATTAATCCTACTCCAATGAATTTAAAAATATGCTTAGCAATATGCTTCTTTTACAGCAGTAAGATCCTGATGGCGCAACTTGCACCTGTTGGTACAACTTGGAACTATGTTTTATGGACTCCTGTCAATGTGCGCGAAGCAAGAAATATCAAAATAACTATTCAGAAGGACACCCTTATACAGGGTAAAGTGTATTCTAAATTGTTTAGTTCGTTTGATTTTTTAGAGGAATCATACAAAACAATTGAGAACGGTAAAGTATATTATTTTGCAAGAGACGGACATCATTTGTTGTTCGATTTTAATGCCAATATGGGCGACACAATTATTATAGAAAGACCAGATCCCAATAATATCGATAGTATATACCCACTATCTATCAGAATTGATTCGATATATTACGAGAAGGATATAAAGCAGGATAGTTTAAAGATATACAATATCAGCAATATCAGCACCATCGCACCCAATTATGTAGAGAAGACAATTGTCTATGAAAGATTGTTTATCGGGAAAAATTTGACTTCCGAGCACAATACAATATTTCGGAACGATATATTTCCATTTAATATTGAAGCATCCACCACCTCTTTTTATTGTTACCGGGAGCCAAATGGATTCAGCTTTTTACTAATAGATTCAGCTGAATGTGATATTGTAGATATAAAAGAGGTATCTGAACTACAAAATCAAATTTCGCTTTATCCCAACCCTGTACAAAAAAAACTATTCATTCAAAATGAAACGCGTTATTCAATTCAACATATAGAATTTTATGACATTTCGGGAAAACAAATAAGCAAATCGAAACCAACCGATTTGAACGAAATTGGAACCGATTTTCTTCCCAATGGAGATTATTGGATGATTATTGAATTCACCAACCATTATCGAATCATCAAAAAGATAGTCGTAGCAGACAGATAAACACCCCTATCCCCTGACCCCTAACCCCTAACCCCTAATCCCTATCCCCTGACCCCTAACTCCTAGTATTCAAGCCGTTTATCACAAACTTGCCAGCATTCCGCAATTTTTAATACATTCGCTGCTCAATTTTTTTTAGAACAGTATATGAAAATATTATTTAAAATGATGGTGGCTGTCATGTTAATCAGCACCTTACAAGTAAAAGCTGACGAGGGAATGTGGTTACCATGGCTCCTTAAAAGTCAAACCACCGAAGCCATGAACAAAAAGGGCTTAAAACTAACTCCGGCTCAATTGTACGATATGAACAAATCGAGTTTAAAAGACGCGATTGTTTGGTTTGGCGGAGGTTGTACAGGTGAGGTGATTTCAGCTACAGGTTTGGTTTTAACCAATCACCATTGCGGATACGATTATATTTCTAATTTAAGTACACCTGCTGATAATATTTTGGATAACGGTTTTTGGGCAAAAAGTTATGCCGAAGAACGTCCTGTTGCAGGATTAACGGTTGCCTTCGTGGTAAGAGTGGATGATATCACAACCGAAATCCAGGAAGCTTTGAAAGGCTTAACCGAAAAAGAACGTGCGGCAAAATTGCCAACCCTGTTTAAAGGTGTAACCGAACGTGTAACCAAAGGCACACACTACGAAGCACAATGCCGCGAAATGTATAAAGGGAATGCGTATTACGTATTTTTATTTGAACGTTTCACCGATGTGCGTTTGGTAGGAACGCCTCCTCAAAATATTGGTAAATTTGGTGGTGAAACAGACAACTGGATGTGGCCACGTCATACAGGTGATTTCAGCATGTTCCGTGTGTACATGGGTAAAGATGGTAAGCCTGCAAAATACTCGGCAGACAATGTTCCGTTAAAAGCAAAACACCATTTACCGATTAACCTTAAAGGGGTAAACAATGGCGACTATGCAATGATTATGGGATTCCCGGGTCGTACCAATCGTTATGAGTTTAGCCAGGGAGTTCAAATTGCAACCGATATGGTTGACCCGGCAATTGTGGCGTTGCGTGATGTGCGCCTGAATGCATGGAAAGAGCAAATGAACAAGGATGTAGATATCCGTTTGAAATTAAGCGGTGATTATGCAAGTGTGGCCAACTACTGGAAATTTTTCAGAGGCGAAGCAGAACAATTGAAAAACAATAAAGTATTTGAACAAAAACAAAAAGAAGAAAAAACTTTTGAAAAATGGGCTGCCAAAAACAATGATTACAATACGCTTTTGGCGGATGTAACCAAAACTTTTGCGGCATATAAACCATACAGTTTACAATCGACATACCTGCGTGAAGGCATTTATGCCCCAACCATCATGAAATACACCATGTATGCTTCAAACCTTGAAGAAACAATGACTAAAGGCGACTCAGCCAAAACCGAATCATTAAAAGCCCAGTTGTTGGATGCAACAAATGATCTTCCATACGACCCTGCTATTGTTATTGCCGACAAACGCATTTTCGACAGTTTGCTTGTATTGTACTACAACAATATTCCGGCCGACCAACAAGTTCCTTACTTTAAAGATGTGATCTTAACATACGCAGCAACTCCACGCGAAGCCATTAAAGCATACACCAACTATGTATTTGATAACAGTATTTTTGCCAATGCCGATATGGCCAAAGGATTTTTAAAAGCTCCGCGTACGGCAATGTTAAAAAATGATATTGCCTACAAACATTTGGATGCGTTCCGCTCGCACTACAACAAAAACTTTAAACCCAAAGTGGATGAGTTTAACGAAAACAGTATTGCACTTGGACGCAGGTATATCAAAGGATTGATGGAAATGAATCCTAAAAAAGAATTTTATCCTGATGCGAACTCTTCATTACGCCTGACATACGGTAGTGTGAAAAGCTATATGAAATACCCACTGATCACCAACCTTGATGAAGTGATTGCAAAAAATGAAATGTATGGTGCCACCAATCCTGAATTCAGCATTCCGAATCGCTTAAAAGAATTACACAAAAACAAAGACTATGGACAATACGCCATGAAAGATGGAAAATTACCGGTAGCGTTTTTGAGTGATAATGATATTACAGGTGGAAACAGTGGAAGCCCTGTAATTGATGGCGAAGGCCGTATCATTGGATTGGCATTTGACGGTAACTGGGAAGCAATGAGTGGAAACATTCACTTTGATCCTAAAAACAAACGTACCATCAATGTTGATATCCGCTATGTATTATTTTTAGTTGATAAATACGGACAAGCAAGCAACCTGATCAACGAAATGACGATTGTAAAATAAACAACACAAGAACCACAACGTAATATTGTGGTTCTTTTTTTTAATCACAGATATGAAAAAACTAATATTAATACTTGCCTTAGTTACAGGGATCATTGGTTGTAATACCGACCCCAGAACCAAACTAGAACCAACAGGAACATACGGAACCGCTTTTGACACATCCAACCCGATGACGGTTGCCGACTTAACCGAAATCCTTAACATGCAAAATAATATTGCACTTAAGGCAACAGGAACGGTTGCTGAATATTGCAAAGGTGAAGGCTGCTGGCTTACCCTTAAAAATGACAATGGTGAAAATGTATTTGTGGAAGTAAAGGACAAAGCATTTGTATTGCCTCATAATATTGAAGGCAAAACAGCCATTGTAAATGGCGTTGCATCGAGAGATACATCGGAAGAAGGCAAGGTCCAAATGACGATTCTTGCTGATGGCATTACACTTCAGTAATTGATCATCCCTGTTAAACAAAAAATCCCGTCACTGATACAATCTTTGACGGGATTTTTTTTATGCCTGCTCTTTCCGGTGCTTGGCTTCAAACCAAAATGTTCCGAAGGGTAACAATGAATACCCAAATCCGACTAAGGCCTTCTTCCATTTCCAGTCATTTTCGGTAGCTACTTGCACCAACGTGAGCACAAACAACACGAACAATAATCCGTGGGCCATTCCTACCCGCTTTACCATTTCGGGTTGACCTGCCAGGTATTTTAAAGGCATTGCAATAAAAAGTAAGATCAGATATGACACTCCTTCCAAAAAGGCCACGGCAAAAAACCGTCCTTCTGCTGTTTTTAAATTGTATTTTAACATCGTGCTGCGAAGTTGCTATTTATAAATTCTTAAACAATCGGCTCCTCAAAATTTTAGGTCAAAAAAAAACGAGAGTCGGTGAACCCTCGTTTTTAACCAATTAATCCCTTTTATGGTTTAAAGATCGTAACATCATATTCGTAGGTTTTGGCAACGCCATTCACCATTACATTTGAAACCTTCACTGAATATTGCTGATCTGCATCTGAATTTAATACAATGCCATCAGGTTTGAATGTAATGGTATTATCACCTGCATATGAATTTGAAATCGGGGTTGCGTATTCAATCAACACAGGCAGCTCCGCTCCTGCTGCATTTTTAACAACAACTGCAGCTTGTGTGAAATTAACCTGGTAAGGATGTGATGGTGCCGGAACAGATAATGACCAACGGGGATAAACCACATCACGGGGAACGAATCCTTTAGGTGGCCATGCAACATACTCAGGAGTTGTGGCGGGAAGCGGCAGGTCGGCAACATTATCGTTAATCACCCACAGTGTTCCGGTTGAATTGGTGCATCCGAATCCAAAATCCGATGCCCTTGAGTATAACATCCAACGCCTGTGACCAACTTCTGTATTATTGTCCCCTTCATCTTCGATCCACAAATTGATATTTTCTACATCACTTACCCCAAAGGCGATATTACCGTTTCCGGCTGCCTCGGCCCCGTCTGCTGTATAACACGACCATGTATTGGGAGGGAAATGACTTATTGAATTATTTGCCTTAAACATTAATGCTGCCTGTTGGCATTTTGCATTTAATGTTGGGTTCATTACAATTCCGTCATTGGGCAATCCTGCCGCCTTTCTGAAATATTTTAAACGCAATAATGCCTTGTCTAAAACATCTTGCGACAATGTTCCTGCTGCACAGCTTCCCGTATTGCCATTCCAAGTAAATGCAGGGACGGCTGATCCTACATACATGGTATTAAAATCTTGTCTTGCAAGATCTTTGGCTGTTAAAGGAGCATTTGTAGTGCCTGTAGTTGACGTGGTGGAAGTGGTTGTGGTGTTATCATCTTTTGAGTCTTCTTTTTGACAAGCAACAAATGCTAACAAACAAACTGCAGTAGCAATTTGTAATGTGTGTGTTATTTTCATATTGATTTGATGGGTTAATGAGGAAGACTCATTTAGAGCAACGGGAGTTGCACCTGCAACGAAAGATAATACACTGCGATGGTCAGCAAAGCATAGATAAGGTATTCCTTAACATTGGTGTATTGTTTAAAAGCTATCCCTTCCATTTTACAGTAGGTAGCCAACATTATTTTCTCAATTAAAAAAGATATGGCAGTAGCATAAGCAATACCGGTGATGCCAAATAAATAGATGAACCAAAACGACAACAAGCAGTTAATAATAAGGTAATTGGATGATATCACATAAAACACCCTACTTTTCATCATACCCATAATAACGGTTTGCGGAAAGATCATCCGGCTAACGATCAGCAAGAGGTAAATATTAAAAATTTTATACCCATCCAGTAACTGGTCATTGTAAAAATACTTGAACATGTATGGGCTCACAAACATCATTACCATCGTTGCCGGGAAAAGCCAACGCATGAGCTTGGTGCTCGACCGTTTAAATTTCGCAAGTCCTTCTTCTAATTTACCATCTTGATTAAGCTTTGCCAATTCGCCACTGTATACATTGCTCATTGAGTTGGCCAGGATCAAAAAGATAGGCAGTTCACGTGCCCCATACCTGAACATGGCAAATTCTTCCTCCGAAAACTTATACTCGATGATATAACTGTTAATATATTCCATTCCACCTGCCAACAAAATGGAAAACATCAGTGGCATGGATTTGGTGAGAAAGTCTTTGATCAACTTGGTATTCACACTGATGGAAGCAAACTTCATCATCAGGATAATGGTATAGTTAAATTTGATAAGTGATAATACCAACAATAAGTTAATGGCCAATGTGAGCGATTGTTTGAAATACAAAGGCAAACACAACATCAGAATTTGTGCTGTAAACGTAATAATACCCCAGCGGATCAGGGATTTGTATTTACCGTTCAAATAGAAAACATAATCGACAATATAAGTAGGGGTATTAAGCAATACCACCAGCCCAAACATATTGTAGAGGTCGATATCTTTCGCCTTTAACTTCCCGATGATCATTACCGCAATACCTGCCACGATGGAAAGCACCAGCAGGATAATAAAGGTATTAAACAACACTTTTTTGCGGGTGGCCTCATCCGAATTATTGTAATAAGGAATAAGCGTATTACATACAGCCGACACCCAAAAAAAGGTAAGGCTCGAGGTAACCAACATAAGATTTTCGTATTGACTGATCAGATGCAAGCCATATTCATGTTGGTATAGCACCGATATTTTTGCAAGCAATATGGAAATGAGGAAAAAAGTACCAAACCGCAAAAACTGAAACGTTTGCAGGCTGTTGAACTTGGTTAATCCTTGGCTAAATGGTGCTTTCAATACTTCTTATTAGTCAATTCAAATAACCATATAGTTTCATAATTATCAAAACTTATTTGTTCCATAAGTGTGTTAATTGTGTTGAGTGGTTAAATATGTTGATTGTGTTTCACCGAAAATACTCAAAGCATCCATAACGATTTACCATACAGATTCAGTACATTCGAATAAAACATTCATTATGCAACACACACGTAGAAATTTTATAAAATCGGGTGCTATCCTATCGGCAGGAGCCATTGCCGGCACACACTTTGTTTCGGGTGCAGTTAACGAACTGGTGAGTTTGTTCCCCCATGCCACAGTGTTTGAATTACCACCATTGGGCTACAGCTTTGATGCACTCGAGCCCTATATTGATGCACAAACCATGCAGATCCACCACGACAAACACCATCAGGCCTATATCACCAAACTGAATGAGGCTGTGGCAAAAGACAATGCATTGCACCACAAATCCATCGAGGACCTTATCAAAAATATCAACTCCCTTCCACAAGCCTCGCAGACAGCTGTGCGCAACCATGGTGGCGGACATTGGAACCATAGTTTCTTTTGGCTGTTGCTCAAAAAAGACACCCGGCCATCAGCCAACATGCAACGCATTATTGCCGAGAACTTTGGCTCCATGGAAAACTTCAAAAAAGACTTTGAAAAAGCTGCCTCAGGGGTGTTCGGATCGGGATGGGCATGGGTTATTAAGGATGCGAACGGTAAATTATCCATTACCTCAACTGCTAACCAGGACAATCCATTGATGGATATTGTGGCAACAAAAGGTTCGCCTGTTTTGGGCATTGATGTATGGGAACATGCCTACTATTTAAAGTACCAGAACAAACGTGCCGACTACCTTCAGGCATTTTGGAACGTGCTGAACTGGAATAGAGTAGAAGAATTATATCAAACTAAATAAGTTTGGTATTGACTATTTTGAGAAAACGTTTACATTTGCACTCCTCAAAAACGAATAAACCCGTCAAGAGACATGGTGGTTTTAGCTCATCCCGAGTATTCGGGAGGTTGGAGCGCCAAAACAAATGGTGGTTTTAGCTCATCCCGAGTATTCGGGAGGTTAGAGTGCCAAAACAAATGGTGGTTTTAGCTCATCCCGAGTATTCGGGAGGTTAGAGCACCAAACAAATGGTGGTTTTAGCTCAGTTGGTTAGAGCGCCTGATTGTGGTTCAGGAGGTCGCCGGTTCGAGCCCGGTATTCCACCCCAAAAGCTGAAGACTTCGTCTTCGGCTTTTTTTATGCATTCGATGATAGCAAACGCATACTCAATGCCTCACCTCAAACCCATACTGAATGGCCTCTTCCAGCACATCCATATTGATATCTTTCAGTGATTTGAATTTAATGCAATAACCTGTAACACTTGCCTTACCTAGCGTTTTTCCAAACGTTTGGGCTAAATAGGTCTTATCATCGATACCCATAATATAAACGGAGATCCCGGAGGTATTGGCACTCAAACCTACCTGGTAAAACTCCCTGGTGGTTCCATTTGCGTAGTTGATGGTATAAGATCCATAACCCATATTCGGATTGGAAACAATTTTGCCTTTATCGTCTTTGCCATCCAGGAACCACAATTGAGCTTTGGGTGACACTTTAAGTACAAGCTTATGCAAGGCTTGCATGTCAATGCGTTTCGATTCAGGTTGACTGTTAATATAGTCGTTGATCTGTTCTTGTATGTTCATATAAAAACTCCTGTGCTTATTGCCATGCCTGATATTGTGCATGAGAAGGTAAGAAATATTTTCAAAACTTCATGTAACGCATCATCTAAAGCAATACTCAACCGGATTTTTCTTTTATGAACTCTGTTTACTAATAGGAAACCAGCATAAAAAAACTCTATTTTATATTGCATGAAAGTCACTTTGCCGGATAAACACAAAGCCCTATATTTGGTCTCGATTTGTCAAACCTTAGCTCACATCAAATACGCAGAAGAAGGCATTTGGTATTTTTACTGGATGTGCTGGCGCTTGCCTTGAGCGCATTTGGTGGTCCGCAAGTTCATTTCACCATGATACACCGCAAGATGGTTGAAAAACGCAACTATCTTACCGAAGCCGAACTTAAAGAGTTAAACTCATTGTGTAATATGTTGCCCGGGCCAACTTCCACCCAAACCATTACAGCAATTGGCTATAAAATGGGAGGTCCGGGACTGGCCTTTTTAACCTTGGGTGTTTGGGTATTGCCTGCCACAATGATCATGGGTGCTGTGGCCATTTTGTTTTACACCTTTAATCTCGACAACCCGAAGCTTACCTTCCTTAAATACATTCAACCTATGGCTGTTGGCTTTATTATGTATGCAGCCTATAAAATTAAGAACCTATTTGTCACCCAACCTTATCATTGGGTTTTGATGATCATGGCAGCAGCAGCGGCAATCCTTTCAAACACTCCGCATATTTTCCCGGTATTGCTTATTATTGGAGGCGTTGTTTCCAATTTTTTGAACCGTTCCAATTATTATGATGTAAAGCCCATCAAAAATATTCAGTGGCGCAATTTTGCTTTTTTTCTGGGCATCTTTTTATTGGCGGCCATCCTTGGAGCATTAACCAAAAGTACTCCTATCCTGTTGTTTGAAAACACCTACCGCTACGGAAGCATTGTGTTTGGAGGAGGCCATGTGCTTATTCCCATGATGTTTAATCAGTTTGTTGAGTTCAAACATTATTTAACTTCCAACGAATTTTTGGCGGGTGTCGGGATTTTACAGGCGGTACCTGGCCCTGTATTCAGCTTCGCAACATTTACCGGTGCCATGGCGTTAAAGGACTGGGGCGTAATGGGAATGATTTTGGGAAGTACGATTGGAACCATCGGTATCTTTTTGCCGGGTATTTTATTGATCTTCTTTATTTACCCGATGTGGAACCAGATAAAGTACTTTTCGCCCGTTAAAAATGCGATTGAAGGGATCAATGCAACTTCAGCGGGATTGGTATTTGCATCGGCCTATTTGTTGTTTCAACCATTGGAGGTAAATGAAATGAACATGATGGTATTATTAAGCACTTTACTGATCTTGCTCACCACCAAAATTCCTAACCCGGTGATCGTTATATTGTGTATTTTTGTTGGACTTCTTTATTAATGAACTTATTGTGAAAAAACATATTTATATCCTATTACTGTTAATCAGTGGCTTTGCACAACAATCGTTTGCGCAACAAGATGACGACCTGGTTCAATTTGCAGGAGTCGTGGTATCGGCTGATAGTACACGTTTACTGCCCTTGGTTTCCATTCGGTTAAAAGGAACCAAACGCGGAAGTTATACAGATGCTTCCGGATTTTTTTCGGTGGTTGCGCGCAAATCCGACACCATTGTTTTTTCTTCTATTGGTATGAAAACCGTTGAGTATGTTATTCCCAAAAACATCACTTCCTCAAAATTTTCGATGATCCAACCCATGCAGGAAGACACGATTTACCTACCTGAAACAGTGATCAGGCCGGGCCCTACTGCTGAGGAGTTTAATTATTATTTTGTAAAAGCGAATATTCCGGACGAATACTTCACCAGAGCCAGCGGAAATTTACGAGCCAAAACATTACAAGGTGTTAGTGCCGGAATGGGAATGGATGCGAATGAAAACCAACTCTACTACCAACAAGCACAGGCATACCAATATTACTACCAGGGACAATTACCACCCCAACGTTTATTTGACCCTATAGCCTGGAGCCAGTTCTTTAGCGCTTGGAAAAACGGGGATTACAGCAAGAAGAAGTAATTTTTTCAGCAGGGTATCTGCGGGAAATTTTCACGAAACTTTGAACAAAAAAAAGGAAGACAGGTAACTATTCTTCCGTTTCCTCAACAGCATTTTCTGTTGATTTTTTAACGATCACAAAAACGTCCTCGTTGTCTTTTTTCATGAGGTATTTTTCACGGGCAAACTTTTCCAGGTTTTTGTCGTTGCTAAACAATTCTTCCTGTTGCTTGCGGGCATTTATGATTTGCTCCTGGTAATAGCGGTGCTCACGTTTCACCTTGGTATATTGTTGCTGCAATTTGTACTGATCGATCATATTATTTTTATCGGCAAAAACCATAAACACAATAAACACCACCGAGGTGATGAGGTATTTATTGGTGATGATCTTTTTCCAGGGAAATTGCATGAGTCAAATATAATTTAAAATCGCCCAACCTCATCTCCAGTTTTAAACTAAACACATCGGGCGTTCAAAAAGGTTGACAGTTTTCTCGCAAAAAAAAATCGCCATACAATTGCTTGCATGGCGATCATTATCGTATGATCGGAAAGCTTATTTGATAAACTTAAAGTCTTTTCCGGGATAATAAGCGTTTTTACCTAACTCCTCTTCTATTCTCAACAACTGGTTGTACTTAGCGATCCTATCGGTACGCGAAGCCGAACCTGTTTTGATTTGTCCGCTGTTTAAGGCTACTGCAAGATCGGCAATGGTTACATCTTCCGTTTCACCACTTCTGTGGCTCATAATATTGGTATATGCGTTGCGCGTTGCAAGGTTCACCGCATCAATGGTTTCGGTTAACGAACCAATTTGGTTCACTTTCACCAAAATAGAGTTGGCAACTCCTTTATCAATACCTTTTTGCAACCGTTTACTGTTTGTAACAAACAAATCATCGCCTACCAATTGTACCTTATCACCAATTGATTTGGTCAATTCAGCCCAACCTTTCCAATCATCTTCAGCCAATCCATCTTCAATAGAAAGAATAGGATATTTTTCTGTCCAGGTTTTCCAGTAGCTCACCATTTCCGATGAGGTCAATTCTTTTTTATCCGATTTATGGAAAACATACAATTGTTTTTTCTCATCCCAAAGCTCGGTACAAGCTGCATCCATGGCAATGTAAATATCCTTGCCTGGTTTATATCCTGCCTCTTCAATTGATTTTAAAACGATCTCAATCGCTTCTTCATTCGATTGGATATTTGGTGCAAACCCTCCTTCATCACCCACATTGGTTGAATAACCTTTCTTTTTCAATACACCTTTTAACGTATGAAAAACAGTTGTTCCCATGTGTAATGCTTCGCTGAAACTATGCGCATTTACAGGCATGATCATAAACTCCTGAAAATCGATCGCATTATCAGCATGTGCACCCCCGTTTAAAATATTCATCATCGGGATGGGTAATGTGTTTGCATTTACACCACCAACATAACGATACAATGGCATTCCGCTTTCTTCGGCAGCCGCTTTGGCCACAGCCATTGAAACAGCAAGAATCGCATTGGCTCCAAGTTTTGCCTTATTATCTGTTCCATCCAACTTAAGCATCAAACGATCAATTTCGTTTTGCTCAAACACATCCATACCAATCAATTTATCGGCAATGGTATCGTTTACATTTTCAACAGCTTTTAATACACCTTTACCCAAGTATACTTTTTTATCGCCATCGCGCAGTTCAACCGCTTCGTGAGCTCCTGTTGACGCTCCCGAAGGAACAGCAGCTCTTCCTAATGTACCGGTTTCGGTTATTACATCAACTTCAACTGTTGGGTTTCCGCGTGAATCTAAGATCTGACGCGCATGAATGTTAATTATTTGTGTCATTGTTATTTTGTTATTGGGTTATTTTGTTATTGGGTTGTTAGCTATTCAATAACGATTAACTTACTTGTTTTGCTCTTTTTAAATATGCTATATAGCCGTTTAATAAATGTAAACATTTATCATAATCTTTTCTTACTTCTAGTAATTCTTCATTACCAATATATCCACTATCAAAAGCCTCAATAAAATGATCAAGCGTTTCAGTTAATGATCCTCTTGATTGTCGACAGAATTGAATATTTTCTTAATAGTGAAAACGTCCAAACCCTTCCGCAATATTAGCTGTGATTGACCTAACTGCTCTATAAATTTGATCTTTTAATCTATACTCCTCGCTTTTAGGAAAGCTGTCTGCTATCTTCTTACTTTTGACTTTAAACTCTCTACAGGCCTTCCAAACTTCTAACTCTTCAAATGAATACATATTCTAGTTATTTGCTATTAAGGAGCTATCTCGTACGATAAACTATCAATTAAATAATTAATAACGAAGTAACCAAATAACGAATAACTTAATTACTCATTAACTTTATAAAATCGTCAAACAAATAATTGGCATCATGCGGCCCAGGGGCTGCTTCGGGATGGTATTGTACCGAAAATGCCTTCTTATTTTTCAAACGAATTCCTTCAATCGTATTATCGTTCAAATTGATATGTGTAATTTCTACATTCGGATTGTTTTCAATATCCTCTGCTTTTACAGCGAATCCATGATTTTGTGAGGTGATCTCACAAACACCGGTCAGCAAATTTTTCACCGGATGATTTAATCCACGGTGACCATTGTGCATTTTAAATGTTTTCAACCCATTTGCTTCGGCCAACATTTGGTGCCCAAGGCAAATCCCGAATAACGGAACATCTTTCTCTAAAATATTTTTTACGGTGGTTACAGCATAATCCATAGTTGCCGGATCACCGGGACCATTGGAGATCATAAAACCATCCGGCTTAAACTTCATCATTTCCTCAAAGGAAGTTTTCCCGTTAAATACGGCTAAATAACAATCGCGGTTTACAAGATTGCGCAGGATATTTTTCTTTACACCTAAGTCTAACACCGCAACACGTTTGGTAGCGGTTGCCTCATCACCCATATAATAGGTTGTTGGGGTTGAAACCTGCGAAGAGAGTTCCAAACCTTCCATTGGTGGAACGGCTTTTAGTTCGGCAAGCAATTGCTCAACTGTTTTTTGCTCGGATGAAATGATTGCGTTCATCGCTCCCTTGTTACGCACATGCAACACAAGTTCGCGGGTATCAATACCCGAAATACCGATGATATTATTGAGGGCAAAATAATCCTGAACGGTACTCTCTGCCTGTTTGCGTGAATAAGGAACGTTAAATTCTTTGCAAATTAACCCGGCTATTTTGATGGTATCCGATTCAATTTCTTCGGTGTGAATACCGTAGTTACCAATATGTACATTGGTTTGAATCAGTATTTGTCCGAAATATGAAGGATCTGTGAAAACTTCCTGGTAACCGGTCATTCCGGTATTAAAACAAATTTCTCCGGTAGTGGTACCTATTTTACCAATGGATGTACCTTTAAAAACAGTGCCATCTTCAAGAACTAAAGTGGCGGGGAATTTAGCGATTAACTTATTCAAGGTTGGTTAGATTTGGGCAAATATATATATTCGAACGTATTCGATTCCACAAAATTTTGTACACACCCTAAAAATTAATGAAATACGAAAACCTACTCCAGGTGCTTGCTATCCTTACGCTCTCGGTTCTCACGGCTTTTGAGTACCGCACCTCAAAAGAAAATACAGAAGCTAAATTATATCAGTTACGGGTGGATAAGAGTTTTATGAACCGCCATGATTTTACCGATGAATATGGACCCGATTATAAAAACACCATCAAACAGGAAATTGAAAAACACACACTCATATTGCAGACGCATTGGAGCCATATGCAATACAAATATGTGGTGATCATGGTATTGGCGCTTATTTCAGTATTTCATTTTATCCGGTACTTTTATGTACCATACGACACCGAATTTGAACACGTACCCATGGTAAAATATGATGCCGCCACCTGGTTTCTCAATTTCCTGTTTTTTGCTTTCGTATCCTTATGGTACGCCTATTTCAGCAATGGATACGCAGGCGCCATTATCGGCTATGTGTTGGGATTGCTTTGCGCCACCAAATGTTTATGGCATATCAGCACCGTTATTCAAGCATTAAAGATCAAAAAATTAACCGGACTCAGGGTTGCCGAAATAGGCATTGGCATCCTCATTTATTTTCACCTTGTTGGGTTTGTACTCTTTTATTATGTGATGATGATCGCTGGAATGCCAACAATCATCAATATTATAAAAGGAGGTTAGATAATCCTTTTCTCAAACCTCAAACCTCAAACACCAAACCTCAAACGTCAAACGTCAAACGTCAAACGAGAAACCATTCTAAGCTTGCCCTGTAGGCCCGCCAAAATTCATCGGAATAGGTGGAGATTCATTAAACGTTATGGTTCCGTTCAGCTCTTCGTATTTGGTAATATTATCGCCCATTGCCATAAACAAACGTTTTGCATGTTCAGGAGTAAGAATGATCCTTGATTTTACTTTTGCCTTGGGTACACCCGGCATAATGCGGATAAAATCAACTACGAACTCTGAATTGGAATGTGTGATGATGGCTAAATTGCTATAAATACCTTCAGCCATTTCTTCGCTGAGTTCAATATTAATTTGATTGTTGTTTTGGTTTTCCATTGAATGAATTTAAAGATCAATTATACATCTTCTTTTTAAATTTTGTAAATAGCTGCATTTGTTATCTTTTTAAAAAAGAATATATTTCAGTTATTATAAATACACTCCTATGAATAAAAACCACTTCATTGCCATATTGTTTTTCTTAAACGGCATTGTATTCAACAGTTACGCTCAACAAATTAATGTAAACGAAACTATTGACTAAACTAAAACACTTGTTAAACAAAAATCCATTTTGTGTTTTTTGCAATGGATTTTTTGTTTAGTGAGGTGTTATTATTTCTCTTCTTTCATCAATGCATTCCCCAGCACTTGTTTGTACCAATCCAATAATTGAGCACCAGTGATTCCCTGTGGATCGGTTTCACTCTGTTTGGAAAATGAAATGCCCGTATTATTGTTGCGCATTTCAATTGCACTTGCTGCAATTTTTTCTTCCAGCTTTAACTTCTCTTTTTTCTTCCACACTGTTTTACCGTCTTTATCTGTTATTTTAATCGAAAGTTCGATAAATGGCTTGTAGTTTTTTCCCGACTGCCCTGCGCTTCCAATCCTGCACTGAATTTCGATCACTTCATCATACCCTAATTGTTTGAATGCTTTCTTATCGGTAATGGTTTCCATTACAAAAAGCCTTCCGCTCATCTGGTTGGGAACAGTTGCTGGGCGATTTAAATCCGCTGGCAGGATATCATAACCTAAAAAAGTTTTGAGCGAAGATTCTGTGTATTTTACAATTTCATCAGATACGCTCACTCCTTTGGTAAGTTCGGTAGAGCCATCCCCAATAAAATACAGATCGGGTTCACTGTTTGAGGTGACATTCATGGCTTGTTGATAGCCGTTAATGCTAAAATTGGTAATGCCCACCTTCTTTGTTTGGGCAAATAATGCAGTTACACACAACAGACTGATTGCTGTAAAAAGTGTTTTTGTTTTCATGGTGTTTAATTTGTTACCACCCATAAATAAAAACTGTGCCAAAAGATAATGAAACTCGATTTTTACCAGGACCATTCCTTAGCATTATTTCTTGATGACTAATAGCTATTTTTCGTGACGCTATAAATGTTCTCATGATAGCAATATTTATACCTACTGCTCTTTCACTGTTTAAAACACTAGATAACATTGCCACTCCTGTTTCAGTAAATGCAAAGGGTTTAGCACCTCTAAAATACTTTTTATGCGGTATCACATTTTGTGATACCAACTGCTCTACCCCATCCTCTTCCCGTTCATACATAAAATCACTAAGAAATCTGTTTACATTCCTTTTGCAGCTTGTTTTAATGCTCTTTTTCCATATAGTTCTGCTAAATGAACATCTAATATTACTTTCTCACCTCAAATTAGAACGATCTTCTTTATGATACGCTCTTCAGCTACAACGATTTTTGTGTTTTTATTTATCATAGGGTATACTAAATATAAAAAAAGAGGTCACAAATTGTGACTTCTAAAATTTGCAGATTTCTGTTTTACATTTACCTCCCTGAATCTAAAAACCTTAAAAATATCAGCGTAATCCGATAAGATTACTTTCAATGGTGTTGTAATACTTCTTCCTTGCTTTTGAACCAATTGTTTACTCTAACTCTCCAGCCTTCAATTACCATATATACTGACGGCACTAAAACTAATGTGAAAATCATTGAGCTCGTTAGACCGCCAATTATTACCCAAGCCATGGAGTTTTTTGTTTCAGCGCCAGCACCTGAAGCTAATGCCATAGGAAGCATTCCAAGTATCATTGCTAGTGTAGTCATTAGAATAGGACGTAATCGTTCCTTGCCGGCTTCTATAAGGGCATTCGTTACACTTGCACCTTTGGCTTTTTCATGGTTAGCGAAGTCTACAATTAGAATAGCATTTTTGGCTACTAATCCCATTAACATAATTATACCCAGTATAGAAAAGAGATTGAGAGAGTTCATAGTCAATGCAAGAGCCAGAATAGCCCCAATGATTGCTACAGGAAGTGAAAACAAAACTACAAAAGGATACACCACACTTTCATATAATCCTACCATTACAAGGTACATTAATAAAACAGCTATGCCGATTGCCAGGAAGAGACTACCAAAGGCATCCTTTTGGTTCTTGGACATTCCTTCTACTGATACCTGAACTCCTTCTGGTAGTTTATTATTCGAAATCTTCTGTTGGATTTCATCCATAATAGTTCCTGTCGGACGACCAACTGCTGCTGCATTAATCTGTATCGAATTCAAACGATCTTTTCTTTCTAAAACCGATTGACTTACTGTTTCTTTTATATCTGCTACTTCGCTTAATAAAATGCTGGCGCCCCGGCTATTGTATAAGCTTAGATTTTTCACATCATCAATACCCTGACGGTCGTAATGATCCAACTCCAGGTTGATATTGTATTCTTCGCCCTTATCACGAAACTTGGTATTATCATTTCCTTTAAAGGCATATTGAACAGCAGTACCAACATCTCCTACAGAAACACCAAGTTTAGACATCTTATCACGATTTAATGCGATAGAAATTTGTGTTTTCGCTTCTTTTGTACTGTATTGTACATAATCTGTTCCGGCAGTCTCTATCATTATCTTTTTCACAATTGCCGCTGCTTTTGTAATAGAGTCCATATCATTGCCTTTTATAGACATCTGTAAATCAAAAGATGCATTTCCGGTAATGCCTACAAGTTTAAAAGTGGGCTTAATGCCGGGAATAGCTCCAATCTCTTCCCGTATCATTTTGCTAAAATCTTCTGTTGACATCTTTCTGTGTTTCTTGTCTTTCAACATTATGGATATTTCTGCCAGATTGTTATTGCTTGAGCCCGAAGCACCCATAGATACGCCCTGCTGGGATCCTACATTCGAGAAAACTTTTTCCACTTCTTCGTGCTTCAGCAATAATTTCTCAATTTGCAGTACCTTTTGATTGGTTACTTTTAAAGTCGTTTCTGACGCGAGGTCAATTTGTAAATTCAGCTCTCCACGATCTGATTTAGGAATAAATTCGGTTCCAACAAAACCTTTTGGAACTAAAGAAAAAACGGAAACCATTAAAGCAATAATTATTAAAAACACATAGCGTTTGTGAACTAAAGACCATGTGAGTATTTTCGTATAAAACACCCTGAAATTATCTATAATAGATTCAAACCAAAGATTTATGCGACCCCATAAACTTTCTTTTGTTAGGGGGATGTGTTTACTCCAACGAGAAGCCATTAATGGAGTGAGGGTAAAGGCAACCAATAGACTCATTAATGTAGAAAATACTACAACCAAAGCATATTCTTTTACAATATTCCCTATTATGCCTCCAGCTAAAGAAAGTGGTAGAAAAACAACAATGTCTACCAACGTAATCGCCAATGCCGTGAACCCAATTTCATTTCTCCCATCTATTGCTGCCGTTACTTTGTCCTTACCCATTTCCAGGTGTCGATAAATATTTTCGAGCACAACAATACTGTCATCCACAAGAATACCAACAACCAGCGACAGGCTCATTAAAGTCATTAAATTAAGAGAGAAACCAAACACCCACATGAGTATAAAGGTGGGTATCATAGCAGTAGGAATTGCTACGAGTACAAATGAAGCGTTTCGGAAACTATGCAGAAAAAACAACATCACGCAGGCAACAATAAGAATAGCAAGAAAGAGATCGTCAACTACAGCATCTGCTGAAGCAAGCGTATAAATAGATTGATCGGAGGCAATCTCGTAATTAAAATCTTGTAAGGCGAATGTTTCCTTTATATCGGCTAGTCTTTCTTTCACCAGCTTACTAACGTTAACCGCATTGGCATCAGTCTGTTTTTTTATTTCCAGCCCTATTGCCTGTTTACCATCAATATGATTCATTTTTGTACTTTCTACTTCTGAATCTGTAACTGATGCAACATCACGAAGTAAAACACGGCTACCATCCGAATTTTGACGTATGATTAAATTCCTCAGCTCTTCCACTGTTTTCACTTTTGCATTTAGATCAATAGAATAACGGGAAGTATTTTTGGTAACAGAACCAGCAGGATAAGAAACACCGCTAAATGCAATCACCTGGTTTATCTGAGAAGAAGATATTTTGTAAGAACGTAATTTATCATTATCTAAAGCGATATTAATCTGTCGTTCGTTGCCACCAATGATATCTATCTGGGCAACCCCTTGTATATTTGTTAAAAGAGGTTTTACCTGCAAATGGATAAAATCATACAGCTTGGTACCAGTCATAGATGATGTAATACTTAATTTAATGATAGGCTGATCGTCTGAACTAAATCGACTAACAACCGGATCATCTACTCCATCAGGTAAAGTCGCTTTCATCTGATTAATCTTTCTTTCAGCATCCAATTGCGCATCTTTTACTTTGGCATCCTGTTTTAATTCAATATTTACCACAGACACTCCCTCCTGAGAAGAAGAACTGATCCGGTCAACGCCTTCAATAGCGGCTACAGCATCCTCTATGGGCTTACTTACACTGTTTTGAACCTCTTCTGGCGAAGCACCCGTATAGACAGTGCTGACAGAGATCATATTTGTTTCAAATTTTGGGAGGAGGTTATAGTTGAGTGTTGTATAACTCATATAACCGAAAAGCAGGAGTATAGTAAATACAACTGTAATTAACAACGGACGCTTAATGGCTATTTCTGTAATTGACATAATTGAAGATTATTGATTAGTACTAATGATTTTAATATTGCTTCCGTCCATTAAATTGATTTGACCGCTAAGGATTACCAGATCACCCTCTTTCAAGCCTTCCACCACCTCTATATACTCGCCATTCTCAGGGCCAAGAACAATTTTTCTTTCTACTGATTTTCCGTTTAGTGCAATATATACGTAAGGGTTCTTCACACCATCTACTAAGGCTGTTTTGGGAATTTGTAAAGATTTGTAGTCATTTACAGCATTGAAATTTACTTCGCCATACATTCCTGCCTTCAGAAGTACATTTTTACTATTCTGAACAGAAACTTCTATCAGGTAGTTATGGTTCTCATCTCCTTGAGGGCTTATATAAGTTACACTACCGGGGAACACAGCCTGAGGATAGACTTCCGAACGAAATTCCACTGTTTGCCCGAGTTTTATTTTAAACACTTTACTTTCCGATACATAAATTTTTGCTTTCAGTGTACTTATATCTACAAGAGTTGCAATAACAGCACCTATATTAGCATACTCTCCTGAAATCATTTTCTTATCTGTTACAATGCCGCTAATAGGGGCAATAATAGAAGTATTGGAAATTTGTTTTTTTAGCTGCGCAACTTCTATTTTCTTATTTTCAAGGTCAAACTTAGAATCTGCAACAACAGTTGCATTGGTGGCATTTCCGGCCACTAACACTTTGTTGCGCTCGTAATCACGGTTTAGTTTCTCAATTGACAGTTCGGCTGCCTTTAATTTCAAACTCGCCTCCTCTGCATCTAATGTTCCTATAATCTGTCCTTTTCTTACATTGACTCCCAAATCAATGTTTAATGAGGAAATCCGGCCAGACGCAGCAGATGATACGTTTGCTTCTTCCAAAGCAATCATCGTTGCAGGTACCGAAATATCACCTGATGCCAAAAGCATTTTTACCGCTTGTGTTTCAACCGAAATCGGGATTTCTGATCTATCTATGATCACTTTTTGATCATCCAGTATTTTTTTGTTTTTAACCAATAATACTACAATGGCACCTATAATAACGATAAGGCTTAATATGGTTATGATTGTTTTTTTCATATGTTTTTCGTTTGTTTTTTAGTTGTCATATGGTATAGTCCCGATAGCTATCGGGATTAGCTTCCATTAGTATTCAATTACAGAAACCTGGCTACTTCATACACACTTGTTTTTGGTTTAATGTTCTCCTATTTAAGATTGTTTACATAATCGGTTAATGTTCCGTTTGCTTTTTCGAGTGATATCTGTGAACTCAGAAAATTAAGAAGAGAAGTAATGTAGTTCGTTTGGGCTTCCTTGTATGAATAATTACTATCAAGAAAATTAGAAAGGCTGGTAGTTCCTGATTGATATTCTATATTACTTGCTTCCAACAGCTCTTTTGCCAACTGCATATTTTCTTTGTTCTTTAGAAGACTGGTGTAAGAGTTTTTTAACTGGGTACGATTGTTCTCAAAACTTAGTTCATAGTCAGAAGTATTTAATTTTGAGGTTAAAGCTTGATTCTCTAAATTGAGTTTACTTTGGTTTAGTTGGCTTGTGCGTTTGAATCCACTGAAGATAGGAACACTTAGCTTTAACCCAATTGTTGAATAATCGAACCAATCTGTAAAGGCCGTGGATACATCTTTTCCATATACATTGGCTCCATACTTACCGTAAAGAGAAAGCGTTGGAAGAAAGGCTGCCTGTTTCTTTTCAATCTCTATTTTTTTTAGTAAAAGGTTCTTTTCATCTATTTTATAACTTAACAAATTACTTTGATTGAAATCTGACTTGTCCATTAAAGTAATCGGATTGGAATAATTCATACTGTCCTGAACCATCAAATCAGCTTTAACATCCATGCCCATAGCGTTTTTTAGCCGATTCAATGCCAGGAGATAGTTGCTTTCATTAAGGGCCAGTTCTGCCTCGATGTTTCCAAGATTAATGCGCGTTCTATCATAGTCACTTTTTTTTATGACACCTTGCTCATATCGTAACTTAAGGATAGGAAGTAACTGTTTGTATTGATTTTGGTTTTCGATTAGTAATTTTTGCTTTTCCGAATAGATGAGTACATTGTAATAAGTGGTTGCCGTATTATAAATCAATTCTTCGTTTTGCTTTAAAAGATTTAGTTCTGCGATCTTCTTATCTATCTTGGCAGATTGAATGCTAACATAGGAGGAGCGGTCGAGAAGATTCCAGTCAGCTTGAATATAGGCTCCGGTACTAAACTTATTACCCATCTGTAGCTTCGTTTCCGTAGGACCAAAGGTTCCTGCAGGAATGACTGAGGTTGCCAACTTCATATTATTGTCCACACCGGCATTTGCATTTACGCTTGGTAACAAGACTGAACGGCTCTCTTTTATTCTTTGTGATGAAAGGCTAACATTGTTAGCATAAATGGTGCTCTTTGGATTGTGCTGTAAACTGTACTGAATACAGTCCTTAAGACTAAATTGTGCCGTTTGTTGATTTTGAGCTTCTAAAGTAGTGGTTGCTGTTAAAATAATCCATAGCAAACATCCGATTGATTTTATTTTCATAAGTCGATTTTTAACTTGTTTTATCCTCCTGGATGTAAAACCTAAAGACATCTGGGAGATCTTTAAAATATATTCTACACAAAGGTGTTGAACTACTTACAAGTTAAAATCGAAAAAATGGGGAAGCGGACAAAACAGGATGTAAAGCGGGCGCTATTCAGAGAGGGACCTAAGCTTGTTTAAGCCACAGCAAAAATTCAGGAGCTTTCACCTTGCTAATTATTATTTGCTCATTGCAAGGAACCGTTAGTTCTACAACTAATTTACGGCCAAAATCATGGCTTACTTCTTTGACAGAACTTCTGTTAATAATAAATTGTCTGTTTGCTCTATAAAATGTAGCGTCTAATTGAGCTTCAATTGTATCAAGATTAACATTCACTGTATATTGTTTATTGTCAAAACTGGTTAAGGACACTACTTCATTCCTCAAATAAAAATAAGCAATATCCGTTGTTTTAACCGGGATAATTTTTTCACCACGGTACACTAATAATGAATGGATCCGTGGCTTGTGTTTTTCTTCAATTAATTTAAATATCGATTCCATTGAAGCAACAGATATACTAGTTGATCTGGATGTTAAGTTTTTATATTTCGCCAATGCTTTTTCTATACCTTTTTTGTCAAATGGTTTAAGTATATAATGAATACTATTAGCATCGAAAGCTTCCAGGGCATATTCTTCATAAGCAGTACAGAATATTATCGGAATATCAATTTTGATCGAGTTGAAAATTTCAAAACTCAATCCGTCTCCTAACTGTATATCAGAAAAAATAAGATCAGCTGTCTCATGAGCAGACTCAAAATATTGAGTTGCCTGTTTTACAGAGTAAAGAACTTTAATAACACTGATGGTTGAATCGACCAGTAAAATCGTATCGGTCAAAGATTCGGCTATTAAAGGTTCATCTTCGATTATTATTATTTTCATTAGCTTTTATTAGGTATATCTCTACAGTAAAACTTGTTTCTGTCTTTCTTATTTCTACTCCCTTTCCGGTTAACGTTATATAACGGTCAGATAGATTTTTTAAACCTAAATGGGTGGAAGGAGATTGAATTCTTTTTTCGATTATATTATTCTCAACCGTAATGGAGTTCTGATGATGGTTAATTACTATATATATAGGATCATCCATTGTAAAGGCATTGTGCTTAATTGCGTTTTCTATTAGAAGTTGAATAGCAAATACAGGAACCTCTAGATGCTTTAAATCTTCTATTGGAACGTTAATAGTGTAATTTAAAGCACTTTTAAATCGCATCTTCTGCATTTCTAAATAGTCTAAACACAATTCTAATTCCCTTTCAAGGGAAATTGTGTTTTTATCGGACATAGTAATGGAGGTTCTTAAAAAATCAGAAAGCCGCTTAACATATTCCTCCGCCTTATCAGGTTGTTTTTTTATTAAACTTTTTAAGGTAGTTAAAGCATTAAATAAAAAATGAGGTTGCAATTGATTTTTTAAATGCTCTTGTTCGGCAAATAGTTTATTAAATTTTAAGTCTGCGTTTTCAATTTCTATTTTTGATTTATGGTGTTGAAGTGTAACCAAATTCAAGATAATTAAAACGATGCTATTATTAGAAAAACTACCAATATATGGGTACAGGTGAGATAAGTTTTGTTCCTTAAAGAAGACTTTTGTAGTAATTAATAAAATGGTGGTGAATATAAAGATGGTAAAAAAGGAAATCAAATATCTGTAGAATGGCTGATTTGATTCTTCGGTCGTTTTGTTCTCAAAAAAAACGTGAATTCGGATATTAATCAGCCAAATAATTAAAACTAAAATTGTGGTAATAGCAAATGCAATCAAATGACGATAGGGAACTATGACAAGAGGTAAATCTCCAGGGGCTTGCACTTCAAATATAAATAAAGGAGATATTGCAAACAAAGAGATAAGTGGGCTAGTTATTAATGCAATTTTGTATAACTTTTTTGTAACCTTTTCCATTAAACCAAATGTAAGATTTAACTTTATGATTTACACTTTTTAAGGTTAAAGCGGAACATTTAAGACTTAAAGCGGGCGGATTAAGTCGATCCATTGAATTTATTTAATATAAAAAAATCCCACCCCGAATGAACGGAATGGGATTTTACAATATTTGAGATTTACAATTTTAGTTTGAACCTACTGTTTCACCTTTCGATGCCATCAGCATATCATACTCTTCTTGTGAACCTACGATTAGTTTTTCGTATTCGCGGATACCTGTACCGGCAGGAATCAAATGTCCTACGATAACATTTTCTTTCAAGCCTAGCATATGATCTACTTTACCTGAAATAGCTGCTTCGTTTAACACTTTGGTTGTTTCCTGGAACGATGCTGCACTCATAAAGCTTGCAGTACCCAATGAAGCCTTGGTAATACCCATGATCACTTGCGCTGCAGTTGCAGGTTGTGCATCACGAACTTCTACCAATTTCAACGCCTTACGTTTCAACATTGAATTTTCGTCACGTAATTTACGAACGCTCACGATCTGACCCGCTTTTAAGTTGGTTGAATCACCTGCATCAATAACTACTTTTTTATCATAAATCCAATCGTTGGTTTGTTTGAAATTCCATTTATCAGCGTTTTCGCCTTCAAGGAATAAGGTATCACCCGGATCTTCCACATTGAGTTTTTGCATCATTTGACGCACGATTACTTCAATATGTTTATCGTTGATTTTTACTCCTTGCAAACGGTATACCTCTTGGATACCATTGGTGATATAACGTTGAACGGCCAAAGGACCTTCGATACGTAAAATATCTTGTGGCGATATTGAACCATCCGATAATGATGAACCAGCTTTAGCGAAATCATTTTCTTGAACCAAGATATGTTTCGACAATGGAACCATGTATTTCTTTTGCTCACCATCTCTCGATGTGATCAAAATTTCACGGTTACCACGTTTGATACCACCAAAGGTTACAACACCATCAATTTCGGTAACAACAGCAGGATTTGAAGGGTTACGAGCCTCAAATAACTCGGTAACACGTGGTAAACCTCCCGTGATATCTCGGGTTTTACCGATCACACGTGGAATCTTAACCAAGATCTCTCCCGCTTTCATGCTTGCTCCATCTTCAACAATGATGTGAGCACCTACCGGAATATTGTATTCTTTAATGGTTGCACCTTTTTTATCGGAAACAATGATCGAAGGAATTTTGGTTTTATCTTTTGATTCGATAATCACTTTTTCCTTGTGACCTGTTTGCTCATCACTTTCTTCTTTGAAGGTAATGTTCTCAATGATGTTTTCGAACTTAACTGTACCCGCGAAATCAGAAAGGATTACCGCGTTGTATGGATCCCAGCTACAGATACGCTCTCCTTTGTCAACTTTTTGTCCGTTTTTCACAAACAAATGCGAACCGTAAGGAATATTTAATGTGATAATGGTATTACCCGTTTTCTCATCAATAATACGAATCTCTCCCTGGCGACCAATGACAGTATCCACTTTACCGATCTCAGGAATATCCATCACAACGGTTTTGATCTCTTCAAACTCTAACTTTCCACCGAACTTAGCGTTCATTTGGCTTTCGTTAGCAATATTCGAAGCTGTACCACCCACGTGGAAAGTACGAAGTGTTAACTGTGTACCCGGCTCACCAATTGATTGTGCTGCAATAACACCAACAGCTTCACCACGCTGAGCCATGCGGCCAGTTGCAAGGTTACGTCCGTAGCATTTTGCACAAATACCAACTTTGGTTTCGCAGGTTAATGCCGAGCGAATTTCAACAACCTCAATTGGAGATGCATCAATTTTCGAAGCAATTTCTTCTGTAATTTGATCACCCGATTTGCAGTATAATTCACCCGTTAATGGATCATATACATCGTGCAAGCTGGTACGACCCAAAATACGTTCGTACAATGTTTCTACGATCTCTTCATTATCTTTTAATGCTGCAGTTGGAATACCACGTAATGTTCCGCAATCCGGTTCGTTTACAACCACATCTTGCGCCACATCGTGCAACCTACGGGTTAGGTAACCCGCATCCGCAGTTTTCAAAGCCGTATCCGCCAAACCTTTACGCGCACCGTGGGTAGAGATAAAGTACTCGATAACCGAAAGACCTTCCTTGAAGTTACTCAAGATCGGATTCTCGATGATCTCTCCTGTTCCACCACTTGCATTTTTTTGCGGTTTAGCCATCAATCCCCTCATACCACCCAACTGGCGAATTTGCTCTTTCGAACCACGCGCTCCGGAATCCAACATCATGTAAACAGGGTTGAATCCTTGTTGGTCTTCTCTCAATTGTTTTAATACGGTATCAGCCAAACGAGAGTTAACACGTGTCCAGATATCGATAACCTGGTTGTAACGCTCGTTATTGGTAATAAATCCATTGTTATAGTTACTCCAAATCTCGTCAACCTCTGCCATTGCCTCTTTCACAAATTGCTCTTTTTCGGCAGGAATACTCACGTACGACAAGTTAAATGATAAACCACCCTTGAACGCGAAATGGTATCCTAAGTCTTTGATATCATCAAGGAACTTAGCACATTTATCCATACCACAATCTTTAATGATGGCACCAATAATATCGCGCAAACTTTTCTTGGTTAACGACTCATTTACATAACCGTAATCAGCTGGTACTACCTGGTTGAACAAGATACGTCCCAATGTGGTTTCGATTATTTTGTTTACCAAAACGCCATTCTCTTTTACGTTTGCTTTTACTTTAACAAACGCGTGCAAATCAACTCTCTTCTCATTAAAAGCAATAATTGCTTCTTCTGCCGAATAGAAAGTTAAACCTTCACCTTTGATATGGAATTCTTTGGTGTCTTTACGTCCTTTGGTGATGTAGTACAATCCCAAAACCATGTCCTGCGAAGGAACCGCAATAGGCGCTCCGTTTGCAGGGTTCAAAATATTGTGAGATGCAAGCATCAATGTTTGGGCTTCCAAAATTGCTGCGTTCCCCAATGGAACGTGAACAGCCATCTGGTCACCGTCAAAATCCGCGTTAAATCCTGTACATACCAATGGATGCAACTGGATAGCTTTACCTTCAACCAATTTAGGTTGGAAAGCCTGGATACCCAATCTGTGGAGTGTAGGAGCACGGTTAAGCAATACTGGATGTCCTTTCAAAATATTTTCAAGAATATCCCAGATAACTGCTTCTTTTCTGTCAACTAATTTCTTAGCCGATTTTACCGTTTTTACAATACCACGCTCTAATAATTTGCGGATAATAAATGGCTTGAATAGCTCAGCAGCCATGTTTTTAGGAATACCGCATTCGTGTAATTTTAACTGAGGTCCAACCACAATTACCGAACGACCTGAATAATCCACACGTTTACCCAACAAGTTTTGACGGAAACGACCTTGTTTACCTTTAAGCATATCGCTCAAAGATTTCAACGGACGGTTACCTTCTGTTTTCACAGCGCTCACACGTCTGGTATTGTCAAACAATGAATCAACAGCCTCTTGTAACATACGTTTTTCGTTACGTAAGATCACCTCAGGGGCTTTGATTTCCATCAAACGTTTCAAACGGTTGTTACGGATAATAACACGTCTGTACAAGTCATTCAAATCTGAAGTTGCAAAACGACCACCTTCCAATGGAACGAGTGGACGCAACTCAGGAGGAATAACCGGTAATATTTTTACCACCATCCACTCAGGACGGTTATCACCATGGATTTGTGATGCACGGAAACCTTCGATTACTTTCAAACGTTTCAACGCCTCTGTTTTACGTTGTTGTGAAGTTTCTGTGTTTGCTTTAATACGCAAATCGAAACTCAACGTATCCAGGTCAATTCTCGATAATAAGAACCACAATGCTTCACCACCCATTTTAGCGATGAATTTGTTCGGATCTTCGTCATCCAAATGTTGGTTATCTTTTGGCAATGAATCCAAAATATCCAAATATTCTTCCTCTGTAATAAGGTCGTATTTTTGAACACCATCAGTTGCTTTCAAGCCTGGTTGGCATACTACATAACGTTCGTAGTAAATAACCATATCCAATTTTTTGGTAGGTATACCCAACAAATAACCAATTTTGTTTGGCAACGAACGGAAATACCAAATATGTGCCACCGGCACTACTAAGTTGATATGACCAATGCGCTCACGTCTTACCTTTTTCTCTGTTACTTCAACACCGCAACGATCGCACACGATACCTTTGTAGCGAATACGTTTGTATTTACCGCAATGGCACTCGTAATCTTTTATAGGTCCAAAAATCCTTTCACAAAACAAACCACCCATCTCTGGTTTAAAAGAGCGGTAGTTAATCGTTTCAGGTTTGGTTACTTCACCAAATGATTTGGTCAGGATTGATTCCGGAGAAGACAATCCAATTCTAATCTTAGTAAAGTTGCTTTTTATTTTTTGATCTTTTTTTAATGACATATGGTTGTCGTTATTTCTTTTAAAGTTGTTGAGTACAAAAAATGATATAAAGTGATTGCACAATCTTCATCATGCAATCACTATTCAATTTTTATTTACTCAAGTGTTAAGTCAAGACCCAATCCTCTTAATTCATGTACCAATACATTGAATGATTCAGGAATACCCGGCATTGGCAAGTTATCACCTTTAACGATTGCTTCGTAGGTTTTAGCTCTACCAATGATATCATCCGACTTAATGGTAAGAATTTCCTGCAAGATATTGGCTGCACCAAATGCTTCGAGTGCCCAAACCTCCATCTCACCAAAACGCTGACCTCCAAATTGAGCTTTACCACCCAATGGTTGTTGCGTAATCAATGAATATGGTCCGATTGAACGCGCGTGCATCTTATCATCAACCATGTGACCTAATTTAAGCATGTAAATTACACCCACAGTTGTTGGTTGGTGGAAACGCTCGCCTGATAAACCATCATATAGGTAAGTTTTACCATACTCAGGAATACCTGCTTTGCGGCAATACTCCAACATTTGCTCTTCGGTTGCTCCGTCAAAAATTGGGGTAGCGAATTTCACGCCCAATTCTGTTGCAGCCCATCCCATTACAGTTTCGTAGATCTGACCCAAGTTCATACGTGAAGGTACACCCAATGGGTTCAACACGATATCAACCGGAGTTCCGTCTTCCTGGAACGGAAGATCTTCGGCACGAACGATACGGGCAACAATACCTTTGTTACCGTGACGACCCGCCATCTTATCTCCCACTTTCAATTTACGTTTGTTTGCAATGTATACTTTAGCCAATTTCAAGATACCTGTTGGTAGCTCGTCACCTACTGTAATTGCAAATTCTTTACGTCTGTAATCTGCGATCTCCTGGTTCAAACGGTTTTTGTAGTTTGATAAAATTTGACGTACAGTTTCATTTTTATCAGCATCCGTTGTCCAGTTGTTTGCATTGATATGTGTGTAATCAATTTCGTTCAAGTTTTTCATGGTAAATTTAGTTCCTTTACCAATCAACTCTTCGTTGTACACATTATACACACCTTGAGATGTTTTACCTGTAAGCACTGAGAATAACTTCTCAACCAAAATGCCTTTAATTACTTTGATGTTCTTTTCGTTCTCATCTTGTAATTTGGCAATCTTAGCTTTATCGTCAACCTTAGCTGCTTTTTCTTTTTTGGTACGTGCAAATAATTTTTTCTCGATCACAACTCCTGATGATGATGGAGAAGCTTTTAATGAAGCATCTTTTACATCGCCCGCTTTGTCACCAAAGATCGCACGTAACAATTTTTCTTCCGGTGAAGGTTCTGTTTCTCCTTTTGGAGTGATCTTACCGATCAAGATATCACCTTCTCCAATTTCGCAACCTACACGGATCAATCCGTTTTCATCAAGGTTTTTAGTAGCGTCTTCGCTTACGTTAGGAATATCGTTGGTTAATTCCTCTTCACCACGTTTGGTGTCGCGAACTTCCAATTCGTATTCTGTTACGTGGATTGAAGTAAAGATATCTTCTTTAACTACTTTCTCCGAAATAACGATCGCATCCTCAAAGTTGTAACCTTGCCAAGGCATGAACGCTACTTTTAAGTTACGTCCAATTGCAAGTTCACCACCTTGTGTAGCATAACCTTCACATAATACTTTTCCTTTTTCAACTTTATCCCCTTTGCGAACAATTGGTTTTAAGTTAACGCAAGTATTTTGGTTGGTTCTGCGGAATTTAATCAACTTGTATGTTTTAGTATCGCTACCAAAACTTACTAATTTATCGTGTTCATTTTGCTCATAACGAACAGTGATTTCATTGGCATCTACATATTCAACAACACCTTTTCCTTCAGCCACGATCAACGTGCGTGAATCACGAGCAACTTTTCCTTCCAAACCAGTACCTACAACAGGAGCTTCAGGGCGCAACAAAGGCACTGCCTGACGCTGCATGTTCGATCCCATCAACGCACGATTCGCATCATTGTGTTCCAAGAACGGAATAAGTGAAGCTGCAATCGATACAATTTGGTTTGGAGCGATATCCATGAATTCGATTTTCTCGCCTTCTACCATCGGGAAGTCACCTTCGTAACGTGCTTTTACTTTCTCTTCCGAAAATTTACCATCTTTTTCATCGTAGGGTGAATCGCATTGTGCAATTACTTTTCCTTCTTCGTCTTCAGCACTTAGATAAACTACCGGTTTATCAATACGAACTTTACCTTCATCTACTTTCAGGTAAGGAGTTTCGATGAAACCCATTCCATTGATCTTAGCATGAACGCAAAGTGATGAAATCAATCCAATGTTTGGTCCTTCCGGTGTTTCAATCGTACATAAACGTCCGTAATGGGTATAATGTACGTCACGCACCTCAAAACCTGCACGATCACGACTCAAACCACCCGGACCAAGGGCAGATAACCTACGTTTGTGGGTAATCTCGGCCAATGGATTGGTTTGATCCATAAATTGTGAAAGTTGGTTGGTACCAAAAAACGAGTTGATTACTGATGATAATGTTTTAGCATTGATCAGATCAGTTGGCGTAAATACCTCGTTATCGCGAATATTCATACGCTCACGAATGGTACGTGCCATACGAGCCAAACCTACACCAAACTGCGAGTACAATTGTTCACCAACCGTACGCACACGTCTGTTACTTAAGTGGTCAATATCATCCACATCAGCACGTGAGTTTGATAACTCGATCAAATATTTAATGATCGCAACGATATCATCTTTGGTTAATACGCGTACTTCTGATGAAGTAGTGCGGTTCAACTTACGGTTGATACGGTAACGACCTACTTCTCCCAAATCATAACGTTTGTCGGAGAAGAATAATTTATCAATAACGCCACGCGCAGTTTCTTCATCAGGTGGATCTGCATTACGCAACTGACGGTAAATATGCTCGTGAGCCTCTTTACCAGAGTTAGATGTATCCTTTTGAAGCGTATTTAAAATGATCGCAAAATCATTGTGGCTCGATTCGTTTTTATGAAGAATGATGGTTTTCACATCAGCATCAGTGATCAGATCAATATGCTCATCTTCCAAAACGGTATCTCGCTCAATGATTACCTCATTACGCTCAATCGACACTACCTCTCCGGTGTCTTCGTCTACGAAATCTTCAACCCAGGTTTTCAATACCCTTGCTGCCAGTTTGCGGCCAACAACCTTTTTCAAACCGCTTTTGCTCACCTTTACTTCTTCAGCAAGGTCAAATAAGTTCAAAATGTCTTTGTCGGATTCGAAACCAATGGCGCGTAACAATGTTGTTACCGGGAATTTTTTCTTACGATCAATATAAGCATACATCACGTTGTTCACGTCTGTTGCAAACTCGATCCATGATCCTTTAAACGGAATAACCCTTGCAGAGTAAAGCTTGGTTCCATTGGTATGGTAGCTTTGTCCGAAGAATACTCCCGGTGAACGGTGCAATTGGGAAACAATTACACGCTCAGCACCGTTGATCACAAACGTACCGCTTGGTGTCATATAAGGGATGGTTCCCAAATACACATCTTGAACGATGGTTTGAAAATCCTCGTGCTCAGGATCATTACAAGAAAGTTTTAGCTTAGCTTTTAATGGAACATTGTACGTTAAACCACGCTCAATACACTCATCAATTGAGTAACGGGGTGGATCAACGAAATAGTCCAAAAATTCTAAAGTAAAAATACTTCTTGTGTCGGAAATTGGGAAGTTTTCCTGAAATACTTTGTAAAGTCCCTCATCAAGGCGACTTTCAGATGTTGTATCTAATTGAAAAAACTCCTTAAAGGATTCAATTTGAACATCTAAGAAATCAGGATAATCAATTACTTGTTTTACAGAAGCGAAACTAATTCTATCTTCTGAATGCATTTTTTTATTAGCCAAGGTAAAATGGTTTTTTGTTATGAATCGATTATCAATCCGTATAAATAGAAAATTGACCCACGGCAAAAGCCGGGGTCAAATATGGTTTTAAGTACCCTTTCGGATTACTTAACTTCAACCTCAGCACCAGCTTCTGTAAGCTTAGCTTTAAGGTCTTCAGCAGTAGCTTTGTCCACGCCTTCTTTAACTGGCTTTGGAGCTCCGTCAACAAGTTCTTTAGCTTCTTTCAAACCTAAACCTGTTAAGTCTTTAACAACTTTCACTACGTTTAATTTCGCAGCACCAGCGTTTTTCAAAATTACATCAAAAGATGTTTTTTCAGCAGCAGCTTCACCTGCACCAGCAGCAGCTGGAGCGGCAACTGCAACTGCAGCAGCAGCTGGTTCAATACCGTATTCGTCTTTAAGGATTGTTGCTAATTCGTTTACTTCTTTTACTGACAAGTTAACTAACTGTTCAGCAAATGCTTTTAAATCTGCCATTGTTTTAAAATTTAAATTGTTATTGTTTTTGTTATGTTTAAAATTATTTGAAAATTATTCCGGACGCTCAGATAGTGTTTTAACAATACCTGCCAATTTACCACCGCTTGATTGTAAAGCTGAGATAACATTTTGAGCAGGAGATTGTAACAATCCGATGATTTCTCCGATAAGTTCATTTTTAGACTTAAGATTAACCAAAGCCTCCAATTGATTATCACCGATAAATACGTCAGAATCGATATACGCTCCTTTTAATGCAGGAATAGTGTCTTTTTTTCTGAATGCTTTAATGATTTTTGCCGGAGTTTTGCTATCCGTTGCAAACATCAAAGCTGTGTTTCCTTTTAATGTATCTACTAATTTACTGTAGTCTTTATCCGATTTCTCAAACGCTTTTTCGATCAAAGTGTTTTTAGCCACTTCCATTTCGATACCGTTTTTGAATAACTCACGTCTCAATGCACTTGTTTTTTCTGCATTTAAACCAGCCACATCAGTTACGTAGATGAAATTATACTCATTAAACTTTTGAGTAAGCATTTCGATTATTTCGCCTTTTTGTTCTTTGTTCATGATTCTGCTGATTAAATGCCAGGAATTGATTTAGTATCTACAGTTACACCAGGACTCATGGTAGTTGAAAGACTAATACCTTTCAAGTATGTTCCTTTTGCTGAAGATGGTTTTAATTTTGCAATGGTTTGAACAAGTTCAATCGCATTCTCTGCAAGTTTTTCAGGAGCAAATGATGATTTACCGATTGATGTGTGAATTTGTCCTTCTTTATCAACTTTAAAATCAATTTTACCTGCTTTTACTTCTTTAACCGTTTTTCCGATCTCAGTTGTAACAGTTCCTGATTTAGGATTTGGCATTAAGTTACGAGGACCTAATACTTTACCCAATTTACCCAATTTAGCCATTACGTTTGGTTGTGTAACGATAATATCGATATCAACCCAACCTTGCTCAATTTTTTGGATATATTCATCTAAACCTACGTGGTCTGCTCCGGCTGCTTTTGCTTCAGCTTCCTTATCAGGAGTTACTAAAGCCAACACGCGAACATCTTTACCTGTTCCGTGTGGAAGAGATACAACACCTCTTACCATTTGGTTAGCTTTCTTAGGGTCAACACCCAAACGAATATCTATGTCAACAGATGAATCAAACTTTGTGTATGAAATCTCTTTCATAAGTTTGGTTGCATCGTTCAAAGTATACTGTTTGTTTGAATCAACCTTAGCTAACGCTGCTTTTCTTTTTTTACTAATCTTAGCCATGTTCAATTCTTATTATTATTTTACTTCAAAAGGTGCATCACCCGTAACTGTGATACCCATACTTCTTGCCGATCCTGCAACCATTTTCATAGCTGATTCAACTTTCCAGCAGTTCATATCTTGCATTTTATCAGTAGCAATGGCTTTCACCTGATCCCAGGTTACTGAACCAACTTTTTTACGGTTAGACTCAGCAGAACCTTTTGCTGCTTTAGATGCCTCCATTAATTGCGATGCAACCGGTGGAGTTTTGATAACGAAGTCGAAAGACTTGTCGCTGTAAACTGAAATAACAACAGGTAAAACTTTACCCCCTTTATCTTGAGTTCTTGCATTAAATTGTTTGCAAAACTCCATGATGTTAACACCCTTAGAACCGAGTGCCGGACCAATTGGAGGTGCAGGATTTGCTGCTCCACCCTTGATTTGTAATTTGATAAAACCTGATAATTCTTTAGCCATATGCTTCAATATTTGAGCAGGTTACCCTACCCTTTGATTAATTATTATTTTTTAACTTTCCTTTTCTACTTGTACAAAGTTTAGCTCTAGCGGTGTAACACGTCCGAAGATCTTAACCATGACTTTCAATTTCTTTCTATCGTCCATAATTTCTTCAATCGTTCCACTGAAACCACTGAAAGGACCATCATTTACTTTTACTGTTTCACCTACTAAGAATGGCTCCGACATTGTTTCGCCTGCATCAGCGATCTCGTCAAAGGTTCCGAGTATTCTGTTTACTTCCGACACGCGCAATGGAGTTGGTGTTTTACCACCCAAGAATCCTACTACGCCATTAATGGTTTCAATCGTATGCGCCACTTCACCTACCAATTCGGCCTGAATCATCATATAACCCGGGAAATAACTTTTTTCCTTTGATGATTTTTTACCGTTTTTGATTTGAAACACTTTCTCGGTTGGAATCAAAATTTGAGGCACATGTACCAACAGACCCAAGCGTTCAAGCTCGTGTTCCATTTGCGCTTTTACCTTCTTTTCCTGTCCGGTAATTGCTCTTACTACATACCATTTATACTGTTCCTGAGTCATCGAATCCATTATTTAGAGTATAATTAACCTTGAAAAATTTGATAAAAAAATCCAAGTGTGCCACTACTGAATATATCGATAATGTAAATTATCAATGCGATCAATAATGATGCTACCATAACGATAATGGTGCTTTCTTGAAGGTCTTCCCATGTAGGCCAAGACACTTTGTTCACCAATTCGTCTGTAGATAGTTTTAAGTATTCTCTTAATTTGTTCATGTTTAATTTAACATTTGCACGGGTGCCTGGATTCGAACCAAGATCAGCTGTTTTGGAGACAGATATGCTACCATTGCACCACACCCGTATTAGAAACCAAATATTGGTAGGTTACCCAACCAATATCCGGTATCTAAACTTGAATTAGTCTAAAATTTCAGTTACCTGTCCGGCACCGATTGTACGGCCACCTTCACGGATAGCGAAACGTAAGTTCTTTTCCATCGCAATTGGAGCGATCAATTGAACAGTTACAGTTACGTTATCACCAGGCATGATCATTTCAACACCTTCCGCTAAGTGCATCTCTCCTGTAACGTCAGTGGTACGGAAGTAGAATTGCGGACGGTATTTGTTGAAGAATGGAGTGTGACGTCCACCTTCGTCTTTTGATAATACGTAAACCTCAGCTTTGAATTTAGTGTGCGGAGTTACTGAACCTGGTTTGCAAATAACCATACCTCTACGGATAGCATCTTTATCAATACCACGTAACAATAAACCTACGTTATCACCAGCTTCACCTCTGTCAAGGATCTTACGGAACATCTCAACACCAGTAACGGTTGAAGTCAATTTCTCAGCACCTAAACCGATAATTTCAACTGGATCGTTAGAGTTGATAACACCACGCTCGATACGACCTGTAGCAACAGTTCCACGACCAGTGATCGAGAACACATCTTCTACCGGCATCAAGAAAGGCAATTCAGTAGCACGAGGAGGAACCGGGATGTAGTTATCTACAGCTTCCATCAATTCCAAAATCTTACCTACCCATTTAGCATCTCCATTCAAACCACCCAAAGCAGAACCACGGATAATTGGAATTTCGTCACCAGGGAATTCGTATTTGTTTAACAAATCGCGGATTTCCATCTCAACGATTTCTAATAATTCTTCGTCATCAACCATATCCACTTTGTTCATGAATACAACAACACGAGGAACTCCTACCTGGCGAGCCAAAAGGATATGCTCACGAGTTTGTGGCATTGGTCCATCTGTAGAAGCTACTACAAGGATAGCACCGTCCATTTGAGCAGCACCTGTAACCATGTTTTTCACGTAATCCGCGTGACCTGGACAGTCAACGTGAGCATAGTGACGGTTAGCAGTTGAATACTCAACGTGAGCTGTGTTGATCGTGATACCACGCTCTTTTTCTTCAGGAGCTGAATCGATTGAATCAAAAGAACGAGCTTCTGATAAACCTGCATCAGACAATACTTTAGTAATTGCAGCAGTCAAGGTAGTTTTACCGTGATCTACGTGACCGATAGTACCAATGTTTACGTGTGGTTTACTGCGGTCAAATTTCTCTTTAGCCATAGTTTTAAAAGTTAAATTTATTTGTTATTAATTTGGTTTCTGTTTGTTGTTGCTACCTGGTTTACCCAAAACAACCTTAGCTTTTTCACCATCCCCTTTATGCACTTATAGTCCACCCTTTGGCAGACTATCTCTTTCACTCTTTACTTTTTAATAAATCCGTTCTCCACAAATTCCCCTCCACTTTCTTTTAGAGCTTTAGCAGTCCCGAAACCTCGGGATGAACTACCGACCTCTTTTGCAGTCCCGAAACTTCGGGATGAACTGCCGACCTCTCTTTTAGAGCTGTTGAGCAGGATTGAACTGCCGACCTCTTCCTTACCAAGGAAGTGCTCTACCGCTGAGCTACAACAGCTTTTTATTCCGTGCTCAAAAAAACTTGAGCCAAAAACAGCAACGAAAGTTGAACACCTTTTGAGGTATCCAACTTTCTACTCTTGTGAGCGAGAGACGAGGCTCGAACCCGCGACCTACAGCTTGGAAGGCTGTCGCTCTACCAACTGAGCTACTCTCGCAATTATTAATTGGTATTTATGATTGTTCCAGCTTTCGCTGAAATTGAAATTCACCGAGGTTATTTGGTGGGGAGAG
>CALRNX020000014.1:0-81606 GCA_943369665.1 Chitinophaga pinensis
ACAGCCTCTAAAGAAGTATGGTTAAGAGTAACGAGTGAATATGGTTGTGTGGATTCGGTGTCGAACCTGATCCGGATCGAACCGGACATCACCGTATTTATCCCGAATGCTTTTAGACCGGATGGACCGGATGGACCAAATAGTCAGGCAAAATGTATAGATGGCACCCCAGGTTGTAACAGACGCTTTTATGTAGTCGCTCAGGGTCATGCAACAGTCGAGATCTTTATCTATAACCGTTGGGGTCAATTGGTATACGAATCGACAGATGCAACTGACGGTTGGGATGGAACAGTTATGAATAATGGCAAGGATTTTTGCCAACAAGAGGTATATGTATACCAGGTAAATGCAACAAGCTTCAGTGGCAAGGCATACAGATACTCAGGTTCGGTTACCCTCTTGAGATAGTTGAAATAAAAATTTATTGAATACAGGTAATAAACGGTCGGTACCAAAAGTATCGACCGTTTATTTTTTGAGCGGTTTGATAGAATAACCTAAATTCTTTTATCTTGCCTTCAATGAAAAAAAATCTGTTTTTATTCATCGTTTTGTGTGCCTTCAATTCAGTTGCACAAACTACGTTTCCAGTGAATGGCCCGCAGCATATTGTATCAAATGAATATGCGTTTACCAATGCCACTTTGTATATTGACTATCAAACCCGAGTGGATCAAGCGACTTTAATAATCAAGGATGGAAAAGTGGTATACGCAGGTAAACAAACCAAACTTCCACCCACAGCGATAATTGTCGACTGCAAAGGCAAATTTATTTACCCGGCCTTTATTGATTTGTATAGCAACTATGGCGTTCAATTGCCATCAGAAAATAAAAAAAGCGAGAATGAAACGCATCAATTTGTATCGGCCAAAAAAGGAGCATACAATTGGAATGAAGCGATCAGAGCCGAATTTAATGCAGTAAATGCGTTTTCAATAGATGAAAAAAAAGGAGCACAGTTACGCGAAGCCGGTTTTGGTTTGGTACTTACGGGTACGCAAGATGGCATTTGTAGAGGATCTGCAGCTTTAGTGTTTACATCTAATGGCAACGAACATGAATCGGTACTCCGTCCTCAAGCCGCAGCTTCTTTCTCCTTCAGCAAAGGAAGCTCACGCCAACACTATCCTTCTTCATTAATGGGCAGCATTGCATTGCTTCGCCAAACATACTATGATGCAAAATGGTATAATAACCAACAGGTTGAAACCAATCTGACACTTGCTGCTTTTACTAAGTTGCAGGCGCTACCTGCAATTTTTGCTGCAGATCAAAAACTGTCAGTACTGCGGGCGGATAAGATAGGAGACGAATTTGGCGTGCAATACATCATTAAAGGAGGAGGTGATGAATACCAAAGGATTAATGAAATAAAAGCAACCAGTGCACCATTAATCGTTCCTGTTAATTTCCCGAAACCATATGATGTGGAAGACCCATTTGATGCCGAATATGTGAGTACAACAGTACTAAAGCACTGGGAAATGGCCCCGTTTAATTTACGATTGTTATCGCAACAACAGATTCCATTTGCCATTACAAGCGATGGCTGTGCCGATGCCAATGAGTTTTTGCAAAACCTGAAGAAGGCTGTAAAATATGGCCTAAGTGAAACTGAGGCACTCAAGGCCCTTACCCAAACACCTGCACTATTGATGAAAGCCAATACGGAAGTTGGAGCACTTAAGCCGGGAATGTTTGCCAATTTGTTGGTTACCGATGCCCCAGTTTTTTCTGACGATTCGAAAATTTTGGATACTTGGGTAAAAGGAAACCGGTATATTATTTCAACAGCTAAACCCGCAGCAATAAGCGGAAGCTATAAGATTCAGAATGAGGTATTCAACGGGTATAAACTGGTAGCCACCAAACAGAAGCAAAAGACAGAGCTACAGTTTGTGGGTACTGATACATTAAAGGCACAATTGAATGAAGAGAACGGCAATTTGTTGATCCAGGTTATATTGAACAAAAAGGGGGATTCGATAGCCCGAATTGCTGCCTGGATTGAAAAAACAGATAGTTCAACTACCCCTTACCTCATCACGAAACTAACCGGACAACTCACCATGCCATATGGTGGAGCACCAACTGGTTTTTCGGCAACTTGGCTCGACTCCATTCCTACACCAGTTAAAAAAGCAGATAGTATTCCAACCATTCAATTTACGAGTAATATTACTTATCCATTCACCGATTTTGGTTTTGATACATTGCCCAAACAAGAAGTGTACTTGCTCAAAAATGCAACAATTTGGACCAACGAAAAAGAAGGCATTATACAACAAGCAGATGTATTCATAAAGGATGGAAAAATAAAAGCAGTAGGAAAAAATATTGTAGCTGCTGGAGCCATTGAGATAGATGCTACCGGTAAACATATCACCTCAGGAATGATTGACGAGCATTCACATATTGCTATTAGCAATGGGGTGAACGAAGGAACCCAAAGTAGTTCAAGCGAAGTGCGCATAGGTGATGTCATAAATAGCGAAGATATTAATATTTACAGGCAATTAGCCGGGGGCGTTGTTGCTTCCCAGTTGTTGCACGGGTCGGCCAATCCAATCGGTGGTCAAAGTGCTTTGGTCAAATTGCATTGGGGTGTTGCTCCCGAAAAAATGAAGATTGAAGGGGCAGATGGATTTATCAAATTTGCATTGGGCGAAAATGTAAAACAGTCCAATTGGGGAGAGCGCAATACCGTTCGTTATCCGCAAACCCGTATGGGAGTGGAGCAGGTTTTTTATGATGGTTTTATTCGTGCCAAAGAATACCAACAAAAACAAAAAGCAGATGTCAATACCCGAAAAGATCTGGAGTTGGATGCATTGGTTGAAATTTTAACAAAGAAGCGATTCATTACTTGCCATAGTTATGTACAAAGTGAAATTAATATGCTGATGCATGTTGCCGATTCTATGCAATTTAAAGTCAATACCTTCACTCATATTTTGGAAGGCTATAAAGTTGCCGATAAGATGAAAGCACACGGTGTAAATGCAAGTACCTTTGCCGATTGGTGGGCGTATAAATATGAGGTGATGGAAGCCATTCCATACAATGCAGCATTGTTGCACCAAATGGGGGTGAATGTTGCAATCAATTCGGATGATGCAGAGATGGGCAGAAGGTTAAATCAGGAAGCTGCAAAGGTTGTTAAGTACGGAGGTGTAAGCGAAGAAGAAGCCTTAAAAATGGTGACACTCAACCCTGCAAAAATGTTGCACCTCGATGCCACAATGGGTAGTATCAAAGTAGGCAAAGATGCTGATATAGTGCTATGGAGTGATCATCCGTTAAGCATTTATGCCAAGGCCGAAATGACCTTTGTTGACGGTGTATTGAGATACAGTGTTCAAAAGGATCAGCAGTTGCAAGTACAAAACAAAAAAGAACGCGAACGCATTATTCAAAAAATGATTGCGGCTAAACGAAATGGTGAAAAAACAGAAAAGAAACTAGCCCCCCCACAGGATGAATATCATTGTGACGATTAATCACTTTTTATGCGAAGGCGAAAGGATTGGCAATATTTAACAATAGAAACAATGTATCAGAAAATAAAAATAGTATTAAGCATTATCGGATTTGTGTTGAGTGCAAATGCACAACAAATGCCTGTTATCATTGAAGGCGTTACCATACATACCGGAAATGGCTCAGTGATCGAAAATGGTTATTTGGGGTTTGTATCCGGAAAGATCTTTTTATGTTCCGATAAAAAGGACTCTGCATATCCAAATGCAACCATCATTAATGGAAAAGGAAAACATGTTTATCCGGGTTTAATTTGCCTGAATAATATGATGGGCCTGAACGAAATTGAAGCGGTTCGCTCCACCCTTGATTTTAGAGAAACGGGAGAGTTGAATCCAAATGTTCGCTCATTGATTGCCTTTAATACCGACTCTAAAATACTGCCCACAGCCTTGGCCAATGGAATTTTATATACACAGGCCGTTCCACAAGGAGGATTAATCTCCGGAACATCAAGTTTGATGCGAACCACCGGATGGAACTGGGAAGATGCGGCATACAAGGTTGATGACGGGGTGCATGTAAACTGGCCTCACCAAAATATGTATACAGGATGGTGGGCAGAACCCGGTAATGCGCAACAACAAAAAACAGAAAAAGAAATTCGCACCTTAAGTACTTTTTTTGAACAAGCCTATCAGTATCAAAAGAGCACAACTCACCAAACGTATAATGCACGATTGGATGCAATGAAAGGGGTGTTTAGCGGCAGTAAAAATTTATACGTTCATGTGTCGGATGCCAAATCAATTGTAAGTGCATTATTGTTTTGTAAGCAATATCCCTCGATGAAAGTTGTATTGGTAGATGCTGTGGATGCATGGAAAGTAAAAGACATTATAAAGCAACACAATGTGTCGGTTATCTTTACCAATGTTCATCAGCTTCCTAAGCATGCTCACAGTCCTGTTGATGAACCGTATAAGGTGGCAGCAGAGTTGGTGAAAGCAGGAATTCCTGTTGCCATTGGACATAACGGATATTGGGAAGTCCGGAATATTATGTACAATGCAGGAACCACTGTTGCTTATGGATTAACCAAAGAAGAAGCGCTCCAATGCATCACATTGAATGCAGCTAAAATATTGGGCATAAACAATGCAATTGGTTCCCTCGAAAAAAACAAAGACGCAAGTTTTATAATCACCGGTGGCGATATATTGGATATGCGATCAAGTACTGTTGAACGAGCTTTTATGGATGGTGTTGAAGTCAACCTTGATAACCAACAAAAACAGCTATATAGAAAATACAGCGACAAATACGGATTGAAAAACTAAGCATAATCACGAGCACAAATGCAAACAACTGAAAATCCGTGGACCGTTATTGATAAGCTGGAAGTTTATGCTTCCCCCTGGATAACGGTGGAGCATCATAATGTGTTAAATCCTGCCGGAAATCCCGGAACGTACTCGGTAGTTCGGTTTGATAAATTGGCCATTGGCGTTGTTCCTCTTGATGAAGAAAACAATACCTGGATTGTTGGGCAATACCGTTATCCCCTTGATGTTTTTACCTGGGAAATTCCGGAAGGCGGTGGCGACCGCAACCTGCCTCCTGTTGAGTCGGCCAAACGTGAATTGCTGGAAGAGTGTGGTATTATTGCGCAGGAATATATTCCCCTGCAACAACTACAACTCAGCAATTCCGCTACCGATGAAATTGCCCATTTGTTTGTGGCCAAAAAACTTTCATTTACCCAAGCACAGCCCGAAGAGAATGAACAACTCACAATTCGTAAAGTTCATTTCGACACATTGTATCAAATGGTGGTTGATGGCGAAATTACAGATAGCTTAAGTGTGGCGGCAGTACTCAGAATAAAATTGATGATGCTCTCCGGCAGATTATAACAAGGCTATAAAATATTAACAACATTCGAAACGTTTCCCTGGTAATGTATAAATTAGCCATCCTTTGTCTTTGTTTTGTGTCTTGCTATCATAATAGAGTGGACAAACGAAATTTCAGGCAAGGCTTCTGGAAAATGTATTATGACGATGAAAAAAAGCAGCTGATGTGGAAAGGTCGTTACCGCGATCATCATCAGGTTTGGCGTTGGAAATATTACACTTCATCGGGGCATATCTATTTGAGCGAACGTTACCGGAAAAATCACCAGATACAAACGATATACTATTATCCATCAGGTAAAAAAGAGCTTCAGGGAACGGCAGTATATTTCGAAACGCTCGATACTGCTTATTATCGCTGGGAGGGTGATTGGGTGCATTTTGACAGTACAGGAGTAATTGATAAGGTTTCTTATTATAAGTATGGTAAATTTGCCTGGCTCAAACCCATTAATTCTTTTAAAGATTGAAATACACCAGCTTTGTTTTTTGTTTTTTGATCTCCTGCAGTGTGTTTGCGCAAAACAATGGGTGTGTCGACTCTTTGGCCATCAGTCCGTTTTTTCCATGCCCCAATAATGAATTTTACCCTGTATGCGGTTGCAATGGTGTGACGTACCGAAATGAATGTGATGCCAGAAACAAGAATGGGGTTCGTACCTTTTCCGATGGTACCTGTTCGGGGTTTGAGTTCGATATTATACCCACTTTTGACCCTTTTTACCTGTATTTCACATTGGTACAATCTACCCCCAATTTCAGCAGAGCCTTTATTGTTGATACTTATGGTAAGCTATGGTGGCAAAAAGAAATAGCCGCTTCCCAGCGTGAATACTTTCAAATAGACATTACCTACCTCACCGTGGGAACCTATATTTTGTATGTGTATGATACAAAAGGCACTTATCGTTACAAACGGTTCACAAAAATGCCCAACTAAAAAATTATTTTTGTCACCTTAACTGCAAGAAATCCAGCAAAATCAGCTGTTTTTGTGCTCCGCAAGAAAATCAGCGATATTTTTTGAACATTTTGTTGTGAATGAGCAAATCATCCCATACTTTTGCCACCCCTTATCACAAAACTAGATGGGGGATTAAGAACGTGGATAATATAAGTTACAAAACAAAATCTGCCAATAAAGCTACTGTTAATAAAGAGTGGTTTGTATTGGATGCCGAGGGTCAAACCTTAGGCCGTTTTGCCAGCAAAGTGGCAAACATTTTACGCGGTAAGCACAAACCGAGTTTTACACCAAATGTAGACTGTGGCGACAACGTGATCATTATCAATGCTGAAAAAATCCGTTTTACCGGAAACAAATTCGCTGATAAAGAATACGTTTTCTACTCAGGTCACCCGGGTGGACAACGTTTCGTTACTGCAAAAGACATGATGGCTAAAAAGCCTACCTATTCAGTTGAACATGCTATCGAAGGGATGTTGCCAAACAACAAACTAGGTGCTGAATTGTTCAGAAACCTTTACGTGTATGCAGGATCAGAGCATCCGCATGCAGCACAACAACCTAAACCTTTAAAATTCTAATAAGCAGATAGTATGGAAGTTATAAACGCATTAGGAAGAAGAAAAACATCTGTAGCAAGAGTATATCTATCTGCAGGTACAGGTAATTTTGTAGTGAATGGAAAAGATATGACTGTATATTTTCCTACATTAATGTTACAAAATGATATTAACCGCCCGTTTGTTTTAACCACAACTGTTGGTCAGTTTGATGTAAAAGCAAATATTGATGGTGGTGGAGTTTCAGGTCAAGCTGACGCTCTTAAATTGGCAATTGCTAGAGCATTGGTTAAACACAATGCTGAATTAAAACCGGCTTTGAAAGCTGAATCAATGTTAACACGTGATCCTCGTATGGTTGAGCGTAAAAAACCTGGTCAGAAGAAAGCTCGTAAACGTTTCCAATTTGTTAAACGTTAATTTTCATTTTTTAGAAATTATATAAACATGTCAAAAATAACTCAAGAAGAATTGTTAGAGGCTGGTGTTCACTTCGGACATCTTACCCGCAAATGGAATCCAAAAATGGCTCCGTATATTTTTATGGAGAAGAACGGAATCCACTTGATCGATTTGAACAAAACATCGGTAAAATTAGAAGAGTCGGCAGAAGCGTTGAAAAATATCGTGAAGTCGGGTCGTAAAGTATTATTTGTAGCTACTAAAAAACAAGCCAAAGAGATCATTGAGACAGAAGCAGCACGTGTAAACATGCCTTTTGTTACTGAGCGTTGGTTGGGTGGTATGCTTACCAATTTTACTACCGTACGTAAGTCTATCAAAAAAATGCAAACCATTGATAAAATGGCTGTAGATGGTACATATGCTAACATCAATAAAAAAGAGCGTTTGATGCTTGAGCGCGAAAAAGCTAAACTACAAAGATTGTTTGGTGGTATCGCTGACTTAAACCGTCTTCCGGCTGCTTTGTTTATTGTTGATATCAAACGTGAACATATCGCTATTGCAGAAGCAAAAAAATTGAACATTCCTACGTTTGCAATGGTGGATACCAACTCAGATCCAACTGTAGTTGATTTCCCTATCCCTGCTAATGATGATGCAGCTAAGTCAATCGCTTTAATTGCTAAAGTAATGACAAACGCAATTGCTGAAGGATTATCAGAACGCAAAAAAGAGAAAGACGCAGAAGATAAAGAGTCGACTCCGGCTGCTGAAACTGAAGCATAACATTTGAAAAAATCGGCTTAGGCCGATTTTTTTTAGATAATTTTTTTAACAAAAACTTTAAACACAGAAAATATTATGAGTACTATTAGTGCTGCTGATGTAAACAAATTGCGCCAATTGACCGGTGCTGGTATGATGGATTGTAAAAAAGCATTGACCGAAACAAACGGTGACTTTGATGCTGCAGTTGATTTTTTACGTAAAAAAGGACAAAAAATTTCGGCTGCCCGTGCAGACCGTGATGCAAACGAAGGTGCAGTTATTGCTAAAACTTCGGCTGATAAAAAAACAGGTGTGATTGTTTTGCTTAGCTGCGAAACAGATTTCGTTGCTAAAAACGAAGACTTCGTGGCATTTGCTAACCAGGTTGCTGATTTAGCTTTGGCTCACAAACCTGCTAGTGCTGATGCATTAAAAGCATTGGATATGGGTGGTTTGCCATTAAGCGAGCGCTTAATTGAGCAAGTTGGTAAAATCGGAGAGAAAATTGATGTTTCTCGTTATGAAATCGTAGAAGGTGATAATATCGTTCCTTATATCCATGCCGGTAACCGTTTGGGTGTTTTGGTATCGTTAACAACTGCTCCTAGCGAAAATAATTTTGTTGCTGGTAAAGACGTAGCAATGCAAATTGCAGCGTTAAACCCGATCGCTTTGGATAAAGGTGATGTTGATGCAACTGTAGTTGCCCGCGAAATTGAAGTAGCAAAAGAACAAGTTCGTGCAGAAGGAAAACCTGAAAACATGATCGAAAAAATTGCTGAAGGTAAATTGGGTAAATTCTACAAAGAATCTACTTTATTAAACCAGGAATTTGTAAAAGATAGCTCTAAAACGATTGCACAAATGTTGGATTCAGTAGAAAAAGGTTTAACCGTTAAAGCATTCAAACGTGTTGCTTTAGGTTAATCTTTAAATAGATACTTTATAAGGCCCCGTTCCAGTTTGGTTCGGGGCTTTTTTGTATGTATCGTTTTCTGAGGTCAAGCACCAATTAAGCTATGCAGGGAATTCTTGGAGGGAGCCGGCACTAAAAATTATTTGTGGCAATAAATCAATCCGTTTTTTTTCCATTCAAATTCCCATAACTTGCGCTGATTTTAATCCTTTCCATTTCATGAAATACAAACGCGTACTGCTTAAGCTTAGCGGGGAATCGCTTATGGGCGACCAACAATATGGTATTGATGCCAAAATTTTAGATCAATATGCAAAAGATATTAAAACTGTAACCGACAAGGGTGTGGAAGTAGCGATTGTTATTGGAGGTGGAAATATTTTCAGGGGTGTGCAGGGTGTTGCAGGAGGTATTGTTGACAGAGCCCAAGGCGATTATATGGGAATGTTGGCTACTGTTATTAATAGTATGGCGTTACAAGGCGCATTGGAACGTGTGGGGATTAAAACACGTTTGCTTTCGGCTATTAAGATGGAACAGATATGTGAGCCATTCATCCGCAGACGTGCGGTTCGACATTTGGAAAAAGGCCGTGTGGTCATCTTTGGTGCAGGAACTGGGAATCCTTATTTCACTACAGATTCAGCAGCTTCATTGCGTGCCGTTGAAATCCAGGCAGACTTAGTATTAAAGGGAACACGCGTTGATGGAATTTACACAGCCGACCCGGAAAAAGATAATACCGCAACCCGTTACGAAACCATTTCGTTTACCGAAGTGTATGAAAAAGGGTTGAACGTAATGGACTTAACAGCAATAACCCTTTGCCAGGAGAACCATTTACCGATCGTGGTTTTTGATATGAACAAACAAGATAACTTCCTTCGCGTGTGTGCCGGTGAGGCAGTGGGTACGTTGGTGAGTTAATGTGAAGAGTACGCAAGAGAAAAGCAGGCATTCCGGAGTCCAGGGAGGAAATAAATGAATGTAATCTGCGAAATCTGCGGCTAAAAATAACAAGCGTAAACCTAAAAAAGATTATTTTCGAGACCTTTATAAATTGAACAGAATATGAGCGATCCAAGAGTAAAAACAGTATTTGATGATATGAAAGTGGCAATGGACAAAGCCGTTGACCATGCAGCAAATGAGTTCACTAAGATTCGTGCGGGTAAATCGCACCCAAGTATGCTAGATGCAGTAAAAGTGGAGTATTATGGAGATATGGTTCCTTTGAGCCAAGTAGGAAATATTACAACACCCGATGCCCGTTCGATTGCAGTACAACCTTGGGAGAAGTCATTATTACAGGCTATTGAAAAAGGAATTGTGATTGCCAATTTAGGATTTACACCCAGCAATGATGGAACAATGATCCGCATTACATTGCCAATGCTTACCGAAGAGCGCAGGAAAGAAATTGTGAAACGAGTAAAAGCAGAGTCGGAATCAGCAAAAGTTGCAATACGCAATATCCGTAAAGATGTAAACGAAGCAATTAAACGTTTGCAAAAAGATGGTTTGCCTGAAGACGAAGCAAAAACTTCGGAAGCTCAGGTTCAAAAAAATACAGATGCATACATCAAAAAAATTGACGAGCTCACAGCAACAAAAGAAGCGGAAATAATGCACGTTTAGTAGAAGAAGTCCATAGTCGATCGTTCATCTTAACGTAATAACCGAAATATAATTTCACTGTGAACCATCAACGATTAACTATGGACTAAAAAAATATATATTTACACCATGGAAAAATGGAAAAGAACACTGATAACAACAAGCAAAGTTATTGGTGTTTTTTTTGTGTTATTGCTCATCGTGTTTTTTGTCTTTAGAAACACATTGCTCAATCGGGCCATTCAAAAGGTGTCGGCAAAGATCACACGTGACTATCAAAGTACCTTTTCTGTTGAACAGGCAGCATTTACAGGCCTGACCGGAGTTGAATTAAAAGGAATAACACTTGTTCCGCCTACTAATGATACCCTTTTTCATGTTGCAGGTATTACAGCAAGTGTTAGCTTTTGGAATGCCCTTATTGGCAATATTCAGTTGCAAAACCTGGAAGTAAAGGATGGATTTGTTCAACTGATCAAAAACGAAGCAGGAAGAAATTTTGATGTATTTATAAAAGGCAAAACGGATACAAGTGCTGAGGCAATTGAAGAAGAAAAACCAACGTCAAAAACCAATTACGCAAAGATTGTTTACAAACTTATTTCAAAAGGGTTGGATTTGGTTCCCACCAAAATGACATTGGCAAATTTATCATTGCGCACCAGCGATATGGGACGCAAAGTCGATTTGCATCTGCAAAGCCTTACTTTAATGGATAAGCAATTGCAGTCAACAATTGAGGTAAACACAAACACATTTAACCAACATTGGAGTTTGCAGGGAATGGCAGATCCCCGTGGTAAAAAGGCTGATGTTTCATTTTTTAATTTGGATACAGGACATTTACGATTGCCTTATGTTGACGAACGTTTTAACCTTATCGCGGGTTTCGATTCGATTCAATTAAATCTTAACAGGGTAGAGATGGATGGCGATGAATTGAATATTGAAGGCTTTGCTTCGATCAAAAATTTCATAGTGAATCATCCTAAGATTGCCAAAAAAGATGTTGTGATTGAACATGCACGTTTCGATTATAAATGGGTTGCAGGAGCAGATTTTATCCAACTCGACAGTGCTTCCAAAGTCCAATTTAACAAGGTTGTATTTACCCCTTTTGTGGGTTTTAAAGCACAGGAAGATACTATATATGAAATGCACGTAACCATTCCTACTATGTTTGCGCAGGATTTTATTACATCCTTACCTGAAGGCTTGTTTTCACATTTTAAAGGCATGGAAACCATCGGTACGTTTGAGTACAGATTGGATTTTGTATACAACCAGAACAAACCACAGGACTTAATCTTTGAAAGTACGTTGACAAAAGAAGGCTTGCGCATTGTTAAATATGGAGAAGCAAATTTGAGCAAACTAAATACCGATTTTGTTTACACACCTATTGAGCGTGGCCGGCCGCAACGACCGATTTTGGTGAGTATGGCCAATCCTAATTATACTCCTCTTGATCAGATTTCACCTTACTTGCGTAAGTGTGTATTAACAACCGAAGACCCTTCGTTCTTTTATCACAGAGGTTTTATTGATGAAGCGTTTCGCCAATCCATTATTAAAAATATCAGGACACGAAAGTTTGCGCGTGGTGCAAGTACCATTAGCATGCAATTGGTAAAAAACGTGTTTTTAACACGTGAAAAAACGGTTTCCCGCAAGCTGGAAGAAATTCTATTGGTTTACATTTTAGAGAACAACCGCATTAGCAGCAAAGAGCGAATGCTGGAAGTATATTTTAATATTATTGAATGGGGCCCGAATGTGTATGGAATTGGTGAAGCTTCGCAGTTCTATTTTCAAAAAAGACCTTATGATCTGACTTTGAATGAATGCTTGTTTCTGGCAACCATTATTCCAAGGCCAAAAGGTTTTATGTGGCGTTTTGGGAAGGACGGAAACCTTAAACCTTTTGCCGAAAGGCAATTTACATTTTTAACCAACCTGATGTTGCGGAGGGAAGTTTTACTGCCCGAAGATACCCTTACCCGGAGTCCGATGGTGATTACGGGACCTGCCAAAGGCTTTATTAAAATTAGTGCCGATACACTTTTAAACGACTCCATTTTTATTGATGAAGAGGGAAGGGTAAACGAGCCTGTCGGAGAGTAGCACTTTCTGAGACCACATATTTTCGCATAAAAAAACCCGCTCACAAAATGAACAGGTTTTTAAATGAGAAGAGCTATTTTATTTAGTCTCTGTTGAATCTTCTTTCACCACCGCGATCACCACCACGGTTGTAACCGCCACGGTCTCCACCACCACGGTTGTAACCGCCACGGTCTCCACCACCACGATTTCCAGAACCTTCTTCCTTAGGACGAGCTTCTGTTACCGAAATGTTTCTGTTTTTCATTGCTGTACCGTTAAGTGCCTCAATTGCACTTGTGGCTTCACCATCATTTGACATTTCCACGAAACCGAAACCTTTGCTGCGGCCTGTAAATTTATCTGTAATGATTTTTGCTGAAGTTACTTCACCATACTGTTGAAATAGCTCTTGTAACTGTTGTTCATTGACTGCGTAGTCAAGGTTTCCGATGTAAATGTTCATTGTAATAATATAAATACACACCAAAGGTATATTAATTTGGCATTTTTCAAAGCCGATTCGAAATTATTTTACATGGGGGGCCATTCACAAAAAAAATCCTGTGTTGGGTGTAACACAGGATTTTAGCATATCCAAAAAACGAAAGCTTACTTCAGCGTACGTTTTACTTCTACTTCTTCGTAGGCTTCAATATTGTCACCTTCTTTGAGGTCATTATAGTTTTTAATAGCAACCCCGCACTCATAACCGTAAGCTACTTCTTTCACATCATCCTTGAAACGTTTGAGTGATTCAAGTTCTCCGCTATGAATAACCACACCATCTCTGATGAGGCGGATTTTAGAGTTACGGAATATTTTTCCTTCAGTAACATAACATCCGGCAATTGTTCCCACTTTGGTGATTTTCATTACCTGGCGGATCTCTAGGTTACCGGTAACTTTTTCTTCCATGGTAGGTGCCAACATACCTTCAATAGCCGATTTAATTTCTTCGATCGCATTGTAGATAATTGAATACATACGGATATCGATCGATTCGGCCTCCGCTAATTTGCGCGCCTGAGGTGAAGGGCGAACATTAAAGGCCACCACGATCGCATCTGATGCTGATGCTAACAATACATCACTTTCCGAAATCTGACCAACTCCTTTGTATATTACCTGTACCTGAACTTCTTCGGTTGATAATTTGATCAATGAATCGCTTAATGCCTCTACCGAACCATCCACATCACCTTTCACAATGACTTTCAATTCTTTGAAGTTTCCAATAGCCAAACGTCTTCCAATTTCGTCCAACGTAATATGTTTTTGGGTACGGATACCTTGTTCACGTTGTAATTGGCTCCGTTTGTTGGCAATTTCTTTAGCTTCCTGCTCATTTTTGGTAATGATAAAGCGATCCCCGGCCTGTGGCGCACCACTGAATCCTAGAATCACTACCGGTGCGGATGGCCCTGCTTCGGTTACTTTTTTACCGCGTTCATCAAACATGGCTTTTACCCTTCCGCTGTGGATACCTGCTAAGATCGGATCTCCAACACGCATGGTTCCCGATTGTACCATCAAAGTGGTTACCAATCCACGGCCTTTATCCAATGACGACTCAATTACGCTTCCAACAGCACGTTTGTTTGGATTGGCTTTTAGGTTCAACATCTCAGCTTCAAGCAATACTTTTTCAAGCAAGGCATCGATGTTTAAGCCTTTTTTAGCCGAAATTTCCTGGCATTGGTATTTACCACCCCATTCTTCCACTAAAATATTCATGGCCGAAAGTTGCTCGCGGATTTTATCCGGATTAGCACCATCACGGTCAATTTTATTGATGGCAAAAACAATAGGTACACCCGCTGCTTGCGCATGGCTGATCGCTTCTTTTGTTTGTGGCATCACACTGTCATCGGCAGCAATTACGATGATAACGATATCGGTAATTTTTGCTCCACGTGCACGCATGGCCGTAAAAGCTTCGTGACCCGGAGTATCCAAGAAAGTAACATGTTTACCATTGGCAAGCGTTACTTCGTATGCCCCGATATGTTGTGTAATTCCTCCGGCTTCACCGGCAATTACATTGGCTTTACGGATATAATCAAGAAGGGATGTTTTACCATGATCTACGTGACCCATTACGGTAACAATAGGAGCACGAGGCAACAAATCTTCTTCGGCATCGATATCTTCTTCAACTGTTTCTTGCAGTTCGGCACTTACAAATTCTACTTCAAATCCAAACTCTTCGGCAACAATTGAAATGGTTTCAGCATCCAAACGTTGGTTGATGGATACCATCAAACCAAGCGACATACAAGCTGAAATAATATTGGTGATCTGCACCTCCATTAATTTGGCCAATTCATTTGCAGTTACAAACTCGGTAACTTTAATAAGCTTTTGGCCTTCCAATTCCATTGCTTCCTCTTCTCTTCTATCGGCAGCGGCATCACGTTTTTGCTTACGCATTTTGGAACGTGCGGCACCAATATTTTGAGGTTTGCTTCCCGGATTTAAACGAGCTAATGTCTCTTTTAATTTATCCTGAATTTGTTTTTCAGTGATCTCAGTTTTTACTTCAGGTGGAGCGTTTCGATCGTTTTTACCTTTATAGTTAGGGTTTGGAACATAAGGTCTGCCTACACCACTTCCCGGGCGGGTATTTCCTCCACGGTTAAATCCTCCTTGGTTGTTTCCTGTTCCGGGAGCTCCCGGGTTTGTATTAGGACGGTTTCCTTGATATGGTGGTCGTGGACTATTGCTGTCAAATTTCTTTGCATCAACATTGTCGCTTCCGGCTACAAAGTTATTTCTACGTCTTTTCTTTTTATTGGCCGCACTTCCATCGCTTGATGCAATAGGAGTGGGTTTTTTAGGCGGATCAACAGGAAGCACAATCTTACCCATTACTTTTAAGCCCGAAAGCTTTTCGTAATTAGGGTCCATTACTTTTGCTGTTGTCTCTTCTGCAGGTTCTTCAACTTTTACCTCAGGAGCCACAACTTTTGCTACCGGAGCTTCTTCAGCTACTTTTTCAGGTGCTTTTTCGGTTACGGTCTCTTTTTTCGACTTCTCTGCTTTTTCGGTTTTTTCAACCGGTTTTTCTTCAACAGCGGGTTCTTCAGCTTTTTTCGATTTTCCTTTTCCTTTTTTAAGTCCTTCCAGATCGATTTTGCCTACAACTTTAAATTGAAGCTTATCTGTTTCTTCAACAGGTTCTGTTTTCTCAACAATAGGTTCAGCTTTGGGAGCAGGGGTTTCAGCAGCAGGCTCTTCCTTAACAATAGGTTTTTCAACCTTCGGAACATCTGCTTTTGGAGTCGAAAACTCTTTAACAAGGCCCGATTTGATGAGTATTCCGTCATCTTCATCTTCGTCAAAAAGAGGTTCTTTGGCTTTTGGTGGAGCAATGGTTACATCTTCTTTTTTAACAACCTTTTGTTTGCTTAGCTTCGAAGCGTCATCCTTGGTTTTTTTGTCGCTCTGGAAATCACTAAGCAATATGTTATACTGCTCGTCTGTGATCTTTGAGTTTGGGTTGTTATCAACCTTGAAACCCTTTTTCGACAAGTGTTCCACGATGGTACCAATACCAACGCCTATTTCTTTAACAACTTTACTAAGTCTAATATTTCCTACGTTTTCGCTCATTCAATCTGCGATATTACTTATTTTTTGTGAGTTTATGGTTAAGCAGCAGTTGATTTAGTTAATTATGTTGATTGGTTAATGATCTCAAACCAACTACTTATGCTCCCTATATCATGCTCAAGCCAGACTTTCTCCAGTCTCTACTTTTTCTTTTTTGTTTCTTATGGAATCGGTATCAAAGCCCTTCCTTGCCAAAAGCCCTGTCGAACAATCAACCGGCAGAAGGTTATTCGAACTCAGCTTGTAAGATCTTGCGGATCTCAACAACAGTTTCTTCTTCCAATTCAGTTCTTCTGATCAACTCCTCATTTGAGATGGCCAAAACGCTCTTAGCTGTATCGCATCCGATGCCTTTAAGCTCGGTAATGATCCAGCTATCGATCTCGTCTGTAAATTCTTCCAAATCAATATCGCCATCTTCTTCTTCGTTTTCACGGTATACATCGATCTCAACACCCACCAGTTTACCAGCAAGTTTAATATTGTGTCCACCTTTACCAATGGCAAGTGATACCTGATCCGGTTTTAAATATACAGCGGCACGTTTGCTTTCCTCATCAATTTTAACTGATGAAATTTTAGCAGGGCTCAATGCACGTTGGATCAACAATTGTGTATTGGCAGTATTGTTAATTACGTCAATGTTTTCGTTGCGCAATTCGCGAACAATACCGTGAATACGAGATCCTTTCATACCCACGCAAGCTCCTACAGGATCAATTCTTTCGTCAAATGACTCAACCGTAACTTTAGCTCTTTCACCTGGTTCGCGTACCACTTTTTTGATGGTGATTAAACCGTCAATAATTTCCGGAACTTCTTGTTCGAACAAACGCTCAAGGAATACTCCTGAAGTACGCGATAACAAGATGCGTGGTGAACCATTGTACATTTCTACTTTCAATACAACCGCTCTGATACTATCTCCTTTTTTGTAGTGATCGGCAGGGATCATTTCATTTTTTGGCAACAACAATTCGTTTCCTTCATCGTCCAATACCATCAATTCTTTTTTCCATACCTGGTAAACTTCACCCACAATAATTTCACCCACACGGTCTTTGTATTTTTTGTACAATTCGTCTTTTTCAAGTTCAAGAACTTTCGACATCAACGTTTGGCGTGCCGCTAAAATAGCCCTGCGACCAAAGCTTTCAAGGGTGATTTCGGTTGTTACCTCTTCATCCACCTCAAAATCCGGCTCTATTTTACGGGCATCTGTCAAAGAGATCTGGCTGCGGCTTTCCTCTACTTCACCATCATGCACGATGGTTTGGTTTTGCCAGATTTCCAAGTCACCACTGTTATCGTTGATAATCACTGAAAAACTCTCGTCAGTACCATATTTTTTACGCAACATGCTGCGGAATACGTCTTCCAACACACGTTGCATCGTGGTACGATCAATGTTTTTAAATTCTTTGAACTCGCTAAACGAGTCAATTAAACCTACGCTATGCATAACATCTATATTTTATTTAAAACTTATTTGAACACTTGCCTGGGCTATTTCACTAAATGCGATCTCTTTTTGAGGCGCATCTTTGTACCCCTTCTTTTTATCTTTAATGGATATCGTCACACCATTTTCGGTAAGGGTGTCAAACCTTCCCAATAACTCATTATTCCCAACCAGTTTTACCAATAGCTCGCGGCCAATGTGCTGAGCATATTGACGTTGCAATTTAAGCGGGCGATCAGTTCCCGGAGATGAAACCTCAAACATGTAGGCTTCGTTTCCAAAATCCAGTTCGTCAAGCTTGGCATTTAAGCCTTTTCCCAATACGCGGCAATCTTCAATGGTAACGCCTTTGTCCCCATCTATATAAACCGATATTTTTTTAGCACCCTGCTTTTGCTCCACTTCTACCAAAAACAAATGTTCAGGTAAAAGCTCGTTGGTCCACTGTGTAAGTTGCGATATGATATCCATGGTATAATGAAAGAGGGGACTTGCGGTCCCCTCTTTTAATTTTTATCTAATACGGTTGCAAATGTAAGCAATAATTTCAATTCTACAAGTAAATGAATCTGTGGTCGGCTCAAAATGGCTTTATCTCATTTTGAACAATACCCTCTTTTAAGTGTATGTTATTTTTAAGTTAGAAAAGCGAAACACTTTTTTAATTGCAACCAGATTGTCCTCAATTTGGTTAATATCGCACAGAATATATATTTGCTAACCTTAACACACACGAAAATAGAACAGAATGAGTCGTTACAATTTAATTAATAGCGTATTGGGTTGGATAACCTTCGTTATTGCACTTACAACTTATACCTTAACTCTTGAGCCAACAGTTAGCTTTTGGGATTGCGGTGAATTTATTTCAGCTTCCTTCAGGTTACAAATTTGCCATCCTCCGGGAGCTCCTTTGTTTTTGATGATCGGTCGCCTGTTTTCATTAATGGCCGGTTCGGATGTAACACAAGTTGCCTTTTGGGTAAACATGGTTTCGGGTGTAACCAGTGCATTGTGTGTGATGTTCTATTTTTGGACCATTACCCATTTGGCTAAAAAGGTTCTAGTAAAATCAGGAGATGCAGATATGCAGCAAATCGTGGCCATTATGGTGAGCGGTTTGGTTGGTGCCTTGGCACTTACCTGGAGCGATACTTTTTGGTTCTCGGCAGTTGAAGCAGAGGTTTACGCATCATCATCATTCTTTACAGCACTTACATTCTGGTGCATCTTGAAATGGGAAAATGTGGCTAACGAAAAACATGCGGATCGCTGGATCATTCTAATCGCTTATTTTATCGGTTTGGCTATTGGCGTCCATCTATTGAACTTGTTGGTTATTCCGGCTATTGTATATGTATATTACTTCAAAAAATACAAGTTTACCCAAATTGGATTTTTGAAAGCAACAGGCGTGGCTTTATTAGCTATTGCCGTAGTCCAATTTATGATGATCCCGGGTATTCCTTGGTTGATGACCCGCTTTGATCTGTTGTTTGTAAACAGCTTTGGTATGGGCCTTAATTCAGGAAGTTATTTCACCATGATCTTTATTGCCGCCATTCTTGCTTTCGGATTATTCTGGTCGGTTAAAAATAACAAAGTGTGGTTGAATACCGTGTTGCTTAGTGCAGCATTCATTATTATTGGTTATTCATCATATGCAATGATCCTGATCCGTTCATCAGCCGATCCGGTTATCGACATGAACAATCCTGAACAACCGTTTTCTCTTTCATCTTATATCAATCGCGAGCAGTATGGTGATAACCCTTTGGTACATGGACAATATTTTTATGCGAAAGTGATCGACTATAAAAAAGGTGCCATGCAATACCGTGTTGCCGATGGCAAATACGAAGAAATTGGCCCGGCCATTAAACGTATTTATGATCCTAAAGACTGTACCATTTTGCCGCGTATGTGGGCCGATAGACCTGATTACGTGCAAGCATACCGTCAATGGGAAAAAATTCCTGAAGGCAAAAAAGCAACATTTGGTAAAAACATGCATTTTATGTGGGATTACCAATTGGGCTTCATGTATTGGCGATATTTCTTCTGGAATGTTGCAGGTCGTCAAAATGATGACCAAGGTTTTGGAGATGCTACACGTGGTAACGCATTAACAGGGATTTCGTTCTTAGATGAAATGCGCTTAGGGCCTCAGTCGGATTTGCCTGCGAGCATGAGCAATAAAGCACATAATGTGTACTTCGCATTGCCTTTATTGTTGGGAATATTAGGATTGATCTATCATTTCCGCAAAGCAAAAGAAGACGCTATCGTTATTTTAACACTATTCTTATTTACAGGTGCATTTATCGTATTGTACCTGAATTTCCCGGCACACCAGCCACGTGAACGTGATTATGCATATGTAGGATCGTTCCAAACATTTATGATCTGGATCGGATTGGGTGTATTGGCTATTGTTGATTTTCTATCGAAGAAGTTGGGTAAAATGACAGCAACAGGTATTGCTTCCGTTGCCACGTTATGTGTTCCTGTATTAATGGTTTCGCAAAACTGGGACGATCACGATCGTTCGAACCGCACAACCGCAGTTGATTTTGCTACTAACTATTTAGAATCGTGTCCTAAAAATGCGATCCTGTTTACCAATGGTGATAACGATACGTATCCACTATGGTATGCGCAAAATGTGGAAGGTATTCGCAGTGATGTTCGCGTGATCAATTTGAGTTTGTTGAATACCGATTGGTATGCTGATGGTTTAAAACGCCAGGCATATGAAAGCGCACCGGTTCCGTTTAGCATGACTCCCGATAAGTACAAACAAGGTGTGAGGGATTATGTGATGTATTATAATAATCCTGCTGTTGAGAAAAACTATGGCATCAACCAAAACGATTTTTATCCATTGAAAAACATCATTGCATTTATCAATGATGATAAAGATCCGATGGCTAAGCTTTCATCTCAGGGAGGCGAACAATACAGCTATTATCCTACAAAGAAGTTTTATGTAAAGGTTGATAAAGAGCAAGTATTAAAAGCAGGAGCAGTAAGACCGGAAGATGCTCAATTCATTGTTGACTCAATTAAGTTTGAGGTAAGCAATAGCAATTTGATGAAAGCCGATTTGATCACATTGGATATTGTGGCTTCAACCGATTGGACACGCCCGATCTGTTTTGCAATTACCACAGGTAGCGATGTGTATTTAAACATGCAAAACTATTTCCAGATTAATGGATTAGTATACCAATTGGTTCCGATCTTGAACAACCAGGCAAATGATGGTACCATGGGACGCATCAATACAGAGGTTCTATACGATAACGTAATGAATAAATTCAAATGGGGAGGAATGGATAAGCCGGGTATTTATTTGGATGAAACGATCTTGCGCCAAACCAAAAACTTGAGAAATTTATTTTACCGTTTGGCCAACAAGTTGGTGGAAGATGGTGATACCGCAAGAGCGAAAAAAGTATTGGACAAATGTTTCGAGGTAATGCCGAAAGAAAATGTTCCATATGATGTTTTTGTGGTGAGATTGGCAGAGGCCGCTTATGCTGCAGGAGATGTGGCAAGAGGTAACCAATTGGTAAAAGAAGTTGCGGATTTGTATGCAGACAGGTATACGTATTTCAGCAGGTTTAAAGCTGCCGGAAAAGCTGCCCAAGTAAAATCAGAAATTGATGAAGCCGGTCAGATCATGGGCTACTGTATGCAAGTTGCCGAGTTCCATAAACAAGATGCATTGGCCAAAGAGATCAAGGCCAAAATGGATGGTTTCCAGATTCAAATGCAATAAAAGAATTGATTTAAAGATTAAAAAGGCTCGTAGCAAAAAATGCTGCGGGCCTTTTTTGTATGTTTGCGCCATGAAATACGAAGAACGCGATAGAAGACCCAAAGAAATTCCGAACTTAATATTCGGTATCCATGCTGTATTGGAGGCATTGGATTCGGGTAAAGAGATCAATAAAGTGATTGTTCAAAAAGGACTTCAAAAAAGTGATGAAGTGGAGCAGATCTTAAAACTTGCCCGCAACCGCCAGGTTCCGGTTCAACAGGTTCCGCGTGAAAACTCGTTGTTTCCTTATGGTAAAAACCACCAGGGTGTGTTGGCATTCATATCACCTGTAACGTATTATAAATTGGATAATTTGTTGCCTCAGTTATTTGAAGAAGGCAAAGTTCCTTTCATTTTGGTTTTGGATCGGATTACTGATGTACGCAACTTTGGAGCCATTGCCCGCTCTGCGTATTGCGGAGGTGTTCATGCCATCGTTGTTCCCGAAACAGGGGCTGCGCAGGTAACAGATGATGCTGTAAAAACTTCAGCCGGAGCCTTGTTAAAAATTCCTGTTTGCCGGGAGAGTAATATGAAAACAGTCATGGAATTGTTGAACCAATCCGGTCTGACTACTGTAGCTTGTACCGAAAAAGCGAATAAAGATCTCCCTTTTGCTGATTTATCAGGTCCGATAGCCATCATCATGGGATCGGAAGAAGATGGTATTTCAAATGATATCATCAGACGCGCATCGCAAATAACCAAAATACCAATGGAAATGGGAGTCGGCTCATTGAACGTTTCGGTAGCAGCTGGTATCGCAATCTACGAAACCGTAAGACAACGTATGGTCGCAAATTAATTGCCACAGATTTCACAGATTAATTAATAAAGTCTTCTGTGAAAATTAACACAAATGGAAATGTTCTAATTTTCTGTGCTAATCAGTGGCAACAATACCAAATGGCGGTAAACGTAATCAGCGGCTAAAGCTATTGTGCGCGTTTACGCGTTGCATAATCCAGATTTTCCTGGAACTGAATTTCTAAAAATGCTTTGCCTTTGGTTTCCAGCCATGGGTTTGGCTTTTCTGTAATTACACCATTTCTGTTGTGATCGTAAATAATTGTTGCGCTATCTGTGATCATCCCAAATCCGTTATCAAATGCATAATAAGCAAATGCCGGGCTTGCGCTACTAAACATGTTTTTGCTGTACGGAAAATTAACAGAAGGTTTGTTTAACTGCGCCAATAAAGTTGCAGCGATATCAGTATGCGAGCCAACTTTGTTAATGGTTTTTCCTTTCCACTCTTGTTTGAGCGCGCCACCCGTAATTAACAACGGAATATGGTGCCTCTCCTTATCAAAGTTATTTCTGTTTTTAGGAAACTTGCAGGCGTGGTCGGCCATGACAATAAACACCGTATTATTATACCAAGGCTGTTGTTTGGCCTGCGTTAAATAGGCAAACAAACAACTGTCCGCGTAGTGCATGGTGTTGCGGTAATTGTCGTTTATATTATCCGCATCTCCACTGAAAACTTTTGGAACATTTGCATCAAACCATTCATGTGTGGTCATGGTTGAAACGCTTGTAAAAAAAGGTTGGGGTAAAGTATTTATTTCGCTTAAATGAAAAGCAAACGTTTCTTCATCATATGCTCCCCAAACCGTACGTTTATGAATCTCCCACTCGTTCTCTCCTTTCATGCTTTGAACTCCTGCCGCCCTTAAATAAGCCTCTACATTGTCGAAGAACAATCGACCTCCTGTATAGAAAGAAGTGTGGTAACCGGCATCATTAAACTCTTTATACAAATTGGGTAATTTGTCAAATTTACCAAATGATTGGATCACGGAGCCTACTGGTAATGCAGGCGTTGCGCTCAATGTTGCGATGAGTCCTTGTTCCGTTCTGAATCCTGTTGAGTAGAATTGTGTGAACAAAAGTCCATCGTTTTTGAGCTCTTCAAACTTGGGTGTTACACCTGTTTCTCCCCCCAAACAGGCAATGGCATCGGCCGCCCAACTCTCTAAAAATACAATGACAATATTGGGTGTTTGTGTAGTTAAAATCCGAGTAGTCGAATCTGTAAGGAAGGGGTTTTTCTGATACAACTCATTGGTGTATTGTTGGGCCGTTTGCAGATCAAAAAAACGGTACGGGTTTTCTTGTTTCTCCAACGGGTGAAATATAAGATCGGCTGTATTCCAAAATCCATTTAAAGCGGCATAATTTAACACAGCATGTTTGCTTTGAAACACCCAATTGCGGTTGATCGGTACTCGTTGAAATCCTCCGCGAAAAGCCAGTATACAGCAACCTACTGTCAATGCAGCAAAAACAGGTTTGTACCAAAATTTCCAATCGGGCTTCACAAATGGTTCCTGGAGTTTTTTGAATAACCAAAAGCCAAAAACAATTTGAGCAGCAACAATCAATAACAAGCCTAAATTTTGTATGGCAAACATCGTTGGCATAACTTCATCAGGATATTTTAAATAATCTAAAGCCTTGGCGTTAATCTTAGTACCCCATACTTTATACAACCCCATATCACCAGCCCCAATAAAGGAACAAACAACAAGGAATATAATGGTATCCCATTTGATGATTCCATTTACGAGCTTTGGTTGCAACCCAAAAACACCTGCGATAATGAACAAAACTGGTAGGGCTACTACGTAAGCCGTTGCTGTGAGGTTAAGCGGAAATGCCAATGCAAAACTATATAGCAACTCGGCAAACGAACCATTAAAAGATGAAAAGTTAAGGGTAATAAAACAAGCTTGCTGCACCGCAAAAAACAATAGCCAAAACAGTATTAACTTACCCAATAAACGGAAAATGCTCATGGTGCAAGTATAAGGAAAACGGATTTGTTTTAAGCTTAACTTGCAGTATCACTTATCTATAATTTCAATTTTGGTATAATGAAAAACCCTTGCTTTATCTGCAGTTCCTGGAGTTGCGAACTCATAAGTATTCGGAACCCCTTTATCTAAATAGAATTGGCCTGTTAGCCTTAAATTCTTCTCAAAATGACCTTCTGTGTAAAAGCTTATAGGCACTTCAATACTTGAATCTGCAGCTTCAATAAAAATACAATCCTCCTCCTTTATTTCGTAGTTTGGATTTGATTTATAAAACGTTGTTTCGATAAAATCTGCACAGTTGCATGCCCAATTAACATAGGATACTTCGATTATTTCGGGCTTATTTGAAAGTTTGGTGGGTTGATCACTGCAACGGATTAATGAAAATGTTAATATTAAAAAGAGGGGAATAACTGCTTTCATTTTTTAGCATTATCCAACTCAGGTGAAGCCGAAACCCGAGATAAAAAAGTTGTCGTACTTCCGTGTTTCTTCCAGATATAAGTTGCCCAAACAATGCCAGCGGTAAAGCCCAAAAAGGTAAGTGTAGCGGCAACTAATATTCCGGTTTCGTCCTGTTTGTTGTAAAGAATGATACAACCAATGAGCGCAGCTGCCAAAGTGGGCGAAAGCACAATTTTTACCCAGCCAAAGAGTTCAATTAAAAAAGCGATTATTTTCATGGTATGACAAATATATAAAAATTAGTCATTTTGAGCACTTAGAATACCTGTTTGAACTCCACCGCAAAAAGCTATATTTGCGCCCGTTATGACCGATAGAAGAGTTAGAGTTCGTTTTGCCCCAAGCCCTACCGGGCCTTTACACATTGGGGGTGTTCGTACAGCATTGTACAATTATTTGTTTGCCAAAAAACATGGTGGCGATTTTTACATACGTGTGGAAGATACAGACCAAACCCGCTTTGTTCCGGGTGCGGAAGAGTATATTATAGAGTCGCTTAAATGGCTTGGAATCATTGCCGATGAAGGTATTGGGTTTGGTCCTGATGCTTCGGGAGGCCCGCATGCGCCTTACCGTCAGAGTGAACGTAAACACATGTATAAGCAATATGCCATGCAGTTGATTGAGGCAGGTCATGCATATTATGCATTTGATACTCCTGAAGACCTGGAAGCCATGCGTGAGCGCTTAAAGGCTTCGAATGTGGATGCCAAATACGATGCGATTACACGCAGTGCAATGAAAAACTCGTTGACGTTAAGCGAAGACGAAGTAAAAAGTCGTATAGAAAATGGAGAAGCGTATGTGATCCGTTTTAAATTACCACGCAAAGAAGAAGTAAAGTTTCATGACGAGATCCGTGGTTGGGTAAATGTAAATACCAGCCAAATGGATGATAAAGTATTATACAAAAGCGATGGAATGCCAACGTATCATTTGGCCAATGTGGTGGATGATTATTTGATGCAAACTTCGCATGTGATCCGCGGAGAAGAATGGCTGCCATCTGCACCGCTGCATGTGTTATTATACCGTGCTTTGGGTTGGGAAGATGTGATGCCGAAATTTGCACATTTACCTTTATTGTTAAAGCCTGAAGGAAATGGAAAGCTCAGCAAACGAGATGGTGATCGGTTGGGATTCCCGGTCTTCCCATTGCAATGGACGGATCCTAAAACGGGGGAAATTTCGAGCGGATACCGCGAAAGTGGTTATATGCCCGAAGCGGTGGTTAATTTATTGGCATTGCTGGGCTGGAATCCCGGAAACAATCTGGAGTTAATGAGTTTAACCGAGATGGTTAATTTGTTCTCTTTGGACAGGGTGAGTAAACACGGAGCAAAATTCGACCAAAACAAAGCGAAATGGTTCAACCAGCAATATGTTCGCCACACGGATAATGCAATACTAGCAGCTGAATTGAAAAAGGAAGTTGAAGCGCGTAAGTTGGATTTTAGCGATGCCTATATAACCCGAACTTGCGAATTGATTAAAGAGAAGATTTCGTTTGTAAAGGAGTTATGGAGTTTTGGCGAGTATTTTTTTATTGCTCCAACAGTATATGATGCCGGTGTTATTGAAAAACGCTGGAACGAAAAGTCACCATTGGTATTGCAGGATACAATCCAGGCACTGCGTCCGTTAGAAGAATATAATGCAGCAACGATTGAAGCAGCATACAACGAAGCGTTAACTAAAAACGGTGTAGCCAATAAAGATTTCATGCAATTGTTGCGTGTGTGTTTATCAGGTGTTGCCGGTGGTCCTCCTATTTTTGAAATGGCTGAGTTGTTTGGCAAAAAGGAAACCATCGCGCGCTTACAACGTGCAATGGATACAATCAAAAAATAAAACAGTATGAAAAAATTGCTTGTGTATGTAAGTATTGTTTTGGCACTTTCTTCGTGCAAAACGGCTTTGTTTGATAGCCTTCCCGGCCAGGAGCAAAAAACATTTCCGGCACAACTGCAAGGCTCGTATTACGTAAAAGTACCTTCGGGTTTTTTTAACCGAACAGCAATGAAGGATACCTTGTTTTTTGAAATAAACGAAAAAGGGATCGTTACACGTGATAGCAGCAATGTAAACGAAACCAAACTGGACAACATGCACCACTTGCGATTGGTTAATCAAAAATACAATGTGCTTGCGGTTCAGGATGAAGAGTATAAAAGCTTTTGGAACTTTACGTTTGTTGAGCAAACAAAACGCGGTGCAAAGTTTTACAGCGTGATCGAGGATGATAAAAGTTCGGTATTACCGAAGTATTTCAAACGGTCATTTGTTGCAGTGAATAATGCAGGTGATTCTGTTTTTGCATACAAAACAAATGATGTTCAATTGGGCAATTATTTCGAAAAGGTATTGCGTAAAAAAGAAGCACTGGAATTGGTGCGCATCAAAAAATAATATTAATAATGAGTAAACCCATAAGAGTATTAGTAGCCAAAGTTGGACTTGATGGACACGATCGTGGAGCCAAAGTAATAGCCACAGCATTGCGCGATGCAGGTATGGAAGTGATCTATACTGGCTTACGCCAAACGCCCGAAATGGTGGTTCAGGCGGCTTTGCAGGAAGATGTGGATGTAATTGGTGTGAGCATTCTATCAGGAGCCCACAATACCGTTTTTCCACGTCTCATTGATTTAATGAAAAAGGAGGGAATGGAGGATGTGTTGCTTACAGGTGGAGGTATTATTCCTGATGAAGACATGCAAAATTTGGGCAATTTAGGTGTGGGAAAATTGTTTGCTCCGGGCTCGCCTATGAGTGAAATATCAGCATATATAAAGGATTGGGTAAACACCCATCGCAACAAATAGCATTGTAATCTTTGTGTATAAAAAACATGTATTTAATACCTCAATAAACACAAATACGTTTATTGTTGTGTTACCAATAAGCGAAACAATTTAGTCTACTATTTTTATAATTTTAAAAAGTAACAAAACATTTTAGATGACAACAGCAGCTATGTACGAAACGATTCTGACAGAAATTAAAAACGAGATTTTTTACATCACGATTAACAGAGAATCAAAACTGAATGCCCTCAACATTCAAACTTTAACCGATATCAAAAATGCCGTATTGAGTATTTATGGAAGTTCCGAAGTAAAAGGGGTGATCCTTACCGGTTCGGGACAAAAGGCGTTTGCAGCGGGAGCTGATATTGCAGAGTTTGCAAATTTTAATGTAGAAGAAGGAACTCGCATGAGTGCTGAAGGACATGCAGTGTTAAATGCTATCGAAAATTGCCCTAAACCTGTTATTGCAGCCATTAACGGATTTGCATTGGGAGGAGGAAACGAATTGGCCATGTCGTGCCATATGAGAATTGCCGGAGAAGGTGCAAAATTTGGTCAGCCTGAAGTAAACTTGGGTATTACGCCAGGTTATGCAGGCACTCAACGTTTGGCTCAATTGATTGGTAAAGGCCGTGCGTTGGAAGTATTAATGACTGGAGACATGATCCCTGCTCAACGTGCTTATGAAATGGGCTTGGTAAACCATGTTGTGCCTGTAGATCAGGTTGTAGCTAAGGCGGAAGAGATCCTAAGCAAAGTAAAAACCAAATCGCCATTGGCTATTGCCTCGGTTATCCGTTGTGTAAATGCGCATTACGAGAAGAAACTGGATGGAAACAATGTTGAAATAAATGAGTTTGGAAACTTCTTCGGATCGGAAGATTTTAAAGAAGGTACCATAGCCTTCATGGAGAAACGCAAAGCAGAATTTAAAGGAAAATAATTTTTATAGATGACGTTTTAGCCACAGATTCCACAGATTAGTGTTTTTCAAAGGTATCAGTGAAAATGATCACAAATAGTCTTGGGCCAAATTTCTGTGTTAATCAGTAGCACTGACCACTATATTTTTTATAACGTAAGTATTGTAAAAGCCAGGCAGAAATGTTTGGCTTTTTTTGTGCTGTTTCATTTTCAAAAAAAGTAATAACTTGCCCTCAGTGGAACAGCATACAACCTCCAAGGAAAAAATATTAAAAAAAGTACGTGCTGCTTTGATTTTTAAATCGAAGAGTAAATTTACAAATATTGACCTGGAGAGTAATGTATATGCACAACCCGATAAAGATGAATCGATATTTGAAACGTTTGCAAGACAGTTCACACAGCTTACCGGGCAGTTCGTTATTTGCGACAACAAGTTCGATTTTATAGATAAACTCCTTACCCTTGCAGAGCGCAAAAAGTATAAAAATATTTACTGTTGGGATGAAACATTGCAAACCCAATTGCAGGATGCAGGGATTTCCTTTCAGGCAAAAAGAGATAACCTCGAAAAGATGCAGGTTGCAATTACCAATTGTGAAGCATTAATAGCCAGAACAGGTTCGGTATTGGTTACTTCAGGTAAAAATTCACGGATTCTTTCCATCTATCCTCCTGTTCATATTGTGGTTGCTTATACTTCGCAGGTGGTGATGGAAATTAAAGACGGCTTGCAGGTATTGCGCAATAAATATGGCAAAAATCTACCATCCATGATCTCGTTTATTTCGGGTCCGAGCCGTACAAGTGATATTGAAAAAACACTTGTTATTGGTGCCCAAGGGCCCAAAGAAGTGTTTGTATTTTTGATCGATGATGCCAAACATGATTCTTTATAACGGATAAATAATTATCCACCTCCAACCAATTATACCAAGCATTGAGCACAGCAACAAAAATATATTTCCTGTCCGATTTTCATTTAGGTGTTCCCGATTATGAATCGAGTTTACAGCGTGAAAAAAGAATCGTTCGTTGGTTGGATGAAGTAGCAAAAGACGCGTCCGATATTTATTTTGTAGGCGACCTGTTTGATTTTTGGTTTGAGTATAAAACGGTTGTTCCCAAAGGATTTGTAAGGTTATTGGGCAAAATGGCCCAGTTAAGTGATGCCGGTATCAAACTTCATGTATTTCATGGAAACCACGATCTGTGGCAGTTTGGCTATTTTGAAAAAGAGATTGGCTGTACGGTGTATCCCAAACAAGTTACCCTAAACCTGAAAGGCAAGAAATTTCACATTGCACATGGGGATGGATTGGGGCCCGGGCAAAAATGGTTCAAGTTTATTTTATCCATTTACCGCAATCCTTTTTTTCAGCGTTTTTTTGCGTTCATGCATCCCAATCTTGCTATTACAGTTGCTAATTGGTTCTCGCAACGGAGCAAACACAAAACCCATACAACCGATCAGGTATACCTTGGCGATGATAAAGAATACCTAGTTTTATACGCCAGGGAAGTGCTTTCCCGCGAACCCATTGATTATTTTATCTTTGGTCATCGGCATTTTCCGTTCGATAAGAAAGTTGGTAACAGCCACGTTATCAACCTAGGTGATTGGATGGGTTATAATACCTATGTTGTATTTGACGGAACCACTGTTGAGCTCAAAAAGTATGAAGGATAAAAACAGTTTTAAATGGGTTTGTAAAGGGTTGTTATGCCTGGTGCTTTCCGTTTGCTGTTTTGTGTATAATGTCACTGCGCAAATTCATGTATCCGATTCACTCGCTACCTCGGATTCTTCTTTTCGATTGATCAAAACGATTCCAATTGATGCAAAGGATTTGCAAACAGACAGGTTAGGGAATTTGTATTTGGTGAGTCAAACCAATCAGCTGTATAAATACAGTGTTGAAGGAAAATTGCTCAGCACATTAAATTATAAGTACCTCGGAAATATTACCAGTGTGGATGCCAGCAATCCTTTGGAGATATATGTTTTTTATAAGGAATTAAACCTGGTTGTTTTTTTAGATAATAACCTGGCATACAGAGGTGAAATGAGGTTGAATGATGTTGGAATCGGCCAGTCTGCAGCCATTGCGCGCTCATATGATAATGGTATTTGGGTTTTCGATCTGGCAGATTTACAATTAAAACGGATGACCAAAGACGGGCAAAATTTGCAAACAAGTGGCAATATCCGTCAGTATATTGCCAACAATAGTTCGGTTATCAATATGTACGATAATAATGAACGCGTATTTGTGAATGATTCGGCCAACGGCATTTTGGTATTTGATGTGTTCGCTTCTTATATCAAAACATTGCCAATTAAAGGATGTACCGAGATAAAGGTAATTGGGGAAGAGCTCTTTTATGAGCAACATCATCAGTTGTATAAATATGAGCTCAAAACCTTCCGAACGCTGGTTTACAATATTCCTGAGGCTTCGTTGGTAAAGGATGTCAGCATTGAAAAAGAGCGTTTATACCTGCTAAAAAAGGGAGAAGTAAGTATTTATGGCTTCTAGTCATTATCTTCGCGCCTCGATTTTTAAGATACCATGTTAGATAAATTAGAAGCAATTGAACAGCGCCATACCAGAGTGGGAGAACAGCTTACCGACCCGGGCGTATTAGCGGATATGAAGCGGTTCAAACAGTTAAATAAAGAGTATAAGGACCTTACCCGTATTGTTGAAAAATACCATGAATACCGTACGTTAAAAGGTAATATAGAGAATTGCAAACAGATCCTTGCCACCGAAAAGGATGAAGATATGCGTGAGATGGCAAAGGCCGAATTGGAAGAGATGGAGCCTAAAGTTCCTTTGATCGAGGAAGAGATAAAAGTATTGTTGATCCCCAAAGATCCCGGAGACGAAAAAAATGCAATTATTGAAATTCGTGGAGGAACAGGTGGCGATGAGGCAAGTATTTTTGCGGGAGATCTTTACAGGATGTATACCCGTTACTGTGAAAAACGCGGCTGGAAAGTAGATGTGGTAGATTTTACGGAAGGAACAGCCGGTGGTTACAAAGAGGTGATCATGGAGGTTACAGCCGAGGACGCATATGGTATTTTGAAATATGAAAGTGGTGTACACCGCGTGCAACGTGTACCCGATACCGAAACACAAGGAAGGGTTCACACATCGGCAGCAACCGTTGTGGTATTGCCCGAAGCCGAAGAAGTAGATGTGTATCTGAATCCGGCTGATATTGATCTGCAAACGTCACGTTCCGGTGGTGCAGGTGGGCAAAATGTAAATAAAGTTGAAACCAAAGTGCAGCTTACCCACAGGCCAACAGGTATTGTGGTTGTGTGTCAGATAGAGCGTTCACAGCTAGGAAACAGGGAAAGAGCGATGCAAATGTTGCGTTCCAAATTATATGAAATTGAGTTGAATAAGTATAACGAAAAAATTGCAAGCTCCCGCAAAACAATGGTTTCAACCGGTGATCGCTCGGCAAAAATTCGTACCTATAATTATCCGCAAGGACGTGTAACCGATCACCGTATTGGATTTACCGTATACAATTTACCACAGGTTATGGATGGCGATATCCAAGATTTTATTGATAACCTGCAGGTAGCTGAAAATGCAGAGAAATTGAAAGAAGGCGGATTGATATAATGCTTAGCTGCTTGCGAAAGCAATACTGGCCACACTTAGTTTACAACCCTCTATCGCTAATATTTTTTTGCCGCAGGCTTCAATGGTTGCACCGGTAGTGATCACATCATCTACCAGCAATATATGTTTATGTGCAAACGCACTTGTTGCTGTTACTTCAAAAACGTCCTCTACATTTTCCCATCGTTCAAACCGTTGTTTTTTAGTTTGGGTTTCCGTGGCTTTATGCCTCATTATATAGTGGCTCATATTTTCTGCATCTAAGCTTGCCGACAGACCCTGTACAATTAGTTCGCTTTGATTGTAACCCCTGATTCGTTGTTTACTTTTGTGCAATGGAATAGCCGCTATACCATCCACGTTCAGGCCGGCCTGTTGTAATATGCTCCCGTAATACTGACCTATAAAAACAGCTAATTCTTTATTGTCTTTGTATTTTATCTCGTGCAAAATATGTTGTACGGCATTCCCTTTTTTAAAGTATAAAAATGCAAGGGCTTGTTCTAATGGAATACGTCCCCAAAATACTTTTGATAAATGATGTTCAGGTAATGTATGGAAATAGGTTTGTGGCAAATGGAGCAGGCAATGCGTACACAAAAAAGTTTCGTTAACAGCCAAGTTTCCATTGCAGGCAATACACAACCTGGGGTAAAAGAGTTGTACCAATGATTTGAGCATTTTTCAAAAGGGGTATTTAATCAACGATATTGGATGGTTGAGGTGAGTTTATTACCTATCTACCAAATTATTTAAAATGTGAAACAAATCCAATCATAATTCTTTAAGTTTGAGTTAGGTTAAACAGATATCAATATGAAACAGGTTTTTTACGATGCCGAAATCATTCACATCATTGATGAGTCTGAAGTTGTGAAGCGATTCTTTTTTCGCATGTTACATGTAGAGAAGTTTCATTTTAAACCGGGTCAATTTGTAATGGTTAATTTGCCGATTGAATCTAAGATTTCTTATAGGAGCTATTCAATTGCTTCGGCCCCCGGGGAGGATAATATTTTTGAACTAATCATTGTGTTAAATGAAACAGGATTAGGGACTCCATATATGTGGGAGCATTATAAAGTTGGAATGAAGGTTCCCGTTGCCGGTCCGGTTGGAAAGTTTACATTGCCGGAAACAATTAATCACGACCTTTGCCTGATAGCTACAGGTACAGGTATTGCGCCTTTGCGCAGCATGGTACATCATATCATCAACAATAATATCGAACACCAAAATATTTATATGGTGTTTGGGAATCGTGTCCAACGTGATATTTTGTATCGGAAGGAAATGGAATTGCTGGATGAGCAGTATTCTAAATTTAACTTTATTCCGGTTTTGTCTCGTGAAGATGCTTCAACCTGGAATGGAAAAACTGGGTATGTTCATGCGATCTATGAAGAGTTGTTTGCCGATAAACGTCCTGCCTCTTTTTATTTGTGTGGCTGGAAAAACATGATATTAGACGCCCGCGACAGGTTGGTGGGCATGGGTTATAGCAAAGAGTTTATTAAATTTGAACTCTATGATTAAGTTACATACCCTAAAAATAAACTTGTTATTATTGTGCGTATCGTGCTCCTTTATCTCCTTTGCTCAGGAAGGTTACGATGCAATTGGAAAGTTCAAAAATGGGAAAGCCATTGTACAAAAAAATGGCGTGTTTGGAGTAGTGGATACTGCCGGAAAAATTATTGTACCCATTAAATATGATTATATATTCAAGGTTAAAAGCAATGGATTGGCGCAGGTTCAAATCGGGGATTTATACGGGATGATCAATGAACAAGGTGTAGAAGTTGTGCCTGTAAAATATGAACATATTAGTGACTTTGAAGATGGTCTTGCCGTGGTGCAACTCAAAGAACGTTTTGGTCTTATTGATGAGAATGGAAAAGAACTGACCCCTATCAAGTACACCTATATTAGTCCGTTTAAAAAAGGAATGTCGCAGGTTTATGTGGGCGATAAGGTCGGTCTGATTGATACTTCTGGCAATGAAGTGATAAAGGTTAGTGAATAACCGCTTATCACATTCCCTTGCTTAATCCAATATTCTTCGTGATTTTGCGGTGATTAATTTGACCGTCATGAAATATTCTATTCTCGCCTTTTCGTGTTTTCTTTCAATGGGCTTATCTGCTCAAAACTCTCACCGCAGTTATTTTAAAGATAATACAACATACCGCGAACACTCTCTTGATATCACGCATATGAAGGTGGAGGTAAGTTTTGTTCCTGAAAAGGGATTGGTTAAAGGAAAAGTTTCGCATGTGTTCAATGTGCTGCAAAAACAAGTTGACTCTGTGTTTTTTGATGCTCCTGGTATTAATATTAAATCAGCCTCGCTTAACAGTAAGCCCTTACCTTTTACCATTGTTAAAACAGGTGTATGGGTTAAACCATCCAGCCCCTTGCAATGGGATGCAAATGGTACGATTGTATTTGAATATGAAGCAACCCCTCGAAAGGGAATTTACTTTATTGGATGGAATGTCCCGGAGAACGCTACTGTAAATCCATTTGCTGTACGCAAACAAATATGGACACAAGGACAGGGTATTGATAACCGTTATTGGATCCCGATGTATGATGATATGAATGATAAATTCATCACAGAAACAACGATTACATTCGATAAACAATATGAGGTATTATCAAACGGGGTATTGAAGAAGAAAACGGGAAATAAGGATAATACCATTACATGGCATTATGCAATGAGCAAACCTCATGCAGGTTATTTATTGATGTTGGGTATCGGAAAATATGCCATTAAAAAAACAAAGAGTGGTAAAGGGGTTCCGATGAATTTGTATTACTACCCGGAGTTTGCCGACAGGGCTGAGCCAACATACAGATACTCGGAAAAAATGGTTGATTTTTTGGAACAGGAAACAGGAGTTGCTTATCCATGGGAGAGTTATTCGCAAATAATGGTGCAGGACTTTTTGTACGGAGCAATGGAAAATACCACAGCAACAATTTTTGGTGATTTTTTTAATGTAGACAATCGTGCATACATGGATCGGAATTATGTTGGGGTGAACTGCCACGAATTAACGCATCAATGGTTTGGTGATTATATAACAGCCCGAGATGTTCGCGATACATGGTTACAGGAAAGTTATGCTACGTATTATCCCAAACAGTTTACCAAAGAAATTTTGGGAGCGGATGAATACAACTGGCAACGCAGAGGGGAACAAAATTCGGCTTTGGAGGCAAGTAAAAAAGACCGTAACCCGGTTCGCCATACCAATGCAGGAACACCACGTGTATACCCCAAAGGTTCTAATGTGATCAGCATGTTGAATTATGTGTTAGGCGAAGAACAATGGAGGCGAGCACTCAAGGATTATCTCACCAAACATGCTTATGCCAATGTAGAAACCAACGATTTGCAGCAATCTATTCAGGATAAATTGGGATTGGACATGAGTTGGTTTTTTGACCAATGGATCCTAAGGGGAGGTGAGCCTCAGTATACTGTTCATTACGAAGATGTGATGAAAGCGAATGGAGCACGGTATACTGAAATTGCTGTGGAACAAACCCATCAAAGAGATGAAGTGGTAGGCTTGTTTAAGATGCCGATTGTATTTGAGGTGCACTATATGGATGGTACAAGTGATAAAATACAGCAGTGGATTTCAGAGGCGTATGAAGTCGTTAAAATTGACAATAAAGCACATAAAGAAATAGCTTTCGTTCTGTTTGACCCCAATTCACAAATATTAAAATCAGTTACTTTTAAAAAATCATTTGATGAGTTGGAAAACCAGGTTTTAAAAGCCCCTTACATGTTGGATAGATACGATGCATTGGTTGCCCTCAAAACATTTCCGATTGCAGAAAAACGTGACCTGTTGATGGAAGTTTTTAAGAAAGAAAGCTTCCATCAAATGAAGGCGGAGGTTATTAACCAACTGGTGAATGAAGAAGCTGTGGCTGCTGAATTGCAAAGTGTATTTACCCAATCGGCACCTGCCCCAAAATTGGCTGCTATCAAAAATTACACGGGTAATAATGAATCGTGGAAACAGGTATTCATCAAGGCATTGCAAGACTCAAGTTATGATGTGGTTCAAAGTGTATTGGAAAAATTATGCAGGATGTACCCTACCGAAGCGGCAACATACTTGGAAACCACAAAGAATGTTTTTGGAATGAGCAATTCGGTAAATATCAAATGGCATGAGTTGGCAGCAACAAATCAAATCCGCAAGCAGGAAAGTGTAAATGCACTTGTTGGGTATAGCTCCAATCAATGGGAATTCCGAACACGTAACAATGCTTTTGCTTCAATAAAGTCATTGGGGTATTGCGATGATAAATTAGTTGTGAATTTATTCGATGCAATGTTAAGCACGAATGGACGGTTGGCCACACCGGCTTCACAGCTGGCCGATTTTCTGGCACAACAAACGGAGTACAAAAACATGTTTACTGCCTACTACAAATCGCAAACCTGGGAAACCTGGCAAATTGAACAGCTCAAGAAATACATGTCTTTCTTATAGTGAACTTTTGGCCTGTTTTTATGGGGTTGATGAACTCCGTAGGTATCCGGCAAGCATCAATTGTTGTAAATTAACATTGGGTTTAATGCAATCATAACTACATGTTTGTGTAATTTGTTGCAAACTATTATTTCACTTAATTTGTTTCATAATAAACAACATATGAAAAAATTATTTACATTACTCCTATGTCTTTCCAGCATTTATAATCCTCTGGAAATAAAGGCTCAGACCACTTTCAGGATATTTGATTCCGAATTGTTTATTGATGGTTATGCTAATGGTCAGCTTGCCAAATACAATGATTCACTACCTCCCAGTGCTGGGGTTGTTAGGCTTAGGACATCATTGGTTACAAAAAAAATAACCAACATGCAATTAGCCTCTATTGGGAACAATCTCTCAATGAAGGTCCTGGTTAAAGCGTCATGCGATAATTACGATCGAGGTGGGCATGTTAGCTTAGCTTTGGTTCCCAAAGGTAACAGTACGTATGATCCTGATAGTGTGAAACGTTTTGAGATAGCTCGTTTTATCACCCCTTTTATGAACAAAAACAAAAAACCAGATACTGTACCATACTATTACGAGATAAATAATATTGCTTCAATTCTGCGTGAAAAAAGCATTATTGATAGCTTTGATGTATGGTGTGAGCTTGAAATATTTGGAGTGCCGTATGCTGCCAACACTGAAATAGCAGGTTGTGCTAACAGGGCGGATGTTTTTTTCGGGACACTCGATTTTACAACGAACAGCCCACAAGCCATTGAAACCAATAATATTTTATTAACGCTGGGTAACCAATTAAACTTCAATAATTACAATGCCTCTGCTACTGATATTGTTGGCCAAACCGTAAGAACAATTCCATTTACATTAGCTACTAAAAGTTATCATACAAAGATCCACTTAATCACTTCCAATCATGGAGCGGGGAGCGGTGGTGAGGAATACAACAGGCGCTTTCATTATGTATTCGTTGATGGCACGCAGGTTTTGAGTTATATGCCGGGATTTGAATCATGTGAGCCATACCGCAAGTATAATACACAAGCCAATGGTATTTATGGCTCATCACCAAGAACCGATGAACAATGGCAGTCGTTTAGCAACTGGTGCCCGGGAGCTTATATTCCACCCCGAATTATTTATCTTGGGACATTAGAGGCAGGAAACCATTCGTTTAAAATAGAAGTTCCTGATGCAGTGTTTGTAGGTGCCGATGGCAATTTCCCTTTGTCTGTTTATATACAAGGAAAAACAGAACAGGTAACAGGAGTGAAGGATGCAGACAATTTAATGTCGAGTGCATTGCTGTATCCGAACCCTGCAAATGGACAACATGTAAGTATTGTTTCGGAAAGTGAAGTTACTCAATACGCAGTTTACAATACAATTGGAAAAGAAGTATTAAACGGTTTTTCGTCAGATATCAGTATCGAAAATCTGAATGATGGAATGTATTACGTAAGAATATTTTTTGCGAATGGACAGTATATTGTAAAACCATTGGTAAAAGAATAATAAAGTAACTAACGATAAAGAAAAAGCCTCGGATGAAGAAATTCATCCGAGGCTTTTTTATGGGTAGTGAGATATAAGAATTATTTCAACTTAAATTCTTTTTTCACTTTGTCTACGAAGTCTAATTTTTCCCAGGTAAACAACTCCACTTTCTTAACCAGCTTCTTGCCATCAGGTGATGTAAAGGTTTTGGTTACAGTTTCGTTTTTACGACCCATATGACCATAAGCAGCAGTTTCGCTATAGATCGGGTTACGCAATTTCAAGCGAGTTTCAATTCCATATGGAGTCATGTCAAAGATTTTCTCCACTTTCTTAGCAATTTCGCCATCTGTCATTTTCACTTTTGCAGTTCCATTGGTGTTAATATAAATACCCATTGGATCTTTAACGCCAATAGCATAACTAACCTGTACCAACACTTCGGTGCACAAGCCGGCAGCAACTAAGTTTTTTGCGATATGACGGGTTGCATAAGCAGCACTTCTGTCTACCTTACTTGGATCTTTTCCTGAGAAAGCTCCTCCTCCGTGTGCACCTTTTCCTCCGTATGTGTCAACAATGATTTTGCGACCCGTTAAACCGGTATCACCATGCGGTCCGCCAATTACGAACTTACCTGTTGGGTTGATATGGTAGTTAATGCTGTTGTTAAATAACTTAGCGTATTTTTTGTATTTGGTTTTAACGCGTGGGATCAAAATTTCAATGATATCTTTTTTAATCTTAGCCAACATTTTAGCTTCAGTATCAAAATCATCATGCTGTGTAGAAACTACGATCGAGTCAATTCTAACAGGCTCGTTTTTGTCGTTATACTCTAAAGTAACCTGCGATTTAGCGTCAGGGCGCAAATATTTGATCGCTTTGTTTTCCCTGCGCAAAGCAGCAAGTTCCAACAAAATACCATGAGCCAGGTCTAAAGCCAATGGCATGTAGTTGTCTGTTTCTGCAGTTGCATAACCAAACATCATTCCTTGGTCACCAGCACCTTGGTCTTGTTTCTTTTTACGGTCAACCCCTTGGTTAATATCGGCCGATTGCTCGTGAATAGCTGAAAGCACTCCGCAAGAGTTTGCTTCGAACATATACTCCGATTTAGTGTAACCAATTTTTTTGATCACATCACGTGCAATGGTTTGAACATCCAAATACGCTTTTGATTTTACCTCACCTGCCAACACAACTTGTCCTGTAGTTACAAGGGTTTCACAAGCTACTTTCGACTCAGGGTCGAATGCTAAAAAATTGTCAATTAATGCATCCGAAATTTGATCGGCTACTTTGTCTGGGTGTCCTTCGCTTACGGACTCTGATGTGAACAAATACGACATGAAGTGTTTATATAATTAAATGTTAAACTTACAAATAAAAGAGTGGCAAAAATACACTTTTACAGCAAGTTGCAAAGCCTAAAAAAAATAAACCTAAAACACATGGAAATGCTTGTGGTTACTCATATTTTTGACACAGATGCAAGATTTAGAGCCACATTATAGATGGAGAGACCTTTACCGCTCCGAGGATGATGAACAATCTCCTTTCTTTGAACGCGAGTACAGTGAGTTCGAATATACCAACCAAGTTTACAATTATTTGTTGCATCCACAGTGGGATGATTTTGGCTCACCAACATTGTACATCAAAATTCTTTATGCAGATTATAATGATGGTTATGCGATTATCGAAATGATAGGCGAATGGAACGATGCTGTTACCAATGATATCATGTTTTTGAAGCGAGATGTGATTGAAGTTTTGCTTGAAAGCGGTATTCAAAAGTTTATTTTAATTGGAGAGAATGTGCTCAATTTTCATGCAAGTGATGATAGCTATTATGAAGAGTGGTTTCAGGATGTGGAAGATGGATGGATCGCAGCAGTAAATTTTCAGGAACATGTGCTGCAGGAGTTTAAAGATGCCAATATTGATTATTACTTAATTTTTGGTGGAGAGCTTGATCATATGAACTGGCGGAAGAATAGCCCGATGCAGGTTTTTAGCATGGTGGAGCAAACCATGCAACGCAGGTTGGGCTGATGTCGAATTAAAACAATACCCTTACATTTACCGTTTAAAAGAAATCTTTTAACATATTTAGTTAAAAGGAACAATTAGCGCTTAATCATGGCAAAAACGAAAACACAACCGCAGACAACAATAGAATCGGCAAGTGAAGAAGAATATATTGAAGTACTTGGGGCAAGGGAGCATAATTTAAAAAATATTGATGTACGTATTCCGCGCAATAAGCTAGTTACGATAACAGGATTAAGCGGAAGTGGAAAATCGTCACTGGCTTTTGATACCATTTTTGCAGAAGGGCAGCGGAGGTATATGGAGAGTTTTTCGGCTTACGCAAGACAGTTTATTGGGAACATGGAACGTCCTGATGTAGATAAGATCAATGGGCTTTCTCCGGTTATTTCCATTGAACAAAAAACAGTGAACAAGAATCCGCGTTCCACAGTAGGGACGATTACTGAGATTTATGATTTCATGCGTTTGTTGTTTGCCCGTGCGGCAGATGCATACAGTTACGAGAGCGGAGAGAAAATGATCAAGATGACGGAAGAGCAGATCATTAGCAATATTGTTACCCAATTTGAGAATAAGAAGATTTCTATTTTAGCACCACTCATTAAAGGTCGTAAAGGCCATTACCGTGAGTTGTTTGAGCAAATCCGTAAACAAGGTTATACAAAAGTAAGGTTGGATGGAGTCGTTGTGGAGATCACACCCAAAATGCAGGCCGATCGTTATAAAATCCATGATATTGAAGTATTGATCGACCGGATTGAACCCAAAAAAGATGCTCGTTTCCGGATAGGAGAAAGTGTGAAGAACGCCTTAAAAATGGGAAAAGGGACAATGGTGCTCATTGAAGGTGATGGGAAAGGAGAAAAGGCGTTTCATTTCAGTAAGTTTTTAATGGATCCTAAAAGCGGTATCAGTTATGACGAGCCGCAACCCAATACATTTTCATTTAATTCTCCTTACGGTGCATGTACAAGATGTGATGGCTTGGGTGTGGTGAGTATGTTAGATGAAAACAATATCATACCCGATAAAACGCTTAATATTAATAAAGGAGCACTGGCACCTCTCGGAGAAGCAAGGGAGAACTGGACGTTTACACAGCTGAGAGAACTGGGCAAAAAGTATAAATTTACGTTTGCCGAACCTATTGAAAAAATGAAGCGGGAGGCGTTGGATGTAATTTTATATGGAAGTGATGAACCGCTTGTTGTTCCTTACCAATATAGCAGTGGATATACCCAAAACTATAATTCAACTTGGGAAGGCTTGGTTCCCTTTATTACACGTCACTACCACGAGAAAAGTTCTGATTCCGTGGTTCGCTGGGCAGAAGAGTTTATGACGATAGAACCTTGTCCTGAGTGCAAAGGAGCGCGACTTAAAAAGGAATCATTGCACTATAAAATTGGCGATAAAAATATTGCAGACCTGGCTTCAATGGAAATTATTGCTTTGGGCAAATGGTTTGATGAAGAGGTTGATAAACATCTGGACAAGAAACAAACCATTATTGCTGCCGAGATATTAAAGGAGATCCGAAGCCGTATTAAGTTTCTGGTTGGCGTGGGGATAGATTATCTGACACTTAACTCTCCGGCACGAACACTCAGTGGAGGAGAAGCACAACGAATCCGTTTAGCAACACAAATTGGCTCGCAATTGGTGGGCGTACTATATATTCTGGATGAGCCAAGTATTGGTTTGCACCAACGGGATAATAACCGGCTGATCCAATCCTTGAAAGATTTGCGCGATGTTGGAAACAGTGTAATTGTGGTAGAACATGATAAGGATATGATGGCCGAAAGTGATTTTATCCTGGATATTGGTTATGGTGCCGGGATACATGGCGGACATATTGCTGCGCAAGGGACGTTGTCCGATATTATGAAGTCAGATTCATCAACAGCGCAATACTTAAATGGGAAGAAAGAAATTGCTGTTCCCAAGGAGAGAAGAAAAGGGAATGGTAAAAAAATTGTATTGAAAGGAGCTACAGGGAATAATCTGAAAAATGTTACGGTTGAGTTTCCTTTGGGTAAGTTAATTGCAGTAACAGGTGTAAGCGGTAGCGGAAAATCATCGCTAATCAATGAAACATTGTATCCTATTTTGCGTCAGCATTTTTATGGTTCACATCAAAAACCGTTACCGTATAAAAAGTTTGAAGGAATTGAGCATATTGATAAGGTAATAGAGATCGATCAGAGCCCGATCGGAAGAACACCACGGAGCAATCCCGCTACTTATGTTGAAGTGTTCGCTAATATTCGGGACTTATTTGCCAGTTTACCTGAAGCAAAAATAAGGGGATATAAACCTGGGCGTTTTTCGTTTAATGTAAAAGGTGGTAGATGCGAAACTTGTCAAGGAGCGGGCATGCGTACAATTGAAATGAATTTTTTACCTGATGTATATGTTAAGTGTGAAACCTGTAACGGTAAGCGTTACAACAGGGAAACACTTGAAGTACGTTTTAAAGGAAAATCCATTAATGATGTATTGGATATGAGTATTGAGGATGCAGTGAAATTCTTTGAAAACACGCCACAAATCCTACGTAAAATTGAAGCATTAAATGATGTTGGTTTGGGTTATGTAACGCTTGGCCAACAAAGTACAACACTTAGTGGTGGTGAGGCGCAACGTGTAAAACTGGCAACCGAGCTGAGTAAACGTGATACAGGAAATACGTTCTATATTTTAGATGAACCTACTACCGGCTTGCACTTTGAAGATGTAAATGTTTTGTTGGGAGTGCTCCAAAAACTGGTTGACAAAGGCAATACTGTTTTGGTTATCGAGCATAATTTGGATATGGTAAAAGTAGCCGACCATGTTATTGATATTGGTTCAGAAGGCGGAAAATACGGTGGTGAAGTGTTATGCGAAGGAACTCCGGAGCAAATTTGTAAAGAAAAGAAAAGCCATACCGGCAGATTTCTGAAGAAAGAATTGGGACTTGTTTAAACCTTTTTTGGAAAAAAGGGAAATGAATTTGAATCTTCTTATTTTTTTTGACTATTTTTGTCATGTCAAAAAAGTTCAATCATGAAATCACTTCTAAAATCAGCACGTGAGAAAAAGGGGTTACTTATCCGCGAAGTAGCCAATAAGCTTGGTATTGATCAGGCATTGGTGAGCAAATTTGAAAGTGGTAATCGTAAGCCAACCAAACCCCAATTAAAAAAGCTTGCGAGCATTTTGGACATTGATGAGCGCGAGCTGATGGTGGCGTGGTTGAGTGAACGAATAATGTATGAAATTAAGGATGAAGAATTTGGTTTGGAGGCTTTAGTTGCTGCCGAAGAACAAATGAAATATCAAGTAACTCCTACAACAAAAACAGCAATTCCCAAATCACTCAAATCTATTCTATCGCAGATCGATAAGCTCAAGAAAAAACTTGACAAGTTCCGTCAATTTGATAGTTATCGTATTGCACAAGCCTTAGAGTTAGAATATACTTTTGAAAGCAACAGAATAGAAGGCAATACACTCACTTTAAAAGAAACAGATTTGGTAGTGAATGAGGGATTAACCATTAGTGGGAAAAGTATGCGTGAGCATCTAGAGGCAATTAACCATAAGGAGGCGATCGAGTATGTGAAGCACCTTATTGATAAAAAAAGTGATATTAATGAGCGTGAGGTTCTTTCCGTTCATAATTTGATTTTACGAGGTATTGACCAGGCCAATGCGGGCAAGTATCGTAATGTTCAGGTGATGATAAAGGGAAGTTCATTTACTCCTCCGGCTCCATACCTAGTGGCAAAACAAATGGAAGATTATTTTTTGTGGTACCGAAGCAACGTAAAAAAAATGCATCCTGTATTGTTGGCGGCCGAAATGCATGAACGTTTGGTTACGATCCATCCTTTTATTGACGGAAACGGCCGCACTTCAAGGCTGATCATGAATTTGGTTTTGCTTAAGTATGGCTATGTAATTGCCAATATAAAAGGAGATGCACAAAGCAGGGTTGCTTATTACAATGCTTTGGAGAAGGTGCAAACAGGTGGGAGTAAAGATGATTTTATGCTGCTGGTTGCCCAATATGAACAGGAAGCACTGGAGCGTTATATTCATGTTTTAAATGCTCAGTAGCGGGCTTTAAGCTATTGATAAGCTTAAAACTCCATTTTCACATGTTCAATATCAGCTTCCCAAAAATGTTCGCCTACCGGTGTAAAACCATGTCGTAGGTAAAAATTTTTGGCGGGCAGTTGGGCATGCAGGTATCTTTTCTGATCTAGAGGGTTTGTATCGGTAAGGATTCTTAGCAAAAGAGCTTTGCCTACTTCCTTGTTTCTAAATTCTTTAAGTACAGCAAACCGTTCCATTTTGATCCCGTTATCGGTTTTTCGCCAGCGAGCAGTTCCTGCGGGTTCATTATTCCATAAGGCGATATAATGATTGCTCTCCTCTTCAAACTCCCATTCAATGTCCTCGGGGCATTGTTGTTCAATAACAAATACTATTTTTCGGATTTGGTGTGCTTGGGCTAGCAAATCCGCTGATTTTATGAGTTCTACAGTTATCATTTTAACTTTCAATTTTTTGGTTAAGTTTGCACTCCTAATTCATTTTAAACTACATGACTAAAATAGCTGAATTATTAGGTGATCAAGCAGATTATCTACTCAACCACGAAAGTAAAACAATTAGTAAATCAAATTTACATTTACCTGGTCCAAACTTTGTTAACGATGTTTTTGGCTCATCAAACCGCAATCCACAAGTATTGCGTAGTTTATCTGATTTGTATAATCATGGTCGTTTGGCTGGAACAGGATATGTTTCTATTTTGCCTGTAGATCAAGGAATTGAGCATTCGGCTGGTGCTTCATTTGCTCCAAATCCCGTTTATTTCGATCCTGAAAATATTGTTAAACTTGCCATTGAAGGCGGATGTAATGCTGTTGCATCTACATACGGAGTATTGGCTTCTGTTTCACGCAAATACGCTCACAAAATTCCGTTTATCGTTAAATTGAACCACAATGAGTTCTTGAGTTATCCTAATAAATTTGATCAAATCATGTTTGGTTCGGTTGAAGAGGCTTGGAACCTAGGAGCTACAGCAGTAGGTGCTACCATCTACTTTGGTTCGGAAGAGAGTGGTCGCCAGATACAAGAAGTTGCTGCCGCATTTGAACGTGCACATGAGTTGGGAATGGCTACTATTTTATGGTGCTATACCCGTAACAATGCGTTTAAAAAAGATGGAGTTGATTACCATACTTCAGCTGATTTGACAGGACAGGCAAACCATCTTGGTGTGACAATTCAAGCGGATATCATCAAGCAAAAACTACCTACGAACAATGGTGGTTATACAGCCTTAAATTTTGGTAAAACACATAATAAAGTATATACCGAACTTTCATCAAACCATCCGATTGATCTGACACGTTACCAAATTGCAAACTGCTATATGGGTCGTCAAGGGTTAATCAACTCGGGAGGAGAATCGAAAGGTGCAACGGATTTGGCAGAAGCAGTAACAACTGCAGTAATTAACAAACGTGCAGGTGGTCAAGGATTAATTTCTGGCCGTAAAGCATTTCAGAAGCCAATGGCAGAAGGCGTTTCATTGTTAAACGCTATTCAGGATGTATACTTGGATAAAGCTGTGACCATTGCATAATTAGTAGATGTGCGGATTTGTAAATGTCAGATTTAAAACTGAACGATCATTTACACATTCGTACATTATCACATTATCACATTTTACAAAATGAGTTGGTTTAAACGTGTAAAAGAGGGAATTACAACAAGTACTGAGGATAAAAAATCCACACCTGATGGGTTGTGGCATAAATGTCCGCGTTGTAAAAAAGCAATTGTAACTGCCGATCATGAGGCAAACTGTTATGTATGCCCAAGTTGTAAATACCATGACAAAATAGGCTCAGCAGAATATTTCAATATTTTGTTTGATAACAGAGAGTTTGAAGAGTTGTTTGCCAATATTAGTCCAACCGATCCATTGACATTTACAGATACCAAAGATTACAAATCGAGGTTGGCTGAATCGCAAAAAAAATCGGGATTAACAGATGCAATGCGGGTAGCTACCGGAAAAGTAGATACAATGCCATTAGTGGTTGCGTGTATGGATTTTAACTTCATTGGCGGATCGATGGGTTCGGTAATGGGTGAAAAAATTGCGCGTGCCATTGACTATGGACGTGTAAACAGAATTCCGGTAATGGTTGTTTCAAAATCGGGAGGGGCTCGTATGATGGAAGCCGCATTCTCGCTGATGCAAATGGCAAAAACTTCAGCTAAACTTGCTTTGTTGGCTAAAGAAGGTGTTCCTTATATTTCATTGTTAACCGACCCTACAACAGGTGGCGTAACAGCTTCGTTTGCGATGTTAGGCGATTTTAATATTGCAGAACCGGAAGCATTGATCGGATTTGCAGGACCACGTGTGATCAGGGAAACGATCGGCAAGGATCTTCCTAAGGGTTTCCAAAGTTCTGAGTTTTTATTGGAACATGGTTTCGTAGATTTTATTACTCCACGTACTGAACTAAAAGCAACATTGAGTAAACTGCTTCATTTGCTTGCGAACAAGCCAAAAGCGCAAATGGCTGGTTAGTATCAGATAAAATTATAAAAAAACCTGAACGGTATCGTTCAGGTTTTTTTATGGGTTTTTTTAACGAAGTATACGTTGTGCTAAGTTTCGATTTGAAGTTCCTTAATGACGTCTTTTATATCTTGGATTGGAAGCGAGCATGTTTTATCAGTACAAATGTAAAAAGTGGTTGTTTCGCTCACTTTTTTATCTATTAATAAAGGAACTGTCGTTGTGGGTTTTGCCAAGGCAATAACGATGCTGTTTGGAATATAATGCTGCTGTAATTTGAGCTTGTTTGCCAGTGCATCTTCTCCACAAATAATAATTTGTTTAAAACCATATTGTAACCAAACCAAGGCTTGCATCCAATTGGTATAGCTTGATACTATTTTTTGCATTTTGGGCTGAACTGTTTGTATCATTTGTGTTGCCATTGTATGATACGTTGTATTGTTAAAGTAATATCCCAATTTGATCAGCACCTTTGCAAAAATAGAATTGGCACATGGGATCACATCATCATTGGTGTCCAGTTTGCGGGCAATGAGTTGCTCATCGTTTGCCGATTTAAAGTAAAACAGGTTGTGCTCAGTACTGTAAAATTGTGTGATAGCGGATTGTAAAACATGATGTGCATGATGCAGATAATTTTCGTTTGCTCCTGCTTCATACAATGCAATGAGCGCCTCGGCAAATGTTGCATAGTCTTCGGCAAATCCATGTATGCTTACCGTTCCATTTTTGTATATACGGTAAAGCTTGTGATCGTCCCACATTTTATCAAGTAAGGTATCGGCAGCTTGTTTGGCAGCATTAAAATAATGTTTGTTGCCAAACGCTTCGAATGCTTCTGCATAGCCTTTTATCATTAATGCATTCCATGATGTGATGCATTTGTCATCTAATCCCGGAGCGATTCGTTTATCTCTTTCCTGGAGTAAAAGAGTATTGCATTTCTCAATAACAACTACTATTTCTGCGATGCTTTTTCCGGTTGATTGCTCAAGTTCTTTATCTGTTCGTGTTTTGTATAAAATATTAATACCATGCTCCCAATTACCATTGGGATCCACACTATAATATAAGCTAAACAACGGTTCATCCGCACCTAATAATTGTACCAACTCTTGTTTGCTCCATACATAAAATTTCCCCTCTACTCCCTCACTATCGGCATCCAATGCGCTATAAAAAAGCCCTTCGGCATTGGTCAGCTCTTGTTGGATGAAAAGGTGTGTATGGTTTACAATATGTTTGTACATCGGATTTGCATTTTGTTGAAAAGCTTTTGCATACAAACCCATTAACTGCGCATTGTCGTACAACATTTTTTCGAAGTGGGGAACCTTCCAGAAACTATCGGTGCTGTACCGTGAAAACCCTCCACCCAGCTGATCGTATATGCCTCCTTCGGCCATGCATTGCAACGTAAAATGTGCAGCATCCGTGAGTTCTTTGTTTTGAGTAAGAACGCCTAATTGTAAATAAAACTCCCAGTTGTTGGGCATGGGAAATTTTGGAGCCCAATTGTATCCGCCAAAGTTCAAGTCAAAGTTCTGTTTCCAGTCATCAATGATTTTTTCAAGTGTCACTATGGGCATCAAATCATTTTCGGGAGCAGCAACAATTGCATCCATTTTTTTGATACCATTTGTCAGATCGGTTGCGTATTCCAAAGCATCCTGTTTTTTTGTTTGGTAAAAACCGGCCAGCGCTTTCAGCAAATGTTCCCATTCGTGTTTTGGGAAATACGTTCCGCCATGTAAGGGTCTTCCATCGGGTAGGGTGAAACAATTGAGTGGCCAACCTCCGCGCCCGGTGAGCAATTGCACGGCACTCATATAAATCTGGTCAACATCCGGACGTTCTTCCCGGTCAACTTTGATGCATACAAAATGTTCGTTCATAATGGCCGCAGTGTCTTCTTTTTCAAAGCACTCATGTTCCATTACATGACACCAATGGCAAGCCGAATACCCGATACTTACCAATACAAGTTTATCTTCCCGCCTGGCCTTTGCAAAAGCTTCATCGCCCCATTCATACCAATCTACAGGATTGTGGGCATGTTGCAATAGGTAAGGACTTGAAGCTTTTATAAGCCTGTTCGTATGGATATTCTTCATCATCTCATTCATTAAACACGGTTGACAAATCTATTCATTAAATTCCTTCAACAGAATACTTTTAATTTAGTATTTTGCTATTGTTTAATAGCCTAAACGAAAAATAATACCCTTATGCTCATCAGAACTTTTGGAAGTGCCGTACACGGTGTAAATGCCGTAACAATTACGATTGAAGTAAATGTATCCGACCAAGGAATAGGATACAGTTTGGTTGGTTTACCGGATAATGCTGTGAAGGAAGGCAAGGAGCGCATAGAAACTGCAGTGCGCAATATTAAACTTGCTATGCCCCGCAAACGTACGGTTATCAATATGGCTCCGGCCGATATCCGGAAAGAAGGATCATCTTATGATCTGCCCATTGCTTTGGGTGTGTTGGCAGCCAGCGAACAGGTAAATGGCGAAAAACTATCGAAGTATGTTATCATGGGTGAGCTTGCTTTGGATGGAACACTTAAGCCGATAAAGGGCGCATTGCCGATTGCAATTCAGGCGCGTAAAGAAGAATTTGAGGGATTTATTTTACCCAAAGAAAATGCGCGGGAAGCAGCAATTGTCAACAACTTAAAAGTGCTTGGAGCCTCTACGCTAAAAGAGGTGATAGATTACCTGAATGATGAGGGTGCCATTGAGCAAGTGGAAATAGATACACGCAAAGAATTTGAGCAAAACCTTCACCGGAACGAAAACGATTTTGCCGATGTGCGCGGACAGGAAAACATCAAACGTGCATTGGAAATTGCAGCAGCTGGAGGTCATAATGTCATTTTGATCGGTCCTCCCGGTGCCGGAAAAACTATGCTGGCCAAACGATTGCCTTCTATTTTACCACCGCTTACGTTGCAGGAAGCTTTGGAAACAACCAAGATCCATTCGGTGGCGGGACGATTGCATAAGGATACCGCACTTTTGTACCAACGTCCTTTCCGAAATCCCCACCATACCATATCAGACATTGCTTTGGTTGGAGGCGGAAACAACCCACAGCCGGGTGAAATTTCTTTGGCGCATAATGGTGTATTGTTTCTGGATGAATTGCCTGAATTTAAACGCACCGTTTTGGAGGTGATGCGTCAGCCATTGGAAGAAAGGCGGATCACGATTTCGCGTGCAAAATTTTCAGTAGAGTATCCATCGAGTTTTATGCTCATTGCTTCCATGAACCCTTGCCCTTGTGGTTACTTTAACCATCCTGAAAAGGAATGTGTGTGTGGCCCGGGTGTGGTGCAAAAATATCTGAGCAAAGTATCGGGTCCATTATTGGATCGGATCGATATTCATATTGAAGTAACGCCTGTGGATTTTGACCAGCTTGCGGATACAAGGAAAGCCGAAAAAAGTGAGATGGTGCGCAACCGTGTGTTGATTGCAAGAGATGTGCAAAATGAACGTTACAAAGAAAATGAAAACATCCATAGCAATGCACAAATGAGCAGCACACAAGTACGCGAATGGTGCCAGATAAGTTCTGCAGGTCAACAGCTGTTAAAAACAGCCATGAATAAATTGCAATTGAGTGCAAGGGCTTATGATCGGATCTTAAAAGTATCGCGTACCATTGCCGACTTGGCACAAAGCGAAGACATCAAAATTGAACATTTGGCTGAAGCGATTCAGTACCGGAGTTTGGATAGAGAGAGTTGGGGAGGAGAATGATATAGACTCAATGATGAAGTAGTTTTTTACTCAGAGAGAATTGTGTTTAGTATTTCAGAGATTTCTAGTGCTCTATTTGCCACCATCAAATGGCCTCCCTTTTTGACAATATAATTCGGTGTGAATGATGTGATGGGTAAAACACGATCATTGTCTCCATGGATACGAATGATATTGAGAGAGGATTGTTTCTTACTCCAATTTGTTACTGCGTTAATTGCCCATTTTGTAAAGTGAGGGTCGCTATCGGCAAGTATCTGTTTGAATAATGTTTTATCATCGTTGTTATTAAGACCGAATAGCCAGTACATGATGAAATTTGGGTTATGCCCAACACTTTTTGGGAGTAGTTTGTGGAGTTTAAGTTTACCCCCAAGTTTGTATAAAAGAGGTAACTCATTATAACTACTAATACTAGAAAGCAAAATTGTTTTTTGAGGACGGAATATGGTACTTATTTCGGAAGCTATCATCCCTCCGAGTGAGAGTCCAATAATAGAGAAGGGTTGTGTTGTATCTATTTTTTGTCCGAGACGAAAAGCATAATCTTGTAAAGATTCATTTCTTTCAGGTGCTATCCAGTCAAGATAAATAATATGAAAAGAAGGGTTAAGTTTTAAAAAGGAAAAAGCGCGTCTGTCTGCACCAAGTCCACTTATCATGTATACATTCATTTCAAATAAAGCTTAAATAGCCAACTCCACCATTGGGTCCCAAAAACGTTTTTCGAAATCAACTACCTGGTCGTTTTTTACTTTTACACCATCTTTTTTAAGTAACTCTTCCATGCGCGTTTCGGTTGCAAAATGATGTTTGCCTGTGAGCATTCCATTTCGGTTTACAACACGTTGTGCGGGCACATTGGGAAGGCTATGGGCTGCATTCATGGCATAACCCACCAATCGCGAACTTTTGGCGCTTCCTAAATATTTGGCGATAGCACCATAACTCGTAACTCGTCCTTTGGGGATGAGTTTGACCACTTCGTATACATCATTGAAAAAAGTTGATTGTTTATCGGTTGCCACGTTGGTTGGAATGATGACTGTAAAAGTAAAAATTCTTACCACATTAACCAATCAACATATCAATCAATCAACTTACATTTGCGCCATGAGTTTTTTAACCAATATAAAGCTGGGGAATATTACCAACCTAAGTGATGCTCGTTTTGGAGCGGCTGCGGGTGCAACCTATATCGGGTTTTGTTTCGATCCAACGAGTGAAAATTATATTACACCGCTTAAAGCCAAAGAAATTATTGATTGGGTTACGGGAAGCTCGGTAGTGGCGGAATTTGGGAGCCAAGGTTTGGATGAAATAAAAGATATCAGCGAGCTGTTGAATGTGGATGTGATCGAAGTGAACAACAGGTTATTGCCCGATGAATTGTTGGGTTTGGGTAAACCCATTATTAAAAAGATTGATGTGACGGTATTTGATACAACGCAATTACAGGTTGAAATTGATGCATACAGAAACGTTGCGGATGCATTTCATTTATACTCGCATGATGAGGAAAAAGGAATAAACGAAAGCCAATTGAAAAGCTTGTGCCGGGAGGTGAATATTATTTACGGACTTACCCTGAACTTAGAGAACGTATTAAATATAATAGAATCGTATAAGCCATTTGCCATCAATGTTTCGGGAGGACAGGAAGAGAAAGCGGGCATCAAAGATTTTGATGAATTGAACGAACTGTTGGAGAAGATCGCTGTTGAGGACAGATAGAAGAGGGTCTTTGCAGAATGCTCAACACAATTAATATAAGCAATATGAATCGTCACAAAGTTATTGGTGTAATGAGTGGTACATCCATGGATGGGCTTGATCTGGCGTATTGCGAATTTGAATTGGTGAACAATCAATGGCAATATGAAATAAAAGCTGCCGAAACGATTCCTTATAATGAAACATGGCAATTGCGCTTAAGCCAATTGCATAAACAGCCCATGTTTTTATTGCCTAAAACGGATGCTTATTATGGCAAATATATCGGGCAATGCATCAATGATTTTGTAAAACGAAACACATTGAATGTAGATTTTATTGCATCACACGGGCATACCATTTTTCACAATCCCAAGGAGTATTATACCACGCAAATTGGAAGCGGTCATGCAATATATGCCGAAACCGGAATTCCTACGATCTATGATTTTAGGAGCATGGATGTGGCACTTGGCGGACAAGGGGCACCACTTGTTCCAATAGGTGATGAATTGTTGTTTGCCGGATACGATGCTTGTTTAAATCTGGGTGGATTTGCTAATATTAGTTTTAACCAAAATGAGAAACGTGTTGCCTTCGATATTTGTCCATGCAATATTTTATTAAACGAAGTTGCCAAACAAGCAGGTTTGGAGTTTGATGAAAACGGAGCAATGGCTGCCGGAGGAACTGTTGACGGATCCCTTTTGGAAGCGTTAAACAACTTGCCTTTTTACCAACAACAAGGGGCTAAAAGTTTGGGAAGGGAGTGGGTGGAAACAACGATTTGGCCTATCGTGAAAACATATGAATTGACGATTGACGATTTACTGGCTACATTCACACAACATATTACCATTCAAATCGGCAATACAATCCGACAGGTCGATGCACAAACAATTTTAACAACAGGTGGTGGTGCATTCAATCGGTTTTTGGTGAAAGAATTAATGAATCACACACAACTTTCTCAAATAGTAATACCGGAACCCCTTTTAATCAATTATAAAGAAGCAATGGTTTTTGCGTTCTTAGGGCTGAGAAGAAAACTGAACCAGGTAAACGCCCTTAAAGAGGTAACCGGAGCCAGGCAAAATAGTATTGGAGGAGTAATGGTTGGGTTCTAAAGCCAATTTCATTCGATTTATACAGGTGGCAGCAGCTTTTTAATGTAAATTTAATGACAAAATAATTAAGCATAGCCTCAGATCTTCCTTATTATTGCCGTAAATCGTCTTTTGATAATTATTTTCAAAGTATCTTATTAAGCAGGCCTTTATTGTTCATCCCTTATGAATATTGACTTGTTAACGATGTTGAATAGCTATGAATGCGTTTAACTTTCACGATAGATACTATTCCTATCTATTTGAGGGTGTCTACTATTTGTTATATTTGAGGTCGTTATGTGTATTTTTTTTCATCGTATTTTAATGTTAGGGTAGTTTACTTTGCACTATATATGCAAAATAAATAGCCGAATAAAAAAATAAATGAACATAAAATAAGTTTAAACGGTAATTTGTTCGTCTCATACCTCTCTGGAATGTACCGTAATTCATTGCAAAAACGCTAAAAACTAATGAGTACGTTTCTACGTACATGAGTCACTTTCTTGTTTTTGCATGCAACTTGATCAGATAAATTATATATGTATAAAAAAGTACTAAGTAATTCAAGCCCCGTATTTGTGAGGGCAGTAATTGTTTTTTTATTGTTAGCCAGTTTTCAGGTAAGCGTAAAAGCTGCTACTATCGAAAGCACAGCAACGGGCGGATTGTGGACTGACGGATCCACCTGGATAGGGGGTGTTGCTCCTGTTGCCACAGATGATGTGATTATTTCCACTACCGGTGGAAATTCGGTAACCCTGGGGGCTCCAACAACCTGTGCGGCTTTAACTATTAATTTTGATGCTTCACTTATTGCAGGTGCCAATTTGCTAACATTAACAGGGAATTTTAATATTATCGGTACATTTTCGAGCACAACAGGGGGGGTAACATTTACCGGAACAGGAACACAAAGTATCTCGGGATTTACTACAACTGGTAATATAAACATGACCAAAACCGGTGGTGTTGCCACTCTGGTGGGTGGCATAAACGCTGCGGCTTTGATTATAAATGGACCAGGAGGAACACTTAATTTGGGAACAGGCCGTACACACACATTTACAGGAGATATAATCTTAACAGCAGGAACATTAGAGGGAGGGGCGAGTACCTTAAATGCCAATTCAACAAGTGCAACGGCATGGAGCGGAACAGGAAGCAATTTTGAGGAAGGAACAAGTACGGTGGTTTTAGGGGGTGCTGCCCAAACCATTGCTACCACAACTACATTTTTTAACCTTACGCTTGGAGGTTCTGGAGCTAAAACGTTTGGAGCGGGAACCACTACTACCATAGAAGGAACGCATACTATTGCAAATGGAACAGCAACCAATGTGTTTACGGGTTCCATTGTATACGGAGCATCTGCAGCTTTGCGGTATAATGTCGGAGCTTTGAACAGAACGGTTTCTACCGAATGGCCAACTCCGTTTTTGGGCACGGGTGGTGTTGAAATTGATGGAACAGCGCCCGGTACAATCACACTTAATGGTTCAAAAGTTTTAGGAAACAATACAAATGTGCCATTAACGATCAATTCGGGGGCCGTTTTAGCAGCAGGAGCCAACGGACTTACTTTTCATGGAGATTTTATCAATAACGGAACACTAACAAGTACAGGAGCCATTACGATAGCAGGTACAGTTCCAACGCAAAACATTTCCGGGTTCACTACTACGGGAGCGGTTTCATTAACCAAAACTGGCGGCACCGCTAATTTAACAAGCAATGTAGGAGCGGCAAGTTTAACACTGAATGGTGCAGGCGGTACATTAGACCTGGGATCGGCAACGCATACTTTCACCGGAGCGGTAACACTTACCAATGGAACATTATTGGGAAGTACGGCTACACTGAGTTTTGCAGGTAATTTATCGGGAGCGGCAACGTTTACTCCCAATGCATGTAATATTATTATTGCGGGAGGAGCCACACAGAGTATACTTGGTTTTACCACAACCGGAAATATTACCGTAACTAAAAATGCTGCGGCTACAGCAACGTTTACTGGAAATGTAAATGCTAACTCTTTAATCATGGCTGCATTGAATGCTAGTGGTCAGCTTAACCTTGGTTCCGGTTTAACGCATACATTTACCGGGGTACTAACAAGGACAGCTGGGATTTTAAATTGCGGTAGCAGTACCATTAATTTTACAGGTACGGGTACTGTTATAACGGGAACCGGGGCAACTTTTACCCCAAGTACGAGCACCGTGGTTTTAGCGGGAGCAGCTCAAACTGTGGCAAACACAATTGCATTTAACAATATAACGTTTGCCGGTAACGGTCCCAAAACATTTGCATCCGGAATTACGGCTACCATCAATGGGATTTTTTCAATCGAGAATGGGACAAATGCCAATGTATTTACTGGTGCAACGGTAACATATGCCGGAACGTCAAGTTTGCGCTATAATGCAGGATCGGCAAATAGAACTGTGGGTGGTGAATGGATCACAACATTTCTAGGTACGGGAGGCGTAGTCATAGGTGGAACAGGCATCATTACATTGAATGCAGCAAAAACATTGGGTACAAATACGCAAGCTCCGTTAACCATTAGCAGTGGGGCTACCCTGGCAACAGGGAATTTCGGCTTAACATTCAATGGAGATTTTGTGAATAATGGAACACTCACAGCAGGTAGTTCTCCTATTGTATTAACGGGCACACTGATTAGCCAAAATATTGCGGGCTTTACTACTACGGGAATGGTTTCAATGACTAAAACTGCAGGTACTGCTACATTTACAGGTAATGTGAACGCAGGAGCCTTAACTACAAACGGAAATGGAGGAACGCTCCACCTTGGAACGGCACTTAGTCACACATTTTCGGGTACCTGGACAAGGTCAAACGGTACTTTAAATGGGGGGTCCAGTGTTGTCGATTTTTCAAATACAACGGCCTTTAGCGGAACAACCGGAACGTTCACTGCAGGTACCGGAACAGTTATTTTTAGTGGTGCAGCGCAAGCTTGCCCGGTACTTGCCTTTAATAATTTAACGTTATCGGGTTCGGGTATAAAAACATTTTCAACGACACCCACTGTAAATGGAATATTATCATTAGAGGGTACTGCAACTGTTGTGGTAACTACCGGTGTTGTAACATATGGCCCAGAGGCAACCCTGAGGTTTAACAAAACAACGTCATATACTACAACAGCAGAAGAGTTTACTTCACCTTTTGTTTCTCGTGGGGGAGTAATCATTGCAGGTACAGGTGCAATAACCTTGAATGGTGCTAAAAATATTACGTATAAATTGAATATTAATACGGGTGCAACAATCAATTTAGGCACCGGATTAACCCATAATTGTAAAGGACTTATAAGAGGACCGGGATTGGTAGAGGCAGGAACATTTGGGGGAACAACATCGGGAGCAACAACGATAGATCCAACTTATTTTGCCACTGCAACGGGTACAATTATATCATCGAGTCCAACGGCAACCTGGGATATTACCAAGGGTTCAACAGATTGGCAATTGAACAGCAATTGGATTGAAGGAGCAAGGCCGGATGCCACAACGGATGCAATTATACCGGCAGGTGGAACACAACCAACACTTACTGCTGCCGCAATCACAAAAGATCTTACCATTGATCCGGGAGCAACGGTTACTTCTGCGGGTTTTCAATTAAGCATCAACGGAAATTTGGTGAACAATGGAACGTTAACATTGTCTTCTTCTCCGGTTGTAATTGCAGGTACCTTAACACAAAGCATTGCCGGATTTACCACCACAGGTACAGTTTCATGCACCAAAACTGCTAGTGTTGCAACATTTGCAGGAAACATAAGTGCAAATGCTTTAACGGTAAACGGGTCGGGTGGGACACTTAACCTGGGAACATCGTTGACGCATGCAGTTAATGGAAATATTACCATCACTGCAGGAACATTAAATGGAGGTTCTTCATCGATGGAATGTAGTGGAAATATTTCTGGCGCGGGAACTTTTACGGGTAATGCCATGAGTTTAGTATTATCCGGAACGAGTGCTCAGGCAATATCATCAAGTCCAACACCATTTACCACTACAGGTAGTATAACCATGACTAAAACCGGTGGCACCGCAACTTTAGGTGTAAACATAACCGCAGGTGCGTTAACCATTAATGGAGCAGGTGGAACCCTTAATTTAGGAACAAGCAGAACGCATACTTTTTCGGGAGATATAACTTTAACCAACGGTACACTGGAAGGCGGAACCACCACTACGTTAAATGCAAATTCATCAACAGCAACAGCATGGACCGGAACGGGGGGCAGTTTTTCGGCAGGTACCGGAACGGTCGTTTTGGGTGGGGGTGCACAAACCATTAATACAACCACAATATTTAACAATCTTACATTGGGAGGTACGGGAGTGAAGACTTTTGCTAGCGGAACCACCATTACAATTAATGGTACGCATACGATCGCAAATGCGACAAACGTGAATGTTTTTACGGGAGCAACAATCCTATATGGCGCTTCAGCAGGGCTGACATATAATGCGGGTGCATCGGCCAGAACAACAAGCAATGAATGGCCTACGCCATTTACAGGTACAGGAGGAATTACCATTAGTGGAACGGGTGCAATTTCCTTGAACGGACCAAAAGTGCTTAATGATAATGTTCCGTTGACGATAAGTTCAGGAGCAACCTTAACACCCGGAGCGAATTTACTTACACTGGGGGGTAATTTTACAAGACTGGGAACCTTAACAAGTGGTACAGGCGGTATAACAATTGCGGGAACAGCAAACCAATCAATATCTGGAGGATTTACCACAACGGGTCCAATTACAATGACTAAAACGGGAGCCACTGCTACCTTTACAAGTGGCATCACAAGTGCTGCGAGTTTGACTTTAAATGGAACTGGAGGAACACTTGCTTTGGGCGCTTTTACACACGTTGTAACAGGAGCCGTAACACTTACCAATGGTACGCTTGATGCCAGCAGTGCAACCTTAAATGTAGGGGGGAGTTTTACCAGAACAAGTGGAACATTGGTATCCACAGCCATGAATTTAGGTCTTACGGGTACAGCTGCGCAAAGCATTATGGGTTTTACCACAACAGGAAATGTAATCATGAGCAAAACGGCTTTGTCAGCTACTTTTACCGGAAATGTGAGTGCCGGAGCATTAACCATTAATGGAGCTGGAGGTACGCTTAATCTGGGAGCAGGCCTAACGCACACTTTTTCGGGAACATGGACCCGAACCAATGGAACATTGGATGGAGGGAGCAGTACAATTAATTTTTCAGCAGGAGGCTCCTTTATTTCGGGTTCGGGAGGCACTTTTACCGCGGGTACCGGCACTGTAAATTATTCGGGAGCAGCTCAAACAGTAGGCGACCTTACTTACAACAATCTTACACTCAGTGGAAGTGGAGTAAAAACGACATCAATGTCGGTAACAGTAAATAAAATATTTTCATTAGAAGGTACTGCTACGGTATCAGCGCCTTTTACGTATAGTGGTGATGCAACTTTGCGTTATAATAAGTCAGCTCCTTATACGACTACAACAAATGAATTTCCGGCTGTATTTTTAGGCCTTGGGGGAGTAATTAATGCTGGAACGGGTATTATTACATTTGATGATAACAAAACAATTATTGCGCCTTTGGTTATCAATAATGGTAGCCAGATTGATCTTGGCAATTTTACCGGACACTCTTCAAAAGGGCTTACCTTAGGGGGCGTTGTACAATCCGTTGGTTCATATGGAGGCACTACCTCTGCTGCTACAAATATCAATGCTACTTTTTTTGCAACGGCTACGGGCCAAATTGCTGTTACCAATCCTGCTGCATCATGGTTAGGCCTTACTTCTGATTGGTCTGATCCCGCAAACTGGTCGGGCAATGAAGTTCCAAACTTTAGTTTGGATGTAACCATCAATAGTGGTACACCGCAACAACCAATACTAACATCTAATGTTGAGACAGGAGATTTGATTATTAATGCGGGGGCAACATTAACTTCAGCGGGTTTTCAAATATCAATATATGGAGACTATACTGCAACCGGAACAGCAATACTGAGCAACTCCCCTATTGTGTTAACAGGAATTTTTAACCAAAACATTGGTGCACTCACCACTACAGGAAATGTGAGTATGACCAAAACGGGCGGAACAGCAACCTTTACCGGAAACATCAGTGCAGGTTCATTGATCCTGAATGGAACAGGTGGAACGCTTAATTTAGGATTGGCGCGCACACATACATTTACAGGTGATATTACACAAACAGCCGGAACATTAGTAGGAAATACATCCAATATTGTAGTAGCGGGAACGGCTGCACAAAGTATTGCAGGACTAACAACAACCGGGGCAATATCATCTACCAAAACGGGCGGAACAGCAGCCTTCACCGGAAACATAAATGCTGCTTCCATAACTGTAAATGGAACAGGAGGCACTTTAAACTTAGGAGCCGGTCTTACACATACAATTTCGGGTAACACCGCTGTAACGTTGGGTACCTTAAATGGTGGTAGTTCAACATTAATATTGTCGGGTAGCTTAACCAATGCAGCAACATTAACGGGTAATGCGATGAACTTAACCATGGCTGGAACCGGGGCACAGAATATTGCAGGATTTACCACAACGGGAACAATTACTTCTACCAAAACAGCTTCAACCGCAACCTTTACCGGAAATATAAGTGCGGGTGCAATAACGGTGAATGGAACAGGAGGAACAGTAAGCTTAGGTGCAGGTTTAACACATACGGTAAGTGGAAATGTTGCTGTAACATTGGGCACTTTAAATGGAGCAACATCAACACTCGTATTATCGGGAAATTTAACAGCAGCTGGAACCCTAACAGGAACAAGTATGAATTTAACATTAACCGGAACGGCCGCTCAGAGTATAATTGGCTTTACCACTTTGGGAAATGTGTTAATGGCAAAAACAGCGGGAACGGCAACGCTTGCGGGTAATATTAGTGTTGCAGGATTAACGCTAAATGGATTAGGAGGAACGTTGGATTTTGGCCCTGCAAGAACCCATACTTTTACAGGTAATATTGTTGTTGCTAATGGAACGCTTAATGCGAATACTTCCAATATTGTTTTAGCCGGAACAACAGCACAAAGTGTAGCGGGTTTCACCACTACTGGAACTGTGAGCATGACTAAAACTGCAGGCGCAATAGCAACCTTTACAGGGTCGGTGAATGCTGGTGGGCTAACGTTAAATGGGTTAGGAGGAACACTTCACCTGGGCAATGCATTAAACCATACTTTTTCGGGAACATGGACGCGAACCAATGGAACATTGGATGGAGGAACAAGTACAATTAATTTTACAGCACCCGGCACATTTATTTCAGGGTCGGTAGGTTCTTTTGTACCCAATGCCGGAACGGTTAATTATTCAAACCCTGGAGCTCAAACGGTAGGCCAGTTTACCTATTACAACCTTACTTTAAGTGGAGGTGGTGTTAAAACAACAACTTCTGTTACCGTTACCGAAGTGTTTTCTTTGGAGGGAACAGCAACCGTTTCGGCACCGATCACTTATGGGAGCTCGGCAACATTGCAGTACAATAAACCATCAAGTTACACCACCACCACCAATGAGTTTCCTGCTACGTTTGCCGGTTCGGGAGGGGTAAATATTTTAGGTGCGGGTACCATCATTTTCGATGCGGCTAAAACGATTTCGGCAACACTTACAATTAACAGCGGATCTACGGTAGACCTGAATGGCATAACAGGTCATGTTTGCAACGGGTTGGTATTTGATATTGCACTTCAGTCTGCTGTTGGAACATATGGAAGAACAGGGTCGGGGGCAACAAATATCAATGATGTGTTTTTTGCGGCAGCATCAAGTGGTACTATTTTGCTAAATGTTTCTACCACAAATTGGATTGGAACAACCTTCGATTGGACAGACCCATTAAACTGGTCGAGTGGCGTACCCACTTCTATTAGTGATGTGGTCATCCCTTCCGGTGTTCCCAACCAACCAATAATTACATCAAATGCTGAATGCCGTGATTTAACCATTAACACTTCGGCTTCAGTTACGGCCTCGGCTGTTCAGATAACACTTTATGGAAACTTTATCAATAACGGAACCGCAAATTTGGGCAGTTCGCCACTTATTATTACAGGAACAGCTAATCAAACCATTAATCCATTTACGACCACGGGTAATGTATCTGTAACAAAATTAGGAGGAACAGCAACAGTAACCAATAACTTAAGTATTGGAGGGCTTACGATAAACGGAGCGGGCGGAACGCTTAATTTAGGTTCAGGTTTTACACATACGATATCAGGAGATATAATTGTGAGTGCCGGTACATTAATCGTTAATAATTCCAATATTGTTTTGACCGGAACAGCTGTGCAAAATATTGCAGGCTTTACGACCACCGGAATAGTAAACAGTACAAAAACCGGAGGTACAGCAACCTTAACGGGTAATCTAAATGCGGCTGCTTTGACAATAAACGGAGTGGGGGGAACTGTAGATTTAGGATCATCATTAACCCATACGATTCCTGGTGATATTACCCTAACAAATGGAACATTGGATGGAGGATCAAGTACCCTGAATTTAGGAGGTAATATTTCGGGAGCGGGAACATTTGCTGGTAATGCTTCCAATATTACACTTACCGGAAGCTCAACTCAGAATATTGTTGGGTTTACCACTACAGGGAATATTAATATTATCAAAACCGGAGGAACCGCAACATTTGGTGGGAATGTAAATGCTGGGGCTTTAACCCTAAACGGATCGGGTTCGATCCTTGACTTAGGAACAGGTCGCACACATACTTTTACCGGAGATATAACTTTAACGGACGGAACATTAATCGGAGGAAACAATACCATAAATGTAAACGCATCATCAACTACTGCTTGGACAGGTACCGGAAGTAACTTTGATGCAGGAACGAGTACTGTGGTTTTCGGAGGAGGCGCACAAACAATTAATACCTCCACCATATTTAATAACCTAACATTGGCAGGTTCGGATGTTAAAACATTTGCAAACGGAACGATTATCACCATCAACGCTATTCATCAAATTGCCAATGGTGCAAATATGAATGACTTTACCGGAGCTACTATTGTTTATGGTTCGGGGGCAACAATACGCTACAATGCCGGAACAGCCAGCAGAACAGTTTCTGCCGAATGGCCGGCTACATTTACCAGTACCGGAGGTGTTATCATAGATGGAACAGGACCTGGAGTTATAACACTGAATGAAGCAAAACAATTGGGCAATAACACCAATGTAGTGCTTACGATAAACGCTGGTGCAACATTGGCTACCAATAATTTTGGTTTAACCTTTCATGGAAACTTTGTAAACAATGGAACATTTACCGCGGGAAGTTCTGCCATCACATTAGCAGGAACCACGGCAACCCAAAGTATTCCGGCAATAACAACTACCGGGAATATAACTACAACTAAAACGTCTGGAACAGCAACCTTTGGTGGGAATATAAATGCTGCCGGGTTAATTGTAAACGGATCGGGCTCTACCCTGAGTTTGGGTACAGGCCGCACACACACTTTCACAGGTGATATTGTGCTTACCGCAGGAACATTAACCGCAGGAAATAACACACTAAATGTAAATTCACCAACAGCGACAGCATGGAGTGGAACAGGTAGTAATTTTAGCGCAGGAACCAGTACGGTAATATTTGGAGGAGCGAACCAGACAATTGCTACACCTACAATATTTAACAACTTAACCATAAATGGAACAGGAACTGCTGTTATGCCAAACACATTAACCATTGGCGGAAATCTTGTTACAAATCAGGCAATAGATTTTACCACCAATACCAACACCACAACATTGAATGGTGGATCGGCCCAAACCATTAGTGGTTCTTCGCGTCCTAGTTTCCATGCTTTAACCATTAATAATGCAGCCGGTGTGAGTATGGGAGTGCGCACTACAGTAAACAATACATTAACGCTTACTGCCGGAACATTTAATCTTAATACCGATTCATTAACACTTGGAGGAACCATAAACCGCACAAGTGGAAACATAAATGCACAAAATGGGAAAGTACGTATGGCAGGCAGCGGTGCACAAGTAATCCCCGCAAATGTATTTGTGAGCAATACAGTCAAAGATTTAACCATTGCCAACCCGGCCGGAGTCACACTGGGAGGAGCCGTTTTATTAACCAATGTATTAACCCCTGAATCAGGAACTTTGGCATCAGGAAGCAATCTAACTTTGGTGAGTACAGCAAGTACCACAGCAAGCATAGCAAACGGAAACTGTAACAGTTGTTCTTATATTACCGGAAATGTGAGTGTACAACGTAATGTTCCTGCATCGGCCCGCAGGTGGCGTTTTGCAGGCAGCCCCGTTACATCAGCAACCCTGGCGGATTGGAAAAATGAAGTTTATATAACAGGAACAGGAGGCGCAGCCAATGGCTTTGATGCAACCTTATCAAATCAGGCCAGCGTATACAGTTACGATGAGAGTTTAATAACCGGAAACTTAAATACCGGATGGGTAGCCGCTACCAATATCACCAATCCATTAGTTGTAGGAAAAGGTTATCGTTTATTTATTCGAGGCGATAGAAGTGATGCCGGAAGATTAACAGGATCGAATACAACCCAAAATGCAGTAACGATGGATCTGGTGGGAACTCCCAACCAAGGCGATATTATAATGCCGGTTACTTATACATCATCAGGTATTGATGCGGATGACGGCTGGAATTTGCTTGCCAACCCATATGCCGCTCCTTATGATTGGAATGCACATTTTGATAATGGGACATTTCACAATAATTTGGATCCAACCATTTGGATTCTGAGTGCCCAAACCGGAGGTTATGTAAGTTATAATGCCAGTTCGAACGCAGGTACATTAACGAATGGTATCATCCCAAGTGGAGCAAGTTTTTGGGTAAAAGCTACTGGTAGCTCACCAAGTTTGACGTTTAAAGAACAGTTTAAAGTTACTACAACACCTGTCAGTTTGTTTAAAACAAACGAAGGCGAAGCATTTTCTATTAGAATCATGTTGGATTCGATCACTTCGGATGAATTATTGATAAAATATGCTGACCAATCGACCCCTGATTATGATACATACGATATCCGAAAACTGGCCGGTATGGTGAATATATCAGCGTATGGAAAGGATAACATCCAACTATCATTAAGCACCCGTCCCATAACTACAGAAGTGGATACAATTAAACTTAATGTTTCAGGTACTGAAGGAAACTACAAAATGAGCTTTGCCAATAACCAGGAAATTGCGGTTCAAGATAATGTGTTTTTGATAGACAATTACCTTTCAACAGTTACTGATCTGAAAGTTTCTTCAGAGTATACGTTCTCCATTCTTGCAGGCACCGCTGAAAGTCAGGGACAAAATCGATTTTACATTGTTGTGGGCAATAATAAGGAGCTACCCGTGAAGCTGTTAACATTTGCTGCGCACAAAGAAGGAACAAGATCCGTAAGATTAAATTGGTCGACTGCCCAGGAAATAAACAACGAGAAATTTGTGGTGGAGCGTAGTGAAGATGGAAAACAGTTTGCGGCAATTGCTACAGTAAGAGGGAATGGTGTAACCCAGCGAGTGATCAATTATTCGTTTATTGATGAGCAACCTAAGGGCATTAATTATTACCGTTTAAAACAAGTAGATTTTGATGGTACAGCCAGCTATTCAAAGACTGTTCGTATGGATTTTAACACTACAGAAACAACCGTTAACATATATCCGATGCCGGTAATGACCACTTTGTTTATCGAGAACAAATCGAAAGTGGCCTTTGTTTCATATAGCCTTTCAGACATGAATGGTCAGATTTTGCAAACGAGCACATTACAAGATTCCGCTATTTATATAAATATGGGTAATTTTGAAACAGGCGTCTATATATTGCAATTAATTGACGAATCGGGTCTGGTGACAACAGAAAAAATCATCAAACAATAGCATTTGATTTGTCAAGAGCAGTATCCAACCGGAAATGCCTTTTGGAGCAGTTTTATTTTATTTAAGCAGTAGAATTAAAGTATAGGTGAAATTCACCTTGGGGAAGCGATGTTTAAAAATGAAAAGGTATAATACAAAGGTTATCAATGCTTTGTGTTCTATTTTCGGGTAAGAGTGCATGCTTTTTCGGCAATAATTAAGAATACTCTTTAATCATAGATCAATGAATAGATACGTATTTATGAGCATTTTAGATTTAATACGGCCATTGGTGGCACTTACTTTACACAGCACCGTTTTGTGCAAAACATCTCTGCGGGGGCCAATGAAACTGTTACTTTCGGGGGTGTGAAAGCATTTATACTCGCACCAAAATGAACATAAAATCGTTGCCCCCTGACCCTGCTTTTTTGAGTAAAAATCCATTTTGTAAATGGGTCATTTTACCACTGTGTTTAATCCTCTTTGTCGGATACACTGCTATTGCCCAAAAATTATTGGATCCTGCCGGGCCAATAAGTATTGTTGTAGCTTCTTCTAGTGGTTCAAATTCTTCTGTTTCAGTTGCTTATGCTATTCGCCAGCTGAAAACCACTTATGACCATCCTGCTACAATAACACCACCGACATCCGTTGCCGGTTTTACAAATTCAACAACTCCCTTAGTACGGGTTTTACGCTCTACCGACAATGGGCAATTGGATATTGGTTATGATGCCAATGGAAACTTGGATTCGGTATTGCTCAAGAACTTTGTAACTGATAATGGAGCTAATGCAACAGCCAGTGGCTATGTAACGGTGTGGTATGATCAAAGCGGAAATAGTCGTGATGCTTATCCTCCAACAACTGCGGCTCGACCACGGATTGTAAATGCAGGAGTTATAGAACGGAATTCGGGAGGACAAATTGGGTTTTATGGAGTAAACGGAGGGATGTTGGAGCATAGGCCTTCAGCAAGTACAACATTCAATGGCAGCTCGGGGTCCAATATTTATGGTATTACCGGAGACCGAACCATGAATGTTGTATCACAACCCAAAACATATAGTGGAGCTGGAACATCAGGAGATGGTGCCGGTACTTATTTGATCGACCGTTATGGAGATCCGGCAACTGCCAATGGTGGAACACCAACAGGTATAGACAATCCACTTACCAGTTTAAAAGCGGTGGGAAGTAATTGGGCATTACAGATTCGCTTGAACTCAGCAACAGGATTTCCAACAGGTAGTTTTTCTGGTTCAATTGGTATTTCCACATCGCGTAGTGATAATGTAATGGTGGTAAGATCGGGTGATGTATATGCCCTGTATGTAAATGGTGTACTTGCGGGAAACAGTACGCTTTCGGGGGCTAATTATATGTCTCCGGTGCGTATTGGATATGGATCAAGCACGGGCGAAACGGTATATTACGGTGAATTTATTCTTTTCCCTTCTGCCTTGTCAAGTGATGATTTGGCTGAACTGAACACCAACCAAACGGATTATTATGTCTTAGGTACCCCCGGCAATACATGGACGGGACTAACCAGCACGGATTGGGCTACAGCATCCAATTGGAGTAATTCTGTTTTACCTGATGCATTGTCTTCTGTAACGATACCTAGCGGAACACCCAACGCTCCAACAATTAATTCTACGGTGTCTGTTAAAAAGATTACAGTGAACAGTTCAGCTACACTTACCGTAACAACCGGAGGTACACTCAGTATTAGTGATAGTTTAACCGTAAATGGAACAATAGCAGGAAGTGGTTCTGGAACTGTGGTGATGAATGGTGGTATTAAACAAATTATCAGTGGAACGGGAACCATTGGTTTTGTTAATTTAACCATTAGCAATACCATCAATCAAGTGGTGGCCAATAACAATATAAACGTGTCGGGCTCACTTACGGTAAATAGTGGGGCAGTATTTAACCCATTGCCAGCTGTTGTACTGAACAATTCCGGAGCAGGAACAAGTACCATCACGGGAAGCGGAACCATCATGGTAACCCGCACTGCATCAACTGCCGATTACCAAAGTCAGTATAAATTTAATACCAATACCCTTAGTGGTCTTACAACTGAATATGCAGGAGCAGGTGCGCAAACCATCAACTTAGGTGTAAACTATGGAAACCTTACGATATCTGGTTCGGGAACAAAGACCTTGTCAGCTGCAGTTTCGGCAACCAATGTTACCGGAAATATTAATGTAACTTCGGGTACTTTGAGTAACGGAGGCTTTGCTATTGTGGGTAATGCTGCAAGAACTTTTTCTGTTTCCAATGGCGCTACTTTCTTATTGGCAGGAACTACCAGTGCCTATCCAACCGTTTTCGGAACATTTACTTTTGGCGCCACCAGTACGGTTGAATACGGAGGAACAGGTGCTCAAACCATTGCTGCAGCCAATTATGGCAATCTGACTTCATCAGGTAGCGGAACTAGAACAATGGCAAATAGTGGAACAATAGGTATTGCAGGAACGTTTACCAAAGGTGCGAATACGTATACTGTAACAGGATCAACGATCGATTATAATGGAACGGGACCTCAAACTGTTCTTGCCATGACTTATAATAATCTTACCATTAGCTCGGCACGTATATCCTCACCCAATATTACATTGGAATCAGGAACCATTACTGTTCCAGGAACATTGAGTGTTACCTCAACAGGTGTAGGTTCATACATCGTGACGGGAAATACTGTAAATTATAGCGGTGCAACGCAAACTGTGGATGCAGATATAACATACAATAATCTGACATTAAGTGGATCGGGAACAGTAACAACAACAGGTGTTTCGGTAAATGGAATATTATCATTAGAAGGAACCACCACCATGTCAGCTACTCCTACTTTCGGAACAAGCTCGACCTTAAAGTTTGATAAAACGGGAACATTTACTGCTAATACTACTGATTGGCCACTAACCTTTAGTGGTAGTGGAGGCGTAATTGTGACCAGTACTGCTGTTACTACATTAAGTAATAATGCCAGAACGATAACTTACGCATTAAGTATTGAAACAGGTTCGATCCTTAATTTAGGAACTCCTACTGGACATTCAACAGGATATTTATACCTAGGAGGAACTTTGCAAACCACTGCTGGTACTTATGGAGGAACAGGCTCTAGTGCTACCGTTATTAATTCAACTTATTTTTCAGATGCTGCGGGTCGTGTTTCTGTTTCCGCTAAAAACTGGACAGGAGCTTCAAGTACCAACTGGAATACGGCTGGAAATTGGAGTCCAAGTGGCGTTCCTACCAACACAAACATTGTGACGATCCCAACAGGTGTAACCAATATGCCGAATGTAGGAGCGGCCGCTACATGCCTGGATCTGATTTTAGGAAGCGGCACCACACTCACAGTTGCAGCTTCACAAACACTTACCGTTGCCGGTAACTTTACCAATCAAGGTGGTACCATAAGTGGAACAGGTACCGTGGCATTTAGTGGAACAACTAAAACCATAAGTGGAACAACAACTGCATTCGCTGGCTTAACAATTAATGATGCAGCTAGTATCAGTCTTTCAGGCAGTCACAGTTGTACCGGACTTACTTTCGCAACAGCAGGCAATAATACGAGTCTGACTCATTCAAGTACGGCAAGCTTAACTGTTAATGGAGCGGTTACAATTAATCAGCCAACATCAAATACCAGATCAACTAGTTGGAATATTAATGCAGGTACTGCTGCAGTGTCCGGGTTGATAACTTTAGGCGCGAATAGTGCAAACACAACCACTTCGCGCGTAACAGAAATTGTAATTACTTCAGGTACATTAAGTGCAAATGGAGGAATTACGTTTGCCAACGTAAACAATGTGGGAAGACGAATTGTAATGAGTGGAGGTGCCGGATTTTTAAATATAACCGGAGCACTTACATTACAGGGTCAGCAAACACTTACAGCGGGCACATCATCTACGGTGAATTTTACAGGTTCTACGGCACAGTCAATACCTTTTTTCAGTAGTGGAGGATATAATCACTTATCCTTTTCAAACTCAGCCGGAGCTACCTTATCTGCAGCGATATCAGCAACCAATGTAACCGGAAATGTGAGTGTGCAAACAGGAATATTGGCCAATGGAGGTTTTGCTATTGTGGGTAATGCAACCGATACTTTTACGGTAGATAATGGAGCAACTTTATCATTAAGCGGTACAAGTGCATTTCCAACGGGATTTGGAACCACAGTATTGGGTACATCAAGCACGGTTAATTACGCTGGAACCGGAGCTCAATCCGTTGCTGCATTGACTTATGGTAACCTAACCCTGAGTGGTGCACGCACCACTAATAGCATTACGTTGGCTAATGGAAGCAATATTATTATCATGGGAACATTTAGCCCAACTGCTACTTTTAGTTCTGGCAATTACATAACAACAAACAATACGATCGTTTTTAACAGTTCGTCAAGTCAAACGATACCGGCATTTAATTATAATAGCTTATTGAGTTCATCAACTGGTGCACGTGTATTTGCCAATTCCGGAACGATAGGTATTGCGGGCTCTTTTACGCCAGGTTCGAATACATATACTACGACAGGGTCAACTGTTAATTATAATGGAACAACGGCTCAAACAGTGGCCGGGTTTAATTACAATAATCTTACTGTAAGCGGTGCACGCACCACCAACAATGTAACGTTTGAAAGTGGGGGAACAGTGGGCATTGGAAATACATTTACAGCGTCAGCAACATTTAGTACGGGCGCCTATGTGGTTACCAATAATACCATCAATTATACCGCAGCTACCGGTTCACAAACTATTACGGCTTTCACCTATAATAATCTAACCTTAAGCAATACCTCCGGAACAAATGCAGCAGGTGGAAATCTGGTTGTAAACGGAACACTTACAACGGCTATCGGTGGAACACTGAACATGGGATCGGCTAATACCTTATCAGGTACTTTGAGTACCATTACAAACAATGGAACAATTACAACATCGGTGCCAACTGCTACAAGTGCAACACCATTGGCAGCGAGTAAAACATGGGGAGGGACTGGTACAGTTATTTATGCATTAACTACAGGAGTTCAAACCGTTGTTGCTGGAACCTATAATAATTTAACCCAAAGCAATACCTCTGGAACAAATACTGCAGGCGGAAATATAATAGCTAATGGAACGCTGACGACAACCGGAGGTGGAACCTTAAATATGGCAACATTTACCCTTGGAGCTGGGGCAATTGTCAATGGAGGAACCATTCGCACCCAAAATGCCGGGGCCACTCCGATCCCAACGGGCTTAACGATTGGCGGAACAGTGAACTATGATGCGACCACCGGAGGACAAACAGTAAGAGCCAATGCTTATACAACCTTAACATTGGGCAATACGAGTGGAACACAAACCGCTGATGGAAACATTACAACGACAACTTTAAATAATAACACGAATGCTGCTGATATCTTGAATATGGCAACATTTACCCTGGGAGCAACCACGATTAATAATACCGGAACCATTCGTACACAAAACACAAGCGCAACTCCTCTTCCAACAGGCTTAACCATTGGTGGAACGGTAAATTATGATGCGACCACCGGAGGACAAACAGTAAGAGCCAATGCCTATACAACATTAACATTGGGCAATACCAGTGGAACGCAAACTGCTGGTGGAAATATTACAACCACAACCTTAAATAATAACACGAATGCTGCTGATATCTTGAACATGGCCACATTTACCTTGACAGCAACCACGATTAATAATGCCGGAACCATTCGTTCGCAAAATACAAGCGCAACTCCTCTTCCAACAGGATTAACCATTGGTGGAACGGTAAATTATGATGCGACTACAGGAGCACAAACGATCAGAGCCAATACCTATACAACATTAACGATGGGCAATACCAGTGGAACACAAACCGCTGATGGAAACATTACAACCACAACGTTAAATAATAATACGAATGCTGCTGATGTTTTGAACATGGCAACATTTGCATTGACAGCAACAACCATTAATAATACCGGAACCATTCGTACACAAAATACAAGCGCAACCCCGCTTCCAACAGGATTAACCATTGGTGGAACGGTAAATTATGATGCGACTACAGGAGGTCAAACAATCAGAACGAATACTTATACAACATTAATGATGGGTAATACCAGTGGAACACAAACCGCTGAAGGAAACATTGCAACCACAACGTTAAATAATAATACGAATGCTGCTGATGTTTTGAACATGGCTACATATACCCTGACAGCAACAACCATTAATAATACCGGAACCATTCGTACACAAAATACAAGTTCAACGCCCATCCCAACAGGCTTAACGATTGGCGGAACGGTGAATTATGATGCGGCCACAGGAGGCCAAACGATCAGGGCGAATACTTATGCCAACTTAACAATGGGTAATACCAGTGGAACCCAAACGGCACCGTCCAATTTATCACCATCAGGTACATTAACTACCACTGCAGGGGGAACGTTAAACATGGCAACGTTTACCTTAACAGCGGGAGCAATAACAAATGGCGGAACGATTCGTACACAAAATACAAGTGCCACACCCATCCCAACAGGCTTAACCATTGGTGGAACGGTGAATTACGATGCGGCCTCAGGAGGTCAAACAATCAGAGCGAATACTTATACAACATTAACATTGGGCAATACCAGTGGAACGCAAACCGCTGATGGGAACATTACAACCACAACGTTAAATAATAATACAAATGCTGCTGATATTTTAAATATGGCAACGTTTACCTTGGGAGCAACAACCATTAATAATACCGGAACAATCCGCACGCAAAATACAAGTGCCACACCGATCCCAACAGGCTTAACGATTGGCGGAACGGTGAATTATGATGCTGCCTCAGGAGGCCAAACAATCAGGGCTAACACTTATACCAATTTAACGATGGGCAATACCAGTGGAACGCAAACCGCATCAGCCAACTTATCGCCATCGGGTACGTTAACGACCACCGCAGGTGGAACATTGAATATGTCCTCATTTACGCTTTCTGCAGGCGCAATAACCAATGGCGGCACGATCCGTACGCAAAATACAAGTGCCACACCGATCCCAACAGGCTTAACGATTGGCGGAACGGTGAATTACGATGCAGCCTCAGGAGGCCAAACAATCAGGACTAACACTTATACCAATTTAACGATGGGCAATACCAGTGGAACGCAAACCGCATCAGCCAACTTATCGCCATCGGGTACGTTAACGACCACAGCAGGTGGAACATTGAATATGTCCACATTTACGCTTTCTGCAGGCGCAATAACCAATGGAGGCACGATCCGTACGCAAAACACAAGTGCCACACCGATTCCAACAGGCTTAACGATTGGCGGAACGGTGAATTATGATGCTGCCACAGGAGGCCAAACAATCAGGGCCAACACTTATACCAATTTAACCATGGGTAATACCAGTGGAACACAAACGGCAACGGCCAATTTATCGCCATCGGGCACGTTAACCACCACTGCAGGCGGCACCTTAAATATGTCTACATTTACGCTTTCTGCAGGCGCAATAACCAATGGCGGCACGATCCGTACGCAAAACACAAGTGCCACACCGATCCCAACAGGCTTAACGATTGGCGGAACAGTGAATTACGATGCTGCCTCAGGAGGCCAAACGGTTAGAGCCAATACCTATAACAATTTAACTCTTAGTAATACTTCAGGAACGCAAACTGCAAGTGGGAATTTGGTTGTAAATGGCGCATTGGTAACAACTGGAGGAGGTACTTTAGATATGGGAACTGCAAATACATTAAGCGGAACTTTAGCCACTATAACCAATAACGGAACGATTAGCACAGCGGTGCCAACTTCAACCAGTGCTACACCTCTGGCAAGTGGAAAAAACTGGGGAAGTACAGGTACAATTATTTACAGTGCAACTAATGGACTGCAAACGGTAGTTGCCGGAACGTATAATAATTTATCGCTTACCAATGCCAGTGGCAATCAGGCAACAGGAGGAAACTTAGTGGTAAATGGAACATTAACAACCACTGCAGGAAACCTGGTGATGGGAACAACAAATATTCTAAGTGGAACATTGGCTTCTATTGTTAATAACGGGACTATTACAACCGCAGTGCCAACATCAACAAGTGCAACTCCGATTGCTTCAGGCAAAACCTGGGGTGGAACTGGAACGGTACAATATGCAGCAACTTCAGGACTTCAAACGGTAGTTGCCGGAACATATAATAATCTTAGTATGAGCAATACTGCAGGGGCAAATACCTTGGGTGGTAATGTTGTTGTGGGTGCTAATTTTTCGTTTAACAATTCAGGCGCCAAACTTATTCTGGGGTCAAATACGATAACATTTAATGGTGATATTTTAAACATGACTGCCGCTACTTGTTTTACGGCCAACGGCTCATCAAATATTATCATTGGTGGAAGTGGTTCAATGACCAACAATTTATTCCTGGATCAAACAACCCGTGGAACCACCAACAGGCTTAACAACCTTACTTATAACAGGGCATCGCAAACCATTACACTTGGCGATACCGTTGAAATAAAAGGTATTGTAACACCAACTGCCGGAACACTTGCTACAAGCAATAAACTGAAACTGATATCAGATGCATCCGGTGATGCCTGTATTGCAACAGGCGCAGGCTCTTATATAACAGGAAGTGTAACAGTGGAAAGGTTTATCCCATCACATGCAAGAGGCTGGAGATTTATGGCCAGTCCTGTGGTTGGCTCTACCTTGTCTGATTGGCAAAGTGAAATATACATCACAGGAAGTGGTGGCGCGACCAATGGATTTGATGCTACTTTATCGAACCAGGCCGGAGTATACAGCTATGATGAGACCCTCACAACCGGTGATTTGAATACAGGTTGGGTAGCCCCGGCAAATACAAGCACTACTTTAACACCAGGGAAAGGATACCGTGTATTTATAAGGGGTGACAGAACACCCGGAAGATTAGATGGAACCATAACGACTCAAAATGCTGTTACCGTTAATGCGATAAATGCAGTGAATACAGGTAATGTGAATATGGCTCCAACGTTTACAAATTCGGGAACACTTGCCAACGATGGTTGGAATTTATTAGGAAACCCATATCCATGCCCGTTGGATTGGAATGCATTTCACAATGCCGGAAGAACAGGTTCGTCTCCGGATTTTTCTGGAACAGATTATACCCACCTTAATTCGATTGTATATATATTAGATGCTGGCAGCGGAGCGTATACTTCTTATAATGCCAATGGAGGAGCCGTTGTGGGCGACTTGGCAGGAGGGATCATTCCTTCAGGTGCATCATTTTGGGTAAAAGCTTCAGCCGCTTCTCCAACAATGACAGTAAAAGAAATATACAAAACCACAACAGCGGCAGGTGGCGTATTTAAGAGCTCAACAGACAACGGTCAATTTTCCCTTAAGTTGATAGCATCAGAATTTTCGTATGACGAAACGGTTGTTAAATATAAGGACGAAGCCAGTAGCGGACTTGATGAGTTTGATATTCCCAAAATGTATGGCGCCAATGTAAATATTGCAAGTATCGGATCGGATGAGAAGTTTTTGGCAGCCAATTACAAACCGTTTAACGGAAAATCCGATACGATTCGCCTGAGTGCGGGATTTGCAGCATCAGGTTCATATTCGTTCGAGTTTAAAAACCCACAGAATTTGCACCCCACCTTACCGGTTTATTTGGTTGATACTTACAAAAATGTAGTGGTAAATATACGCTCAAATCCGACCTATGTTTTTGATGTAGATGTAAACAACAGTGCCACAAAAGGCAATAGCCGTTTTATGATCGTAGTGGGAGAAAGCACCACACCTACAGGTATTGAAGAGAATATTACAACAGCACTCAGTTATAAATTGTACCCAACGATTACGAGTGGCGAAACCACCATTTTGAGCAATTTTAACAACCAGAAAATTGACCACCTGGTTATTCGCGATGTAGCCGGAAGAACCCAGGCCGAGTTTGTTGATTTGGAGTGGAATAACAACCAGGTTAAAGTTGATCTGTCATCGTTTGCTACCGGCACGTATTTTATTACCATTGCCAATAATGGTAACGAAACAACACTTAAATGTGTGAAACAATAGAAAGCCTCTCTACAAACAATTTGAAACAAATTGTATATCACCATGAATGCTCCACACAATGTGGGGCATTTTTTTTGCCAAAACACGCCCAGTGCCGCAACACAAGCCCCTGTACAAAAAGTTCATAAAATAGTTAGCATTTACCGTGTTTTTTTTGAATTTTCGCCCGTCTATTTAATTCCTATTCTCAAACCAAATCATAATGTCAACATTACGTTTTAAAGCCCTAGAGGTTGCTCAAAGTCGCACACAAGTTAACGTGGCACTTCCATCAGCAAAAGTTTCTGATTATTTTAATGCCAATGTGTTTAATGATTCCGCTATGCAAACTTTTTTGTCAAAAGAAGCATACCAGGCCGTTTCGAACGCAATTACAAATGGCAAAAAAATTGACAGGGTAATGGCCGACCAGATTGCTGCCGGTATGAAAAACTGGGCAATGAGCAAAGGCGTTTCTCATTATACACACTGGTTTCAACCCTTAACAGGAGCTACTGCCGAAAAGCATGATGCCTTTTTTGAACAAACATCTGATGGGAGAGCAATAGAGAAATTTGCGGGCAGTGCATTGGTTCAGCAAGAACCCGATGCATCGAGTTTCCCCAATGGAGGGCTACGTAATACTTTTGAGGCTCGTGGTTACACAGCTTGGGATCCCTCATCTCCGGCATTTATTATGGAAAGTCCAAATGGCAATACACTTTGTATCCCAACCATTTTTGTGGCATACACAGGTGAGGCTTTGGATTATAAAGCACCATTGTTAAAAGCGTTACACGCTGTTGAATCAGCTGTGGTTGATGTTTGTTCTTCGTATTTTGATAAGAACGTAACCAAAGCAATGGCATCATTGGGTATTGAGCAAGAGTATTTTTTGATCGATGCTGCTTTAAACAATGCCCGTCCTGATTTGATGTTGACCGGTCGTACACTATTGGGATTAACTCCGGAAAAAGGCCAACAATTAGAAGATCATTATTTTGGATCAATTCCTCCACGTGTTCAATCGTTTATGGTTGATTTCGAAATGGAATGTTATAAATTGGGTATCCCTTTAAAGACCCGCCACAACGAAGTAGCACCCTCGCAATATGAGTGTGCACCCAATTTTGAAGAAGTAAATTTAGCCATCGATCATAACCAATTGTTGATGGATGTAATGGAAAAAGTGGGTCAACGCCATGGTTTCAAGGTGTTGTTGCACGAAAAACCATTTGCAGGCGTGAACGGTAGTGGCAAGCACAATAACTGGAGTTTGATCACCAATACAGGGGTAAATTTACTTTCACCAGGTAAAACACCTGAAACCAATTTACAATTTTTAACATTTTTTGTAAATACAATTAAAGCCGTTTATGATAATGCCGATTTGATGCGTGCAAGTATTGCAAGTGCTGCCAACGATCACCGTTTGGGAGCAAACGAGGCACCACCTGCTATTATGAGCGTGTTTATTGGTTCGCAGCTTACGCAGGTATTGGAAGACCTGGTTTCAACCAAAACCAAAACGACTGTGAGCAAAAACTCAAAAACATCGATTGATATTAAAAAGATCCCGGAGATTTTATTGGATAATACCGATCGCAACAGAACATCACCTTTTGCCTTTACCGGAAATAAATTTGAGTTCCGAGCAGTAGGTTCATCGGCTAACTGTGCCAATGCAATGATCGTATTGAATGCAATAATGGCCGATCAGTTAAATCAATTTAAAGTTGAAGTTGATGCACAGATCAAAAAAGGCAAAAAGAAAGAGGACGCCATTTTAGATATCCTCAAGGGATACTATAAATCAACCAGGAACATTTTATTTGAAGGGAACGGATATGGCGATGCATGGGTAAAGGAAGCGGCAAAACGTGGCTTGTCGAATGTAAAAACGACTCCGGAAGCATTAAACGCATATATTTCAAAATCGGCAAAAGCAGTATTTGAACGCAATGATATTTTTAATGCCCGCGAGTTAGACGCACGTTACGAGATCATGCAGGAAAGTTACGTGAAGAAAATAGATATTGAAGCCAAGGTGCTGGCACAATTGGCTATTTCTCATGTTATACCGAGTGCGTTGAGTTACCAGCAGAAGTTAAGCGAGAATGTTGCCGCCCTCAAGTCTATCGGTATTGCAAAGGCAGGCTACGAAGCCCAGTTTAAGTTTATCGAAGAAATTTCGAAATACGTAAAACATATTCGTTCAAGTGTGGAGAAAATGATTGAAGAAGGAGATAAGGCACATCATATTGAAAATACACACAAGCGTGCCTTGGCGTTTTGCCACAAGGTAAAACCACTTTTTGATGAAATTCGTAAAAGCAGTGATGCTCTTGAGTTTATAATCGAAGACGACCTTTGGAAACTACCAAAATATAGAGAACTTTTATTCGTTAAATAAATTACTTATACTTGTCTTTATTGTTTAACGGCAAATATTCCTACAAAATGAATAAAAGAAACTCTTTAGTCCTTATTAGCCTCCTTACTCTTTTCGCTGTTGTTTTAAACAGTTGCAAGCCCTCAAAAGGCACTATGGCAGCTGCGCGCGAAGCTTTTGAAAAGAAAGAATACTTTAATGCTGGAGAAAGCTACAAAGCAGTATACAGCAAGACTAAAGTTAAAGAGGAGAAGAATGAAGCCTGTTTTCAAACAGCCGAATGTTACCGTTTGGCCAACGATATGAAAAATGCCGAAAACTGGTATCGTAAGGCAACTAAAGGTGATCCAACCAATGATGAAGCCATATTCCGATTGGGGCAATGTTTAAAGAGCAATTCAAAATACTCGGAAGCGATTGTCGAATTTAAGGCTTACCAGAAAAAAAATCCAAGTGATGCTCGTGTTGAAGACGAAATAAAAGGATGCGAGCTTGCTCTTAAATGGAAAAACGAAAAGACGCGTTATGTAGTTGAAAACGTAAAACAATTAAATACCAAGTGGAGCGATTTTTCACCAATGATGTACAAGAAAAATGAACTCTACTTTACATCGGATCGGGAAAAAGGTGCAAGCAGCAAAATTTATGGATGGACCGGAAATGGTTACACCGATATTTACAAATGTACCTACAAGACCGATAAGAAAAAGCCCAATGTAATTACATATGATGTTCCCGTACTGATTGATAAAGACGTAATCAATACACCTTATAATGATGGTGCGGTATGTTTTGATGCAAAAGGAACTACGATTTATTATACTCAGTGTAGTGGTAAAGACGGTAAAGGTAAAAATTGCAGAATTTATACAGCCAATGCAACAGGAACGCAATGGAGCGAGCCAGAGGTATTGCCTTTTAGTTCCGACTCATTTTCATGCGGACATCCGTTCTTAAATAAAACAGGAGAGGTATTGTATTTCTCATCAAATATGCCGGGTGGATATGGCGGAAAAGATCTATGGTATGTTACTTATTCAAAAAGGGGAAAAACCTGGGGCGACCCTATCAATTTAGGTCCAACCATTAATACCGAAGGAGATGAGATGTATCCATTTATTGCCGATGATGGTACATTGTATTTCTCATCAAACGGACACGTAGGATTAGGAGGCGTTGATATTTATTACTCGAAAGGTGAAAATGAAGATTGGTCGGAGCCGGTGAATATGAAGAGTCCAATTAATTCCGGAGGAGATGATTTTGCAATGTCGTTGGCCAAAGATAAGGAAAGCGGATTTTTCAGTTCGTACAGAGAAGGTGGTCGTGGCCAGGATGATATCTATCGCTTTTACATGACACCGCTGGTGTTTACCTTGAGTGGGGTTGTAAGGGATTCAATGACCAGAGAATTATTGCCAAATACCTATATTACCATCACCAATAGTTCGGATACAGGTAAGCTTATTATTAAAACAGATGCTGCCGGGTCATATAAAATTACCTTGAAATCGAAAACCGATTACGAGTTGTTTGCAGCCAAAGAAGATTACTACGATAGCAAGGTTGAATCTCAAACCACAAGAGGCTTGGAACAATCAACCGATTTGATCCAGGATTTTGTGATCCTTGAATTTGATTTCAAAAAAGTTTTCACACTCGAAGGAATTTACTACGACTTGGATAAAGCAAATATTCGTCCCGATGCAGCGCTCATTTTGGATACAATGGTTGCTTTGTTAAACAAATACCCTCGTATCCGTGTTGAGTTAGGTTCTCATACCGATTGCCGTTCCGATTCGATATACAATCAGGCGTTATCGCAAAGACGTGCCGATTCGGCTGTAGCTTATATCATTAGCCATGGAATTGACTCTGCTCGTTTGGTTGCCAAAGGATACGGAGAATCGGCATTGGTAAATGATTGTGCCTGTGAAGGTCAGGTGGTAAAACGTGTATGTAATGAGGACGAGCATCAACTCAACCGTAGAACAACATTCCGTTTATTGGACAACAAGTACATTCCTAAGAACAAACAGGAAATGAAAAACAGTAACGATAAAACCCAAACGGCACCTAAAGGGACAACACCCAAAGGAACCACACCCGCAAAACCACCACAAAAGCGTTAGCCCGGATATATAGTATTAAAAAAGCCCTCTTAAGCAGTAGTTTGTTTAAGAGGGCTTTTTTGTTTATTTCTATAGGTTTTTGATTCCCCAAACAGGTTAAAAAGGCAGTGTTCCATTTGTCACTTTTGGATTAACTATTTTTATATTTCATTTGTTTTCAACAGGTTTGTTGCCGAAGAGATACAAAGGAGAGGGCATAAAATACCCCTTGTTCTTTCTAACATGCAGACTGCAAGCTCACGCGAACATCTTGTTCGTGTGATGATCATAGCAGAAATAACGAGAGCAGTAAACTCAATCCACGCGGCATTATTAGGCTATAAGCATCAAAATACAAAGTCTAACCAGTGAAAAGCGAGTTGGGCTTTGTTATGTAAAACGATAAATTGTACCCATTAATAGTGCTATTGTGCAACCAAAAATAGTTATAAGTTATGGTAAGATACAGCAGACCAATGCACACGAACGAGACGTTCGCGTGAACGGGGGGGAAGATACAATAGACCAATGCACACGAACGAGACGTTCGCGTGAACTGGGGGGAAGGAACTCCGCCAAAACATCATAAATCAACTAGAACTTTAGAATAATTATATACTGTTAGCTAACAACAAAGACCTTAAAGTATGAGACACAAACACATTATTTCTTATGTATCATTAATCTTTCTGATGATGTTAAAAGTGAATTGTATAATGGCACAGACGCCTTTCATTTGTGAGGCTCTGATCAAAAAGAAAAGTAATGGAATGTTTAAACTCAAATTGGTATCAAAGCATATGGGTAAGGGAAAATACTCGTGTACATCGTTATTGTATAACAGGATACATAAGGAATTTACATTTAATAATTGTGACTTTGATTCAGTTGATTTTATGTTTAACTCTAATGGGATAAGAAGGATTTCAAATGTTAATACCGATAGTATCTATAATTACCCTCGAATAAATGACATGGATTCCTACTTTGCTCTTACTGAAACTAAAAAGAGGAAAAATATATATATATTCAATTATAAAGCGTCTTGCAATAAGACAATATATTATGTAGTAAGGTATGCTACCAATGACAGGAAATTTTACAAATGTATTGTTGAATTAAAACATAATTCAACAGATAAACCTGTTGTAAAGATTATTCCTATAGAGCAGATCGCATGGTAGGGCAGTGGATAGTGTGTACTTTTTCCTTGTTCTTTCTAACAAGCAGACTGCAAGCTCACGTGAACATTTTGTTCGTGTGATGACCATAGCAGAAATAAAGAGAGCAGTAAACTCAATCCACGCGGCATTATTAGGCTATAAGCATCAAAATACAAAGTCCAACCAGTGAAAAGCGAGTTGGGCTTTGTTATGTAAAACGATAAATTGTAC
>CALRNX020000015.1:0-75637 GCA_943369665.1 Chitinophaga pinensis
GGAGGCTGGTGTTTACTTTGTTCGTTTAACCGTGAATGGTGAAACACAAATGACCAAACTCGTGAAAAACTAAATCGGGATTTAATTCCCTGAACCCTAAAAGGCGTTCCGCAATCATGCGGAACGCCTTTTTTGTTTTAATATCTATCACTTAGTTAATGTCAAAGGAATATTTAAACCGCAATCAATTTATTTCATTAAACCTCATTTTGTTTTCATAAAAAGCCTTTTATCCGGTTTTAATTCACATAACAATAAGGCTTGCAAAACAATGATATTTATCATACATTGCATATAAATACCATTGAGCCTTCTAGTTAACCCCTCTGAAAATATTTCTGCAACCTCATCTATTACTTATATTATAATGTAAAAAATCTATGCTTAAACCAAATTGAAGATTATTCCGAAAAATTTCCTTGCCCCTATTTTATTGATCACCTAATAATTAATAACCAATGAAAGAACAATTACACACCATCCGAAATCAAATAACCTCTAAATTAGGTTTGGGTTTCTTAGTATTTTCTTTAAGTATTTCAACACTCAGCGCTCAAACGTATCTTAAACAAAATTTTGAAGATGCATTTGTTGGAGCGATTCCTGCACCTGCAGGCAGTGCAACTACCATTCCGGCTTCCGTGGATTGGACACAGACTAGGATTGTCCTTTTTGGAGATGGAACTCCGGAAGGTTTAACAACGGCAGGAGAACGAGACTGGCAAAGAAACACTAAACCGGCTGCTCCCCCTTGGTCTTTAGCACCAACAACTGTTGGTACAGTTCCTAATGCAATGCATGTCGGAGCGCAAGACAGTGCTGCTTTATGGTTTAACGATGCCAACTCAACTACTGCAACTTGTTTTGGTTCACGGAGAATTGAAAGCCCTTCTATCGACATAAGTGGTTCTACATCACCTTATGTTCGCTTCTGGCTTTATTGGGCCGCTAATTCAAACATATATAATGTAAGAGTAGTAGCTTCAGCCGATGGTGGAACAACCTGGAATACGATTATGAATATTGGTGGAAACGCCAATATAAATGGGGCAATTGCTACTGGAACTCCTTGGCAACGGGTAAATATTTTGATTCCAAGCGCATATAGAACTGCTACTGCAAAAATAGGCTTTGAGATCACCAATGGAGGAACTACCACCCAAAATGTATTTATTGATGATGTAACAGTTGAAGAGTTTACTCCTACTACAGTTGTATCAACTGGTGTGGGTGGACTTTGGAATGCACCGAGTACATGGGTTGGCGGGGTTGTTCCAACCAATGACAACCACGTGGAGATCGCTCCGGGAGCAACTGTAAGCATGAATGTAAACAATGCACGTGTACAAAATGTGACTGTTAACGGTCTTTTAAAATATAACGGTACAAGTGCTACAGAACTATTACACGCTTATGGAAATTTAACAATTAACAGTGGCGGTACCTATGAGGGTTTCAATAGCACAACTGGTAAACTCACTTTTGTTGGAGGAAATGTAAGTAATGCAGGAACACTAAACATATCGGTAGGTGCAGGTGTATTAGCCTGGATAGGTGGCGCTCCTGCTACATTCACCAATACCGGTACACTCACTTTATCGACCATTGTAAACACATTTCATCTTAATAGTGGAGGTGTTACTTATAACTCTCCTGTAACATCTGTTTTCACATCACTATTTGATGGTGCCGTTAATCCGAATGGGAATTTAACGATAGGCTTACCTGCTTCTTCAACAGCAGCTGCAACTATAACCAGAACCAATCTTGGATCATTCACTTCAAGTCCGATATTCAACTTTACCGGAATGACCGCGTTAAATTATACTTACGCTACCAACAATACTGCCCGGTTAAGCACAAACAATATTACTACAGGAAACGAAATTCCGTTAATTGATGGAACCCCAACAGTGCAGGGTTCGCTTACAATGAACACATTTGTTAACCTAAACTTAGGTAGTAACGTTTTAGTAAATGGCGCACTTACCTTAACCCGTGGAATCATCATTTCTTCACCATCAAATATGCTAACGATGGGCTCAAGTGGGGTTCCTGCATTAGGTACAGCACCTAGTACTGCAGCTATTCCTACAACTCATGGTTCTTATGTAGTAGGACCATTAAGAATTAATTTCCCGATATCAGGTACTGCCTCAAGAAATATTCCTTTGGGTATAGGATCTGCTTTAAATGGACCTACAGTTAGTGCTAATGTTAGAAAACCACTCGTAATCGCTACAAGCACTGCTTGGAGCGGGCAATCCGTAACATTCTCGCTTGAAGGAGGACCTACAGGTTATATTAACGCTCCAGGTGTATCTTTAGCCTCAACCAGAACAGTTCATTTAAACCTCAATGGGGGGGCTGATATTCCAGCATCAGCAACACTTCAGATGTATATGAATAACTATACAAATGGTGGTGGTGCAAATACAGACAATATTCCTGGTGATTTGGCTGGTATACGCCTAGTACAAGCTTTAAGTGCTGCTGGTCCCTGGACTGTAAAATCTGCAGCCTCAGGATCTGGAGCAATCGTTGCTAATACTGAATACTCAAGAACAAGTAATGCAATTGGCTTGTTAAATACATCGGGTTCATACTTTGCTATTGCATCAGCAACCGGAACCAATACATATGACTCAACTTTTATTACACGTATTGATAGTGTAGTGGCCCCTGGTGTTACAAACGCGGTAATACTAAGAGTAAATGTTGCTGTTAAAGGAAATACTGGAACACCTGTTTTTAATAAATTATCACTAAACACAACAGGAACGACAACAAACGCTGACATTCTGAATGCTAATGTATACTATACTGGTGGTACCAATGTATTTAGCACCACAACTCCATTCGGAACAACTGCGGTATCACCTTCAGGATCATTTGATGTAACCGGCACACAGAATCTCGCATCAGGGAACAACTACTTTTGGGTTACTTTTGATGTTTCTGGAAGCGCTTCTATTACCAATATATTAAGCGCCAATGTTGACTCTTTAAATATTGATGGGAATAAATACACAACCACAAACCCACTTGGTAGTGGCAGAACGGTTTCCGGTAATATGGTGTTCAACAGTGTTACTGCAAGTCATGCCGATCTGACTAAAATCCCTTCTCCGTCTACCAATAGCCAGATTATGCGCATTGTTATTGATATGGGAACTGGACTTCCAGTAAACCTAACCGATCTTAATTTAAATGCAAACGGGACTACCGATACAAGTAATATCAGAAATATCAAAGTATGGTATACTGGTTCGAGTAGTACTTTTGCCACTACCAGTCAATTTGGGACCACCCTTACCTATTTGCCGGGTCTTACTGGTTATGACTTTACGGTTTCCGGAACTAGGGCTTTGACTACCGGATTAAATTATTTCTGGTTAACATATGATATCCAATCTGGAGCAACTGTAGGAAATGACATTGATGCAGAATTGGTTAGTATCATTGTTAATGCTAATACAGAACTACCAATTGTTTCTGCACCAGTAGGGTTCAGAGAAATCCGCACGGCTTACTGCGCTGCAGGAGCTACTAATGCGGGTGACACAGATATTGGAAAAGTAAAGATTTCTCAAAACGGAAGTACTATTTATAGCTCTGGCAACGAATTCCCAATAGTATCCAATGTTTTGGCAGTCGGAACATATACCAATAAAACCAATGACCCAACCATTAATTTAACGCAGGCAACAACCTATTCTATAAAAGTTAACCAAATAACTTCAGGAGCAACTTTCTATCCTGCCGGGGCCTCTGTATTTATTGATTATAATGATGATGGCGACTTTTCAGATGTCGGTGAATACTTGTTTAGCGGTGCAGGATTAACTTCATTGGGATTGCCTTTTATTGAAGGTAATTTTACAGTACCTTGTTCAGCAGTTACAGGAACACCTATTCGCTTAAGAGTTTCTTTAGAAGAAGATATTGCAGCAACACTTTCAAGTCCTCCTCCTGGTTGCGGTACATTTGGTTATGGTGAAGTAGAAGACTACACCGTTATCATTTCTCCAAACCCGGTAATTTATAATGCAAGTACCAGCATACAACAAAGTGGGTTATATGCTCCTTCTGCTGTTGATGTACCCATATTAAGAGTACCAGTAAAAATAAGTGGATGTGGTGTTGCAGAAGCAACTCAATTTCATTTTTCCACTGCAGGTAGTACAAATGCAACAGATATTGTTGCTGCTAAACTCTACAGAACAAATACTTCACCTGTGTTTAGTACTTCAACCTTGGTTGGATCAATTATTCCTTCTCCTTCAGGTGTATTTACGTTTAATGTTATTGATACTTTGATTAATAATGATACAACTAACTACTGGTTGGCGTACGATATTTCAGGAAGTGCGACCTTAACCAATGTATTGGACGCGCGATTTGACAGCATTCATGTATTAGGTTCAAATTATACATCTCTTGTGAGCAACCCAGCAGGAAATATAACAATTGATGCAGAGATGACCTATGTATCTTCTGATGCAGATCATCCTCAATTATTTAGCATCGGAGCCGGTACCTCAAATAATCAAATGTTGAAAATAATGGTTGTCATGTCTTCAATGGGATCAGTAACACAAGCCAGCCAGTTTAATTTAAACACAGCCGGATCAATTAGTCCCTTAACCAACACTGATAGTGTGATTGTATGGTATACAGGAAGTAATTCATCATTCTCTTCACCAACCTTTTTTGGTGGTGTAGGAGCCCAATCTGGAGCCTTCTCCATTAATGGTTCACAAAACCTATTGAATGATACCAATTATTTCTGGGTTACGTATAATGTACCACTTACAGCAACTCTTGGCGATTCATTGGATATGGAAATTACATCCTTTGTTATTGCCGGAAATCCTCAAACGCCATCAACAACAGCTCCTGCCGGTGACAGAAAGATCAGGGTTAATTATTGTATTCCAACATATACAAATGGGAAAACAGATGGGGATTTGATCTCAAATATCAGTATTGCTGGAACAACCTTAGCCAACAATAGTGGTACCGCCCAAGTGAATCCTGCATACACTTACTTTACTGGAGCTCCTAATTTAACTGCTACCTTTATCCAAGGAGGAGCATATAACGTAACCGTTACCGTAGGAACTTGGGGGACTCAAGGTCTTGCAGCGTGGATCGATTATAACGATGATGGTGTTTTTGCACCAACAGAAAAAATCGGGTTTACAGTAGGCACCATAGGATCAGGTACAGGAGGATTACCTATACCTCCGGATCATACCGCTACTTTCGGTATCCAGTTGACTTGTGATTCAAGACCTGGAGTTTTCAGAATGCGTGTGAGAACAGCATATGGAGTAAGTGGTGCGTCATTAGACCCTTGCGCAAATCCCGGCTTGGGTTATGGAGAAGCAGAAGATTATGATGTAACCATTTTAGTAAACCCTCTAGTTTACCAATCGTCAACAACTATACAATCAACAGGAACGGCTTCTCCTACTCAAAAAGATAAACCTATTTTGAGGATTCCTATCCGTACCGCAGGATGCGATATCGGAACAGCCACCGAATTGCGCTTTAAAACTACCGGAACAACTAACCCTGCAGATATTGCATACGCTAAATTATACAAAACAGGTAATTCAGCCGTGTTCAGTACTGCAAATCCGATAGACTCTATTGCTTCGCCATCAGGAAGTTTCTCGTTTTTACTAAACGATACCATTATTCCTAATGATACGACTAACTATTGGCTGGCTTATGATATAGCGCCAACGGCAACTCCAGGAAACTTTGTGGATGCAGAGGTTGATAGTATTGAGTTACTTGGTTCATGGTATATACCAACCGTTACCAATCCTGCAGGAAACTGGGATATCCAACCATTCCTATCATTTGTGAGCACAACAGTAACACAAGCAAATACCACTAAGATAGAACAAGGAACAGTAAATTCTGTGATTGCTGGACTTGAAGTTGTAATGTCTTCTACTGGTGTTCCTACCACAATTACATCTATTAATATGGGAACAACCGGAACGACTTCACTAACGGATATTACCAATCTTAAAGTATGGTATACCGGTACCAGCAAAACATTTGCAACAACTACTCAATTTGGATCAACTGTGGCTACCCCGGCAGCATCTCAAACTGTATCGGGAACACAAACGCTATCGGCCGATACCAATTACTTCTGGATTACTTATGATATCAGTCCTTCTGCAATTGTAAGCAATTTAGTGGATGCAGAGGTTACAAGTATAGACGTGCATGGAACACCTGAATTGCCTACCATAACAGCACCTGTTGGTTCAAGACAAATAAGAGGAGCATACTGTACAGTAGCTTATGCGAGTGGATGCGGAACCGACTTTATTGCACGTGTCAGACTCGGCTCTATTGACAATTCAACAGGGTGTACTGGTCCGTTAACAAAGTATGACGCTATTCCTGCACCATCATTTGCTCAAGGTACAGCACAAACAATAACCATTGATTATGGTAGTGATGGAAACCAATACGGCAGAGCTTGGATCGACTGGAATGACGATAGCGATTTTGATGACGCAGGAGAAGACCTTGGAATTCAAACACCTGCTAATGCTGGTTCTAACGGAACAGCAACCATTACATTCACAATTCCGCTTAATGCCAACTTGGGATTGTTAAGATTAAGGATCAGAGGAGGAGACGACTTACAACAATCGAGCAACCAAGCTTGCGCTGTGAGCAACTCCGGCTTTGGAGAAGCAGAAGATTATTATATTGATGTAACTCCAGCTCCGGCTCAAACCCTTTATGTATGGAATCAAACTAGTCCTGCCGACTATAACATTGCAACAAACTGGACACCGAACAGAACAAGCCCTAATTTGCAAGATCAGTTATTGTTTAATGGTGGCTCTTCAGTTGTTGTTAATGCGGTTATTGCGCAGCCTTCTGTTTCCTCAATTACGGTCGATAACAATACGAATATTACATTGAATGCAGCCTCTGCAGTTGTTTTATCGGTGAGAGATAGTTTAACCCTTTTATCAGGTAAGATAAATAACACATCAAATATGGTAACCCTATCTTTAGGAACAGACACTGTTAACACGGGGGTGCTCACTGGATCGGGTTCTGTTGAAGGTAGTCTTACTCGTTGGATCGCAAACGCAGTTGGTGGTTATACATTCCCAATGATCACCGGTGCAAACAATAGATCTGCAACAATTAATTATACAACTGCTCCATCTACTGCGGGTAAACTCACCGTTTCATATGTTACTGGAAATCCCGGAACAACAGGACTTCCACTTGTTGATGCCAGCTTAAACTTAGAAAACACAGACACCACAGGTGTTTGGCGCGCTGTTGCTAGCTCGGGATTAGCCGGAGGAACGTTTGATGTTACCCTTAATGCGAACAATGTTCCAGAAGTTAACGACTTCCTGGAAACAGCAATATTGGGAAGGGCAAATAATGCTTCCGCATGGTTAGCTGTTGGCTCACATGTAACAACTTCAGGAAACAATACAGCAATGGTTCTCCAAAGAACAGGAATCAGTACGTATGGTGAATTTGGTATTGCTGCAACAGCAACCAATCCACTACCAGTAACACTTACTTCATTTGCTGCAAATGTTAAAGGTGCTGATGCTATCTTAACATGGACCACTGCTTCTGAGATCAATAATTCTGGTTTTGAAGTGCAACGTTCTGTGGATGGTCGCAACTTTGAAAAAGCCGCATTTGTTAAAGGTGCAGGTAACAGTAACAAAGCTTTAAACTACAGTTTAACGGATGCAAAAGCATTCGCTGTGGCAAAAAGCAATGTTGTTTACTACCGTTTAAAACAAGTTGATTTTGATGGTAAGTATGCATACTCGCAAGTGGTGAGGGTTGCTAAAAATGCAGAGGCTGTAAATGCACTTTCTGTATATCCTAATCCTTACGCTTCTGCTTACAGCGTTTCTTTCACTGCTGCTAAAGAAGGCATGGCTACTATTGAAATGGTTGACTTGCAAGGCAAAGTGGTTGCTACTAAATCAGCTGCTATCATCAATGGAAACAATATGGTTCCTATGACTGAGGTTACTAACCTTGAAGCTGGTGTTTACTTTGTTCGTTTAACCGTGAATGGTGAAACACAAATGACCAAGCTCGTGAAAAACTAAATCGGGATTTAATTCCCTGAACCCTAAAAGGCGTTCCGCAAGTTTGTGGAACGCTTTTTTTTTACCCAAAGTCGCACTTTCAAAACTGCATTTCCAATTTATCAACTCAGATGATTGATTGATGTAAATTAAAATGTAATTAAATTACAAGCATAAAATGCAATTTGGGAACACGTTTTTACAACTTCAGACAAAATGATGCTCATTTCTTAAAAAAAACTTTAAAATTAGATTTCTATAATTAAACATATAATATATGAAATCAAACCTTTACTTTTTGAATCGAAGCGGTTCGCCTTCATGGTTGAAAAGCCTCTCATTGGTAATTGCACTGACAGTAGGTGCAATACTGAATTCGGCAGTAGCACAGCGGATTTCCTCCTCCGGGGGAACCTACACTATTGACAATACAGGAACCAATACTGGAACCAATTTTACATCCTTTACGGATGCTATCAATGACTTAAATACCGCGGGTAGTTTTACAGGAAACGTTACCATTAATGTTACAGCAGGACAAACATTTACTGAAAATGCTCCTGTAATTACAGCAACTGGTAACAGTGGAGCAAGCATTACCTTTATTAAATCAGGAGGAGGTGCTAATCCTAAGATCACATCCAGTGGAACAACCTCTTTTAATGGAGATGCCGCAATTGTAATTAATGGTGGAGATTATTTCACTTTTAACGGAATTGACATTACTGCGTCCGATTCATCATTGGAGTTTGGTTACCTTATTCGTAAGTCAAGTTTTAATAATGCTGCTCGATTTAATACGATTACCAACAGCACTATTTTAATGAGTCGTTTAAAGAGCTATTCATATGCAATTCTGCAATCAAACGATAGTATTATTAGTGCAAGCAATACTGCTTTTAACACCGCAAACAACGCACTGGCTCAAACCAATAATAATAATACCTATACTTATATTACTGTGGGTAATGCTTTCAATGGAATTTGGTTAAAAGGTATTTCTACCGCATACAGGGACTCAAATAATACAGCAGATTATAACTTCATCGGGCGTACCGGATTTGCCAATGATTTTGGAGCACTATCAGGAACAGCTGGTTGTTATGGAATTTACGCAAATAACCAATTTACCTATCAGGCAAATAACAATACAGTAAAAAACGGAGTAAGCACATCTTATATTTATGGTATTTACACTGATGGTTCTGTTAATGTAAAACACAATAACAATGACTTTTCAGCATTGGATATCCTCACAAATACATACTATTATGTCTACTGTATTTATTTAAGTAATTCAACTACTGGCGAAATATTAAACAATAACTTCCACGATATAGTGGCAATCGGTACAAGTAATAATTATGTATATGGTGTTTACACCTCAACGACCAATACAATACGAATTGCCAATAACAGCATGAACAATATAACAAGTAATGTTGTATATGGATTTTATTCAGGTACGGGAACCAATTGTCGTTTAACAACAAATAACATAACAAATGTTAACACAGTAAATGGAGGAACTGCTTATCTGTATTATGTAACAGGTGGAACAACAGACACCGTAGACAATAACACAGCAACAAATTGTACATCAACAGGATCTCTTTATGCAGTATATACAAGCTCAGCGACTTCTTATAGGGTTTACAACAATACGATCCAAAACATGACAGCAGGAACATCCAACTCTGGAGGGGTTTTTGGTTTATATACTTCTACATTAAATAATGCCAATTACTTTAACAATACAATAAGCAATTTAAAATCAATGGCAGGAGCATCTACCAGTTATGGAATGTATTTTACATCTATTACAGGTACCTGCAATATATATAACAATAAAGTAACCGACTTTGGAAATACAGTAAATGCCTTTTCTGGAACAGGATCCATTTATGGTGCATATTTCAGTCATCCTTCTTCTGGTACCGTTACCTGTAATTTTAACAACAATCTGATTAATGGATTGGTTAAAACATATACCGGAGCAGCAACCGGTACTCGTTACCTGCATGGTCTCTACTTTTCAAGTACAGGTAATGCCACCGCTACTTACAATATTATCCATAATACGGTTTCAATTGATGGAACAAATGCAATAACAGGTTCGTCACAAGTGGTGTATACCGCTCCTACCGCGGCAACATCATCAATTATGACTTGGCGTAACAATATATTTGTAAACAATACCCCTGCACAAACAGGTTCTGCCAAACATTACCTTATATGGGCAAATGGTTCCGGCCGTATTGGAAATGCAAGTTCTACTTCAAACTACAATGACTGGTACCTTGCAAATACTACCAATGGTTATTTTGGATCAAATGCCGGTACTGATATTGCTACTTTAGCAATCTGGGTAACTACCTCAGGGTTCACAACAATGGAAGCAAATAGTATTGCTGGTGATCCTTTATTTAATTCATCAACCAATGCCCGTTTATTATTTGGTTCTCCTTGTGCTTATACAGGCTCTTTTATTTCTACCTATACAAATGACATTTTGGGTGCTGTTCGCAATACAAGTACACCAAGTAGAGGTGCTTATGAAACACCATTGGATGAAACCAAACCTGTTATTACATATACTCCGGCTTTAAATGTATACTCAACAAGCAATTATAGCTTAACAAACTTTGCTACAATTACTGATGGTGTTGCAGGCTTTATCCCAAATACTGCAGGATTTGCACCAAGATTGTATTACAAAACAAGCACAAACGCCAATGCATTTGTCGGAAATACTTCTGCTGATAATGGTTGGAAATATGTAGAAGCATCGAACAGCTCTTCTCCATTCAGCTTCACTATTGATTATAGTTTGTTATTAGGAGGTGTGGTCAACGTTAATGATGTTATTCAATACTTTGTTGTGGCATCCGATACTGCTTCAATAGCAAATGTAACAGCAAATCCATCTACAGGTTTTGTAGGCACAGGAGTTGGATCAATTACCTCAGCTCCAACTAATCCAAACTCGTATACTATATATGGAACGCCTGCACTATACTCTGGTGCTACTGTAGCACAAAGTAAAACATCTAAAGTTGCGAAAGGTTCAAACGACAATCAAATATTAAGCGTAAAAGTTACTACTGCAGCAACCGGATCACCAGCTTACATTTCACAACTTGATTTTACAACCTTGGGTGGAGGAAATGACTCAGCTAATATAGCTGGTGCAAAAGTTTACTACACAGGATCAAGTTCTACGTTCTCAACCAATACGCTGTTTGGAACAACAACATTTGCACCAACAGTAACGGGAAGTATTGGTGCATTCAGTGTAACCGGAAATGCGTTGTGTACTAATGGAGACAATTATTTCTGGTTGGTTTATAATATGCGTACGAATGCTGTTATTGGAGATTCTGTCGATGCTGAGTTAACCTCGGTAACATATGATGGAACTCCTAATGCATACTTAGGTGGTGCAACAGCCGGTAATAGAGTTATTCGTGCAGATTTTTGTGTATCGGGTTCTACCTCTCCTATTCAATATGAAGATATTGGTAATGTAACGCTTGTTGCAAACGGTAGTACAATATTAAATAATGGTATTGCTACTCCTGTTTTATCAAACTTTGCGGCAATTAATGGCTATACCGATTTTACAAATTCAATCGCTCCAGTTAATATTGCAACAAACCAATTGGTTAACGCGAGCATTGCTGTTGTTTCTTCCAACTCTTTTACATACGATTGTCAAGCAGCGATTTACATTGACTACAATCAAGATGGTGATTTTGCAGATGCTGGTGAATTAGCATGGAACTCTACCGTTTCGAAAATTGCTACCAATGGTCCTTTTACTGCAAGCTTTACAACTCCTTGTACAGCAGCTATAGGTGAAACCAGAATGCGTGTAATCGTTTATGAGTCAACTACTCCTCTCAATGCTACCAATTCATGTATTACTTATTATGCTGGTGAAACAGAAGATTATAGTATAAACATTGTTGCAAATCCAGTGTATTATGTAAACAGTAGCGCTATTCAAAACACTTCAATCATTGCACCAAACACGTTAAATGCACAAATATTGAGGATACCATTAAGAGCAGCTGGTTGTGGCGTTGGAACTGTTACGGATATGTATTTCAGCACTACCGGATCTACTGGTGCAGCTACAGATATAACTTCCGCCAAACTTTATGCCACTGGTAATACCAATACTTTTAACACCAATAAATTGCTTGCTACCGTTTCTTCGCCTAATGGCGCATTCAGCTTTACAGGACTTGCTGATACTTTATTAACCTCAACTACAGACACGAACAACTATTGGTTGGCATTTGATATAGCACCAGGTGCCGTATTGGGCAATACAATCGATGCTACAATTGATAGTATCAATTTGATTGGCGCAAACGTTATTCCAACTGTTACCAATCCTGCAGGTAGCCGCTTAGTAGTTTCACCAATGACCTATATTAGTTCAACTACAGTGCAAGCTTCCCTTTCTTCTATTGAGAGAGGATTGGCTAATAGCAAAGTTTTAGGATTCCAGGTTGTTACCTCGCCTACAGGCTCTCCTATTGATCTTACTTCATTAGACATTAATACTAATGGAACGGATTCATTACCGGATATTGCCAATATAAAAGTATGGTATACCGGAACCAGCAGCACGTTTGCAACCACACTTCAGTTTGGTTCTACATTAGTAGCTCCGTCAACTACCAATACAATTACAGGGACAATGCCATTAGCTAATGGGACCAATTACTTCTGGGTAACTTATGATATTGCCAGTGGAGCTAGTGTTGGCCACAATATTGATGGTGAAATAACAAGCGCAATTATTGGCAATGCTGTTCAAACGCCAATTGTGTCGGCTCCAGCCGGAACTCGTAAAGTACGTATTGCTTATTGTGCTTCAAATGCAACTACACCTGCAACATATGAAGACATTGGAAACGTAACTCTTATTACAAATGGGGATACTGTATTAAATAATGGAATAGGAACTCCTATTTTATCAAATACCTCAGCTATTAATGGTTACACAAACTTTACCAATACTGTTGCGGCAGCAAATATTGCTATCAATCAAACTGTAAGTGCAAAAATCGGATTGATCGTTAATGGTTTATATACATATAATAACCAAGCAGCTATTTATATTGATTACAATCAAGATGGTGATTTCCTTGATGCAGGTGAAATGGTTTGGAACTCTGTTACAAATATAACAGCAACAGCAGGACCTTTTGCTGCAACATTTACACCGCCTTGTACAGCTTTTATAGGTGAAACAAGAATGCGTGTAGCGCTATGGGGTGGTTTCACAACTACTGCTTTAACATCTTCAAACTCATGCGGAACATATACCTATGGTGAAACAGAAGATTATTTAATAAACATTTTAGACAACCCGGTTGCTTATGTATCTAGTAGCGCTATTCAAAACACTGCTATTATTGCACCAAATGCAACAAATGCCCAAATACTGAGAATTCCATTGAAAGCGAAGGGTTGTGGAGTAGGCGTCATAACCGATATGTATTTTAATACCGGTAGTACCACAAATGCAGTTACAGATATTGTGGCCGCAAAATTATACTCAACGGGTAAAAACAGCAGCTTTAGTACCGGCAAATTATTGGCAACGGTTGCTTCTCCAAATGGCGCATTTAGTTTTACCGGATTATTGGACACTGTATTTACTGCAACCAATGATACCAACAACTATTGGTTAGCATATGATGTTGCTCCAGGTGCCGGTTTAGGTAATGTATTGGATGCTCAAATTGACAGTATCAATATTATTGGATCCTATGTAATTCCAACAAACAATAACCCTTCAGGAAGTCGTCAGATTGTTGCTCCAATGACATATATAAGTTCAACAACAACTCAAACTTATACTTCTAAGGTAGCTAAAGGCGATGCCAACAATCCAATTATTGGATTAGAAATTGTTACATCTGCAATAGGTTCTGCTATTGATTTAACTTCATTGGATATAGCAACTACAGGTACGGATTCTTTAGCGGATATTACCAACCTAAAAGTTTGGTATACAGGAACCAGCAATACATTTGCAACTACAACGCAGTTTGGTTCTACAATTGCTACACCATCTGCTACTAATACGGTAACAGGATTGTTATCATTAACCAATGGCACCAATTACTTCTGGGTAACGTATGATGTTATTAGTGGAGCTTCAAGCGGACATGCTGTAGATGCTGAAATAAACTCAATAACGGTAGCAGCTACACCTGAAGTACCAACATTAACGGCTCCTGCTGGCAACCGTTTAATTCGTGCGCCATATTGTACTCCAACATACACTACTGGTAAAACAGATGGTGATTTAATTTCAAATATTGTTATTGCTGGAACTACTTTCTCTAATAATACGGGTACATCTCCTGTAAACCCATATTACACATTCTTCACCGGAGCTCCTAATTTAACAGCTACACTTGTTCAAGGTGGTACTTATAATGTAACTGTATCTATTGGTAGTTTCACCAATCAAGGTATAGCAGCATGGGTAGATTATGATGATGATGGAGTATTTTCACCTTCAGAAAAAATAGGAAACACAACTGTGGCGATCAATACTGCATTTGGTTCTGCAACTTTCCCTATTACTTTAACTTGTGCATCGGTACCTGGTCAAAGAAGGATGCGGGTTAGAGGTGTATATGCAAATGCTGGACCAACAATTGACCCTTGTAACAATTATGGTTATGGTGAAGCTGAAGATTATATCATCACGATTGCCAACAATCCTGTTGCTTACGGTACAAGTAAAGCAATTCAAAACACTGGAATTGTTGCTCCTGGAACCAACAATGCAAAATTGTTACGCATTCCGTTAACAGCTACAGGTTGCGGCATTCAATCTATCTCAGAAATGAGATTTAGCACAACCGGAACAACAGCTACAACGGATATTACAAGTGCAAAATTATTTGCGACAGGTAATTCGGCAGTATTTAATACCAATAAACTACTGGGAACCGTTTTATCTCCTAGCGGACAATTTAGCTTCGCTGGTGGATTCGATACTTTATTGGTAGCATTAAATGATACTAACAACTACTGGTTAGTTTATGATATCGCGAGCAGCGCTACTGAACATAACTTTGTGGATGCACAAGTTGATAGTATTGGAATTGTTGGAACATACGTTATACCATCCAACAATAATCCTGCAGGTAACCTCGAGATTATTACACCAATGACATATGTTGGATCAACAGTAACAGCTCCGGTTCTATCAAAAGTAGGGAAAGGTGAAACCAACAATACTATTGTAAGATACGAAGTGACAACATCTGCTACAGGTGCACCAGTGGAGGTATCAGCATTGGATATTGCGACTACAGGAACAAGTTTATTAACCGATATTACCAACCTTAAGGTTTACTACACCGGAACAAATGCTTCATTCAGTACAAGTACACAATTTGGAGCAACTGTTACGACTCCTTCAGCTACCCAAACGGTAACAGGATCACAAGCATTGGCTAACGGAACCAACTATTTCTGGGTTACATATGATATAGCAGCAGGTGCAACCATCAGCAATTTTGTTGACGCAGAAGTAACTTCTGCAACAATCAATGGTATAGTGCAAGTACCTGCCGTAACAGCTCCTGCTGGTGCTCGCCAAATCAGAAATGCTTACTGCGCTTCTAATGCAACCTCTCCGGCTATATATGAAGATATTGGAAACGTAACATTGGTTACTGCAGGGGCAACTGTATTAAACAATGGCAATGCTACACCTTCACTAAGTAACCCAACTGCAATCAATGGCTATACCAACTTTACTACAAGTGTTGCTAAAGCGCAATTGTATCAAAACCAAATGGTCAATCTATCAATTGGTATAATCAATATTGACGCCTTTAGTTATAACGATATGGCTGCTATTTACATTGACTATAACCAAGATGGAGACTTTAGTGATGCTAATGAAATGGCTTGGACTGCTCCAACTTATCTGAATGCAAATACGGGTCCTTTCACCGGTTCTTTCTTGGTTCCTGCGAGTGCTTTACTCGGAGAAACCCGCATGCGTGTTGTATTAACATATACAACCACTCCTCTGGTTCAGGCTAATGCTTGCGGCACTTATACATATGGTGAAACAGAAGATTATCTGGTAGATATTATTCCACTTCCTACTCCATCTGCATATGTTTGGAACAAAACAGGTTCTGCAAACTTTAATACACCTGCAAACTGGACCCCAGCAAGAACAACACCACTTGGAAATGATATGTTATTTGTTGATGGCGGTGGTAGTGTTACAATGACCGGAGTTTCTGTTCACAATGCAAAATCATTTAATGTTTTTAACAATACCACACTTACGTTATTAGGTACTGGTAACTTTTTAACAAGCGATTCATTGCATATTGAAGCAGGTAGCCGCATCAATGCTGCTGCAGGTATTACTATGGTTGTTGGAGCAGATACAAACACAATTGGTCTTTTAACGGGAACAGGAAAAATTTCAGGAACAATTAAACGTTGGATGAATGCCGCTACAAGCAACTATAATTTCCCAATTGTAGTGAACAATGATAGCCGTAACATCAATATCAACTACACTGTGCCTGCTGCTACTTCCGGTTCTATTACACTAAGCTACGCAACTGGAGCTCCTGGAGGAGGTGGATTACCTACTACAGATGCAAGCTTGTCTTTATCATTAGTGAACATTTCTGATGCAGGTGTTTGGAATATAACCAACACTGATGGTTTAGTTGGTGGTACTTATGAGCTAGTATGTAACGCGGATGGAATTGCAAATGCTCCGGTGGTTGATCAAACTGCAATTGTTTACAGAACAGATGCATTTGGATCATGGACTGCTGTAGGTTCAGCAACTGTTACAACAGGAACTTCATCTGCTCTTTTATTGAACAGATCCGGATTAACAGCATATGGCCAATATGGTATTGCCGGAACATTATCTAATGCATTGCCGGTTAGCTTAACATCATTCACGGCTTTAGCTAAAGCAAAAGATGCAAACCTTACCTGGACAACCGCTGCCGAAATCAATAATAAAGGTTTTGAAGTTGAACGTTCAGTTGATGGTAAATCATTCACTACTGTTGCTTTTGTAAAAGGTGCTGGTAACAGCAATGTGAAGTTGAACTATGCTTTAACTGACGCAAATGCGTTCGCTAATAGTAATATCCTTTACTATCGTTTAAAACAAGTTGACTTTAATGGTAAATCGACTTACTCGCAAATTGTGAAAGTAAGCGTTAATACAGAAAATGTGAATGTAGTTTCGGCTTATCCGAATCCATTCACAACTGATTACTCTGTATCACTTACATCAGCTAAGAGCGGTGAAGCAACTATTGTAATGGTTGACATGCAAGGTCGTAAAGTGGCTAACTTTACAAGCCTGATCAACGCTGGAACAAACACAATTCCTGTAAACAATATGGCAACTCTTAATGCCGGTGTTTACTTTATTAGTGTTACCGTTGCCGGTGAAACACAAACCATTAAACTTGTGAAAAACTAACAGGATTTAATTCCGATAACTTTCAAAAGGGCGTCCCACAATATGGTGGGACGCCCTTTTTGTTAAACAATGAATAAGTATTGATACCTTAATTTCCTTTGGTCTCACATAGCCGAAAAGTGATAATTCGCAGCTAATTAGTTATAACCAAGTATTAACCATATCTTTGGCGCTCATTTTTATAAAACAGTACTTTGATAACATTTAACGAACTGGGTTTAGACACGTCCGTTCTAAACGCCATTACCGAGATGGGTTTTACAAACCCTACTCCAGTTCAGGAACAGTCCATTCCTGTATTTTTAGAAACCGAAAGAGACATTTTGGCTCTTGCACAAACCGGGACCGGTAAAACAGCAGCTTTTGGCTTGCCCTTATTGCACAAAATTGACTTCAACAGCAAAACAACGCAAGCCCTTATTATTTGTCCAACACGTGAGCTTTGCCTCCAAATTTCCAAAGACCTTGGAAACTACAGCAAATTCATTAAAGGTGTGAATATTGCCGCTGTTTATGGAGGTTCTAGTATTACCCAACAGATTGATCAATTAAGACGCGGAGCACAGATTATTGTAGCAACTCCCGGACGTTTGATGGATTTGATGCATCGCAAAGCAGTTAAAATCCAAGACATCGGATACGTAGTATTAGATGAAGCGGATGAAATGCTAAACATGGGGTTCAGAGACGATATTGAACAAATATTATCTGACACACCAGATGACAAACGTGTTGCCTTGTTTAGTGCCACCATGCCAAAACAGGTAAAACAAATTGCAGATGTGTATTTAAAAGATCCGGTAGAAATTACCGTAGGTCGTAAAAATACCACCAATGCAAACATTACACACGAATATGCGGTAGTACATGCAAAAGATAAAGTTGCAGCCTTAAAACGTGTGCTGGATTATACCAGCGACCATTTTTATGGTATTGTATTCTGCCAAACCAAAAACGAAACACAAGACATCAGCGATAAATTGATCCGTGATGGTTACAATGCTGATTGTTTACATGGTGATTTGAGCCAGGGACAACGCGAAAAAGTAATGAGCCGCTTCCGTCATCATGCAATTAAAATTTTATTAGCAACCGATGTGGCAGCGCGCGGTATTGATGTAACCGGTATTACACACGTAATCCATTACCATTTACCGGATGATATTGAAAATTACACTCACCGCAGTGGTCGTACAGCCCGCGCTGGTAAAACAGGTATATCCTTTACTTTGTTAAACATGCGTGAACAATATCGCTTGCGCGAAATTGAAAAACTAACAGGAACTAAATTCAATAAAATCCTGATCCCTTCGGCTACCGAAGTGCGCGATAAAAAACTAATTGCCTTTACCGATACCATTAAAAACTGTGAAGTAGAAGAAACCATTTTTGACAAAACTGTCTTAGACGGACTTGAGCCATTAATGGAATTGAGCAAAGAAGAGTTGGTAAAGAAAATGCTTTCGCTTGAATTACGCAGATTCTCTGATGAGTATTTAAATGCTCCTGATTTGAACGTTGCCGAACGCAGTGCCGGTAGCAGAGATGGAGCGAGAGATGCTCGAGGTGGTGAAAGAGAACCAAGAGAACGTGCTTACGGTTCAAACCAAGGAACACGTTTATTTGTAAGCATCGGACAAAAAGATGGTTTAAATATCGGCTCATTGAAAGATTTCGTTTCAACCGTTACAGGAATACAGCATTCGGATATTCACCGTGTGGATGTAAAAGGCGTTTACTCTTTTGTAAACGTTGACGAAGCAAACGTTGAAAATGTTATGAAAACATTGCATGGAAGCGAATACGCAGGCCGCCAGGTTAGGGTAGAAATTTCAGGTAATGCAAACGATACAGGACGCACGCGCAGCTCATCATATGGTGGTGGCCGTGGTGGCGACAGCAGAGGTGGTGATCGTGGTGGATACAGAGGAGGAGAACGCGGTGGCGATAGAGGAGGGAGATCATATGGTGGCGGAGATAGGAGACGTAGCGAAGGTGGCGGTTCTTCAAGATCATCATATGGTGGTGGTGAAAGAAGACGCAGTGAAAGTGGCGGAGGAGACAGAAGACGCAGAAGCTACTAGTTTTAAGTAATGAGTTCATTCTGTAGAATGGTCGACAAAGTCATCTAATATTACAATACGTATAAATGCCAACTTTCGGGTTGGCATTTTTTTTGCCTCATAGATTGATAAAGTATTTGTTGAAAATCTTTAACATTGCACTATAAAACATCTGTTATGCGTAAACTACTCCTACTTTCAATCTTTATAGGAACTACCCTATTCTCCTTTGCACAAACAAAACATTACCTTTCTTCATCTGGTGAAATGATTTTTTCATTTGCCAATATCAAACAGAATGGCAACAACGTTGACAGTAAGTTGCGTTGGTCGCCAGTATTTAACTGGCAGCTTTTCAGCAATCATGATTTCACCCAACATGTTGGAATGTTCTATGGTTTTGCCGTTCGTAACGTGGGTTTTGTTTACGATATTCCTAGTAGCGACACAATGAAAAAATACCGTACTTATAATATTGGAATTCCAATCGGCATTAAACTTGGAAATATAAATGGCGGGTTTATTTATGGCGGATATGAATTTGAAATGCCTTTTCACTACAAAGAAAAAACGTTTGTAAATGGTGATAAAAAAGAGAAGATACAAGTCTATTTCAGTGATAGGGTAAATTGGTATACACAATCAGTATTCGCTGGTATCAACTTCAAACGAGGCTTTAATGTAAAATTTAAATATTATCTCGATAATTTTTTTAATCCCAACTATTCTGAAGTAAATGCTGCAGGTGTTCGCGTAAAACCGTTCTCCGATTTTAACGCGCATGTATTTTACATTGCTTTGCAGTTTAATCCGTTCAAAGATTGGAGATCCTATTACCAAAAAAATGATAAGCCAGAGCCGAAAAAATCTGACGAACGATACAGTTATAATTATAAGTAAGATCTGAACAGATAAACGGTTACTGTCCGAATCGTTCTCTCCACAATTGGTTAAACGATTTGTCGGCTACCTTAGGAAACTCTCTGCGTTCACCCCAAGCTGTTTTAAAAAACGAATTCAGCATAAACTGTTTGATGGAAGTTCCTTTGTTCATGTTTTTGCGTGCAAGCACAATTTTTTTCCAGCTAAACCACATTAGCTTTTCACTGTTTTTGAGCAAACCTGCGTTTACTGCATCGCGCCTGTTGCGCAATAAGTGATTGTGTAAATCTATTTTTACCGGACATACATCAGTACATTTTCCACACAAAGAAGATGCCTGGCTCAAATGCTTGTATTCATCCATTCCCCCCATGTGCGGTGTAATTACCGCTCCAATTGGACCAGCATAAGGAGTCCCATAAGCAGGTCCGCCAATAGTTTGAAATACCGGACAAACATTGCTGCATGCACCGCATTTGATGCATGTGAGCGCTTGTCGTTGTTCTGCTTGTGCTAATAAATTACTACGGCCATTATCGATCAGTATTACGATGAACTCTGAAGGACCATCTACATCTTCCGGCTGGCGTGGCCCAAAGAGTGTATTATAGGCCGTGAGTTGTTGTCCTGTGCCATGGCTTGACAACAATGGAAGTAATACATCAAGCTCATTTATGCTCGGAATAATTTTTTCAATCCCGGCCAATACAATATGCGTTTTCACAAAAGTAGTGCTCAACCTTGCGTTGCCTTCGTTTTCGGTAATGGATACCATCCCACTATCGGCAATCAGAAAATTGGCTCCGGTTATCCCAATATCGGCTTTGATAAATTTACCCCTCAATTCATTTCGCACATCATCACTTAACTCCTGAGCACTGGCATCAAGGGAAGAACTGATCGTATCGTTTAACAATTGCGCTATATCCTGGCGGCTTTTATGCATTGCCGGTGTTACCGAATGATATGGGCGTTCACCTGCTTTATCAACGATAAATTCACCCAAATCCGTTTCATGAACCGTAACGTTTTTCTTCCGTAGATACGCATTCAGGCCAATTTCTTCGGCCATTGTTGTCTTGCTTTTGACTACTTCTGTAACATTTCGTTTCAACAATATTTGATCGATCTCATGTAATGCTGTTTGTGCATCACTTGCCCAAATCACTTTCCCCCCTTTTCGAATCACACTCGACTCAAACTCGATTAAGTATTTATCCAGATTGTCAATTACTTTCCAGCGGATATATGCAGCACGTTCCTTTGCAAGTTCCAAGTTAGCATACTGTTCCCTACCATGAACCACAGCATTTTCATATTGCCTAACAGCAAATTGAACCTTATGCCGGGTCTCTTTATCGAAACTCAGCACTTCGGTAGTTGCTAAAAATTCTTCTTGCTTACGCATGTATTCAAAGTAAACACAATCAATCTTTATTCTCCTAATAGGATATTATCAATTAACCGCACATTTCCACACCACAATGCAATTAATACTACATATTTTTTGCCCGCTTCAAATTCGGTCACAATATTCAATGTCTCAGCATCCACAATTTCCAGATATTCCAGCCTGAGCATCGGGCTCGTTAATAATAAATTCTTTGCCCTCAACAAAAGCCCTGAAACAGCTTCTCGGGAGAATTCGTCACGAATAAGAAAAAGCGCTCGTGAAATGAGCACTGCCTCCCTCCTTTCCGCTTCCGACAAGCGTAGGTTTCGTGAGCTCATGGCCAAACCATCCGGTTCACGTAATGTATCGCCCAGTACTATTGTAATAGGCAAATTAAAGAAACGTACCAATTCTTTAACCACAGCACATTGCTGGTAATCCTTACGTCCGAAAAAGGCTTTATGAGGTTCAACAATTTCAAACAAACGTTTTACAATGGCAATAACTCCATCAAAATGCCCCGGCCGTGCAGCCCCTTCAAGGCTGTGTGTAATATTTCCCCAATGATAAGCCTCAATCGACTCTCCATTGGGATACATCTCCCTTATATCCGGATGAAACAAAACATCACATCCACCTTGAGCCAGTTGTTGAATGTCACCTTCTATTGTCCGCGGATACTTTACCAGATCCTCCTTATTGTTAAATTGTGTTGGGTTAACAAATATGCTGCACACTGTAATATCGTTTACAGCTTTTGACTGCTGAATAAGCGAGAGATGCCCCTGGTGCAACGCGCCCATAGTTGGAACAAACCCGATGGACTTGCCTGATAGCTTCTGAGCAGCTATAAATGCCCGCAAAGGAGCTATTTGAGTAAATAAAAACAAACTAGTATTCTAATTATTAAGTAGTTAGCGTTTACACAAAAAAGAAATGGGCGGAATATTACTGAATTTCTTTGCAAAAGACGTAATTTTGTATACTTTTTTTTAGCACAAAGTATATGTCCAAAAAGAAAATATTGTTCATTTCTTCGGAAATGACCCCATTCCTTCAAGTTAGTAGTGTAGGAGAATTAGCCAGACGACTTCCACAAGCCATCCAGGAAAAAGACAACGAGATCAGGGTATTAATGCCTAGATTTGGTTGCATCAATGAGAGACGAAACAGACTACATGAGGTTGTTAGGCTTTCCGGAATCAATATTACCATTGATGATAACGATAATCCGTTGACCATTAAGGTAGCATCATTGCAGGAAGCAAAAATGCAGGTATACTTCTTGGATAATGAGGATTATTTCCACCGCAAGTTTGTATACACAGACGAGAACAATAAATTTTATGGCGACAATGATGAACGTACAATTTTCTTCTGTAAAGGTGCGTTAGAAACCGTAAAAAAACTTGGATGGCAACCGGATATTATCCATTGCCATGGATGGATGACCAGCTTAATTCCATTGTACATGAAAACCATTTACAAATCGGAGCCTGTGTTTAAAAATGCCAAAGTGGTGTATTCGGTATTCGAAAACCAATTTGAGTCGAGCTTAGGAAAAGAATTTGCACGCAAAGCAAGTTTAAATACGATCGACAATAAACAGACTTCAGGATTAAGCGACTCTTCTTGTTCGGGCTTATACATGAGCGGCATTACCCATGCCGATGCAGTGGTAAAATGCAGTGATGAAATAGCTCCCGAGGTTACTACCTTTATGAAAAAACAAAAAGGTAAAATTATGATGGACCATACAAACAGTGAAGGATACGTTGAAGACTATATTAAGCTATATGACAGTTTGCTTGAAAGGCAGAATTAACTGTTTCGTTTTTCTATTTGTTGTTTGTTCCCTCCTTCTATGCTCATCGTGTCGCAAAAATGAAAATACGGTGGGTGATGATTTTGTAGGCGCTATTGTTGGTTTTGATGTTCAATCAGTCGATACAGCTACAATTATTTCATATACCTCACTTGGCGATTCTTTTGCAACACAAAGTTCCACGTATTTTGTGCTGGGAGACCTGTATGATCCTGATTTTGGAAAATCCAATGCTACCATCATTACACAATACGCCCGACCGGATGAATCATTGGCCTCATGGGACAACCAAAATATTACAACCATTGATTCGATTGTTCTCCAGATAAAATACCTGAATGGTACTTCTTATTATGGCAATAAGAGCACCTCTCAAACAATAAAAGTATATGAACTTTTAGAAGACCTGAGTGCATCGGCAAACTATTATTCTAACAGGAAATACAGTTATAATCAATGGAGTCCTATTGGTACCTGGAACGGAAATTTCAACAACCTTACCGATAGCGTAAAATATACTTATGCAGGAGCACAAGTTACTCTTGCTCCACATCTTCGGATCAAATTAGACGACCCTGCATATATTCAAAAATTTAAAAATGCTCCGGCAAGCACATTTGCATCAAGGGCCAATTTTAATGCTTACTTTAAGGGGTTGGTTATTTCTCCGGAAACAAGTCCCCTCATTCCTGATCAGGGAACGATTGTTAACGTTGATCTAAGAAATGATAACCTTAATACAAACGTTATCACTTCCGTAGTCGTTTACTATGATAGTACTCAAAAAATAGAGTTCCCCATTTACGATGAAAAGAATATCAAGACGAATACCTTTAAACAAGAGCACTCCGTTATCATTCCGATTGAGCCTAGTTTGAACGGTACCCAACACGATATCACTTACGTACAATCGATGGCTGGGCTCAAAACAAGAATTTTAATTCCTCATCTTTTTGATTTTGTCAAAAATCAAAATATCGCCATTAATGGCGCGGAAGTTATTATCCCAATAATGGACGGAAGCAATACGGGAACATACACTGTACCAACCCGGCTATTCTTATTTGATACCGACTCACTGGGTAGGATCAGTGAAAATGAAATTAAGGACTTTAATATTGTAGATGGCTACAGCAGTTACTACGATGGTAAGTTTAAGAGTACCAGCAACCAGTATTCCTTTAATATCATGAGGCATATTCAGCATTTACTTCGCGAATACAAAGAACATCAACTCAATTACAATTATGGTTTGTGTCTTTTTGTTCCCGAAAATTATGCCTTACCTGTAGGAAGGGCAAAATTGGATACACGCCCCGGAAAAATCAAACTAAAATTAAGCTACACTGTTATTAAGTAAGAAATGATTATTAAGGTTAATACTTCCCATGAAAGTGAACTAAACGAATTGTTCAGCTATCTAAGAAAAGAGTCTCCTCATTTTCGTTTCATGCCTGCACAACAGATTATCGTTGCCCCTAAACTAACCAATTCCGAAATTGTACAATCCTTAAATGGGGTTACTGATATTATAACAATTGATACCCCATATCAATTGGCGCATAAAAACTGGAAATCCACTACATCCATAAATGTAAAAGGTGTTACCATCAGCAATCATTCATTTACATTTATTGCCGGTCCTTGCAGCGTAGAAAGCGAAGACCATATTTTTAAAACTGCCGAATTTTTGCATTCGCTTGGTGTAAAATTTATCAGGGGTGGAGCCTATAAGCCGCGTACTTCACCTTACTCATTCTTAGGATTAGGTAAAAAAGGACTTGAGTATCTGCATAAAGCGGCCAAACAATATGACCTTAGGGTAGTGACGGAGATAATGGACCTGAGCCTTTTGGATGAAGTAATGGAATATGCCGATGTGCTGCAAGTAGGCAGTCGTAATATGCAAAATTTTTACATGCTCAATGAGCTTGGAAAAATTAACAAACCTGTTTTACTCAAAAGAGGAATGCATGCCAAAGTTGCCGAATGGCTTTTAGCAGCCGAATATGTTTTGAGTGGAGGAAATGATCATGTTATTTTATGCGAACGTGGTATCAGAAGTTTTGACCCCGAAAGCAGAAATGTTATGGATGTTGGTGTTATCCCTCTGATAAAAGAATTGAGCCATTTACCCATAATAGCAGATCCAAGCCATGGAACAGGTGCTGCATCAAGGGTGCAACCAATGGCCTTGGCAAGTGCTGCTGCAGGAGCAAATGGCCTGATGATAGAAATACATCCGGAGCCTCAAAAAGCCCTTTCTGATAGCGCACAGGCAATTTCATTTGAGCAGTTTGCCCAACTCAAATACCGAGTTGATCTGTTATTAACAGCCACTGATGAAGATGCAAATGGTGTTTTGAAAGCACAAACATTATAGTATTTTTGAGGAATACCTCTTTTTAATTTAACCCATTCAAAACAAAAAAATATATGTGCGGAATTGTAGCATACATCGGTCATAGAGAAGCATACCCCATTGTAATAAAAGGTCTCAAGCGCCTGGAATACCGTGGATACGACAGTGCCGGTGTGGCTTTACTAAATGATAATAAGGATTTCCTGATCTACAAAAAAAGCGGAAAGGTGTCCGACTTAGAGACATCCGTTGCTCAACAAGATACGCAGGCTCATACCGGAATGGGACATACCCGCTGGGCTACCCATGGAGCACCCAATGATATTAATGCCCACCCGCATTTATCCCAAAACGGTGAATTTGCTATTATTCACAACGGTATTATTGAAAATTACGCTTCGCTCAAAAAAGCATTGACCGATAGAGGTCATGTTTTTAAAAGTGAAACCGATACCGAAGTATTGATCCACCTTATTGAAGAAATTGTTAACCACAATAAAGTAACATTTGAAGAAGCTGTGCGGATGGCATTAACACAAGTGGTGGGTGCATATGCCATTGTTATTTTATCAAATAAGGAACCCAATTACTTAATTGGAGCACGCAAAGGAAGCCCGATGGTAATTGGGGTGGGCGAAGGTGAACATTTTATAGCAAGTGATGCTACTCCTATTGTAGAATATACCCGCAATGTTATATACTTAAACGATGGTGAAATTGCGATTATCGATAACCAAAAGCTAACGGTTAAAACAATAGATAATACCATCAAAACCCCCTATATTCAAGAATTGGAGATCAACCTTGAGAGTATTGAGAAAGGTGGCTTTGATCATTTTATGATGAAAGAAATCTTTGAGCAACCACGTTCAATTCTCGACTCATTCAGAGGCCGTATCCATATCAACGAAGCTACCATTACCATGGCAGGATTGGATATGTTTGAAGACAAGCTCAAAAACATTGAACGCATTATTATTGTCGGTTGTGGAACAAGTTGGCACGCGGGTTTGGTTGGAGAATATTTATTTGAAGATTTTGCACGTGTTCCTGTTGAAGTTGAATATGCTTCGGAATTCCGTTACCGCAACCCAATTATCAACGAAACAGATTTTGTGATCGCCATATCGCAAAGTGGTGAAACTGCCGATACCCTTGCTGCGCTTGAATTGGCAAAAAGCAAAGGGGCAACCATATTTGGTATTTGCAACGTGGTGGGATCATCTATTCCGCGTATGACTGATGCTGGCGCCTATACGCATGCCGGACCCGAAATTGGTGTGGCATCAACCAAAGCATTTACTGCTCAGGTTACCGCACTCACGTTAATGGCACTTTCAATTGCCCAAAAAAGAGGAACCATAACTACCCAACGTTTACGTGAATTGTTAACTGAATTGGAAACGATTCCGGCAAAAGTTGAAAAAACACTTGAGTCGAACGACTATATTAAAACCATCGCTGCGCAAATTAAAGATACCCGCAATGCCTTGTACCTCGGTCGCGGATATGGATTCCCGATTGCGTTGGAAGGAGCATTGAAATTGAAAGAAATTTCATACATCCATGCTGAAGGTTATCCTGCCGCGGAAATGAAACACGGACCAATTGCCTTGATCGATGAAGAAATGCCGGTAGTGGTAATTGCTACTCAACACAGCAATTACGAAAAAGTGATCAGCAATATCCAGGAAGTTCGTGCCCGTAAAGGAAAAGTGATTGCCATAGCCACCAAAGGTGATGAACATATAAAAGAACAAGCCGACCATGTGATTTATATACCGGAATGTGAAGAAGCAATGTTGCCATTATTGGCTACCATTCCACTGCAATTATTATCTTATCACATCGCAGTATTGCGTGAGTGTAATGTCGATCAGCCACGTAATCTGGCAAAGTCTGTTACTGTAGAATAATTAGAAAACCTTTTATACATAAAAAAGCCATCTCGCGTAATGCAAGATGGCTTTTTTATGAATTGGATCTGAAACAGAATTACTCAAGATTCACGCTGTATATCGCGTGCATCGGCACAAACGTTTTTCCTTCAAGTGCAATCCCGCTTTCGTTCATTCCTACAATTTTTGTATAAAGCCTTCTGAAACCTTTGGTTGTATCTACTACTAATAATGTTTTTACCAGTTTGCTTCCCGAAAGTGTTACTGCTTTTTCCAGTGCAACGAAACGTACCCGGATATCTTCAGGACGTGTGTAAAGTTCATTGGATGGATATTGGTAACCCGACAATTCACTCTCGGTGATTTGTTGTATGTCTCTTAAATTTAATGCTGTATCCATTTTTTGTATTTAGCCGCAAATCAGGCTAAAGTATATTTTATGTATTTTGAGAATATGACCACAGATTAACACTGAAAGTTATTCATGCCTTCTGTGAAAATTTCACTGAAGTAAAAAGTCAGTGCCAATCTGTGGCAAATAATTTTAGGTTCTTATAATGCAGCTTCAAATCTGCGGCTTACTTCGTCCCAGTTTACTACATTCCAAAATGCAGCGCAATAATCAGGTCTGCGATTTTGGTAATTTAAATAGTATGCATGTTCCCACACATCCAATCCCAGAATTGGCGTTCCATTGCAATCGGTTACCACATCCATTAAAGGGTTATCCTGATTAGGTGTCGAACAAATTTTCAGTTTTCCTTTCTCAACACATAACCAAGCCCAGCCCGAACCAAAACGTGTGGTGGCAGCTTTGTTAAACTCCTCTTTCATTTTATCCATTCCCCCAAGGTCGGCTGCAATTGCAGCTTCAAGTTTAGCCGAAGGCTTGCCCGGAATTCCGCTCAAGATTGTCCAAAACAAAGAGTGGTTGTAATGACCACCTCCGTTATTGCGCACAGCAGCAGGATATTTGCTGATGTTTTTGCAAATTTCTTCAATCGATAATTTTTCAGCATCAGTTCCTGCAATAGCATTGTTTAAATTAGTAACGTATGCGTTGTGATGTTTGCCATGATGAATTTCCATTGTACGTGCATCAATATGCGGCTCAAGTGCTGTGTACTCGTAAGGTAATTTAGGTAGTTCGAATGCCATAATGTTTAAATATTAATTGTTTTGGGTAATAGTAAATTCATTCTATCGGCTAAGGCCAAATAGAATAGCGAATATAGTTGAATTCTATCTTTTAACACTTCAACAGGTATTATGTTTACATGATTCTTTTTAGTGCTTTGACAATTAAATAGTTTATGTAATTTCACTAAAAATTAACCGCTTATGTTCAAAGGATTCTCGCTTCCGCTTGTCATTTTAGGGCTTGTACTCTTTTTCTTCGGCTTCATTGCCGTAACAGCTCCCAATATGACTGTACAGACCTTAATGTTGTACTTGGCTTATATGCTTGCTGTTGTGGGTGGTATAACCAGTACTGTTGGTATTATCGTTCGCAAAAGCAGTAAAAACTGGTGGCTCACAGTGTTAATGGGTATTGTTATTTTAGCTATGGCCACTATTGTGTTTTTAAACATGACCTCCTCTGCCAAATATTATACATTGTTTATAGCAAGTTGGGCCGCCTTAATGGGCAGTGCACTGATCGTTTCTTCATTTTTCCAAAAGCAACTCAAAGTTGTTTTGATCGTGAACGGATTAATGTCGGTAGGATTTGGACTGGTGATCTACTTCAACCCTTTTACGGGAACCAATACGCTTAATTTTATGGTTGGATTCTATACCATCCTGCTAAGTGTAATGATGTTTTATCTCGCCTATCGTTTGGCGCACCGCAATAAGAAACCATTGGAGGTTCAAGAATAAAAGCCGGGCCTTATCTCAGTTTTTTAAAAAAATCTTTCACCAAAAGCGAACATTCGTCAGCCAATACCCCAGAAACAACTTCCGTTCGGGGATGTAATGTGTTGCCTGCTTTTTGGTAACCCCGTTTTTCATCACGGGCACCAAATACAACCTTGCTTATCTGGCTCCAGAACAGGGCTCCCCCACACATAATGCAAGGCTCCATAGTTACATACAAGGTACAATCAACTAAGTATTTCGCTCCCAGAAAATTTGCAGCAGCCGTTATTGCCTGCATTTCGGCATGGGCCGTTACATCATTTAAGCGTTCGGTTAAATTATAACCTTTGCCGATAATTTTATTGTCGCAAACCACAACCGCACCAACCGGGACCTCTCCCTCCTCAAAAGCCTTTTGCGCTTCCTTTAATGCCAACTGCATAAAATATTCATCTGAAAATAATTCGGCCATGCTTTGTTTAAAGTGAGCAAGATATAAAACAGCACTGAAAATACTCAGTGAAAGAAAGGAAAAAAATGCTTGATTGAAAGCTCACGTGGTTATAAAAGAAAATCCCCAATCGCTTGGGGATTCCTTTTCTGCTATGAAAATTACAGCTCCAAACACCAATAAGTAGCTGTAAGTTTCATTCTCTAAAAGCAATATATAAACTTATTTTCAAAATAATTCAATACTCAAAAAAGTAATTGTAGCATATACACTACAAAACAACGCAATTCCTCAGCATTCACATTGTCAAGCCATTAATATTATTTTTTTTTACCACGCATCAAATCTAGTTTTCTTATTTTCGCAAACCTCATTTGGTTGTAAACATCATCCAGATCAATAAAACGAACACATGCTACGAACACATACCTGCGGAGAACTTCGCCTGAGCCATTTAAACCAAACAGTAACACTTAGCGGATGGGTGCAAAAAAGCCGCGACCTTGGCGGAATGACGTTTATTGACCTTCGCGACAGATATGGTATCACACAACTAGCCTTTAATATGGAAACAAATGCAACCCTTTGCGAGCAGGCTCGTAAATGCGGTCGTGAGTTTGTATTACAGGTTACCGGAAAAGTAATCGAACGCAGCAGCAAAAACAATAATATACCAACTGGTGAGATTGAGATTGAGGTAACCACAATCAATATTTTAAACCAGGCGTTAACACCTCCTTTTACCATAGAAGAAAACACAGACGGTGGTGATGATATTCGCATGAAATACCGCTACCTTGATTTGCGCAGGGCAAGCGTACGTGCCAATTTACAGTTGCGCCATAAAGTTGCTCAACAAACCCGTGCTTTTTTGGATGCACAGGAGTTTATTGAAGTGGAAACACCCGTTCTGATCAAATCGACACCTGAAGGAGCCCGAGATTTTGTGGTACCTAGTCGCATGAACCCAGGGGAGTTTTACGCACTACCACAATCGCCCCAAACATTTAAACAATTATTGATGATCAGCGGTTTCGACCGTTACTATCAAATTGTAAAATGTTTCAGAGACGAAGATCTACGTGCCGACCGTCAACCGGAGTTTACGCAGATAGATTGTGAAATGAGTTTTGTAGAGCAAGAGGATATACTCAACATGTTTGAAGGTTTGGTAAAACATTTGTTCAAACAAGTAAAAGGAATTGAGATTGACAGCCTGCCACGCATGACCTATGCCGATGCCATGAAATATTATGGCAACGATAAACCCGATACGCGTTTTGAAATGAAATTTGTAGAGGTAAACGATATCGTAAAAGGCAAGAATTTTCCCGTATTTGATAATGCTGAATTGGTTGTAGGTATTTGTGCAACAGGTTGTGCCGAATACACTCGCAAACAATTGGACGAATTAACCGATTTTGTAAAACGTCCGCAGATTGGCGCCACAGGTTTGGTGTATGCGCGCGTAAATGCAGATGGAACCATCAAATCATCCGTAGATAAATTTTATGATGAAGTTGCTTTAAAACAATGGGCTGCCGCATTTAATGCACAACCCGGAGACTTGATCTTATTGCTTGCCGGCCAGGCCGATAAAACACGCAAAGCCCTAAGCGAATTACGCCTCGAAATGGGAACTCGTTTAGGTTTAAGAGATAAAGATACATTCTCATGTTTATGGGTAATTGATTTTCCGTTATTGGAATTTAACGAAGAAGAAAATCGTCATTTTGCCATGCACCATCCATTTACCTCACCTAAGCCTGAAGATATTGGTTTATTAAACGATGCTAAAACACTGAGTGACGTAAGAGCGAACGCATACGATATGGTTATCAATGGTGTTGAAATTGGCGGTGGAAGCGTTCGTATTTTTAACAAAGATTTGCAGGCACGCATGTTTGAAGTGCTTGGGTTTACAAAAGAAGAAGCCCAACATCAGTTTGGATTTTTGATGAATGCATTTGAATACGGAGCACCACCCCATGCCGGTATTGCCTTTGGTTTCGACAGGTTGTGTTCGGTATTTGGAGGAGTGGATTCCATTAGGGATTTTATTGCATTCCCTAAAAATAACAGTGGTCGCGATGTCATGATTGACGCACCAAGCACCATAGATGATAAACAATTGAAAGAGCTCAATATTAACGTTAACGTTTAAGTACTTTCCTTATCCAATGAACAAAAGCTGCATGTTTTCATGCAGCTTTTGTTGTGTTTGCCCCCCTTTGTAAAGTGTGCGCATTTGTTGATTTTAGTTACCGATATCCACATTTGGAATAAACTTATTCTTGTGCTTTTTGAAGAATCTATCCTAAAATTGAATACTAATAATTTATCCAATGGCACTTAGCAGGTTTTGGTCGTATATAATTGTTTGCAGTGTGGTCTACATATTTTTCATGTTGGGCACAGGCAGGCTTTACACATTAAGTAGTCTGGTAAATGGCAAACAAAATGATCCGACCGTAATTGCTGAAACCCAACTAACCAATCTTGCACAAACAGATACGGCTTTGTATTCAGCACTTATTGCAAACAAAATAGCAACAAGCCCAACTGCAGATACATCTTACCATTTAATGGATAATGGCATTGTGCAAATATGCTCCGGTAAACAAGCTGCTGATGGAATTTTCCCCACCTGTAAAAACACCATTATGGATATTTGGTTGCCGCTTATTGGTTACCTTACTTTTTTCTGTGGATTGTTAAATCTATTAAACGATTCGGATGCAATCACAAAATTAGCACGCGTGCTTTCTCCATTTTTTGTCCGTGTATTTCCTGAGCTACCCAAAGGTCATCCTGCTTATGGATTTATGACAATGAACTTTGCTGCTAACTTTTTAGGATTGGATAATGCAGCAACTCCTTTTGGTTTAAAAGCCATGGAAAGCCTGCAAGAATCGAACACAGATAAAGACAAAGCGAGCAACAGCCAGATCATGTTCTTGTGTTTGCATGCTGCCGGTTTAACCTTGATTCCAACCTCTATTATTGGTTACCGCGCTGCACAAAATGCAACCAATCCTGCCGATATCATGTTGCCATGTATCATCACATCATTTGTGGGAACTTTAGCAGCTTTAATATTTGTAAGTATCAAGCAGCGCATTAATCTATTGAATATTGTTGTGATCGGTTTTGTAACTGGCGTAAGCGCTGTGATTGGTTTTTTATTGTTTTATGTAAACAAGTTGAGCGGTATTGAAAAGTTCCATTTCACCGGAAACCTGAGCAATGGTGTATTGTTGTTTATCATCCTGATCATTGTGGCTTACAGCATTTGGTCGGAGAAAATATTCAAACAAAACCAAACCAATATTTTCGATTCGTTTGTGAATGGAGCAAAAGATGGATTTACTACCGGTGTTCGTGTTTTACCTTACATGGTGGCCATGCTGGTTGCACTGAGCATTTTCCGCAATTCCGATCTGATGCACATTATCATGGGTGGACTTTCGGCCTTACTCAATGTTTTTGGCGTGGATCCGCAAATTATACAAGCTATTCCGGTTGCGATTATGCGTCCGTTTAGTGCAGGAGGCTCACGCGGATTTATGTTGGATGCCATGAAAACCTATGGCCCCGATAGTTTAGCGGGCCAGCTTTCATGTTTGTTCCAAGGTGCTGCCGAAACTACTTTTTATGTAATTGCCTTGTATTTTGGTTCGGTAAACATCAAAGAAACGCGCTACACATTAGGCATCATGCTCTTAGTGGACCTGGTTTGCATACTTACGGCAATATTTGTTTGCAAAATCTATTTTTAAGAAACAGGTTAAATGACCAAAACAACAAATACATATTTAGTTTTAGGACTCTGTCTGGCAGCATTGTTATTTGCTTGCCGACCACCAATGAAATGTATTGATAATAAATCGGTCTATTTTAAAAGTACAAGAACGAAAAATTCGAAAACAACCTTGGGCAAGATTAACACAACTGGTACATTTCTTACTTTGGACACCACTTGCAATCGGCCTTGTTACACCATGATAAAGTTCAATTCAGACCAAACGGTTCAAGTGTCGAAAACCAGGGATAATATTACTAAACCGCTAATTATTAGCAACGATTCATACTTGCAATATTTAGACAACAACGTATCTTATTATTACTTCATCGACAAAAACGCACAAACCTTAACCCTTGAACGATTTGAATACTGGGATGCACCGTGGTGGAACTTTTTTGTGCAAACAGATCATTATTTGGTTGAGACGTTTACGCTCAAAGGTGATACCTTAATCAATCATGTAACTGACCGCTTTTCACGATTTGGCCGACAATATATTTTAGACAAAAAGTTAATTGATAACTTTGACCACATTGATAATGATTTCCAGAATCGCAGAAGGAGTAGCTTCAACTAACGCTGTAATGCTCGTTATACATGGCTAAAGCTCCGTAATTCAAGCCTTAACCAACCTAATTAGCTCAAACCAAGAATTTATCAACCGAGTGTAATTTGAATCGTTTTTTCTGATATTTTCGCATTTCGGATTTTTGCAACAACAATTTAAAATATATACAGACATGGCACTAGACATCACAGGAAAAATCATTCAAATCATGCCCGCCACAAATGGTGTGAGCAAAGCAGGAAAAGAATGGACCAAACAAGAATTTGTAATTGAAACCCAGGAGCAATACCCGCGCAAAGTAATGATGAGCGTAATGGGCGATAAAGTGAACGAACTAAAACGTTATGCAGTTGGTAACGAGATCAAAGCTTCTTTAAATATTGAGTCACGCGAATACAATGGCCGTTGGTACACTGATGTTCGTGCATGGAAATTGGAAGGTAATGCAGGTGCAGCAGGCGGTGCCGAAGCTGATCCTTTTCACCCGGATAACGAACCTAGCTTTAATGGTGGCGATTCATCTACCGATGATCTGCCATTTTAACAAACAGATTTAAAAGCGCTCCTAAAAGCGCTTTTATTTTTAGATATCTATAGACTTTCGGCACTTTATGATTAACCACAACCTTAAAATATACAATACCCTTACACGTGAAACGGAAACGTTTACACCATTGCACACCGGACATGTTGGTATGTACGTGTGTGGACCGACCGTATACAGCAACGCCCATTTAGGGAATGCCCGCACGTTTATGTCGTTTGATGTGATCTTTCGTTACCTCATGCACTTGGGTTATAAGGTAAGGTATGTGCGCAATATTACCGATGCCGGGCATCTGGAAAGTGATGCAGATGAGGGTGAAGATAAAATCAGTAAAAAAGCAAAGCTTGAACAATTGGAACCAATGGAAATTGTGCAACGTTACACCATTGACTTTCATGATATGATGCAATCGTTTAATGCATTACCTCCCAGCATTGAGCCAACTGCAACCGGGCATATAATCGAGCAAATAGAAATGACCAAACAGATTATAGCCAATGGTTATGGATATGAAATGGGTGGTACTGTTTATTTTGATGTCGAGAAATTTTCAAAAGAACACAACTATACGATTCTAACCGGCAGGAAACTTGAAGACCTGCTGAACGGAACCCGCGAATTGGGCGGTCAAGATGAAAAACGTGGACGATTGGATTTTGCCTTATGGATCAAAGCAAAGCCTGAACACCTGATGAAATGGCCCAGCCCTTGGGGTGAAGGTTTCCCGGGATGGCATTTGGAATGCTCGGCAATGAGCAGCAAATACCTGGGCGAACAATTTGATATACATGGAGGGGGTATGGATCTTGCACCTACACACCATACAAACGAAATTGCACAGAACATTGCCTGCTCCCACACCACGCCTGCTCGCTATTGGATCCATACCAATATGCTTACAGTGAATGGCCAAAAAATGAGTAAAAGTTTAGGGAACTCTTTTTTGCCACACGAGTTGTTTAGCGGCAGCCATAAACTCCTTGACAAAGGTTATTCCCCAATGACCGTGCGCTTTTTTGTTTTGCAAGCACATTACCGCAGTACACTTGATTTTAGTAATGAGGCGCTACAGGCTGCCGAAAAGGGTTTTGCCCGTTTGATGAATGCGGTTAAACTTATTGATGGCTTAAAAACCGCTTCAACAAGCTCATCTAATATTCAGCAATTGGTGGATAAAGTTTACGCAGCCATGAACGATGATTTTAATACACCCATTGCATTATCGCATTTGTTTGAAGGGGTGAGGATTATTAATAGCGTAAATGATGGCAAGGAAACAATTTCGGCTAATGATAAAACGTTACTTACCAAACTAATGAACGATTTTGTATTTGATATCCTGGGATTAAAAGAAGAGAATGCTGTAAATACAGATAAAATTGATGGCTTGATGAACATGATCCTGGAGGTTCGGAATGAATCGAAAGCCAAAAAAGATTTTGCAACCAGTGATCTGATACGTGATAAACTGAAAGAAATTGGATTTGAAATTAAGGATGGAAAAGATGGAACTTCTTTTTCTATTGTTCAATAAAACAAAAATATTTAATCTCGAATTTCGAAATAAAAAATAAAAATCTGAAAATGGAATATTCTCCTTTCGGATTTATTTTACTGATATGAAAAAAACGCTCTCGAAAATAGTTCTGTTTCTTTGTGCCTTTGTGGTAGCCTTCTTGAATGCTTGTAAGGACGAACCAAAGAAACCACAAACAGCAAACACCAAACCTCAAACATACACCCAGATTTCGCCAAACTTCAATGCTGACTCTGCTTATTACTTTGTAAAAACCCAGGTAGACTTTGGTCCACGTGTTACCAACAGCGAAGCACACAAAAAATGTGGTAATTGGATGGTTCAGGAGTTGAAAAAGTATACCGATAATGTGATCGAACAAAAAACAGTTATCAGCAATTTTGATGGTACGAAATTAAATGTGCGGAATATTATTGCCGAGATTAATCCGAAAGCAACAAAACGCATTTTACTCTGTGCTCACTGGGATTCACGCGACAGAGCAGACAAGGATATTTCTGATAAAAACAAACCCATTTTAGGAGCAAATGATGGTGCCAGCGGTGTGGGTGTATTGATGGAAATTGCACGCGTGTTAAAATCACACCCAATTGATATAGGTGTGGATATTATATTGTTTGATGCTGAAGACTTAGGGAACAACCAACCAAATACATACTGCTTAGGGTCGCAATATTGGTCGGCAAATTTGCACCATCCGAATTACAAAGCCGATTTTGGAATCTTGCTCGATATGGTTGGTGCCAGCAACGCTGGATTTGGATGGGAAGGTTACTCTGCCCAATATGCAAAACCAGTATTAGATAAAGTTTGGGGTGCAGCTCACAATTTAAACTACGGGAAACACTTTGGTTATATCCAAGTTGGCGGCATTGAAGACGATCATGTGTATGTGAACCGTGCCGGTATTCCAACCATTGATATCATAGACTTTGATGCTGACGGGAATTTCCCTGAACATCACCATACTCACAGCGACAATATGAATGTAATTGACCGAAATACTCTAAAAACTGTTGGACAAACTTTACTCGAAGTTATTTACAACGAAAAATAAAGAGGCTTATTTTGAAAACGGCTTAATACCGTTTACTAAAATAAATATTCCAATTTATATGTGGCTCCCGATAGCTTCGGGGATAATAACATCTGGGATTTACGCAACACACTTTGGCCTATTTTGTAAATCAAAATGGTATAAAATCTCGTTTCAACTTAAATTGCTACAAAAATTTAGGGAACTGTGCAGGATCGTATTCGTGCATCATATCCATAATAGCTTCAAAAATATCCTCAGTACTTGGTTTACTAAAATAATCTCCATCGGTACCATAAGGTGGTCGATGCGGCTTGGCAGCAATGGTTAATGGTTTTGCATCTAAGTATTTATATGCTTCCTGTACTTCTAAAACCTGCTGCATCATATATGCAGTTGCTCCACCCGGCACATCTTCATCAATAAAAATTACCTTGTTGGTTTTTTTAATGGACTCAACAATACTGTGATGGATATCAAAAGGTAATAAACTTTGAACATCAATTAACTCGCAGTTGATACCAAAACCTTGTAATTGTTTAATGGCTTCTTCAGCAATACGTAGTGTGCTTCCATAACTCACCACGGTAATATCATTACCCTCAATTAACGTTTCTGGGATTCCCAGTGGTGTGGTGTATTCGCCTAAATTATCAGGTAAGCGCTCTTTTAAACGATAGCCGTTCAAGCACTCAATAATTAATGCCGGCTCATCACTTTGGAGCATGGTATTATAAAACCCAGCCGCCTGCACCATATTACGCGGCACCAACACATGCATTCCCCTGATCGAGTGTAATATCATGCCAATAGGAGAACCACTGTGCCAAATACCTTCCAGACGGTGTCCACGCGTGCGCACAATTAAAGGAGCCTTTTGTCCACCCTTTGTTCGGTATTGCAATGTTGCCAGATCGTCGCTTAACGGTTGTAATCCATAAAGCAAATAATCCAAATATTGGATTTCAGCAATTGGACGCAAGCCACGCAAAGCTGCACCAATTCCTTGTCCCATAATGGTTAACTCTCTGATTCCTGTATCGAACACACGGCTTTCTCCGTATTTCTCTTGTAACCCTGCAAATCCCTGGTTTACATCACCGATTTTTCCAACATCCTCTCCAAAAGCAAAAACCCTTGGGTCGCGTGCAATAGCCAGATCAAAAAATGATTGCATCACAACATACCCATCCACCACTTTACTGTTCTCACTAAAAACCGGTTTTACTTCCTCAACACTCAATGCCGCTTCCTTACTTTGACTGAACAAGTTGCTGTTGTAACGTTCGGCATTAACCGAATTGAATTGTTGTTTGTAATTGATGATATTATTGCGCTCAGTTGATGTTTGACCATAGGTTAAACGGAGTGCCTTATTCATTGCCACACCAATGTCTTTACGAATAGGTTCGCTAATTTGCGCAAGTTCATTTGCAATCGTGGCAATCTCCGAAACACCTGATGCATTTGCCAGTTGTTCCAATAAAACAACAACTTCCTTCACTTCCGATTTTATCGGTGTTAGATAATTTTCCCACGCAGCTTTTTTAGAATCATTTACTTCTTTTTTAGCTACAGTTTCAATTTGTATCAGCTCCTCTTCCGAAGCTAGGTTGTTATCGATAATAAACTCGCGGAACTTCACCATACAATCGTATTCAAGTTCCCAAGCCAGGCGTTCTTTGGTTTTATAACGTTCGTGCGAACCTGAAGTTGAATGTCCTTGTGGTTGTGTTAACTCTGTAACATGAACCAATACCGGTACATGCTCCTCACGGGCAATTTTTCCTGCCTTTTCATAAGCTCCAACCAACTCAGCATAATTCCATCCTTTTACCACAATGATCTCAAAGCCCTCGCCTTTTTCATTGCGTTGAAATCCTTTCAGGATCTCCGAAATACTTTCTTTTGTTGTTTGGTATTTTGCGGGAACCGAAATTCCGTATCCATCATCCCATACTGAGATTACCATTGGAATTTGCAATACCCCTGCAGCATTGATGGCTTCAAAAAAGTGACCTTCGCTTGAGCTAGCATTGCCAATTGTTCCCCAAGCCACTTCATTTCCATTATCACTAAAAAGGTTATCTCCGATAATTGCCGCATTTTCGCGGTAATATTTACTGGCTTGTGCCAACCCCACCAATCGAAGCATTTGGCCCGCAGTAGGTGAAATATCGCTTGATGAATTTTTTTGATCTTTTAAAGATTTCCAACTCCCGTCATTATTTAAACTGCGGGTACCAAAGTGTCCGTTCATCATCCTTCCTGCGCTTGCAGGCTCAGCTGCTACATCCGTATGCGCATATAATTGTGCAAAAAACTCCTGAACAGTATGTTGACCGATTGCCATCATAAAGGTTTGGTCGCGGTAATAACCGCTTCTGAAATCTCCATTCTTAAACGCTTTGGCCATAGCAATCTGTGGTAATTCCTTGCCATCACCAAAAATCCCAAACTTTGCCTTGCCTGTTAATACTTCTTTTCGCCCCAATAAACTGGCTTGACGACTGCGGTATGCAATTGTATAATCCTCTAATACAGTTTGTTTAAATTCTGCCGCTGTTAGTTTGGCTTGCTCTCTTGTGCTCATAAGCGCTTCGTGTTGATTGTTCAAATATATTATTGACAAGGTAAATATGTTACTGTCAGAAAATTTTAATTAAGAAATTTTTATATCGTAGCCATTTTGTATACTTGTACCGCAAAACTACTTTTGAATATTGTATCAACAAAAGACTTGGAACAGTTTTTGAAAGAACAACCGTAAAATAAACAAACAATTTAAACAGAAAAATATGAAAAAATTAATGATCACCGCGTTCGTAGCATTCACAGGAGTATTTGCTGCACAAGCTCAAACACCTGCTGCTCCTGCTACCGAAAACAAAAATCAAGCTGAGATTACCTTCGACAAAGAGACACATGAATTTGGTATTATTCCACAAAACGTTCCTGCTACTTATACTTTCACCTTTAAAAACACCGGTAAAGAACCATTAATTATTACAAATGCAGCCGCATCATGTGGATGTACTACTCCTGAGTGGACCAAAGAGCCTATTATGCCGGGCAAAAAGGGATTCGTAAAAGCTACTTACAATGCTGCTTCAATCGGTGTATTTAACAAAGCTGTAACTGTAATGAGCAATGCTAAAAAATCACAAGTAACCTTGTATATTAAAGGTGATGTAAAAGCTGCATCTGATATCCCTGCAAAAACAGATACTAAAGAAAAATCATTAAATTAAGATCTAGTTCTCTTAAACTAAACCTGCATGATACCATCTAATTGGATTATGCAGGTTTCATTTTTTAAGCCCAATTTATATATCATGAAAAAACTATTTTTTGCATTGTTATTGGTTACACTCGGATCGGCTTCATTTGCTCAAACATCAGAGCAGCAACCTCAAATTACATTTGAGGCTACAGAACATGATTTTGGTAATATCAAAGAAGGAACATTGGCTAATTACGAATTTAAATTTACCAATACAGGAAAAGCACCATTGATATTGGCCAGCGTGCAACCTTCTTGCGGATGTACCACGCCAGAATGGAGCAAAGAACCTATTATGCCGGGAGGTAAAGGTGTAATCAAAGCATCTTTTAATTCAAACGGACGTCCCGGCACTTTTCAAAAATACATTACCGTGAAATCGAATGCTGCCAATGCTGAAATTTCATTAATTATCAAAGGAACCGTTTCTCCGATTCCTGTAGAACCCATTTCTCCTGTTCGAAATACCCTTAGTGAATAAATTACTCTGGGTTAAAATTCATATTAAAAGTCCTGCGTATGCAGGACTTTTTTTGTTTTGAAGAGTTTAATGCTATTTTTGCCAACCTTTTTAACAAACAACAACTATGATTATTGGAGTACCAAAAGAAATCAAAAACAACGAAAACCGTGTTGGATTAACACCTGCGGGTGTATCAGCTTTTGTAAAAGCCGGGCATAAAGTATTTGTGCAAGCAACAGCCGGATTAGGCAGTGGTTTTTCGGATGATGAATACAAAAAAGCCGGAGCTACCCTACTTAAAACAATTGCTGAGGTATACAAAAAAGCCGAAATGATCGTAAAAGTAAAAGAGCCTATTAAAGAGGAATATGCTTTGATCAGAGAAGGCCAATTGTTGTTTACGTATTTCCACTTTGCATCTTATGAGCCGCTTACAAAAGCAATGATCAAAAGCAAAGCAGTTTGTTTGGCATACGAAACCGTTGAGAAAAAAGACCGCTCACTTCCATTATTGGTTCCAATGAGTGAAGTAGCCGGACGTATGAGTGTGCAAGAAGGTGCTAAATTTTTGGAAAAACCTATGGGTGGACGTGGTATCCTTTTAGGAGGTGTACCGGGTGTGAAGCCTGCCGAGGTATTGGTATTGGGTGGTGGTATTGTAGGAACCCAGGCTGCTATCATGGCAGCAGGATTGGGCGCTGATGTTACCATCATGGATATTTCATTGCCGCGTTTGCGTGAGTTGGATAATATCCTTCCTAAAAATGTAAAAACAGTATATTCGAACGAATACAATATCCGTGAAATGATTACTCACTCTGACCTTATTGTGGGTGCGGTATTGATTCCGGGTGCTAAAGCCCCGCACTTGATTACCAAAGACATGTTAAAAACAATGCGTCCAGGTACAGTATTGGTGGATGTGGCGGTAGATCAAGGAGGATGTTTTGAAACAACCAAAGCAACCACTCATGAAAAACCAACTTATGTAATTGATGGGGTGATCCACTATTGTGTAGCCAATATGCCGGGAGCTGTTCCTTATACTTCTACCCTTGCATTAACCAATGCTACTTTACCTTATGCTTTGCAATTGGCAAATAAAGGTTGGAAAAAAGCATGTACAGATAACGAAGAATTACGTTTAGGTTTAAATGTAGTGAACGGGAAAGTTGTATACAAAGGCGTATCAGAAGCATTCAACTTAAAATACACGGATGTAGCTGAAGTTATTAAGTAATAATTAACGATATCCGGCAAATAATCTTCAAAAAGACAGTTCGAAAGAGCTGTCTTTTTTTTATGTTTATACCATGAAAAAATTTATCAGTGCGGGTGTATTGTTGTTGCTGTCAATATGCGGATTTGCCCAAGAGCAAAAAGAGCATTTTACTGAATTGATCGAAACAGTGAACCGGCAGTTCATCAATCATCATTTTGACAGCATTGAAATGCAAATGGACTCTTCCATGCTTCAACACCTTAATGCTGATGCATTGGAACAAACAACTGTAACCCTTGAATCGGTTTATGGCGAACTTAAGGATTTGAAAACTCCCTTTATCGAACAGGTAGGAACCAAGTGGATGGGCAGAACTCCTGTTAAAACTTCGAAAACAATGATGGTGCTTACGGTTACGTTTAATCAATATGATAAGCTCGTTGGCATTTTTATCGGGCCTCAAAATGGTGTATACCAGGTTCCATACTACGTAAAAAGTTTAAACTTCTATGAATCCAAAATGGAATTTGGAACGGAAGGATGGAAATTAAAAGGAACGCTTTCTTATCCAAAAGATGGGGGTAAACATCCATTGGTCATTATTGTTCATGGATCGGGACCAATGGACAGGGATGGTACCACGGGCAGTTCCAAAATATACAATGACCTCGCTTGGGGACTTGCTTCTAAAAATATTACGGTGTTCCGTTACGACAAACGTAGTCATACACATGGTACAAGATTTCACATGGAATCTTTCCAGGGTAAAACCTATACTGTACAAGAAGAAGTGATTGATGATGTATTGTCGGCAATTGAGCTGCTTAAAAACAATAGCCATGTGGATTCCACCCAAATATACATTGCCGCACACAGTCAGGGGGGCATGTTGGCACCGCTTATTGCGCAACAAAGCGGTAAACTTAAAGGCATGATCTTGCTTGCCGCAAATGCCCGCCCAATCCAGGATATGCTGATCGAACAAATGAACTACCTGTACCCTGATAGTGCCGTGATGAAAGTGAATGATTACAATCAAAAAAAACAGATCATAGCACAGGCCACCTTTGCCAAAACCAAAAAGATGAACCCCAAAACACCATCAGACAAACTGCCATTTGGCGTAAGTGCTGATTACTGGAATTTTTTAAACCAATATGATCAGCTCAAAACCTTGCAAAAAATCTCCACTCCCACCCTTATTTTACAAGGGGAACGTGACTATCAGGTAACAATGACCGATTTTAACCTCTGGAAAAAAGCAGCTAAAAAACGAAAGGCAGAAACGGTTTTTAAGAGCTACCCAAAACTCAATCATTTATTTATAACGGGAGAAGGAAAATCGCGTCCGGCCGAATACCAACAACCCGGCAATATGGATGAACAGGTTGTGGTTGATATCAGTAACTGGATCAACGAACACAAATAAGACATCGGTTTACATGATCCGGAACCTAAATGTAACCTAGGTTTCTGTTCTAAAAAAGATGGACTTTTCAGTGAACCATGTGCGATGAACGATAAGCCTCTCCCCCGCTTTCAAAAAAGAATTATAAGGCTATCTTTGCCGTCTCAATTTGAAACTCTTTTATGGATAAATTTTCGTATGTATCGAATGCTGATGTAAATGTTATTGACGATTTGTATCAACAATATTTAAAGGATCAGGACTCTGTAGACTTTGGCTGGAAGAAATTTTTTGAAGGCTTTGATATGGGGCAACAAAAATTTAATGGTAACAGCAAGGGTGTTGCCGTTAGCGAAAACTTTATCAAAGAAATTAACGTACTCAACCTTATCGAAGGATACCGTACCCGAGGACATTTGTTTACCAAAACCAATCCAGTGCGCGAACGCAGAACATATGTTCCAACCTTATCGATCCAAAACTTCGGATTGGAAACAAAGGACTTGGATGCTACATTTAATGCAGGTGTTGAAGTTGGATTGGGTGCGGCTAAACTAAAAGATATCATCAGTATGTTGGAGCAAACATATTGCGGATCTATTGGTGCCGAATATATGTATATGCGCGAACCTAAAGCCTTGAAATGGTTGCAGGAAAAAATGGAAAAATCGCGCAATCAACCTGTGTTTTCCATTGATCAAAAACGTCATATTCTCTCAAGAATTAATCAGGCTACGGTATTCGAAAACTTTATTCACACGAAGTTCGTAGGGCAAAAACGTTTCTCTTTAGAAGGATTGGAAAACATGATCCCTGCTTTGGATGAAGTCATTCAATATGGTGCCGAACTAGGTGTTGAAGAGTTTGTGTTGGGAATGGCTCACCGGGGAAGATTAAATGTATTGGCTAATATTTTAGGAAAGTCATACTCTGATATTTTTAAAGAGTTTGAAGGAAAAAGTGCCGAAGATGAAGGAATCTTTGAAGGTGATGTGAAATACCATTTAGGTTTCAGCAGCGAAATCAAAACGCGTGATGGTAAAAAAGTTAACCTTACATTATTACCGAATCCATCACATTTGGAAACGGTGAACCCTGTTGTTAAAGGATTAACTCGCGCTAAGCTGGATAAAATTCACAACGGTGATATTGATAAAGTTGCACCAATTTTAATTCATGGAGATGCTTCTGTTGCCGGACAAGGTATTGTTTACGAAGTATTGCAAATGGCTGGTTTACGCGCTTATGGCGTGGGTGGGTGTATTCATATTGTAGCCAATAATCAAATCGGCTTTACCACAAATTACACTGACGGACGTACTTCAACTTATTGCACCGATGTTGCCAAAACCACATTGTGCCCGGTGTTCCATGTGAATGCTGATGATGTGGAAGCGGTGGTTTACACCATCCGTTTGGCATTGGAATATCGCCAGGAATTTAACAGCGATATTTTTATTGATCTGTTAGGTTACCGTAAATATGGACACAACGAAGGTGATGAACCTCGTTTTACACAACCGACATTGTACAAAGCCATTGGCGAGCACCAAAACCCACGCGAGATATACAACCAAAAACTAGCCACTGCAGGCAGCATTGAGGCTGATCTGGCGAAGGAAATGGACAAAAATTTCAGGGGATTGTTGCAGGAAAAATTAGAGGAGGCAAAAACAGCTCAAACCAAAAAAGGCCAGAATTTTTTGGCAGCCCGTTGGGAAAACTTCCGATCGAGTGTGAGGGAAGATTTTGAGACTTCGCCCGACACTTCGGTTGATTCAAAAACGTTTTTAAGACTCGCTGAAAAAATTACCAATATCCCAGAAGGTTTTAACGCATTCAGTAAAATTAAGAAGCTATTCACCGATCGTAAAAACATGATTAAAAATGATCAATACGATTGGGCAATGGGTGAGTTAATGGCGTATGCAACTTTGAGTAACCAAGGTCACAGTGTACGCATGACGGGACAAGATTGCGAACGAGGAACATTCTCGCATCGTCATGCCATTATCAAACCTGAGGATAGCGATAAAGGTTATAATATCTTTGATAGTTTAGGTGAGGATAAAAAAGCCAATGTTGAATTTTACAATTCGTTGTTGAGCGAATATGCAGTACTCGGTTTTGAATATGGATACAGCATGTTTTCACCAAATGACCTAACCATATGGGAAGCACAGTTTGGCGACTTTGCCAATGGTGCACAAATTATCATCGACCAATATTTGGCAAGTGCTGAAACCAAATGGAAAACGTTCAGCAACTTAATTTTAATGTTACCACATGGTTACGAAGGACAAGGACCTGAACATTCATCAGCACGTTTGGAACGCTTTTTACAGTTATGTGCCAACTGGAACATGCAAGTGGTAAATATTACTTCACCTGCAAATTATTTCCATGTATTGCGCAGACAACTGGAGCGAAACTACCGTTTACCGTTGGTGGTAATGACACCTAAAAGTTTATTGCGCCATCCATTATGTGTGAGTAAACTGGAAGAATTCACAAAAGGTGGATTCCAGGAGGTAATTGATGATACATATTGCGATACCAAAAAAGTAAAACGTGTATTATTGGTTTCGGGTAAAATGTATTATGAATTATTGGAACGCCAACAAGCTGATAAACGCAAGGATATTGCCATTGTCCGTTTGGAGCAATTATACCCGATGCCCGAAACACAATTGGCTGCTATTTACAAAAAATATGAAGGTGCCGAAATTTGTTGGGTACAGGAAGAACCTAAAAACATGGGGACCTGGTTATACTTATTGCGCTGGGATCATAACCGCATTTTAAAACGTATTTCACGCGAGAGCAGCTCAACACCGGCAACAGGTTACAGCAAGGTTCACGCAGCTGAACAACAAGCTTTAATTGACCAGGCTTTTGCTTAGCATTTTAATTGAATCCATTATAACGAAAAATGCCCACTCAAATTTGAGTGGGCATTTTTCGTTATTGAGCTTATCTCTCAATAAGCGAAGTTCTTACCAAATACTTACCCTTTGTAATTAATGATAATAAATAAAAAGTGGCTTAATATTTAGTTTATCACACGAGTATACATTTGATAATCATTCAGTTTATCATGATCATGCTTCGTTTATACAAGGTTTCAAAAAATTATTTTTTATTCTTACTAAACATATTGCTTTTACCAGCTTTGGTTTGGGGGCAATCAAATCCTGTTGTGCATGACTTAAGCACTTCGAATTATACTTTTACTGGATTTGGTTCCGGTGCAACTACTGCATATCCAACCTCAATGCAAGGTCATAAATTTCCTGCAGAACGCACTTCTGCAAACATAAATGAAAACGCTGACGGTGACCGTGCTTTAGTAGTGAGTACAGATGGCATTACAACAGGTTCGGTAAGAAATGAAGTTGCAAATGGTATCAGTTTACTTAATAGTGGAACGAATAATATTGGAGCCATTGTTGTTGCAGTTAATACAACAAGCAGAACCAACTTACTGGTCACTTTTACCGCTCAGCAATTAAATGATGCAAGTACTCGTGTGAATGGGTTACGGTTACAATATCGAATTGGAACAACAGGAAGTTTTACCGATGTATCTCCCACAACAGAATATTTGACTACTTTAAGTGGAACCAACTCCGCAACCACATTCACAAATATTTCTTTGCCAGTTGTATGTGAAGACCAACCAATTGTTCATATCAGGTGGGTGTATTATATGAGCTCGGGATCGGGATCAAGAGACAGGATAAGATTAGATGACATTATAATCGCATCTGATGCTATTGCCACGCCAGGCACATCAACAATTGCAGCAGGCCCAACCGCAGAACCTGTATCTTTTTCTTCGTTGCTCAACTCACAGGGAACGGCTGTTTTAAATTTTGATTTTACATTGTTGGATGACGGCTCAACACCAAGTAATGACGATGTTGCAACTCAGCTTTCTCAATTACGTTTCAGGCAAGGTACAGGAAATGATATTGCCGATTGGACTACTGCTATACTTGGTGCCGAATTAAGTGATGGAACAAATACCCAAACCGGAACAATAAATGCAACCAATATTACATTTTCGAGTATCGCTAATGGTAGCGGACAACTTGGGCATATACCCGATAATGGGAACAAAAACTACTCATTAAAAATTTGGCTTAAGACGGATTTAGGCTCACTGAAAACAACAATTGATGGATTAAATTTTGTGTTTAGGATTATCAATTCGGATTTTACGATTACCGGTAGCCAGTTGTTAGCATCTCAAGATGTAAACTCAGGAGCGACCAATAACGCAGTTGCTGCAGTCTCTACCGCTTTAACATTTGAACAAAATACCAGCAACGTAAATGTAAATGATAATATGTCGCCTTCGCCAGCTGTGTCGGCCAATGACGCCAACGGTAATCGGGATCTGAACTTTAATGGAACGGTTTCAATTACATCAACAGGTACCTTAAACAGTACACCACAAACAGTCTCTGCCACCTCAGGACTCGCTACATTTACCATAAACCATACTGCATCGGCTACCAGCCGAACCCTTACTGCAAGTGCAAGTGGATTTAGTAATATTGTTTCAACTGCTTTTAATATTACTTCAGTAACAAATGCTACAGCTACATTATGGAGTGGAGGAACATCTGCATGGCTAACAGTTGGCAATTGGGGGTCGGGGTTACCAACATCAACGACAGTTGCTCAATTTGGCAATGCTGCGCAAACAACAGTTGGTATCAATATGAATACCGCAACCTTGGCAAATAGAACGATTGGTGCGATTGAATTCGTAAGTGGTGCTGTTGCCAGAACCATTAACAATAGTTCCGGAACTGTGGCTAATAATTTTATCTTAACGGGAGTTGCAATTAATAATGTTTCGAACACCGTGCTTAGAAATAACAGTTCGAACACAATGACCATTGCAGATGGTACTCAAACATTAGGTTTGAATTTTAGTAACACTACCAATAATAATGTGAGTATTGAAAGTTCGGGGAGTATAGTTGTTTCCTGTATCATAAGTGGTGCAAATCCAATAACAAAAATTGGTAGTGGTAGTGGCGTTTTTCAGCTTACAGGTGCAAATACATATACAGGATTAACAACAGTTTCGGCAGGAACACTCCAATTAAATAAAAGTGGCGGAACAACTATTCCCATTACAAATAACATAACAGTAAATGGCGGAACATTAAAAGTAAGCAGCAACCAAACGCTAAACAATATTGTGCTAACAAGTGGAACGATTGTGGTGGATGCAAGTACTACGCTCACCATAAATGGCACACTTACACTTAATGGTGGAACGATAACCAATAATGGAACCATTGCTTATGGACCTACAGGAACATTGGTATACAATACAGGAACAAGTCAAACGATTAGTTCAGAGTGGCCATCTACAAACGGCCCGGCTAATATTACGGTACAAGGAGCAAGTTCCAATGTCACATTAGCTGCAAATAGAACGATAAACAATGCACTCATACTTACCAATGGGGTACTTTCCATTGGCCCAAATACATTAACACTAAACGGTACTGTTTCGGGCTCAGGAACAATTACCGGCAGTGCAACATCAAACTTAACAATTGGGGGAACTGTGGGAACCATAAACTTTACCAGTGGTTCACGTACCATCCAACATTTGATTATTGGTACCGGAAGTAATGCTAGTTTAACGTTAGGAACAGCCTTAGATATTGCCCCAACCGGAGGTATTACATTTAACGCAGGTGGCACAAAATCATTAACGACCGCAGGCAAAACACTTACGTTAAAATCTATTGCAACTAATACGGCCTATATTGGGAATATAAACGGAGCAACCATTACCGGGAATATAACAGTCGAACGTTTTATCTCAAATTCCGGAAGAAGATGGCGTTTTTTTGCATCACCGCATAGCAATGCAACTTTCGAAGATTTACAACAAGAAATTTATATAACAGGAGCCGGAATAGGCAGTACTTCCGGTACATTAAACAGCAATGGCTTTGATGCAACACTTAGCAATCAACCTTCTGTTTATAGTTATACCGAAAGTACAACCGGCAACTTAAATTCAGGTTGGAATGCACTTACAAACTCCACTTCATCTTTAAGCAATCAGCCAATTGTTGCAGGCAAAGGTTACCGCATATTTGTGCGTGGCGACAGAACAGATATTACCAGGCTCACCGGCTCAAACCTTACCTCCAATACTGTTACCGTTAACACAACCGGAACAATCAATACAGGAGATATGGCAATGCCTGTAACATATACTTCAAGTAACGGACAGGCAAATGATGGTTGGAATTTAGTAGGCAACCCTTATCCATGTGCATATGATTGGAATGCTTTCAGAGATAATAATGTAGGTGTTACAAATATTGATTCTACCATATACATTCTGGATGCAACATCGGGGTCTTACAAATCGTATAATTCAAATTCGGGAGGAAGTTTAACAGGCGGAATCATTCCATCGGGGGCTAGTTTTTGGGTAAAAGCAAATGGTACATCTCCTGCACTCACCTTAACAGAGCAATTTAAAGTTACCTCAACACCTATTGCTTTATTTAAAAATAATTCTACTGATGAATTAAGTTTGGAATTAAGAAGGGATTCAATTACAAGCGATGTTTTTATTTTGGCGCATTATCCTGCAAGTGTAGCAACTAAAGATGCATATGATATTACCAAATTGAATGGTGAAATAAACTTGATGAGTGTAGGAAATGATGGTATTAGTCTGGCCTACGATGCTCGACCAGTTATAAGCCTCAACGATACGGTAAACTTGTTTGTAACGGGCGGAAATTACACTTATACCATAAGTGCAAAATCACTGCCCGTTAGCAGTGGCAAACTATATTACCTAATAGATAAAAAACTGGCTAACGCAGTCTTACTAACACACAATTTTTCATATAACTATAATACATCAATTGCAGACAGTACAAGCTTTGGAAACCGCTTTCAACTGGTTATTAGTAGTAGTAATGCACTACCAGTAATCTATCAAAATTTTATTGCAACAAAACATCAAAAATCAATTTTACTAAATTGGAGTACCGCATCGGAAATAAACAGCCATTATTTCGAAGCAGAAAAAAGCACCGATTGTGCAACCTGGGAAACAATTGCCAATGTAATAGCTTCCGGAAACAGCAATAGCCTAAAGCACTACCAAACAACAGATGAAAGGCCAAGTATGCAGACAGTAAATTATTACCGTATCAAGCAAGTTGATTTTGACAACGAAATTTCTTATTCGCCTATTCAGGTTGTTTCGTTTGATAATGATCAAACCATTACAACAGATTTAGTGCCTAATCCTGCAACCAATAGAGTTGATATCATAACAACTGCAACATTTCAAAAGGCAATAATAAAAGATGTAAACGGTAAGCTCATTTCGGAAACAACAGAATCGTTTTTTGATTTAACATCTTTTAAGCCCGGTATGTATATTGTAAAAATTGTGGATACAAATGGCAATGTACATAACCAAAAACTCATCAAAAATTAATGCAGCGACTCTTCCTAACTTTTTAAAGCCCACAAAGGAATGATTGCGGTTTTTTGTTAGCTTAGAAGTAGTGCCATGTGAACTCAATTTCTTTGATATGTCTTAAGTAGTACGCAGCAGAACAACAAGCTTTAATTGATCAGGTTTTTGCGTAACACATAATTGAACGCCTTACTGTTGTTTGATTATACCCAACGTTTAAGAGACTAGTATTGCGTCCAAAAAAACGCATTTGGGTTTCTCTTTTTCATAGCGGGCAACTTCTTTATGTATTACGCACATTTTCTCTTGCACTTTATCTGATCAGGAAAAGCAGGTGCAATATTATAAACCGAAGCGGTATTGAAGTCCGGCCAATAGTTGTGTACGCGTTCCCAAAAAACCAAACTCTCCTCGTAACATCCAATGTTTGTTGAGTTGAAATTGGCTGCCTACAATAAAATTCCACATGTTTTCCTGTTTTTTATCGAGTGAGTATTGAACAGTTGAATTACCTATATTGGTTATAGCATTGGATGCTCCATCCAATAACTGAGAAGCCTTTCCAATTGCTCTATCAGCTGTTTCTTTCTTCACTATATTGGATGGTTGTTTTTGTTCAACCGGAGTTAACCCATTCCACCAAGTATCTACATTTGTTTGTGCTTGTTCAATACGTTGGTATCCATTGTCAATTTTCGCTTGAACACCGGATGCGCTTCCCAAATCGGATAAAGGAAGACTACCATATGTTCCGGAATTAATATGTACCCTAAATCCGCCAACCCAGAATGCAATATTTTGTTCCGGTTTTTTAAACCTGAATGTTTTTCCGAATCGGGGGCCGAATACATAAGCATATGCAGGTTTTGCAAGCGCATCAATATCCGTCCAGGTAAAGTTCATATCAAACGCGGCCCATCCTCCTGCAATTCCAATGGTTGGTGTAAGACCAAATCCCGCAGTGGTTCCTACGAATTCTGCTTTGGTTTGGAATGATGCAATACTTTTCCAGTCACCACCTTGTACATCAGGATTTGTTGGGATACGGATATCAATATCAATCGAGGTTGCCAAACTTGATTTTGCCAATATTCCATAAACATTTAAAAAAGGAAGTATCCAAATATCCGGACGGATATTAACTCCATATGAAGTTGCCGTAGCATTGTTAAATAGAACAATCTCATCCATATTATACATCGGACCGTGGTTAAATCCAACCTTGAGATTATTGATCGCAAGATCAGATTCCTGCCACAAATAATTTATACCAATACCTGCAGAATAAGGTAAATCAAAACCTGCGTTCGTTGCCTTTTGTCCTAGTATTGGTAATGCATAAGGATACTCTTTGATCTTTAGACTATCTTTTAAGGATTGGTGCTTTTTTCCAACAACTTTGTCTGAAAAAACCTGCGCTGTTAATTGCGTTACAAAAACAGAACAAAGTAAACATGCTGCAAAATACTTGTGAAGCTTCATAGTTTAGTTTTTTAGCCTAACGAATATAATCATAAAAGTAAAAATCAATAGCCAATTTATCGAAGATACCTGACACAAAGTACTGATAACAAAGGATAAGCCAACCCACATTTTGATGTGGGCACAACCCATATGAATACCTCTTTTAAATGAATAATGCTGCTCTGCCGGAGATATCGGACGGCTTGGTTTGCGAACTCTTTTCTTATCAATGGTATCGATATTGAGGGACGCTTTTAAGAAAAATGCGTGTAAAATAGTTACGTCAACAGAGCCTTTAACCAAAGATGGGTTGTGCAGCAACTATAAATCCTAAACTAATAATGGATTGTGTTTCGAGAATATAAATTCGCGCGCCTTCATAAGGGTAGCAACTACTTCACTTAAGCAATGCGTTGCCTATTATTCCAAATCATTGCTCAACTTATATCTACAGATACGGTTGTTTTTTTTATCAGCTACGTATACCATCTTGCGGAAATAACAAACACCGCTTGGGTCGTTAAAACTAAAAGGACCTGTGGATGTGCCATCACTTGCAGATCCCCCAAAAGAAACGATGGCTTGTTTTTTAAGACCAGAATTAGCAGGAGGATTGATCCCTTCATAACCTTGATTGGTAAAAACATATAGCGAATCGGTTCCGCTATCTACGACAAATAAATACTGTAAGTTATCGGGAGAAATATAAGAGTCCTCCGGCTTTTTAAAACGAAAGGATTCGTATAAAAAACGATCGGCTTTACTGTAATCGAAATTTAACAACGTTGGTGATTCACTGTATTGGGTTCCGAGATCGGGATCATCAACAACACTGATACCTAGCACTCTGTACTCAACATTATTAACCTGATCGGCTTGTGTGATGTAAAAGTTTTTGCTGGTACTCATCCCTTGCAAACGTTGTGGCGGACCAGCCTGCGTGCAGATGGATGAAATACCCAAAGCCGATTTGATACTTGACGAAACCGGGTTAAGACCTTGTGCATAGCCAATATTGTTTCCTGCTGCATCATAAACGAGTACACCATTATCGGGTCGCACAAATGAGTTCACATCATTTAACGGACCAGTACGTGAAACATACAATGTATTATCGTGTAAGGTAGCCAAACCCGTAAACTGAACAGCCTCATCGTTGGCAAACCGATTACCGGTAGAAGCACGTGAATCATCACATAACGGGTGGATTAATGTATCTTCAAACTGAAACGAACCTGCCGCGGTATTGCTGATATGATACACACAAGCACGATTCCCAAAAGAGGTCTCAATACGACCGGCTACGTATGTGTGCAAACGTCTGTCTTGTGTTACGTCTGTTGCCCCATTGATGGTAATGCGTTTGCCAATGCTTCCTTTCTGATCAAAAATGATCAATTCATTATCGGTAGGATCGGACTCATTATTGAGTGCTACTACATAAATAAACTCATCGTATCCCACATACACGTCCACCGGATTGGTGATTCCTTCAAAAAAAGGAAAAATGGGTACATAGCCCACCGTGCTTGGATTTAAAGAAGGATCTATTCTTCCTTGCTCAAATATTTCATCCACCTGATCATCCTGTTTGCTACCGAACAAACCGGTACAAGCAGCCAACAAGCTGGTTGATATGACGAATCCAATGATGTATCGTAGCTTTTGCATTATCTAATATTAACAGCCAATGTTATCCGATGATTATTCCCTAAACTTTCTTTCGCCAAAAATCCGTAATCAACAGAAATACCTCCAAATCCTCTCCTCATTTTCAGACCAATACCGGCCGAGGGCGCCACATACTTCTGATCGGAACCAAACTCATATCCTGTGCGCACATATACTACATTCAAATAAGCATACTCCATTCCAAGCGAATATGTTTCATTATTATCGGTTGGGTGGTTTAGTTGACCCATAGCAGTTAGCACATGATCATTTGAATGAATCGGATCGAACGCAGCACCAATTCTAAAAATTCCAGGTACGGTTACCGTACTAAAACTTTGAATATCCGTTTCGCCATCAAACTTAAGAATGCTCACATCACCACTGGGACTTACATTAAATCCAAAATTACTGAAATTAATTCCGAAACGCGTATGCTTTACACCCACATCATATTTAAGTCCTAAGTCGAACAATACATTATTTACATTAACTCCTGCAAAACCTTCGTTGGCAAATTTTCCATTTACACCAAAACTAAAACTGTTGGTTAAGATCTTCGCATAAGTCAAACCCACCAGATAATTGGAAACGGTAAAGGTGCGTCCTGTACCTTTCGATTCAAATTCGGTGGTTTCATCCATTTGTCCGTAATTCATTGAAAAAACCTGCACACCAACATAAGATAGTTTCCCGGGTTTAAATACTGCACCCACGAAGTTTGACGACATATCGCCAAAATAGCGAGTATGCGAAACCATTACATTCACTTTTCCAGTATCCACATTAGTGATACCTGCCGGGTTCCAAAACATAGCCGATGGATCATTGGTGATGGCTACGGCCGAACCGGCCAATCCCATTCCCCTTGCATCCGGGCTGATCTTTAGAAACTGCATACCCGAACCGCCCGTACGCGAATCGCCAAAAGTAGGCAATAACTGAGCCTGTGCTCCAAAAGCACCGATAAAAGAGAGTATAAAAAGTAGTCTATGAACTTTCATTGAATGAGCCGGCAAAATAACGCCAAATTTTGAAAAACACGATTAATAAATTATGAAGTCAGGTCTTTTGTGTAAGGTTCGCTTTTTGCGGCCAGAGACCTCTTGTTGATCCGGGATTTGTATTCTCCATAAATACCTGGCTATACAGGCATAACCGCTAACGGTCAGACACAGAAAGCCAACTTTTAAACAAGATTTGTTCTGTGCAAAAAAAGCCGCAACTTGCGGGCATTGTTTACCACTCAAATGACTGTAAAATCTCATCTTCAATATTTTGCCCTAAGTTTATTAAGTGCCCTATTATTCATTATCAGCTGGCAGCCTTATTCCATCATTGTTGCATTGTTTGGAGCATTTATCCCTTTATTGGTTATTGAGAAAAAAATCAGAGCAGAACAAGGTAATGCCGGCTGGGTATTTTTCTATGCGTTCATTACGTTTTTCACCTGGAATACTGGTTCAACTTATTGGCTTTGGAACGCTACGGTTGAAGGGGCTTATGCAGCGTTTTTAATCAATACCCTATTGATGTGTATCCCCGTTATGGTGTATCATTTTTTTGCAAAAAAAACAGTGGCGAGTCATGCCGAATGGATCTTTAATACGGCATGGTTATCGTTTGAATATTTGCATCATACATGGGAATTTAGCTGGCCCTGGTTATCGCTGGGCAATGCTTTTGCAGCGTTTCCATTCATGGTACAATTTTATGAACTCACCGGAGTTGTAGGGGGAAGTTTTTGGGTATTATATGCCAATATCAAAGTATTCAGGCTGATCACCAAATGGAATGAAAACAGTCAGCGTATCAATATTTCGCGAAGCATGAACCTGATCTTTTTCATTGGATTTGCCCCTTTGTTCCTGTCATGGTATGTGTCTTCCAATTATAAACCAACGGGCATTCCAGTTAATGTAGTGGTGGTACAGCCCAATATCGATCCATATAATGATAAGTTTGAAGGACAATCGGCAATTGAACAAACACATACAATGCTTAAACTTGCTGCAGAGGTGATGGACTCCTCGGTGCAACTTGTTTGTTTTCCGGAAACAGCTTTGCAAGGAGGACTTGATGAAAACAACCTGAACAATGAACCAAGTGTTCTATTCGTAAAAGAGTTTTTGACAAGCTATCCCAACGCTTCTATTTTAAGCGGTGCCGATTCATATAAATTTTACCCTGCCAACGAAAGAACATTTACCGCCCGTAAGTATAATGAACAATTGTATTATGATGCATTCAATACAGCGTTACTCATTCATCCAACAAAACCAACAGCCATTTACCACAAAGCCAAACTCGTTCCCGGTGTTGAAAGCATGCCATATCAGCAAGTATTGGGTTTTCTTGGTAAGGCCGCTATCGATCTTGGTGGCACTTCGGGCAGCCTCGGGCGAAACACGGAAGCTGCAAACTTTGATATAGGTAATACACTATGGGCGGCCCCGGTTATCTGCTACGAAAGTGTATTCGGACAATATGTAACAGATTATATTACTAAGGGTGCGGGGTTATTATGTGTTATCACCAATGATGGTTGGTGGGGTAATACCCCGGGCTACAAACAACATTTTGACTATGCGAGGTTGCGTGCAATTGAAACACGCAGGTATGTTGCACGCGCTGCCAATACAGGCATTTCAGGATTTATTGATGATAAAGGAAACGTGATCTCAAAAACGGATTGGTGGGTTCCGGCAGTGCAAAAAGCCACATTGTATTACAACCGCACTGAAACCTTTTATGTAAAGTATGCTTGGTATATTGAGTTATTGCCAGTGCTTCTTTTCGCATTAGCAGTGTTGAGAAAAAGAAGCTAATCAGCAAATGCTTTTTCCACCACATCGAAAAAACTCGGATACAATGCACCCGATGCTGCAACAATCGATCGACCAAAAATGCAGTCATCACCACCTTTAAAGTCACTTACCTTTCCGCCTGCCTGTTGAACAATGAATACCCCTCCTGCTACATCCCACGGACTCAAACCATATTCAAAATATCCGTCAAACCGTCCGCAGGCAACATAAGCCAGATCAACGGCAGCACTTCCCATCCTGCGCATGCCTTGTGTATGTTTCATAAAATATTGCAAGGCATTGATATAACCTGTCATTCCATCAAAATCGTAATATGGGAAACCGGTTGCCAATAATGATTTTGAGAGGTCAGGATTTTGTTTCACCGAGATCTCATTGCCATTTAAATATGCCTTACTGCCTTCCCATGCATAAAACAATTCATGGCGATTGACTTCATACACAATACCCATCACCGGTTTTTTGTTGCGCAACAATCCGATACTGATGCTGTATACCGGAATTTGATGAATAAAATTGGTGGTCCCGTCCAACGGATCGATCACCCACATGTATTCTTTTTCCTCGGTAGCTATGGTTTGTTCCTCCGTTATAAAACCCGCTTCCGGCAAAATTTCAGAAAGACCTTTCACCAATTTTTCTTCAGCTGTTTTATCTACATACGACACCAACTGGTTAAAGCTTTTTTCTTCCACTTTATCATAATTAAACCCTTTGGCTTCGTTATCAATAAACGATCCCACCTGTTTGGTTAATTCGCAAGCCCGCAGGCAACTATGTTCAATATTCATGGTGCAAGTATACGTGATTAGTTGATTGTATATTGTCAATATCTAAATGTCATTTTTCATCACAAAAAAGGTGCGACCAACAAGCCGCACCTTTTTATATTGTTAAGCTCAACTAAGCTAAAACACAATCAACAAAACACTTAGTTAATCATAATTTTTTGAGTAGCGTTCCCTTCGGTTGTTTTGATATTGAGTAAATAAACACCTTTGGCCAGTTGGCTAATATCAAATGATTTGTCAACCTGTCCTTTTGCTTCTTCACCGGCAAACAATTCAGTTGTGTGTTTACCATCAATGCTCATTAAGGTAATAGCAATTGGAGATGGATATTTAATATCAAATCTTACATTCAATTGATCAGATGTTGGATTTGGATACACTTTAAACGATACATCGTTGCCTAGTTTATTTAAACCGGTAAGTGCCGGTGTCAATTGAACCGAGTGTGTAAAGATGGCATCACCGGTACTACCTCCATCACTATTCGTTTCATTAATAAACAATTGAAGTGTCACATTACCTGAAGCAGGGGCTGTCCACTTAGCCGACCATTCTGCATGACCACCGGAAACTGCTGTTCCACTTGATGTATGTGTAAGGTATGTACCAAACTTTTGCACCTTGGTATCGCCCGAATTTTTTGCCAATGATCCGGATGTTGCAGACAACGCAAAACCAACTTTTGCTGAAGTAGCATGTTTACCGAATGTAACAGTATACTGGGTATTGGCTACGTAACTTGTAACCGGGTTGCCTGAACCATCGGTTACCACCAACGAAACATCGGCACTGGTTTGGGCAGCACCACCATCGCTATGGCATCCGCCTTGTGCACAAGTGCTGGCGCCTGGAGCCCCGGTCGAGCTCGAGTATAGATTTCCATCGTTCATAAATAACATTCCCACCATTGAGAGGGAAGTAAGTGCAGCAAAAGAAAGTAGTATTTTTTTCATCGTAATATTTTTAGGTGTTTGATAAAGCAAGATATGCAAAATATATATTTGGTTGCACCCGGCTGCTACATTAATTTTTACCTTAATCCGTTTCTTTACTGATCACATTTTGATTGTACCCTCTCCACTTTTCCAACACACCGGCAAAATCGGCAGGTAAAGGTGATTCAAAATACATCTCCTTTCCAGTTGTTGGATGCACGAATCCTAATGACCGTGCGTGTAATGCCTGGCGAGGCATAATGGTAAAACAATTATCAATAAACTGCTTGTATTTGGTAAAAGTTGTGCCTTTTAAGATTCTGTCGCCACCATATGTGCTATCCGAAAACAGCGAATGGCCGATATGCTTCATATGAACCCGGATCTGGTGTGTACGTCCGGTTTCCAATTTACATTCAATTAGGGTCACATAATTTAATCGCTCCAATACTTTATAATGTGTTACACTCCATTTTCCTTTTTCCTTATCCTCCTCAGGAAACATGGTGAATACTCTTCTGTCATATGAACTGCGGCCAATATAACCTGTTACCGTTCCTTCAGGTTCTTCGAAATCGCCCCAGGCCAATGCGATATACGAACGGTTGATGGTATGGTGAAAAAACTGTTTGGCTAAATGAGTCATTGCCAACTCGTTTTTGGCAACAACCAATAATCCACTTGTATCTTTATCGATGCGGTGAACCAAACCGGGGCGAATATTTCCTTCTTTGGCAAATGAAGTATCTTTTAAATGCCAGGCCAGGGCATTGACCAATGTACCCGAAACATTATTATAACCCGGATGTACAACCATTCCTGCCACTTTATTCACGATCAGCAAATCGTCATCTTCGTACACAATATCCAACGGAATTTCTTCGGGAACAATGGTATCGTTATCCTTTGGCGGATGAGGCAATACAATTGAAATAACATCAAATGGTTTTACTTTATAACTCGATTTTACCGCTTTGTCGTTTACCAAAATACTGCCTGTATCTGCTGCATATTGTATTTTGGTGCGGCTCGCATTTTGCATTTTGTGCATCAAATATTTATCAATGCGCAACAATGCCTGCCCTTTATCGCAAACGATCCGATGATGCTCAAATAAATCCTGTTCGGCAGCCTCTTCTGTTTCTTCTATCTCTTCTTCGTTGTAAGTGTTCATTGTTTAATGTATAGCGTATAAAATGGGTTTGCTTGGGCTGGCATCAGTTTCCAATGATGCAATTTGAATATTGAGTAAATATACTCCATCCGCGATTGTATCGGGTACAAAGATCATTTCGGTAATGGTAGCATCCAAACGTGGATTTGAAGGGTAATTCCAAAAAGCATGGTGAGCAGAAAGAGCTCCTCCATCTTCCTCAGGATCCACTGATGGCAGATCAATTAATAAATGTTTGACGTTACGTTTTGCCAGTTCTTGACATAAAGCCGGCTCAAGATAAACCGGATCGTTTCCGGAATAATTGCGTGTGCATTTATCATCCGAATTCGGAGATGTTCTGATCACGATGCTTTCTGTATTTTTATGCAACAACGGCTCAACCAAATTCAGTGTTACCATATTGTTTTCGGGAACAATTGTTATAACCTGTGCTATCGAAAAAAACTGCTTTAACGTTTGGTTGATGGTAATTTTTTGGCGGCTGATATGACCAACACATTCGGTATGTGTTCCGTTTCCATGTGCATTGATCAATAAATTTTCACAGTTCACGCTTCCTCCTCTTGCCACCGAACCCACAAATCCACCCGCTTCAAAGGGTTTAAATTCAGGATTTTGAATACCAAAGGCATTCGGATTTTGTGAACCTGAATGCATTGGGATCGAAATATCTAAAGGCCGGCTTAAATCTACCATTAGCTTTTTTTGTTGGTGCTCAATAATTGCAAGCATACTAGCGTTATTCAATAATTGTTGCAATATCTATATATTCGAGCAATATGCGGTTGTATGAACAAAAAATATGGTGGAAACGAACCCTGTTTATCATAGCGATAGGTATCGGTATTTTTTCACTTTGGTATACCCAACAATTGGTAGACAAACTTGCCAAACAGGAAGAGCAAAAGGTATTATTATGGGCTAATGCCACCAAGCAATTGGTGCAGGCCGAAGGCGACTTTACTTTTTTATTGGATATCATTAAAGATAACGAAACCATTCCTGTGATACTGGTTGATGATAAAGGTGAAATTATTGCTCACCGTAATCTCGATTCTACCAAAGTAAATAAGCATGAATACCTCAAACAACAATTGGTATTAATGGTGGAACAACACGAACCAATTCCAATTTTATACGATGAAACCAACAAACGTTTCAATTACTTGTATTACAAAAATTCGATTATCCTCAATCAACTTAAACAATACCCATACTACCAGCTTTCTGTAATCGGCATTTTCATCCTGGTTGCCTACCTGGCATTCAGTTCTTCGCGCAGAGCCGAACAAAATCAGGTATGGGTGGGCATGAGCAAAGAAACGGCACATCAATTGGGGACACCTATTTCATCACTAATGGGATGGATCAACCTGATTCGAGAAACCGATAAGGTGCACCAGGAAGAACTTTTGCTGGAACTCGAAAAAGATGTGAAGCGGCTAGAACTTATTACGGAGCGTTTCTCCAAAATCGGATCGGCTCCCAAACTTGAAACTGAAATTGTTGACAATGTATTGCAGGACAGCATCAACTATTTGAAAGTGCGTACGTCTAACAGAGTTACATTTAACTTAGAGCGCAATGAAGATGAACTTACCGCTCAAATGAATGTTCCCTTGTTTGAATGGGTTATCGAAAATATTTGCAAAAATGCAATTGATGCAATGAATGGCGAAGGAACGATAACCATGGTCACAAAAGCCTTTGGCGATTCTGTTACCATCGACATTACAGATACAGGAAAAGGGATCTCTCCAGCCAAATTGAAAACTGTATTCAAACCCGGATACACAACCAAAAAACGCGGTTGGGGTTTAGGATTATCACTAGCCAAACGTATTGTTGAAGATTACCACCGCGGAAAGATCTTTGTGAAAAATTCAGAGGTAAATAAAGGAACTACTTTCAGGATTATTTTGCAGGCTTAATCTTCTCATAAAAGGTTGCCGCAAACTCATAAATTATACTAATCATTTTTAGAATCTACGAAAACCCAAAGCATATGAATGGATGGAAGGCATAAAAAAAGAGGAACCCTGCCGGATTCCTCTTTTACTTTATTGTTAAATGCAGTTTAGTTTACGATAACTCTTTTCACAGCGCTTCTGCCATCTGCATATTTTACTGATAAAAAGTACACACCTTGTTTCAGTGATGATATATCTAATTTTACACTCATTGATTTAGCATCGCTGGTTAATACCTCGCGACCCATCATATCCACCATGCTCACTGATTGCATTGCAACGGGGATCGAAATATTCAATTCCGATGTTGCCGGATTAGGATAAACAGATAATTGACTGGTCAACGAAGCTGTTTCTTTTACTCCGACAAAGTTTACCAAATCAAATTGTACGGCAATACGTGGCGCAACAAAATTTACCACAGTATCAATATATGCCTTGCCTTTTGCGGCACTCATTAAAGGATTCGTTAAGAAAGAAATAGAGTCAGCAGCTGCACCATTTGCCGGTACAGGTATTCCATAAAATGATCCTGATGTTTGTGCCTGTACTGTTGGTCTATCCCACCATTCCCAAGGTGCACCATCAACAGAAACGGCAGTATTAAATGGATACAAGTTTTTAACACCTCCACTTAGTTCTAGAGCTTTTAACGAATAAGAATCAGTATACACTGCCGCATTAATTTTAGCATTTACACCCAATGCATTAGCCGCAGGAATGACATCACCGGCACCGGATGCATTGGGAATTACAGTTACCCCTGTTGTTGGCACAACAACATTACCCGTATTATAAGGAGCAAATACATCTGTTTTTACGTGCAATCCTACCACCGGTAAACTGCTTGCTTCAAGCCATGCCAAATCACCCATAGCGCCCCCATAATTAAAGATCATATGAGCATTACCAGAAACAGCCGGGTCTCCTGAATAATTATAATAATATGGATACGAAGGAAGTGCCAATCCTCCTATTCCTTTCCAATCGCCTAAAGTATCTACGTTTACCATTGGAGATGCATCAGCTCCCCTCATAAATTTAATATTATCTTCGATTTCAGATCTTCTGTCTATTGATCCCAATGCAAGGGCAACATACCCACCTGTACCTTGTCCACCTACGATTATTTTAGATGTATCAATGCCATAAGTGTTTGCATTGATTCTTAAAAAACGAATACAGTTTGTTACGTCCTGTGCAGCCCTGTAGGTAGCTTTTAATAATTGTTCGGTAGCAACTTCAGCTACTGTAGCTTGAGGATTCCAACCCAGGCGATAGTTCATTGCAACGGCTACATATCCTTTTTTAGCCAAACGAGTGCACATTTCAACAACAGCACTATCGTCTTTACTCCCGGTAGCTTGTCTATTTACAATTGCTGGCAAATAACTTCCTGTATGTGCAATAATTACAACCGGACGTTTAACGATTGTATCACCGGTTGGCGCATAAATATCACATTTTAACCTAGCTGTTATAATAGGCAACTGGCCTGGATAACCATACAAAATATTCACTGATCGGTTCGAGTCGTATTCGATATTAGCTGTTTTTGTAACATCGGAAAACACATCATTTACATAACGATTTTGTGCAAAAGAGGCAAACGATGCAATAGCAAAACTGCTAAGCAATGTTAACTTGAGTACTAGTTTTTTCATGATTAGTTAAATTTAATGTGATACCAATATAACAACTTATTTTATCATTTCCACTTATCAAGTTCGAATAACACAGAAATATAGGTAAGTCGACCAACCTGGGGACCGCCATACACTTGATACACTTTATTGTTTAAAACATTGCTGGCTCCTAATTTAAAGATGCAATGCCATGCGGGAACTTTCTTATTTACCTGTACATCCACCATATCATAGGCCGCCACATAACCTGTAAACTGAGGAGAACCCTCGTACTCAAAACCTGTTTGGTATTTATAATTAACACTATACCCCCAATGTCTTAATGTAAACCGCCCAAATTTCATATCGATATCGCGCCCGTTAATGCCAATATTATACTTATGTTCAGGAGTGTTGTATGCAGGAATAACAGGATCCGTAGACCCTCCTCTGTCAATTTTATTCCATGAATAATTTGCAGCAAATCCTAAATATTTTTTCATAAAATAATTGATCCCTACCGTAAATCCTTGTGTAGTTACGATATCCTTAGAGTTGGTCGTTACCCTGTACACAGTATAATCATCTAAATAAAGACTGGTCCATTTCACCTGAGCACCTATTTTGTAGCCCAGAAAATCCTGGTATCTGCTATAATAATAACTTAAATCAAAATATACTTTATCATTTAAGATGCTTGCCCTATAGCCAAATTCAACGGTTTGTACGCGCTCCGGTTTTACTTTGTCTACATTAAAATATTGTAATTTATCTTTCCCATTATTTAATGCGTCAATCAATGAAGCAGTAGTTACCAAACTATCAAATCCATTGAGATTGCCAATAAGTGTAGCACGACCTACATTTAGGTAATAATATTGATCGGTAAGAGTAGGATTGCGAATAGCAGATGATAGAGATACGCGAAATACATTTTTGCCTACAGCATAAACGGCTGTGGCTGCGGGCGACCATAAAAGGTCGAAATTAGCATTTTTATCAACCCTGGTGGTGGCACTTACTTTTAAATGTTCTCCTATTTTTCGTTCAGCCCCCATATATGTTCCAAATTCATGGTTACGGATCTGAGTAGCACTATCCAAAAAAATTGTTCCTTCTGAATGGGGAAGATATAAACGGTAGTTTCCTCCCACGGTAAAATCAAGTGTTATCAATTTAAATTTATACTCTGCTGCTATATGATACAAGGCTGATTTATCGATAAACTTCGCACCACCTTTTTGATTACTCGTATTTCTAATGGCATTAAATGCAGAATCATACCTTTCTGTTCTAGGTTCAAATCGAGCGACTCCTTTTTGGATATTCACACTTCTTTGGTTTGCCGAATCCCTTATCATAGTATGCCATAAAACCAATGAATCATAATAATGAGTATACATATACTGATTGGCATAATCTTCATATCGCATGCCGGGAGGTGTTGAAGAGGGTGGAAATTCTTTCTGCCTTATTTTGTTCATCCGGTTAAAAATATACTTGTTCCAAAACTCTGCATAATCCTTTGCATAATCCGCGTCTGTTTTAGCATATTCTTGCAACTTAATACCTGCAGCATATGCATCGTAACTGCTTCCTGCATTTTCGTTGGTAGCATAGGCACGTATAAAATATCTGCCTTCTTTGCGCAACTCTATCCTATTCTGAAAAAATTGAATATCCCTTAAGCTAAAACGATTATCGCCTTGATATACGGTTGTTCCCGTACCATAACTTGTACTATAAATAAGTTCATTATCCTTATTTATTTTATAATGAACTGCTGCACTCAATTTTGTATTGTTAGAATTATAGTCCACCAAATCTTTTTCAACATATCCATTTCGCGCAATGGTTCCATAACCAATATAAACCAAGCCCGTTTGTTTAAATGCAGGACTTGTATTTTCATCACCATATCGGTTAACAGCATCATAACCTCCCGGATTGCGTTCGTCAAATGGAGATTGACTGGTAGCAGCCAAATTGGTAGCTTCCCAATCATATGCCTGCATATGAAAAAAGTTGAGCTTGTAAGCAACCTTGTCTTCCCCTTTTTTATTTTTAAATACTTGGGCAAATCGCGCAGAGCCTTCAAACAAATTACGTTCGCCTACTTTCACACTGGCACTTAAACCCGGGAATTGAAATGGACTTTTGGTTTGCATATTGATCACGCCATTAAAAGCATTCGGGCCATAATAGGCTCCGCTCGCGCCCACTATCAAATCCACTTTTTGAATATCAAGTTCACTTGCACCCAAAAAATTACCCAAGGAAAAATTCAAGCCGGGGCTTTGGTTATCTACCCCATCAATTAACTGCAAGCTTCTCACGGGTGAGGTGCTGTTAAACCCTCTTGTATTAATGATCTTAAACCCGATACTTGCCGAAGTAAGATCCACTCCTTTTAAATGAGCGAGGCCTTCATAAAAATTGGCAGCAGGTGTTTCTTTAATGGCGATGGCATCCATTGTTTCAACCGTAAGTGGTGCCTGCTTTTGTTTTTCGGTAATGCGCGTATCACGGATTTCTACATCTTTCAACTGCTGCACATTTTCGGAGATGCGAATATCCAATGGCTTCTCTGCACTGCTCACCACAACCTCCAATGGACTGTAGCCTGCATAGCTTGCTACTAAGGTAACAGGTAAAGGCAGTGTTATCTTAAGTGTGAATTCTCCATCAAAATCAGTAGCCGTCCCCATACCCGTGCCTTTTACAGATACGGTAGCTCCAATAAGTTTTTCATTTGTTTTCTTATCCCGTACGACTCCTTTTAATATTACAGGAGTTTGCGCAATAATGCTGAAAGGAATAAAAAAGGTGATGAGTAATAGTATACGTTGAATCAAAATATTAGCCATTAACAAAAGTGAAGTAACATTTTTTTATCTAAAAACACAATAGTTGATGAATAATAAAATACCAGCAATGAATGATGGAGTATTTCATCATCAGATAAATGAATAGACAAAGTGAACCACCTCAAACATACTGGATTTGGGATACCATCTACAAGAAAAAGCCACGCAATTGAACAAACAATGCGTGGCTTACAATATCGCGGTTAAATATTAGTGATTACCTCAGAAGCACAACCACAATCGGCTTAATTATGTAAAAGATCTCTTATCGCGAAAGGTATTTTGCATAATCATTACCATACAATAGATCGAATAATTTTTCTTTCCATGCCGGTAAAATACAAAACTTGGTTTTTAACTTAAGGAGTTGGTTGAGGGCAAGATATTGAAGTTTGGTAGGTAACCCATGCCTGTTTTTGATAAAAACCTCTTTGGTAACCAAAGAATAATACAACTCGTAAAAATCCACCATCTCTTTGCATAGCTTCTCTGAATAAACAACCAATGGCATACCAATAGTAGATGCGTTGTATGGATTAACATGTTTAACCCCTTTAGGAAAGGTAATAACATCACCCTCCTTAGCTTTATACCTAACATCATTTATTTCATAATAGGCGACTCCTGATTTAACTATAAAAGATTCTTCGCATTCCGCGTGAATATGAGAGGCCATATAACCGCTTCCAAGCCAAAACATTTGGTGCACGAGCGACTTTTCTTCTTTATCAATCTCTATCCACTCACCGCCCATGCTATTGTATAACACGGTTACTGATTCTTTTGCGGAATGTTCTACTTTTAATCTATTTGATACTGACTTTTTCATATTCATCGTTCATTTTTAATTTTTTTGGGGTTGACGTTTTAGGGGTTGGAGTTTTGGGAGCCAAAATCGATGGGGTAGAAAATATCAGATTGTTTTTCATGACCAGTTTGATTCGATACGAAGGCCTGTTACCATCAAACTCGCACGCATCATTAAAAGAGCTATTCAATGTAACAGACAATTGCATTGGATTTTTTACCGAACGCATATCTACAGCATAATAATAATTCTGATCGATCGATCGCTCAACAAACAAAGACTTGATCAATCCACTGCTACTTCCCTTTATACGCCATAATACATTTACTGCTTTTGTCAATTCTCTTTTGACACTTACGGTTATCGAAATATCGAATGGGGGATTCTCTCCAACTAAAATAAATTTTGAAAGATTCGACATTATTGGTTTTTATGATTAACGGGTTAAGATTGAGTAGAACTTGGTGAAACCATCTAATTTCACTCTGATAAAACAGGACTTGCTCTCCAAATTTTTGTCTTTCAGATTCGTCCTGATCATTTGGCAACCGGGTGGCAATTCCGAAAGAAAGATCTGATCGATAAAATACCCATTGCGGTTATGGAGGCTGACATCTGCCCATTGAATGGAATCTTTCTTGTAAAGAACCAGATAAGGAACATCCTCCCGGTAAACAATACTGCCCTCAATAAGGCCCAACGTATCAGCTGTCTCATTGGTATCATCACTATAGGCCAATGGTGCAGCAATGCTTGATAAAACCAAAACAGGTTTATGAACACCGGTGGTATTAATGGCCACCTCTTCATTTTGATCGGAAGATTGGGCTGTACAAGCATATCCGGATATCACCAAAACGATAAACAGCCGGAACACCTTAACAAACCTGCCCATCTTTTCCCTTTTCTCTGCAGTATTCATAACAATTGTTTTAATTAGGTTGAAATAATTTCACTCATCATTTTGTGTTATCCCTTCGGCAAAGCAAACTTCGAATGCTTCCTCAGCTTTAATATGCCCGACCTTGCTTAAACACTTTTTTCTCAAATCTCCCTGTCTCCCTTTGGATACCGTATCCGTAAAGCTTAACACTGCTTTGGCTTGTTACAGAACCCAGAAGTATACCGGATGTGATCGATGCTGCGAATTGTATTATTTAACCAATACGAACTTACCATCTCCGGTTACATGAAAACGTAGAAGCGCATACCCCGGCTCATAGAATTAATTCTTCTTTGTATTCTCATCCCCACCCCTAATTTTTACGAAAAACGTTGCTACCTCTAGCCAATAACCCTTGATAAACCTGTATTTAAATAAAAAATAACAACTTGAATCTGATAATTCATACAACCATTGTTTCGTTGTAGATATCTCCATATGGAGTAATAACGATTAATCGTTATTCTCGAATACAAGAAACCTGCCGGGAGGCAGAACAACGACCACTCATTCTGCTCACTTAACTAAATAAAAAACACCTGATGATAAACCCCAAAACCATTGACCAGTTAACACTTTCTGTCCTTTCTCACGATATTAAATCTCCTTTAGCTACGGTTAAGTTTCTTATGAGTCATCTTCGGAACGAAAACGACTGCAAAAAACTCACGGCTCAAATTCCGCTCATTATCGAAACGTTGAGTGATGCCGAAGAAAACATCGAAAACTGCATCATGTGGAACGACCTTTTAACAAACAATATTCCTTTTACAAAAGAATCGTTTGCCCCTATGGATATCATCCATAAGGTTGTCCGTAACCGGTCAGAACATTATAATCATTTTTCTTATACGATTGAATGCGATCATACCAAAGAACGCAATGAAAAAAAAGCATGTGAAACATGTAGCCGGCATAAATTAAACTCCCATTATTTACCCTACTATGTGCTCATCAACAATATTGTAAAATTTACCTCAAACAGGGGAAAAACCAGGCTATACATCACATTTAAAGTTGATTCCAAAAAGCGCATCGTTCTTAGCATACGAAACTATCATCCGGAAAAAGCAACCCACGATATGATTAAAGCAACCCGGTCGAAAGATCAAACAGAAAGAGCTCAATCATCGGGGATGCTGGCTTATGAAGTGATTAAAAAACTCGAGCTCTTACTTACCCAAAAGGCTAAGCTAACCTGCAGTCAAAAACGGATAGAATATACGCTGTGGATCGATGCAACAAGCTGATCGTTTTCCTGATATCCTTGGCATGAAACACCCGACATCCTTCTTCGATTGTATACCCGGATAAAACCCAACCTTTCCAGGATCCTTTAAACGCTTTTTTATACCCTTTTTAGATCCAAAAAGTGATTCTATTATTTGCACCTCCCTCCTGGATATTCATGCGACTTTGGGGCTATTGCGCGCGTCCTACTTTTGTGCACAACCAATTGACATCACCTAAACTTTTATCCGCAATAACGTAAATCATCAATAACATACTGATTTATAGTTTATGATAATTTTTTCGTTTCAGAAGGCATAAAATATAGAACTAACTCTAGTTGCCATCAAAACAAATTTGATTGTGGCCGTTAAGCTTCTTGCTGTTCTTTGTTTTTGGTTTAACACCCCTTTTGATATGATAAAGTTGACGATAAAAAAAACATGCCTGCTTGTTCTGTTGATAACAAGCATCCAATTTTGGGCAAACGCAATTACCATAACCAGCACCACAGGAGGTGGTCCATGGTCGAATACCGGCACCTGGATTGGAGGCGTAGTCCCCGCAACAACAGATGATGTTGTCATTGACGGGCCTGTATCACTTGGCGCTGCGGCACAATGTGCTTCGCTCACCATCAATTCCGGCAAGACCTTAACTACCAGCACCTTTTTACTAACCATTACCGGTGATTTTGCCAATAATGGAACATTTTCCAGCACCACCGGAGGGATCACATTAAGTGGAAACGCAAACCAAACACTGAGTGGTAACCCCATTACTACAACAGGAACCTTTACCATGGCTAAAGGTGGTGGTGTAGCTACGAGTAATATAAATATTTCAGCTGCCGCATTAAACATCAGTGGTTTAGGCGGAACCCTGAATCTTGGAGGAGCTACCCGCAGCCATACGATTACGGGAAACGTTACCCTCACTCAGGGTACATTGGATGGCGGCCAGGCTTCTATTTCGGTAGCAGGCGGCTGGTCCGGCACATCAGGCTTTTTCAATTGCGGCACATCCACCGTTACATTGTCTGGAACAACACAAACCATTGGAATAAGCACCACCTTTTATAATTTAATATACGGAGGCACGGGTGGAAAAACAATTGCTCCGGGAACTGTTGCCGTTGTTATTAATGGAACGCTAACAATTAAGAACGGCACAAATTCGAATACCTTTACCGGCACCCTCAATTATGGTGCAAACGGGGGGCTTGTTTATGATGTGTCCGGATCTTCCCGAACTGTTTCATCGGAATGGCCGAGTCCATTTACAGGTTTAGGTGGTATTAGAATTTTAGCCGGATCGATTACCCTGAATGCCGCCAAAACTTTGGGAAACAATACCAACGTTCCTTTGACCACCGATGCAGGTACAACCTTTAACGTGTCAAGCAGGGCTTTGACGTTGCATGGTGACGTTTTTTTTAACGGAACCTTGTCATCATTAACTGCTATTACCTTGGCCGGAACAGGGAACCAGTCAATCGGTAATATCTCGACCACAACCACAGGTACATTAACACTCGACAAACCTAATGCAGGAGCTATTGTAAATATAAACGGAACACTTTCCGTTGGAAGCATTTTGACTACTGTAGCGAATACAGCTACCACGAACCTGAACGGTGGGTCTCATGCTGTTCTCACAAGCGGTGTTTCGATCATCGGTGGAACTGTAAATGGAAACACCTCTAATTTAACCATTGCGGGAAGCTTAACGGTCACTGCGCCCGGAGTGCTAAATGGCAATGCAATGAATCTTATTCTTAATACGAACGGGGGCGCTACCAATATTGCAGGATTCACCACCACAGGATATTTGCAACAAAGCGGTACCGGAGGAAACATAGCCACATTTACAGGTGCTATGACATTAGGTGGACTGAGACTAACAAGTGGAACCGGTTCGGTAAACCTTGGTACCGGCTTCACCCATACCATTAATGGCAATGTTACAACGTCAAGTAATGGAACCATTTCCAATGCAAACAACTGTACCATTATTGTAAATTCAACTTCCGCAACGGCCTGGAATGTTGGCGGAGGTAATTTCGTTGCGGGTACATCCACAGTTAGGTTCACTGGTGGTAACCAAACCATTAACACCGCCACTGCTCCAATATTTTATCGATTGGAACTGGCAGGTACCGGAACCAAAACGTTCAGCTCCACATTCACAGTATCGAACAGGTTAACCATCAGCAGTGCCAATATCACAGCTGCATACAATGGAGCACCTACGCTTACCGGAGCTACCTTATTATATGATATAGGTATAGGAAACAGTTTTACCACAACCGCTGAGTGGGCAAACACCGCAACCTACGCGGTTACTGTTCAAAGCGGAACCATTACAATGGGTGCAGCCAAACAAGCGGGCAACCTTACCATTAGCACCGGAGCGGTGCTGAACACAAACAATAATGCCCTTACCTTTACAGGTGATTTTATAAATAATGGAGGAACGCTTACAACCGGAACATCCAATATAATTATAACTGGAACGGCCGCTACACAGAATATCGCTTCTTTTTCAACAACAGGATCCCTTACCATGAGCAAAAGTTCGGGAACGGCCAATCTTACCGGGAATGTATCTGCCGCTTCACTCACCATGAGTACCAGTGGTGCAACACTCGATTTGGGAACCGGGCTCACCCATACTCTTTCCGGTTCTTTTACACATACAGCCTCAACCCTGCAAGGTGGATCGTCTACGCTAATCGTGGGTGGCACCTGGACCGGTGCGGGAACCTTTACACCGGCAACTTCCACCATTGTTTTTAATGCGAATGCGGCTCAAAGCACTGATCGAACTTCTTTTTACAATTTAACTTTAGGTGGTACGGGCATAAAATCATTCACATCAACCCTAGCTGTAACAGGGATCCTTTCAATGGAAGGAACGGCCACTGTAGACGTTTCAGGAGCAAATGTGGTTACATACGGACAAAAAGCCACATTGCGTTACAATAAAACAGGAAGCACTACTTCTGAAGAATTCGGAGCTTCCTTTACAGGAGATGGAGGAGTGATCATTGACGGAGGTACGATTACCCTTGCTTCGGCAAAAGCCATCACCTATAACCTGAGGATCAATACCGGGGCTGTACTTGATTTGAGCACTTTTACAACGCATACCTGCGGAGGACTCATATTGGGGGGCGGAGCCTATTTAACAGGTTCTTATGGGGGAACTACATCCGCTGCTGCAAATGTAAATTCTACTTATTTTGCCGCTGCTGCCGGAATCATAACGTCAACAGCCCCTCCTCTGGCCACCTGGAAAACCACAGCGGTTAGTTCGGACTGGAACAATATAGCAAACTGGGAGGAAGGCCAATTGCCTACATCAACAATCAATGTGACCATTCCGGGTGGAAGTAATTTCCAACCTCAACTTACGGCTGCTGCTGTGTGCAAAAATTTAACCGTTCAAGGCGGAGCCACCTTATCGACAGCAGGCTTTCAACTTTCCATTCATGGAGATTTCAGCAATGCTGGAACTGTCAACTTTGGCAACTCTGCTATTTTGATAACAGGAACATCTGCCAATCAAAGCATTGATGCCTTGAACACTACAGGTGCTATTACAGTGAATAAAGGAAGCGGAACAGCAACGTTAAACGGAAATGTGAATGCTGCTTCCTTCAGCTGTAGTGGCGGAGCGGCTGTTATTTCATCGGGTAACCTTACCGTCACCGGGAATATCGCTATTTCAGCCGGTGCCACTTTAACAGGATCGGCCACCACAACAATTGATATTGGCGGCAATTTCACCAATACGGGAGGAACATTTACCCCTGCAAATTCATCCCTAACCATCAGTGGAGCGGCTGCCACACAGAGCATTATTGGTTTTACCAGTACAGGTACCCTCAACTTTACCAAACCTAGCGGAACCGCCACCTTCACTTCTGCATTTTCATTCAGAAACTGTACAATAGCCGGAGGTGCCGGAGCAACTATGAGCCTGGGAACCGGTCTTACACATGCAATTTCAACAGCAACGTCAACAGGAACACTTCAATTAACTTCGGGTGTATTAGCCGCCAATAACTCAAACCTCACTTTAATGGGAGTGACAATTAACGGTGACGGAACCGTATTTGCCTGCGGTACAGGTACAGTCACATTAACAGCTGCCAACCCGAACACCACCCTAACCTCAACGGTCAACGCAACCAATCTTACTTTTAATAACCTTACCTTCGGATCAAGTGCTATTATGGCTTTTAATACCGCTTTTACAGTTAATGGGCTGCTCACATTCTCAAATGGAGGCGGTGCAGGCACAAGTACTTTTGCTCAGCCGGTTACATACGGCCCAAATGGCGGGTTGAGATATAGCCAAGGTAATAATCCCAGAACTGCGGGCAATGAATGGCCGGCTACCTTTACCGGATCGGGAGGCGTAACAATCAATGTATCAAGTTCAAAAAGCATTAGTATTTCTTCTTCCAAAACATTCGCTAACGGAGTTCCCTTCCTGGTTTCATCAGGCGGCTTAAGCCCAACAACCAGCTCTGTTGACTTAATCTTAGGCGGAAACTTCGCGTATAATAGCACAGCTGCTTTAACAATGGGAGGTAATATTACCTTGACAGGTACTGCTAGTCAAACTATTTCCGGCCCAATGCGTAGTACTGGAAATTTTACGATAGATAAAACCGCGGGAACCGTAAGCTTTAATGATAATGGAGCATATACAGGTACAGGCTTCACAGGCTTAAACACCCTTAGCCTTGCTGCCTCTAATCAAAGTACAGTAAGCATGGCAGCGGGTGTAATTAATACCATAACAAACCTCACCATTGCCGGAGGGACACTCGACCTGGGTACATCAACATTAAATCTATCGGGAAATTATACAAGAGCGGGAGGAACCTTAACGGCTGGAGGATTTACCCTAAACATAACGGGAACAGGAGCGCAAGCAATCAGCGGATTTACCGGAACAGGTACACTTAATTGCAATAAAGCAAGTGGAGCCGCAACCTTGCAGGGGAACATGAGCATCGGTTCACTAACCATGACCGCGGGCACATTGAACCTAAGCGGAGGTGGAGCATTAACGCATACTGTTTCAGGTTCTATTACTTTAACAGGCGGAACATTGAGCGGTTCGGCTACCACCCTTAACCTTTCGGGGACAGCACCATTTACATTGGGTGCTGCAACATTTACGGCCGGCACCTGCACTGTAAATTATACCGGTGCTGCACAAACGGTAGGAGCCCTTACCTATTATAACCTCACATTAAGTGGGTCGGGGGTAAAAACAACAACCTCCGTTACCGTTAACAATATCCTATCGCTTGAAGGAACCTCAACGGTGAGCGCAGCACTAACATATGGAGCAGCAGCAACACTGCGGTATAATAAACCTTCTGCATACACCACAACCAACAATGAGTTCCCGGCTACCTTTAACGGTACGGGTGGTGTTATCATTGCAGGTGCAGGCACCATTACCTTTAATGCCAACAAAACTATAGCAGCAGCACCATTGGTTATCAATAACGGATCTGTGGTTAACCTGGGCACAGGTCTCACCCATTCATCTTTGGGATTAACCTTAA
>CALRNX020000016.1:0-61223 GCA_943369665.1 Chitinophaga pinensis
AAATTTTCAAAAAATTGCTTTAAGTGTAAAAACTATAGAATTATACCTTGACAAGACAAATGAACAACACCTTCTCTTTAATCAATATATTCAACAGGAACTTAATAGTTTACCTGTTTTTAGGCAAGTCATAGCCACTGAACGTATTCAGTTTATTGAAAGTGCGGATAGAATATTAGAGTTAGCGAATGAGATAATTACTGAGAAACAACAAACCTTCTTTGATAAGATTATAGCTAGAATGGGTTATTAATCTCTTATACTTGATTTTCCAAGGTCTTAAGATTAGGCGTTTGGTATGTATAATATATAATTGCATATCGAAATTACAATGAAATCATTTCACACGAACGAGACGTTCGCGTGAACGGGCAGAAACACACGTGAACACGGAACGTAAGGCTTAAATATAAAAAACAATGCATTCGACAATAAATAATCGAATGCATTGTTTTATTTCTATTTTGCTATAATATCAAGCATTTCAACGTGGAATTTGGCTTCTCTAGGTGTATTATTCTCAAACCAGTTGCAGGTGTATTTGTCGGTTTCATATATTCCTTTGGTTGGATTCCATGCCTGCCCCTTTATTGTCATTTTTGGACCTCCTGATTTTAACACTACAATATCTCCTGTTTTTAAACTGCTCATAATTTTAAATATTTATTAATGATTGAATTTTAGTTAAATACCCCATCGGATGGGGTGTTTTCTTTTAAGCTGCCTTATCCCACAAATCAATTATTTCGTGACATAGAACATTAATCTTTCGAGACTCTTCATGATGGATCTCTTTTGCAGAAACGATACGGTTTCCAAAGACATCGATACACAAACAAAATTGAGGCAATACTTCTTGTCCTTCATTTTTGATTGTTAGTAAGAAATCATGCAAGAGAATTGCAACGTAGCTGCATTGTTCCAGATTAAAGGGTTTTGTCTTACCAATATGAATTTTAACACCCCCATACATTACCTTGCCATCGATTACAACCTTAATAATTACCTCTGGAGAGATTGTTATTTTGACTCCGTTAATATTGATTGATTTTATTTCACTTTTGACAACTTCATATTTTACTTTTCCTAATAATCTAGATAAGTTCATTTCGATCATTCTTTGTAAAGCTAGAATTGAAACTTCTCTATCATTACGCTGATGTTTTGTATCGACTGTTTTATTTTGCTGTCTAGTAATTTCCTCTTGAAGAGGAGCTAAATCATTTACGTCTTTAAGGTATCTCTTAATACTACCTTTTGCACCTTGGTACCAAATGATAAGGCGTTTGTCTACTTTAATTTGTTGTTTAACAATTCGAGCTTTTCCCGCTTTGGTCGCTGTAGAGAATTCTGCAAATTGATTAATAGATATATGTGCTTGTATATTTTCTGCCATATAATGTTTGTTTTAAATTTTAATAATTTTAGAGGATTGAAAATCAATCCTCTTTTGGTCCACATTAAACAAAAAATAGGCACTCTCATAAAATGCGATATATTTGTGACGTCTAAAATCAATAACCGTTAGGTGATAAGCCTTGGCGCTAAGTCATGTGGAAACCTATGCTAAACATTTTATCGCTTTAATTGTTTAGCATCTCTATGTCAATTATCTTTCCAAGACATGAAATATGTCATGTTTTCTCTTTTCTGCTAAATTTGTTATTATATGATGTCACATTTTCCTCATTTTGAGAAATGATAATGGCAGATCCCTTTAATTCATATACTTTTTGTATAATGTAATAAAAAAAAGCTGCTCATTTGAGCAGCTTTTTTTAGGTAAAGGTTTCTAAATTCTTACGAACTACAAGTCACACATCCATCTTCCATGCTGCATGAAGGAGCGTTGAATTCGGTTGTGATATCATCGATATTATTACCGGTTACGATCGTTGAGCTTTGGGTTTCAGCGTGAGGGATCACCGGGGTCATTTCTTCGCTTCCTTGTTTCTCGATGGTAAACTGTACCGCTTGTGTGGCCGCTTGTGTACGTAAATAGTACATACCCGTTTTCAATCCGCGTTTCCAAGCGTGGAAGTGCATTGAAGTCAGTTTAGAGGTAGTCGGTGTATCCACAAACAAGTTCAATGATTGCGATTGGCAGATATACGCACCACGGTCGGCAGCCATATCAATTAAGTTACGTTGTTTGATCTCCCAAACGGTTTTGTATAACTCTTTAATATCGGCAGGGATTGAAGGAATATGTTGGATCGAACCATTGGCTGCAATGATCTGGTTTTTCATATCATTGTTCCACAAACCAAGGCTTACCAGGTCTTTCAATAAATGTTTGTTCACGATCACAAATTCTCCGCTCAATACACGTCTCGTGTAAATATTCGAAGTATACGGTTCGAAACATTCGTTATTACCCAAGATCTGCGAAGTGCTTGCTGTTGGCATTGGTGCCACCAATAATGAGTTGCGCACACCTGTTGCCATTACTTCGGCACGCAGGCTTTCCCAATCCCAACGGTCGGTTGGTTGTACATTCCACAAATCGAACTGGAATTTACCTTGCGATAATGGAGAACCTTTGAAGGTTTCGTAAGGGCCTTCGGTTTTAGCCAAATCTTTACTTGCCGTCATCGCAGCGAAGTAGATGGTTTCGAAAATGTTTTTGTTCAACATTTTAGCCAGGTCGCTTTCAAATGGTAAACGCAACAAGATAAACACATCGGCCAAACCTTGTACACCCAAGCCAATAGGGCGGTGGCGCAAGTTTGAGTTTTGTGCCTCAATAACCGGGTAGTAATTGTGGTCAATAATTTTATTGAGGTTTAAGGTAACCTGGTAGGTTACATCGTATAATTTTTGGTGGTCGAATTTACCATCGATCACAAAACGAGGCAATGCCAACGAAGCTAAATTACATACCGCAACTTCATCTGCGCTGGTGTATTCCATGATTTCGGTACACAGGTTACTGCTTTTAATGGTACCCAGGTTTTGTTGGTTGCTCTTGCGGTTGGCGGCATCTTTATACAACATATAAGGCGTACCTGTTTCTGTTTGCGACTCTAAAATAGCAAACCATAACTCTTGTGCTTTAATGGTTTTGCGGGCACGTCCTTCTTGTTCGTATTTGGTATACAATGCTTCGAACTCATCGCCCCAGCAATCGCTTAATCCCGGTGCTTCGTTCGGGCAGAACAAGCTCCACTCGCCATCTGCTTCCACACGTTTCATGAACAAATCACAGATCCACATGGCGTAGAACAAATCGCGTGCGCGCATTTCTTCCTTACCGTGGTTTTTACGCAAATCCAGAAATTCAAAAATATCAGCATGCCAAGGCTCTAGGTAAATCGCAAAGGCTCCTTTGCGTTTTCCTCCACCTTGATCTACATAACGTGCAGTATCGTTAAACACGCGCAACATTGGCACGATACCGTTGCTGGTTCCATTTGTTCCGCCAATATAAGAACCGGTAGCACGCACATTGTGAATAGCCAATCCGATTCCTCCCGCACTTTGCGAGATCTTAGCGGTTTGTTTTAAAGTATCGTAAATACCATCAATACTATCGTCTTTCATGGTTAACAAGAAGCATGACGACATTTGTGGTTTTGGTGTACCGGCATTAAACAGGGTAGGAGTGGCGTGTGTAAACCAACGCTCGCTCATTAAGTTATACGTTTTAATCGCACTGTCGATATCTCCTTTGTGAATACCGATCGCTACACGCATGTACATATGTTGCGGGCGTTCCACAATTTTACCATTTACACGAAGCAAGTATGATTTTTCGATCGTTTTGAAACCGAAATAATCGAAACCAAAATCGCGGTCGTAGATCAATGAGCTGTCTAAGATCTCAGCATTTGCTTCGATCACTTCCCATACATCATCCGATAACAATGGCATTTTTTTACCCGTTGCATCATCGGTGTAGTTGTACAACAAACGCATGGTTTCCGAAAACGACTTCAATGTGTTTTTGTGCAAATTGCTGATGGCAATACGCGAAGCAAGCAATGCATAATCAGGGTGGCGTGTGGCCAACGATGCTGCTGTTTCAGCCGCAAGGTTATCCAGTTCGGTGGTCGCCACACCCTCGTAAATACCTTCAATTACTTTTTTTGCTACGTCAATGGCATTCACCAATGGGCTTAGGCTGTAAGACAATTTCTCAATACGTGCTGTTACTTTGTCGAACTTCACAGCTTCTTTTCTTCCGCTTCTTTTTATTACGTACATGTTGTAATACTTTATATGGTGCTAAATAGGTTATTTTATAGTTGTTGATTTCAGATTTTGGATTTCCCAATACCCGATTTCGTTTTGTTTTTTCTTTTTTAATTCTCGTCTCTCAACGCTCAATTGTTAAAAGTCTTCTTCAAGAGAGAACGTTTGGTGTGAATCTTTGCTGTTGCCCATCACGCCCGCTTTTTGGTAATCGCCAACACGCTTTTCAAAGAAGTTGGTTTTTCCCTGCAACGAAATCATCTCCATAAAGTCAAACGGATTGGTTGCGTTGTATATTTTAGCATATCCAAGTTCGGCCAACCACCTGTCGGCTACAAACTCGATATACTGTTGCATCAATGTAGCGTTCATCCCGATCAATGCCACCGGCAATGCTTCGCTGATAAATTCTTTTTCGATGCTTACCGCATCGCGGATAATGGCGTGAACCTGCTCCTGTGTCAACTTGTTTGACAGCATGCTGTATAATAAGCAGGCAAACTCACAGTGTAATCCCTCATCGCGGCTGATCAATTCATTGCTGAATGTTAAGCCCGGCATCAAGCCACGTTTTTTCAACCAAAAGATGGAGCAGAAACTTCCGCTGAAGAAAATTCCTTCGATGGCTGCAAAAGCCACCAATCGCTCGGCAAAAGTTCCGTTTTCAATCCAACGCAACGCCCATTCTGCTTTTTTCTTCACGGCCGGAACCGTATCGATGGCATGGAACAAATGGTTTTTGGTTGCATTGTCTTTGATATACGTATCGATCAGCAAGGCATAGGTTTCTGAGTGGATGTTTTCCATCATGATCTGGAAACCATAAAAGCAACGTGCTTCAGGCAACTGCACTTCACTCATAAAGTTTACAGCCAGGTTTTCGTTTACAATACCATCGCTTGCTGCAAAAAAGGCCAGGATATGAGAGATGAAATGACGCTCGCCATCATTTAAGTTAGCCCAATCTTTCAGGTCATCACTTAAATCAATTTCCTCGGCCGTCCAAAAACTAGCTTCATGCTTTTTGTACATTTCCCAAATTCGAGGATAATTAATGGGTAAAATAACAAAGCGTTCTTTGTTTTCACGGAGTAAAAGTTCGGTCGAGTCTTGCATCTTTGTATTTGTCTTCTGTATTGGTTTATGGTTCATGGATCATTGTTCATCGTTTGAGGTTTGGTGTTTGATGTTTTACCGTCACTAAGTGATAAAATCACTAAACATTTCAACTCAATCAACCTGTCAACTTTCTCCGAAAAGAACCTGAACAATAATACTGAATGGTAGGTTCGCAATCTTTGAAAGTAATTCACAGCATCTGTGAATAATGGGCGAAACCGTTGCTAAAAAAGGGCGAGACAGGTTAAGGAATTGTTATGCACGGACACATGTTGATTATGGGGTAAAAAATATTTTGTGATTTCAAATTTCTGTTAAGTCTTTCTTTTCAACGGTCTTTAGGTTTTTGGAGAAATAAAATGAGGCGCATTTTGAAGTTAAAAAAGGGGGGTAAAAGAGGCAGTGTCCAAAAAATAAAAAGCCCGACTTAAAAGTCAGGCCTTTTATCATGCAGCAACAGGTCGCATGTTTAGTTTGTTGCGAAACCAATAGGAAACGCCCAGTAAGAGCAATGCAATGAGTGGGCCTGCAAAGGGAGTTTGCGTAGAAATATGAAACCAGGTAGCTCCGATAAAGGTGAACGCAAAACCGGCATATGCCCACTCTTTGATCTTTTCGAATTTGGGTTGTAGTAATGCAATGGCTCCAAGGCCTTTTGCCAAACCTAAAAAAGAGATAAAATACATCGGCAAACCAAGTATTTTAAATCCATCTACAATTTGCGGATTTTTACTTAAGTACATCATGGCGCTCATCAACATTCCTGCCGAAAGCAGGCCGGTAACCGACCAGTAAACTATTTTTTGTGTTTTCATTTTGGAATAAATTAGTGCACAAAGGTCAAGGGCTTCCGGTTTAGTTTGGGTATGCGTTTACTTTAGGAAACCAGTTTCCATAAGGAAAGTCATTTGATTGACAAGGAGTTTGTGGCTAAGTTTGTGTTATGATGAAAGGAGAAGGAATAGAAAAACCCCAAATGATTGCGGGCGATCATTCGATTTGCGATGGCGATCACAAACAAAAACAATTGGCCATCCGTGATGTATTGCAATTGCTGGGTGGCAAGTGGAAACTACAAATTATCGGCACATTGCGGTTTAAAGGTAAACTGCGTTTTATGGATTTGCTCCGAGAGGTTGATGGAATTGCCGCGAAGATGTTATCCAAAGAATTGCAGGATTTGGAGATGAACCAACTGGTGACGCGCACGGTTATCAATAGCAAACCCATTACCGTTGAATACGAAATTACCGAGTATGCTCAAACCCTGGATGAAATGCTGACATCAATGGTGAACTGGGGAATGAAGCACCGCGAGAAGATCATGAAGTTTATATAGTATAGAATTCCTTACCAACCCTCTTAATATGTTCAACAAGCTCTGCACTTTCAATTCTATCGAAGATTGAAAGGTCAAATTTATAAGGAATCAATAAATCCTCTAATTCATTTTCAATTCTTTGCTGAATGGTTAGATTTAATTCAACTCCGACCAATGTTATATCTATATCAGAAAAGGGTTTAAAATTACCTTTAGCACGAGAACCAAATAAGATAGCCTTTTGAATTTCAGGGTATGAACGAAATACCTGATGTATTTTGTCAATATCAGCTGTTTTTAATCCTATATCTTGTAGTGTTGACTTTAATATCATTCGAAAAGGCTTTCTTGTTTACCACTTCTTTTTTCTTCCAGAACGGCTTTGAACTTGATAAATGCAGGATAATATTCATTCAGAATTTTTGCATAAATTTCGTTAGCAGTTGCTTCGTTATATGTATGCGATGTTTTGTTTCGGCTAGCGATCATATCCATCCATATCTCTCCATTAGAAATGAGCTGTAATTGAAAGGCTTCTTTTGAAGCATCGCGACTACCTCCAATGGCAAAGTTTCCTTGGTATTCTGCGTAATCCTTCATTACATTCCACGCTAATTCATGTGTGTATTCAAAACGTTGAATTAACCCCTCTTTAATCAATTCATTTAGAACTAATCCTAAATCTTCATCCTCAACAGGCTCGTCTTCATCAATAATATTATGTTGAATATAGTCTACTGACTGTTGTAACTTATCCATTGCCCTCACAAAATTAGAGAAGCGCTGCTCCCAACGAATGTCTTGTTTCATAAATTATTATTTATCCTAGCTTCTAATTATTTACGCAAGTTACCAATCTTCGTCAGTTTTCAAATAATGGATTAATTTTAGTATCACGCTTAATTATTCTCAAAAACAAAAATGCCCAACACAATTGGTCGGGCATTTTCGTTGTCAAATCAAACACACTATTCCTCCACAACTTCGGCCTCACTTGAGCTTAATTTTCCTTTTGCGAAATTTTTCGCGAAATCCATAAACACTTTATAAGCAGGGGTAAAGCTGAATTTTTTGTCGCTGCTGCTGCGATCGATAATATTTCTGCGGTTGAGCGTTCCGAAGAACTGCCTGCGGGCTTCGCTGTTTTTAAGTTGGTTATTGTTCTGGATCAAATCAACATATGATGAGTTGTCGAACAACGAGTCGATATAATCAAAGTCGAATTCTGCATATTGAATTTCTTCCAGGAAGTTTTTGCCTTCTTTGTCCAATTCATAACACAACAAACCGATGAAGATACAAATGTCACGGCTCAGCATTTCCATTGTTTCTTCGCTGATCAAATACGCGTAATCCGATTTGATGTCTAAGTAAAAATCGAATGTGTCTTTAAAAAACTTGCCGTAAAAATCGGTGCTGTTTTTAAGCTCTACAAATTTGGCATCCGTGGCCAGGATGAATTTGCCATCCAGCAAATCACCCACTATTTCTTTATGATATCTAGGAAAGTCCATGTCGTTTTATGTTAATTTTGGGTACGCGTAAATTCATATCCGAAGTTTTGATCACCATCCGTTCTGCTTTTTCGTCAAACTCTAAGTCAATAGAATCTTCGAACAACAGGGTAGAGAGGGAGAAGAATTTTTCGGTTTCAATTGTTTTGTATTCACTTTGCAGGGTTTTGCCCGCCCACTCAAAGAAGTTTTTCACCGGCAGCTCTTGCGTAAGCTTGGTCATGTATTGGTCTTTGTTAAAAATCCATTTATCGCTTGCGCCAAACTCAGGATCCTCGAGGTAAATTTCCACATTGTTGATGTATTCGTTTACATACTCCAACGCGTTAAAATACATGCTGTTGTTAAATGCATAAGCCCTTACGGTTTTCGGCATAAACGGTACATCCTTGGTTTTGTTCGGGTTTTTGAGGAACTCGATCCAACCGGTTAAGATCAACGATTCGCTTCGGATACGCTCAATCAACGGCAATAATTCGTTGGTGAGGATCTTCGACTGTTTCAGCATATCATCGTTGGTTTGCACCAAAAATGTATACAGCTTTTCAAATTGCTGTCTTGCCAATTCATCTTCGAAATTCAACCGCCTCACGTTGATGTATTGCGAAATATCCAATAACCTGTTGGTGATCGAATGCGCATTGCTTACGTCTAGAATGGTGTTGAGCGGTGTGATATAATAGTCGATCCAGAAGCTTGCTTTGCGCACTTTTTCGCGGTAGTCTATTTTATCTACGTTCGATTTTAACTCTTTGGTTTCGCTGATCAAACGGATGGTGTTTTTCTCTACAGCCTCTGTAAAATCACGCACTTCATTGTTCAGGTCGGTAATGCGTTGCAATAAAATATTGCGGTCCTTGTGAATACCCTCTTTGATCTTTTTGAACAAGTTGGTGATGGAATGTTCATATTTCTCAATGGTTTCGGGCAATAAAGGTTTGAACTCGCTGAGGATAAATTCCAATAGTTTAAAGTATACCGGACGGATCTCGTAATCGTCCGCGATCTTTTTAAAGAATTTATACTCAATGAGCTTGTTCAGGATATCGTGGTCGTGCTCGGCAAGAATATTGTTCAAATCCTCGCTTTTTACCAATCCATCTTTTTGTTGCACATCAAATAATGCCTTGATGATATCAAAGTAGGTGGAGAGGAAATTCAGTATGGTCCTTGGTTCTGTTCTCATGTTTCCCTTGGATTAAACTTCGAGTTTTAAGTTTTTATCCAACACTTCGCCATAGGCAGCATTGGTTTTTTCGTTGATATTAATTTTGCCGGCATTGCGGAAAATGAAGTAGTATTTACCAAAGCCTGGAACTGCATCGGGAGCTGCAAAAATCGGGATAAAGAAATGGTCTTTACAGAAACGCACCAACTCAGGTCGGTTTTGTTTATCGATGGTTGCAACCTCGTCAATAAACAATGCGATCCGGTTTTCGTGATCGGCTAAAGCCAGGCGGTTGATGATGTTCATCACGATCACCAAACGGATCATCTTATCCGTTCCATCACTTTCAATCTGCTGACCCAGATCCACTTGTTTGGTACTTCCTTTACGGCTTAGGTGTAAGGTGATATCAAACAAATCATCAAACTCAATTTTTTGCCCGCTTTCCAAATAATGGTCGAGTACTTTTAAGTTTTCGCTATTATCGAACTCAAACATCAGCTGACCGCTGATCTGCTGGATCTGAGAGATCTTACGCACTTCATCCACCAAACGTTTATTGTCGATCAACTCAATGGTCAACGATTCGATATCCGAAATACGGGTTTGCGAAAGTTTGGTATTAAACTTATTGTAAATAAATTCCTTGAACTCTTCGTAACGTTTGAGTAGGGTATAAGCCGGTGTTGCAAACTGAGCTGAGATACTTTCCAATAACGATTGCACACTGCGTTCTTTATCTTCAACCAACGCAACCTCTTCTTCTACGTATTTAATAAAGTCCATTTCATCGGCAAAGGTGCTCTGCAATTTGTCGCGCAACTTTTCAAACAAGTGATCTTTATTGGCTTTAAGCGTAATGCGGTCTTGCCAGTTGAGTTTAATTTTATTGAACAATTGATCAAGTGGTTCGTTGCTTTCAAATTCTTCGGCAACCAATCCAAGCTCGTCAATTTCATGTTTCATTTCAATCAACCGGTTGATCCGTTCCTGGCGTTTTTGCTTGTCGTCCAACAAATCGCGTAACTCGTTGCTTTTACGGGCAATGGTTTTGGCAATTTGTTTTTGCTCGGTTTCGTATTTTTCTTTTTCCGACATCAATTCTTTTACATCGGCCTTTAATTTATCAAGTGCTTTCACCATTGTCGGTTTCGCTTTGATACGGGCCAGTTTAACCTTGATGCCTTCGATATTGATTTGAAGTGCATTTAATTCGGCACTCGATTTTTCAATGTCTTTTACAACTTTTAATAACGCTTCCTGTTGGTTTTTCTCTTCTTTTAAAGCCGCTAATTCAGTTTTAAGTTCATCAACATTTTTGAAATCCTTGATAACGATGTTTTTCGAGATATCGATTTTACCATCAAAAATATTCAGTTCCTGGGTGATCTTGTGAATTTGCTTCATCACCTGGTCGCCCGGCAAACTGCTCACTTGTTCGCTTAAAATGGAGTTCAATAATTTACGGTTTTCTACCGATCCCGAAATTTTATTGATCAACAAATTGCTGTAATTTTTTACCTGCATTTCAATGCGGGCTACCTGCGAACTGATGTTCTCAATTTTGTTCTCGATCTGCGCACTGCTCAGCTTTTGCAGCTCCGCCATCGTAATGCGACTTTCTATTTCTTTACGTTGTTGGTCGTAATTGGCAAGCTGTTGGTTGAGGATATTTACCGGTTCGTAAGCATCAATTTCTTTCAGCTCCTGTTCCTTCTCTGAGAAGTATTGCGACTTGGCATTGATCTCGGCTTCCTTACCACCAATCTTCCTGTCGAGTTCTGCTTTTTGCGGAATAAGCTCTTCATTCATTTCGGTGTTCAAACGACCGATTGCCTTGTCTTTATCGTGGAACTGAACCTGCAATTCTGGTAAAGCATGGTTATAGTTTTTGTTGAAACCATAATACAACTCGCTGATGATACGCGATTTTGCATTGTACTGGCTTACCAGCTCGCGGAACTCGTCAAACTCATTTTTAACCGAACGTAGGTTGCGAATTTCGTTGTTAACACGTTTCAGGTCATTGATATCCTTTTTGTTCTTTTGCGAGAAGTTTAAGGTTTCGTTTTCGCGGTTATCGGCAATAATTAAAGCCTCTTTCAGGTTTTTATTGGTAATCAGTTTGGTATTGATGAGGTAGCGGTAAATACGCGAAAAGTTATTGCTGATACCTTCACTTCTCACGCTGTCATCCAGCCACACAACCGCATTGTTACGTTTACCGCGTTGGTATACAAACTGGAACACCTCGCGTTTGTCTTTAAACATTTCCAGTGCAAGTCCTGCAGCGGCTATTTTTTCTTTTACCTCTTCAAACTTTAAAAGACGTTTGTCTTCATCTACGAAAAACTCTTCTTTGTACTCGCTTTCAAAGCGGTAATACTCCAAATTACTTTCGTTATCGCGTTTAACAATAATGCTGTAATATGATTTTTTGAAAACCTCGAAGACAATAAAACTTTGATTGGCATTGGGGAAATAATGGTGAATGGTTTCCTTATCACCTTTACGGTTTCCGCTGAAAGACATCTTTTGGCCATCGATAATAAAGAGGAAATTGAGGGCGTAAATAAGCGTACTTTTTCCAATATTATTAGGACCGACTAATTGCAACGAATCGCAATCGTCCAACCTTAATTCGGCTTTTCCGTAAACTTTTGAATTGAGAATAATGAGTCTGGTGAGCATGTAGTATTGCTTAATTAAAGGAGCAAATTAGGCAACCCGTTTCAGCAGTTATCTACCTTTTTTGCACAAAAATGTTCAGTGTTTGGAGTTTGTTGTCCAGAGGTTTCGGGAGCCGTTTGGGGTTCAGGAGAATAGCCCTTGATCCCAAAAGAATTCACCTGAAGAATGCTATCTGCCGACCAATGGTCATTTACAAACAACCACAAGCAGCAAACTGATTTTATTTGTGGATGAAATTCAGTTAATTGCGCGGGTTATGAAAATATACTTAAAATTAGCCTTCGTACTTTTGTTGCCGTTTAGTATAGCAGCCCAGCAATGGACAAAGGTTACATCCGTACCCGCATTTCAGAAAGAAGACCGCCAGATCAATGCGGTTAAGTACCAACTGATCAGTACTGATTTGGCCGTGCTAAAAAAAGTGTTGATGACAGCTCCCCTTGAATTTACAGGTGATGCTATTAAAAAGAAAGTACAGATAATCCTTCCTGCTCCTGATGGCACAATGCAGCGTTTTTGGGTATGGAACTCTCCGGTAATGGAAAAACCCTTGGCGGAACGTTTTCCCCAGATACAAACATTCTCTTGCAAAGGTATTGACGATGTGTATGCAAGTGGACGACTGGATTTTACCGAAAAAGGTTTTCATGCAATGATCATGACACCTTCCGGATCATGGTTCATTGATCCTTTTGTCAAAACATCAACTGCATTATACCAATCCTACTATAAAAGTGATTTTACCACAGATAAAGTTTTTGAGGAAACGAACGTGATGCAGGGCGATCCCGGTGAAGGCTTGAAAAAACAGGGAACTGTTTTACCTCCCACAATGCCCTCAAGACAAACAATGTCGACCGCTAACAGATCGAACGGAACACAATTGTATACCTACCGTATTGCCATCGCCACCACAGGTGAATATTCAACTTTTCATGGAGGAACCACCTCCGGTGTGTTGAGTGCCATCATCACTACGTTGAACAGGGTAACCGGAGTTTACCGCACGGAACTTGGTGTAAGTTTTAACCTTGTTGCCAATAATACATCCATCATTTACTTAAACGCGTCAACCGATCCGTATACAAATTCCAACGGGGGAACAATGCTGGGCGAAAATCAAACAACGCTCACCAGTGTGATCGGTTCGGCCAATTATGATATCGGCCACGTGTTTAGTACGGGCGGTGGAGGTGTGGCTTACCTGGCCTCGGTATGTGCATCCGGCAATAAGGCAGGTGGGGTAACAGGTTCATCTTCTCCTGTTGGCGATCCATTTGATATTGATTATGTGGCGCATGAAATGGGGCACCAGTTTGGCGGAAATCATACATTTAACGGAAATACCGGTTCATGCAGTGGAAACAGGAATGCCACTACAGCCTATGAACCCGGAAGCGGAACAACCATTATGGCTTATGCCGGTATTTGCAGTCCGCAAAATACTCAATCCAATAGTGATGCTTATTTTCACACGGTGAGTTTCGATGAAATTATCACCAATATCACAACAGGTGCAACAGGCGCAACCGGTTGTGCTGTGATAACGGCTTCGGGAAACAATCCTCCAACAGCAACTGTGGCAGGAACAGCTTACACCATACCGGTGGGAACTCCTTTTGTACTGACAGGAGCCGGAAGCGACCCGGATGGAGATCCGGTTACGTATTATTGGGAGCAGTTTGACCTGGGAGCATCATCGGCTCCAAACACACCCGCTAATCCGGGACCAAGGTTCAGAGATTATACTCCAACCACCAATCCTTCGAGAATTATTCCAAGTTACAGCAGCTTATTAAGTGGAATAACTCCGGTGGGAGAGATCCTGCCAACAGCAGCACAAACTGCAAAATTTCGTTTTACCGTTAGGGACAATAATGTAAATGGAGGAGGAGTAACCTATGATGCCAATTATACAACAGTTACTTTCTCGGGTGCTGCACCTTTTGCGTATTCAGGGGCATTGACATATGCACCGGGATTAACGTCTTCGGTTATTTGGGCGGTTAGTGGAACAAATACCAGTCCTGTAAATTGCACGCAGGTGAATATTTTGATGTCGACCGATGGGGGAGCGACCTACCCATATACGCTGGCCAGTGCAACGGCTAATGACGGCTCGGAGCAGGTTTCCATACCTAATGTTCTCAGTGCCAATTGTCGTATTGTGATTGAGTCGGTAGGTAATATCTTTTTTGCTATTTCTCCCAATATTCAAATTGAAAATCCGGTAGCGCCAACGCTTACGGCTTTTGCACCGGTGGCAGCCTACGAGGCTGATTCGGTTATTCTCACCGGAACAGGTTTTAGTTCGGTAAACGGGGTAACGGTTGGGGGAATTGCTTCATTATACACCATTACTTCAGATACGCGCATGGCTGTTTTGCTAGGCAGCGGGGCATCCGGATCCATTGAAGTAACCAATCCGGCTGGTTCGGCAACGCTTACCGGTTTTACCCATTTAGGTATCAATCCGGGCAGTTATTTTGTTGTGGGTACGGGGGTGTCAACCAATTCAGTTACAACAACCAGTTATCAGGGACCATTAGGAGGATATTATGGCGGGAATAAAACCCAAAATTTATTTACAGCGTCAGAGTTGACTGCAGCCGGTATAAAAAAAGGGCTTATTACCAGTATTGGTTTTAATGTTTCAACGGTGGTTACCGGTTCGCTTGCCAACTATACGGTAAAAGTGGGCACAACTACCCTAAGCACTATTCCCTCCACTTTTGTCACTGGATTAACATCGGTGTATACCAACAGCGCTTACAATGCTGTTACGGGATGGAACACATTTACCTTCACCACGCCAATATATTGGGATGGCGTGTCCAATATCAGTACCGAAACATGTTTTAACAATGGAAATTCCGGTTATTCTTCAGGGAATACGCAAGTATATATTTCAACTGTTGCAACCGGTTTGAGCAGGTATTTTAAAGCCGATAATAGTACAACGGTTTGTGCTTCTACAAGTTCGAGTTCAACCACCTCACGTTCGAATACCCGTTTCTATAATATTGCTGCACCTACAGTTACTGCTTCTTCGGTTACCAGTTCAAATATCAGCAATACATCCATCACCTTGAACTGGGTATCGGGAAATGGCACATCGCGTATTGTTGTGTGCAGGCCTTCTGCTTCGGCAGTTCAGGCACCCACGCAAACCACTGCCTACACCGCAGATGCTGTTTATGGTTTGGGGAATACAACAGGAGCCAATAATTATGTGGTTTATAGCGGTACAGGAAATAGTGTAACGGTTACAGGTTTGATGGCCAATACAACCTATATTTTTACGGTATATGAAAACAATGGCGCAGGGATCCAAACGGTTTACGGTTCCGGAGTTCAGGCTTCGCCCGCAACCACACTTCCTGTTACCTGGAAATCTGTTAAAATCGATCGGAATTCAGGGATGGTGGACGTGAAATGGACAACTGCTTCTGAATACAACAACAAGCACTTTCAGGTCGAATATTCAGGTGATCTTCAAACCTGGAATATGTCAAAACCGATTCCATCCAAAGGAAGCAATAGTAACAGGTTGCTCAACTACCAATATCAACAAATACTTAATGAAACAGAGCAAACTCAGGTACTTTATTTCCGGATTCGCCAAACTGATTATAATGGTGCGGTTTCGTTTTCAACCATTGCCATAACCTACCCGGAAAACAAGGAGGGAAAAGCATTGGTGATCCAACCGAATCCAACTCATGGCGAAGTGACTGTTTTTCATCCTTTTGAAGGAGCTGTGGTGATAGAGGCTGTGAATATGTGGGGGGAAACGGTTGTGAAACAATCGCTCACTGGAAGTAAAGCTGATCTTTCGATATTGCCGCCCGGAGCTTACCATGTAATGGTTCGACAAGGAGAATCTGTTGTGTCGGCAAGATTGGTTATTTATTAGAGGAAGCAATATCCCAAACTACTAAACAAAATCCGAGATGGGATAGTTACGGTGTGTTCTTCATGGTATTTATTCAGCATTTTTGCTCACTCCGCAATTCGCGTTATATTTTGATTACCTTCGCCACATGTGCGAACGCTTTTACCAACACCTCAAACCTGAGAATACACTTTCTTTTATTACACCTAAAGTTACGGAGAACGCTGCCCCCAAAAGGCCGGTGAGTTTGGGTAAAAAAACGTCCGTGATCCTGGCGGAAGGTGCTGATGTTGTTGAAATGCCTTATGGGTTTAACAAACGCACCAATACCGGAGAACGCTTAATGCTCAATGCAAGGGCAGAGGGAACGTTTAACAAAGAGAACGCACTGAATTATAGCGGAGAGATGGGCATCCACCAAAATGGGTTTGCCATGGAAGGTTTTTATGCGCAACGTGCATTGATCCCCGTTACTTCGTTTGTGGAAGGACCTGCGGGTAAACGTTTGAAGAAACCTTATGATGTTTCATTGAAGGGTGTCGATCAGTTCTTTTTAGCGGCCATCGTTGATGAAGATTTTGTAACCGGAAATTTAGGTTGTTGTGTGATCACCTGCTGGCCAAACAGCCTGATGCAGGATGAAGTAGGCTACCAACGCATGCCGGTGATATTGGAAGAACAATACGCCAAACAATGGCTCAATCCGGATGCGGATATCACGGATCTGTTGCCCATGTTGAAACCCTACGATTCGGCTTTGATGGAAGTGAAACCGTTGTTTTAAACAGTACATTTTAATTACCATTAACACCAAATGCAATATCTATTTTCGATAGATATGGTTTGTTTAGATATCCTTACCTTTTAGTTTAATCAGAAAAATAATAGCCTGTTTATCAATGATATCAGGTGGTTTTTATACATCTGACTACAATACATAAGAAAACAATGTATTATTGCGTTAGGTATTTAAATAAAATAGGACATGATCTATTCATCGGAGTTAATTAAAGGAACGCTTAAAACCATTATTCTGAAATTGTTGAAAGACAATAAACGGATGTATGGATATGAGATCACACAAACAGTAAAGGAACTCACCAAAGGCAAGATACAGTTAACGGAGGGAGCATTGTATCCTTCGTTGCATGCATTGGAAGCGGAGGGCATCTTAACCACCGAAACAGAGTATATAGGTAAACGCGTGCGCAAGTATTATACATTGAGCACAGCAGGGAAGAACCATACCAAGGAACGTATTTCGGAACTGGCTGATTTTATGGAAACCCTCAGATTTTTATTGGACATTAAACCTATACAGGCATAAATGTATTTGCTCAGTGAACAACAGATAGAATTCATACTCAACGATATTAGACGTAATGGCGTGGAGTTGGAGGACCTGCAGTATAACCTCCTGGATCATGTATGCTGTATCATAGAGCAAGAGCTCGAAGAAAACGGAGACTTCGAGCAATTCTACCAAACCACCATTCGCAGGTTTTACAAAGAGCGATTGCATGAACTGGAAGAAGAAACACAATCTCTGCTCACCTTTAAAAACTATTATACCATGAAAAAGTTAATGATAGGCAGCGGCATTGTATCGGCCGTATTGCTCAGTTTTGGGATCTTATTTAAGTTTAACTACTGGCCGGGAGCTGGAGTTCTGCTGCTTTCGGGTATTGCTTCGCTGAGTTTTATTTTCCTGCCTTTGTATTTTACACTCAGGATTCGGGAACAAAAAGAAACAAGAGATAAAGTCCTTATTGGATTGAGTTCGCTTGTGTGCATAAGTATTAGCAGCTCTATTTTGTTTAAAATAATGCATTGGCCCGGAGCCAATATGCTGGGATTGATCGCTGTTAGTATTATGATGCTGTTGTTCCTGCCCATTTATTTTATCACCGGCATTCGCAACCCGGATAATAAAGTGAACACGGTGATCTCGTCTGTTTTGATCATTGCAGGTTGTAGCCTGTTCTTAACTTTAGCCCGTTCGCCCAAAGCTACTGAGTTTTACCAACAATCCATTACCAATCAACTGTTGAGGAGTGAATTGATCGTACAACATCAATTGCAAATGGTGAGTCGGTTTGCCCCCGATTCAACAGCATCGGATTCATTATCAAAACAGATCACACGGTTATGTGAGGAGCTCAAAGGAAATATTTTACTGGCAGAAACAGGTTGCAAGTCATTAACCGCAGACAACGGATGCAGGCCCAATTTATTAATGGATGGAAGTGTGAAACATTATTTTTCAGGCGAGCAATCGTTACGACCTAAACTGAATGAGTTACGGTTTTTGGTAAATAAGTACAACGAATCATTGGCAGGAAGGAAACATGCGATACCTGTTCAATCGGTGTTTGATGTAGCAAACGATGAGTCGATAGCTACGACACTGTTATATTTTATGCAAATTGAAATGTTTGTATTGCAAAACCAAAGTGAATTGCTGGCAAGCAACTAATCCCTCAAAATATTGGCAGCATTTATTGTGTTGTTAATTGTTTTCGCGAACAACAAAGCCCGGCTTCGTATAGATGTTCGGGCTTTTGTTTTGCTTATTCAAATTTCCAGTCGGACAATAAAAAGCTCACCACTATATTGTCCTTCCAACTTTCGGTGATTGTTTTACCACCTTTTATTTTTTGAACAGGAGCTTCAACCCAATCTTCAGCCCCGGCATAAAACAATTCGGCTTTATAGGAAAGGGTATGTTTGAACGGATTGCTTATTTTCAGATAGATCAATTCGCTTTTACTGATATTGGCTTTTTGCTCGGCTTCAATAATTAAGGTCTTGGCTGGGTTTACGATGGTGTCCACAACTTTCATGGATACAATCTGTTTCTTGTTCAGTTCCACTTCTACAAAAAGCAATTCGCCTGTGTACAGTTGGAGTAAATTATTGCTGCCAAAGTAAGGTGTGGAGTCGAGTTCCTGTCCATAATAACGTGTGCTGTCTACGTATAGAACCAAACGGTAAGGGCTTCTGTATGGTTTATCATGCTGTGCAAAACAAACAGCCGATTTGCTAAAAAGAATAATGATGAAAAGAATGCGTAATAATTTCATGGTGCTAAAGTAAGAAGCAGACGATAAAAAACATAGGCAACAAAACATTCATTGTTGATTATTTACTCTTTATTCCATTCACTCCTCCAGGTATTTCTTTTCTAGAACTGGAATTCAAACCCGATATTGATACCCCATTTACTTACGTTTACATTATCCAAATAGGTTAAACGCTGGAAGTAACCCACTCTGACCAATCTGAAAATATTTTCGATACCAAAACCGACCTCTACATAAGGATCATTCTTAAATTCATTGACAGGTGAAAAAAGTCTGCCTTGTTCATCCACAGGGGAGAACAATTCCCTGTTTGCCTGTGATAAACGTCCATAGGTAGTTTTAACAACCCCAAAATTGCGAAGCTTCCATTTATTAAGCAGCGGTATGCGGTTAAAAAATAAACCTTCAAATTTTTGAACATACCTGAATGAGTAATATTCATCGGCTGCAAATTCATACAGGTTCATTAAACTGTAGTTTTGGTCGCTGTAAATAAATGTAGCGCTTCCTCGCGGTACTTCAAGCAAAGGGTAGGGTAAGGTTCCAAAAACGCGACCACCGGTAATACTAAAATCACCTGTTCCGAAAATTCCAGTTACCAAATGTTGTTCAATATTGAGCTGTACTTTTTGAAAGCCAAAATCACCATTTAAAACACCTTTCATTCCATTGCTGTAAAGAAAAGTAAGCACAGGAGCTTTCGAACTCACCATTTTAATTCTGTCCATACCACGCACAACCATTACTTCTTTATAGGCAAACCTTGCCTCAAAGGTTCCTGCTGTGTAGGTAAAATCATTTTTTGCATTATCAGGTGAGGCGGGTTTGCTAGGGTCGAGTTTATAGGCAAACACAAAACTACCTACCGGATTATAATACGTGTTTTGCAAGGTTACTTTAAACGTAAAGTTACGTCTGGGATTCGTCAGCAATTGCAACCTGTAATCAACTGTTGCGTTTAAGCGTGCATTAGCAGAGAAAAAACTGAATGACGTAAATAAATTACTTGCCGGGGTATTGTGAAGTTGCACATTGGTTGCATCCAAAACACCCATTACTTCATAGTCTTGTTTATAGTAAGCACTCAGTGTTGTCCATCGGGCGTGGCTTAGCACCCTTGTCACACCGGCACCAAATTTCCATTTTTCGTCATTAAAACCATAAGCCGTGTAAGCTCTCAGGCACCAATCTTTTGAAAACCTGTTATTGGTTTTAAACCCAACGCGTACACGCCAATGTTCCACTTCATCATACCCTACAATTAAGATATTGGGACCAAAATCAATTTTCGAATGGTGCTTTGTATAGTATCCTTCGGCAAACATTTGTATGATGTCGAGGTAGGTTTTGACCACGGGAACATTTTTAACCGAATCGATCATATTGATCATTTGCTGTTCGGTTACCGAAAAAGGTTCGGTACGTACCGAGTCCCAATAAGCCGAATCGCGGTTAAGCATGTTTTCATCACGCTCAATCAGCATGTCGTAAAATGTTGGAGGCTTCACATCGTTGACCACAAAATTGGTATTGGAACGATACATTTTGGCAATAAAACTGCTTGAGTTTTCGGTGAGCTGGGCCAGGTCCAAAATACCACGCGTTTTGGCCGGAAGCCATTTGCCGCTTGGAGTCTCTACCATTTCCTGCTGTATTTTAAGGCGCTCCACAAAGTTCATATTGGCCGAAGGTGCCAGTTCCAGATCCACACGTTTGAGTGCGTAGGATGAATCGGTGATCCAAATGGTGCCCAAAAAACCAAGGTCTTCTTCGCGTCTTAAATTAAGTTTGATCTTATAACATTTGTATCCATCGATCTCTACCGAATCGGTAAGTGTATAGATATAATAAGCACTTCCACCATCGGCAATGGGCGATAAAAACTGTTTGGCCAACACGCCCACCCAGTTTTGATTGAAGTTAAACTCCAATACACTCGAACCTAATACATCCAATACATAACTTCCCTGCTCGGCCAAAAAGCCGTTAATATCGCTGGCTTTGATCACTTCCTTGGTAAGGGCGGGTTTATTGCTTTGGTAAAAGTGTGAATATGTTTCGCTGATGAAAATTGGAAGAATATATTTTCCCTCTTCATTGCGGATCTGGTTGGCTGTGTCAAATAAACTTTTGAGCGGTTTGAACAGTTTGTTGTTTTTGGTCTTCTCTGTAATATTGTTCATCGCTATATCTATTTTGGTATAGCTGTCAAAATCGAAACAGGTTAAGGAGTTCTGATCGTTTTTGTATTTGTTTTGCGCAGCTTTTTTAATAATGCGCAATGCCGGATTCTCGCCCGCTACAACAATTACATCTCCAAACAATTTGCTATCGGGTTCAAGTTGGATATTCAGTGTTTGGGTTTGCCCGATGATGATTTTTTTGGTAACCGTTTTGTAACCTACATAACTAAACACAATGCTATCGGAATTGGTCGTAACTTTTAAGAGATAGTTTCCTTCAAAATCACTGTTGGTTCCCTTTTGGGTTCCTTTCATGTATATACTCACAAAAGGCAACGACTCGGGCTTGCCCTTTTCCATCACACGGCCTTTAATGATCGTTTCTTGTTGGCCAAAAGCGTTTTCGATGCAGGAAAAACAGAAAATAAATATCAGTATAAGGGGAAGACGCGATTTCAATTTTTAATATTAGTTTAATGTCCGAAAGTAGTGAAAAATAAAACTAGGATGCTATTTTTTTAGGTGAAAGAACAGATAAAGGACATCAATCACAAAGTTTGGTTACTTTTGAGGCATGAAATTCGAACATCATATTTTTGTGTGTACCAACCACAAGGGCAAAGGAAAACACTGTTGCAGTGAGGAAAAGGGCCTCGAATTGGTAGCCAGATTCAGAGAAGTGCTTAAAGAAAAAGGGCTTCGGGGAGAGGTGAGAGCACAACGCGCAGGCTGCCTAGATGCTTGTTCGGATGGACCGGCTTTGGTTATTTACCCCGAAGGGACCTATTATGGGAATGTAAAAGTGAAAGACGTTGAGCATATTGTCAAAAAACATATCATCGATGGGAAAAAAGTGAAAAAGCTGGCTGTGTGAGGAATATTTGCTTTCGCGGATGATTGTAATCATTTTGTAACCTTATTGAGTCGAGCATACCAAAAGGTTTATATGTGTAGTTATCTTAAAAAATACAAACACCCATGAACCTTTTTTTATTTGCCAAAGACAACCTGGATGAGGTTGTGTTTGAAAACCGGAACAAACAGTATGGCGCTTATGTATTGCGCAAATCCTACGACAGCAATATGCTGAAAGCCCTGGGTTCTTCATTAATGGTTATGTTGTTCATTGTGATCGCTGGATCAATGGCTTCGCTGTTTAGGCGTGATATTCCGCCCATTGTTGAACTGATCACACAACCCAGCACAACAGAAACAAGATTCACAACAATTGAAATTGAGCTTCCACAGCAAACAGCTGCAACTCAGGGTGGGCAGTCAGAAACATTTCGCATTGTTAGAAATGCTTTGGCTTCGACACCTACTACTCCGGTGACTCCTGTTACACCAACTTCGGGAGGAGGGCCCGCCACCGGTACCGGTGAACCTCAAACAGGGCAAACCGGCTTACCCGGGATAGCGCCACCAATAGTAACACCACCTGCACCAGCATTTGTGGAGTTTGCTTCACAAATGCCATTGTACCCGGGTGGGGAAGAAGCTTTGTTTAGCTACCTGGCCAAACAGATTCAATATCCACCACAAGCAATGGAAAACGGGATTGAAGGCCGTGTCATCGTTTCTTTTGTTATCCAAACGGATGGGTCCATTGATATGCTCAAAATTGAAAAAGGTCTGGGTTTTGGATGCGATGAAGAAGCATTAAGGGTGATCAGGGCCATGCCCAAATGGAATACCGGCATGCAAAACGGAAAGGCAGTGGCTGTGAAATTAAGGTTGCCAATATTTTTCAGGCTGCAATAAATGGTTTTAACAGTCTTTGCGGTTTAATGGCCGCAAAGACTTTTTTTATGTAGCGTCTTCCGCTTATTTTGCGGCATGCATACAGAGCATCTCAAACGTATTATCAGCAGTCTTCCCGATACTCCGGGAATTTATAAATACTATGACTCGGAAGGTACGTTGATGTATATTGGGAAAGCCAAAAAACTCAAGAAGCGTGTATCATCTTATTTTACCAAACAACATGCTGATAACCGCAAAACGGCCGTATTGGTGAGTAAAATTGCCGATATCCAGTTTACGTTGGTTGATTCGGAAATTGATGCGTTGTTGCTTGAGAACTCTTTGATCAAAAAATTTCAGCCTCGGTTTAATATCAGCCTCAAAGACGATAAAACCTATCCTTGGATCTGCATTAAGCGAGAGCGATTTCCCCGGATTTTTACAACACGCACTTTTGTTCGTGATGGTTCCGATTATTTCGGGCCATATGCTTCGGGAACAATGATGCACACCATTTTGGATACGATCAAAGTGTTGTACCCAACACGAAACTGCAATTTGGTATTGTCGGAAAGCAATATCAGGGAAGGAAAGTTTAAAGCCTGCATGGAACTCCAGATAGGGAACTGCAAAGCGCCTTGTATAGCCCTGCAATCGGAGGAAGATTATAACCAATCGATCAAAGAGATCAAAAGTATTTTGCGGGGCAATATTTCGGTGGTGGTGAACCAACTGAAAACGATGATGAAGCAGGCTGCAAATGAATTGCGCTTTGAAGATGCAGCACAATACAAACGAAAACTGGAAGTATTGGAAAACTATCAAAGCAAATCAACCATCGTAACCTCCATTCCAAATGATGTGGATGTGTTTAGCATCGTGAGCGATGATAAATTTGCCTTTGTCAATTACCTTAAAGTATCGAACGGAATGGTGATCCAAACGCAAACGTTTGAGCTGAAAAAGAAAATGGATGAAACCAATGAAGAGTTATTGGAGTTTGCCATTGGTGAAGTAAGAGAGCAATACAAAAGTACATCACGCGAAATGATCTTACCATTCGTATTGGAGTTGGAAGATGATCAAATCACGTTCACCGTTCCAAAGGCTGGCGATAAAAAAAAGCTGCTCGACCTATCGTTCAAAAATGCTTTGTATTACAAAAAGGAACGATTGTCGCAATACGAAAAACTCAATCCGGAGTTAAAAACAGACCGGGTATTGACCCAAATGATGAACGATTTGCGGTTGACCGAATGGCCTCGTCATATTGAGTGTTTTGATAACTCCAATATTCAGGGGAACTTTCCTGTTTCGGCAATGGTGGTGTTTAAAGATGCCAAGCCGAGCAAAAAAGATTACCGACATTTTAATGTGCAAACCGTAGTTGGTCCAAATGATTTTGCAACCATGCGGGAAGTGATACACCGGAGGTATAAACGTGTGTTGGAAGAAAAACAGCCATTGCCCAACCTCATCATTGTAGATGGAGGTAAAGGTCAATTGAGTTCAGCTATCGAAAGCCTGCGCGAACTCGGCTTGTATGGAAAAATTCCCATTTTGGGTATTGCCAAAAGATTGGAAGAACTCTATTATCCTGAAGATGAATTGCCTTTGTATATTGATAAGAAATCAGAAACCTTAAAAATTATCCAACAATTGCGTGACGAAGCCCATCGTTTTGGCATTACACATCACCGTAACCGCAGAAGCAAAGGAACCATGCGATCGGAACTGGATGATATTAAAGGAATAGGAGAGGAAACGCAAAAAATGCTGCTCAAAGAATTGAAATCAGTGAAAAGAATAAAAGAATCCGATCTCGCTCTGTTATCGGAAATCGTAGGTAAATCAAAGGCTCAACTTATCTGGAATCATTTCCACACAGACTAAATATTTTTGCAGAAGCAACCAAATGCCTATATTTGGCGTCTCAAAAAAAACTAATCAATTAACTAAATGAAAAAACTATTACTATCAATTTGTATTTTATCAGGTTTAGCCTCATTTGCACAGAAAGATGCAAGCTTAAGAATTATTTTGCCTGTTGCAGACAAGGAAATCAATTCGGGTAAACCATTTCAAGTAGCATTCAGCGTTAAGAATGAAGGAATGGATACGATCACAAGCCTGGATACATTCAGTATTGCATCGGGTATTATCGTTCAAGGTGGTCAGTTGGCATTTCCTACAATGGTTGGATCGGTGAAACTTGGCCCCGGTGATTCGATTATTCTTGGTCCACAAGGTGGAGGATACTCTTTTACTTTTGAAGAAGATATCGAACCAGCTTTGTTTTGTGTAGTATTAAGCTTTAAAGACACAACGGTTGATACCAATACCGTAAATGATGGAGATTGTCAAAGTATTGTGCTAAAAGTAAATACAACGGCAGTTTCAGAATTGTTGGCTTTGGCCAATTCAGTAAAAGCATTCCCTAACCCGGCTAATACCTATTTTACCATTACCATGAAATCATCAGATGCTTCAATTGAAGTAATGGATATTACAGGTAAATTGGTGAGCACATCACCTGTTACAATGGGAGAAGCTCGTTTTGATGTAAGCAATTACAACAACGGAGTGTATTTCTACCAGGTAAAAGATGCCAGCGGAAGTTTAGTAAAATCGGGTAAGTTCACCGTTAGCCACTAATCGTAACGGTTAATCAATAAAATTAAAATGCTGGAATACATTGGTATTCCGGCATTTTTTATGCCCTTTAAAAATATTTTTAGCTAAAAGGTTTCACAAATAGAAACTATTTTTATCTTTGCCACCCCAATAAGAATGGTTTTGTAGCTCAATTGGATAGAGCATCTCACTACGGATGAGAAGGTTTGGGGTTCGAATCCCTACAAGACCACAGTTTTAGCCCTCGAATAAACATTCGGGGGCTTTTTTATTTCTGATAATCAATTGCTTATATTGGCAAATGCAAGACCACTAACAGTCAAAATCTACTGATTTTGCTCTTTTATAGAGTTTTATAAGTAGTTGATATATAATGTTTAATGTTTTTTGGGTTTAGAGATTATCGCTCGTTACTACACCTAAAGTACACCCACTACACCGAGTTTTTAACTAGTTGCATGAGGACTGTGCACTGAAAAATATATTACATTGCTGAAGAATTATTTATCGTATTGTAAAATAAAACCTATGAAAGTATTTATTAGTTGGTCAGGGGACCGAAGTAAAAAAGTAGCAGAGCTATTAGATGATTGGATTCAATGTGTTATTCAATCGGTAAATCCATGGATGTCTTCAAAAGATATAGACAGAGGCGCCTTGTGGTTTCCCGAAATTGCTGATCAACTAGCAAACACAAGTATTGGTATTGTTTGTTTAACAATGGAAAATAAGAATAAACCTTGGATATTGTTTGAATCCGGAGCTTTAGCTAAAGGATTAACCTCAAATAGAGTGTGTACTTTCTTAATAGATCTTCAACCCACAGATTTAGAGAATCCACTTGCACAGTTTAATCATACATTTCCAGTGAAGGAAAGCATTAGAGAGTTGGTCAGGACTATCAATCTTAATTTGAAAGAAAACTCATTGAGTGATAGCGTACTACTTAGAGTCTTCGAAACCTATTGGCCGCAATTTGAACAGGAATTTGCTAGGATTATTAATACGACTCCTGCAGTTGATGTGAAAGAGGAACGTAATGAAAATGAAATTATATTGGAGGTGCTTTCTACAGTAAGAACATTGGATAAAAGACTCAGAACAATAGAATCGACAACTGAAGTAGTACAAATTGATAAACCTAAATTTGAATATAGAGCGGCAAGTTATACGACTAGTAGTGAGATAAGAAGACAAATTCGTCAACTTTTGACTCAAGGATTTAATGAATCACAAGTTTCTACTTTAGTGCGCGAAAAATTTAATTTGTCAGAAGAAGCAATTTCAACTGAAATACAACGCGTATTAAGAAGTGAAAAAGGGTTTTAGGTTTCAAAAAAAGGTTGAACGATTGTGATTATATTTCTTCAATAACCGAGTATCTTTTTAGGTGAAAAACGTGCCGTAATAAGCTGGGTTTTCAGATTTTCAATGCTTTTGCTCTGCACTGTTTCAATAAGTAAAAATTCAGTGGAGCGGAGTTCTTTAGGCCATAGCTGGCATCCCGGCTTTCACTTTTGTTCTTATTGCTTTACACAAATTTTCATCTCGTTTTAAGAGTGTCAATACTATACTTTGATACTCGTCCCTATTCTTGATGCCAGTCAATTCACATACCTTAGAATTAGGAATCAAAGCATTTTTCAGATTAAAGTTTCTGATCGTTGAAATATAATCATTTGTTTGAATTACACTTTCAAACTCTACTTTAATATTCTCATAAAGCTGTCTTTTGTTTAACGAGCTATAAGCGTATTCCATTTCAGTGATTGCTTCATCAATATTCTTAGATATAAAATTACCTACATTTCGATAGCTTTTCTTTATCACCTCTTTATAATGGTCAATGATTTGAGATTCAATTTCATCTTTGAAAAAATTAACTATATTTCGTTTTACTTCCTCGAAGACAGTGTTCGCATCTTTGTCCATATGTAAAGCCACTGCATTAACTACTTCTTCTATGAGAAACAAGTTCTCGACCTCAGCGACATCCAAAACCCAAATATTCTTTGAATTTAGAGCTTGAACATCGACATCGGTTCTTCTGTCTCTATCAATAATCCCATATGATTCAATATTATGAAATTCCCTTTGTTCATTAAATGCTTTTACTGATTGAATAACCTTCTCGCAACCTCCTAATGGTTTTATCAAATATTCTTGATAAACCCTTTCATATAGCTTGTAATCAATACTACTATCATCCCCCTCTATAAAGATAATAGGTTTTCGACTTCCTAAAACCTCTAAATATAACTGTTCAGGAATAGGCATATTATCATTCAAAATTTCATAATCCCAAATTTCATCTGAGTAAGACTTGATCCAAATTTTATTCGCAGAAATCCTTGTAAATGCAAAATCTATATCGTGAGTCAAATAAATAAATTTGCAGTCTGGCCTCAAAACTTCTAATTGATCATACATTTTTTTTACCACAGACTTATGCAGGTGGTTTTCTGGTTCGTCAATAATTATTATTTGATTCTCTTTAGCACAAACTACTTGACCAATTATATAAAAAATCAGTCTTTCCCCGTCACTCATTTCCTTACCTGAATAGCCAGACACATTAACCGATAAATCAGAAAGGTCAAGCTCTCTGTGAGTTATTACTGACTCCCATATTCTTTTAACTGAATCCAAGTATGACTCTGGCACCTGCTCCTGAGGTATAATTTGAGAATCTTTCCTAAATTTTTTTGAGATTACAGCCTCTTGTGAGAAAAGCAGAGTTAGCAATTGTTCATAATCAGTTATTGGGTCTATGGGTGTTTGTTGATTCCTTTGAGTGCGAGAACCTCTTGCCTTTTCAACTACTGCACCTTCAAATAGATTTTTCTCTGCTTGCTCCATAGATTGCAAAGAAAAGTTCATGGGAATAACTAAAGATTTTTGAGCTGAAATCAAAAGAGCATTAGGATTATTTTTTGTAATTGCATGTCCAAACCTTGTCTTTCCTGCTCCATTAGCACCAATGACAACAAGTTTGTTCGAGTCGAATGTGTAATGTCCTGATTCTTTTTTTTTAGGGATTTGCATTGCCATAGCTTTTCTTTCTATTGTGTCAAATATAATATCAAACCAATATAATGTGATTCATTCAAGATAAAACCCAACTGCAGACACATTGCGGCTTATGTTTAATTTGGTTGATCTAGCTTATCCAAATCGTTTCATTACTAGAGCTTTATGAGCAAGCCAACTTTGTTAAATTCACAAAAGTGTCAGGTTCTTTTACAAAATTGTTTAATCATTACACAAAAATGTAGAGTTTTTGTAAAATACCTTATACCTTAAAAGTGAGTTCTTTGCAATTAATCTTTATTTTAGAAGTATTTAAAATATTGGTACACCTATAGTACACCCTGTTTTTGAAGACATTAATAAAATCAACAATTAGAGTAAGGTAGTCAGAGAACCTACAAGACCACAGTAAAGCGCCCCGCAGCATTGCGGAGCGCTTTTTTTATGCATAAAATCATATGACAGGTTTATTTATTGGCTTTATCATTGAAATAAAATCAAAATGGTTCCAGATGTGTTTATAACTATTGAACAACTGTTACCCATCAAATAAATATTTTTACAACCAGAAAAAATAAGAACACAATATGTCGAATACACCCGAAAAAATTGAGTGCCTGATCATTGGAAGCGGTCCGGCAGGTTATACAGCAGCCATTTATGCAGCCCGTGCCGATATGAAACCAGTAGTATATGCAGGAATGCAGCCAGGCGGACAATTAACCATTACAACTGATGTTGAGAACTATCCCGGATACCCGGATGGAATTATGGGCCCCGAAATGATGGAAAACTTCCGCAAGCAAGCAGAACGTTTGGGTGCTGATATTCGTTATGGCATGGTTACCAAAGTTGATTTTAGCGGAAAGGCTCCTTATAAAGTGATTGTGGACGAAACACATGAAGTTTTGGCAGAAACCGTTATTATCTCTACCGGAGCATCGGCCAAATGGTTGGGACTTCCTTCTGAGGAAAGATTGAACGGTTACGGAGTTTCGGCTTGTGCTGTTTGCGATGGATTCTTTTTCCGTGGCAAAGATGTAGCGATCGTTGGGGCCGGTGATACGGCTGCAGAAGAGGCTTCATACCTGGCTAAAATATGCAACAAGGTATACATGATCGTGCGCAGGGATGAGTTCAGAGCAAGCAAAGCGATGCAACACCGTGTGGAGAATACACCCAATATTGAAGTATTGTTTAACAGCGAAACAGATGAAATTTTGGGTGATACCAAAGTAGATGGGGTACGTGTTAAAAATGTTAAAACGGGTGAAAAACGCGAAATTGCCATTCAAGGTTTTTTTGTGGCCATCGGACACAAGCCGAATACGGATATTTTTAAAGATTATATCACCATGGACGAAACCGGGTATATTATTACCCAACCTGATTCATCCAAAACCAATGTAGAAGGAGTGTTTGCCTGTGGTGATGCACAGGATAAAATATACCGTCAGGCGGTAACAGCTGCAGGTAGCGGTTGTATGGCCGCTTTGGATGCTGAGCGTTATTTGTCGGCAAAACACCATGCAGTAGCAAATTAAAATGGATTTCTGGTTATATGGTTTTGTGGCTTTCCGTAATACCATAAAGCCGCAACCCCCATTACTTTATAACCCCAATTAACAAACTAACCCGATGAAAAATATCATTATACTTTGTTCACTCTTGATTACAAATTTTGCTCATGCTCAACAAAAAACATGTTGCTCGGTGAGCAATGTAACGCTTAAAAACACTGAATTGGCAATGAATAATGAATTTGCAAAAACGCACGCAGAACCAAGAGCTTTTGTGCTTGAAAACCCTAAAGGTGAAATGGTGGAGTTTGTTACTGCCGATGGAAAAAAGGGCAAAGCGTATTTTTTGAAAACAGCTAAAAAAAGCAAAAAGTACCTGTTTATCTTTCATGAATGGTGGGGGTTAAATGATCATATTAAAAAAGAGGCTGAAAAATATTTTGCTGATTTAAAAGAAGTGAATGTATTGGCTATTGACCTATATGATGGCAGTGTAGCAAGCACACGTGAAGATGCGAAAAAATTAATGAGCGGGATGAACGATGCACGTGCAAGAGCCATTGTTAACGGAGCATTTGACTTTGCCGGAAAAAAAGCGCAGGTAGCTACTTTAGGTTGGTGCATGGGCGGTGCATGGAGCCTGCAAGCTGCTATTGAAGGAGGAAAAAAAGTAAATGCATGTGTGATGTATTACGGGTTCCCGGAAATGAATGTCGAAAAATTGAAAAAGCTGGACACGGATATTTTAGGGATCTTTGCTGAAAAAGATGCCTTTATCAACGTGGAAACGGTAAAAGCATTTGAGGCGAAAGTGAAAGAAGCAGGCAAAGAAATTACCGTATACAATTATGTAGCTGTTCATGCGTTTGCCAATCCCAGTAATCCCGATTTTAACGAACAGGCAACCAAAGATGCTTATGAGACTAAGGTAATGCCTTATTTAAAAGCCAGGTTGAAATTGAAGAAATGACTGTTTAGCCTTGGCTTTATGGTTTTATAAAAACAAGTAAACGCAATCAATTAAATATCACGTGAACTGGAATGACCTTCATACAATTGAACAACTTGAGTCGATCGATGCAGAATCGTTGACGCAACCTGTTTTGCTGTTTAAGCACAGCACCCGTTGTTCAATCAGTTCGGCTGCTTTGGCGCGTTTGGAGCGAGGGTGGAGTGATACCGGGATAAAGCCTTACTATTTAGATTTGATCGCTCACCGTGATATCTCAGATGCCATTGCAAACAAATATGGTGTTGAACATCAATCGCCACAAGTATTGCTCATCAAAAATGGACAAGCCGTTTACAATGAGTCTCATATGGGCATTAATGTGGAAGAACTGTTGGGTATGAACCTCTAACCTTTGGCAGCACTGCTGTTGCTTTCCCATAGCCAACTCTCAATTTGTACAGTTTACATTACTTCTTCACACGCTGTTGAAATCCATTTAAGTCGGCATATCGTGCTAATTGTATTTTCGCCCTGTTATGTTTGAAGCATTCTCTGTTATTGATTATTTACTCTTGGGCTCATTAGGCATCATCCTGTTGGTGCAGTTGTATTATTATGTTGTGGTATTGGGCAAATTTGCGTTTTACAAACCACAGCATTCGCCCAAACGCCAGCAGGAACCTGTTTCGATCATCATTGCAGCTCGTAACGAGTACGATAATTTGGAAAAATATTTACCTGCCATCTTAAACCAGGATTATCCCGAGTATGAAGTCGTGGTGGTTAACCATTGCTCGTGGGATATGAGCCAGTCGTTGTTAGAGGAAATGCAATTGCAATACAAACACCTCAAGGTATCGCAGTTGCTGGAGCAGGAAAAATACCCAACAGGAAAAAAATTCGCCCTTACCATTGGTATCAAAGCAGCCAGATATGATCAGCTATTATTTACGGATGCCGATTGTGAACCGGCAAGTAATCAATGGTTGGCAATGATGCAAAGCCGTTTTGTAAACAACAAAGAGATCGTGTTGGGTTATTCGCCTTATTTTAAAAAGAAAGGATTGCTTAACCTGTTCGACAGGTTCGAAACATTTATCACGGCAGTATTTTATTATTCATACGCCTTAGCCGGAAATGCATTTATGGGTGTGGGCAGAAACATGGCCTATCGCAAAGAACTCTTTTTTAAACATAAAGGATTTGCTAGCCATCAACATATTATGAGTGGGGATGATGACCTGTTTGTAAACGAAGCAGCCACTAAGTACAATGTGGCGATAGAATGCAGCGCGGAGAGTTTTGTATATACCAAAGCCAAGGAAACATATGAAAAATGGTCGCGCCAAAAAACGCGTCACATGACTACCGGAAAAATGTATAAAGGCAAGCATAAGTTGTCGTTGGGAGTATTTTATACATCGTTGTTTCTATTCTACGGACTGTTGGCCTCGGCTTTGATCGTGAATATTTATACCTGGCCAATTGTATTGGGTATCTATTTCCTTCGCCTTATAACCGAAGTGGTGGTGTATTACCAGTCGGCTGTCAAACTTAAGTGTACATCTGTTTTATGGGCTTTGCCTTTTCTGGATATCATGTATGTATGGTATTTAATTGTATTTGGGATCAAAGGTTTGTTTACCAAAAACCCGAAAGTATGGTAAGCTGATTTTCAGTTTATTTTTGCACCTTTGCCCAGTTATTTAACCACTTACTCTACGCATGGATATTATCCTAAAATACTTTCCCGATATTACTGACAAGCAAAAACAACAGTTTGAAGCGAGTTTCAATTTGTATAAAGAATGGAACGAAAAAATAAATGTTGTTTCCCGCAAGGATATTGATTCGTTGTTTGAAAAACATATACTGCACTCGCTTGCTATTGCAAAATTTGTTGCCTTTCGTCCGGATACATATGTGCTGGATATTGGCACCGGTGGCGGTTTTCCGGGAGTTCCGTTAAGCATTCTATTTCCCGAAACCAATTTTACATTATGCGATTCGATTGCTAAAAAAATAACTGTAGCCGAAAATGTTGCACAAGGAATTGGTTTGTTGAATACCGATTTTGTGGTGGGCAGGGTAGAGCAACTCAAGGAAGAATTTGATTTTATTGTGAGTCGTGCTGTAGCGCCTGCAGAACAATTATACCGTTGGACACAAAGTTATATCAAAGAAGAAAACAACAATGCCAAATTTAATGGCTACCTGTTGTTGAAAGGTGGTGATTTAAAAGAAGAGCTCAAGGAGTTGAAACGCATCAACAAAAAACTCATCATTGAAGAGTATTCATTAAAAACATGGTTTGATGAAGAATTCTTTGAAACCAAGAAATTGGTCTATATCTATTAAAAAGAAACAGCAAGTAGAAAGGACTACTTGCTGTTTCTTTTAGAAGAGGCGGTGTTAGTTTTTGATAAACTTGGTCACAACTGTTTTTGTTCCGTCTTTTACCTGAACAAAATACACTCCCGATTGTAATGGCTGGATATTAATGGACTCTTGCACCGTGCCACTTAATATTTTTCTGCCGGTGATATCGATAATCTGATAAGTGGCGTTAGGCGTTAATCCATCTACCTGCAATGAAATACTTTGATTGGCCGGATTAGGATACACTGTAAGTGTTTTGTTTTGGAGAGGGGCCGTTGTATTAAGTCCCGTGGTCAGATCAAGGCAACTTGGAAATGATTGATTGGCGTACCAGTTGCGAACCTTTTCAATATCTGCATCCAGTTTGTTGATTGATCCTGCTGCTCCACCTGATGTTGCTCTTGAATAGACCAGAGCATATTCAATTGTATGTTTGCTACCGGCTTGCATTTGACCGGAAGAACTTAGCGTTGATAACATTCGTCTGTCTCCCGGCACATTGGCGGCAGTATGTTCTGTCCATTCAGGTCGTCCCGCCAAATCATTATTTCCAGGGTAAATAAAATTTGTCGGCTCTGTACCACCTTTTCCATAGCCTCCATAAGTTAAAGGAGATCCATCTTTCCATCTGCTGTTCAGATAACCCCAATAGTGGTCGGGTTGATTCGGATTACCCACTGACGAAAAATCATTATTGTAATACATAAATCCACTCATCTTATTTATACCTGAATTGTTATCCAAAATAGCAATTGCAATTGCCGGAGGATTTAGTCCATAACCTTGAATCCCTTCATCATCATCATCTCCATTATAACCAATTGCATAATCCTTGGCAGGATTGCATCCGATATAATCATCATTAAAATTGCCTAAGTCAACATCTGTCCATATTCCATATTTTACCGAGTCGTATGTGTCACTCGATCGGTTATAAATATCGTATTGGTAAAAGGTTGTATAGTTTAATGCTGTATTGCTATCATTGTCTTGGATATCATCACAAGTGTAGCCGTAAGCCGATGCATGCACCTCGAATCTTAAAGGAGATCCTTGTGTTTCGGTGTGGATTCCTCCATTATCATTAAAGATCCAGAACAACATTTGGTCGCCCTTGATTTTTGGATAATCGCCATTCATGGGATTGTATATACCATCTCCATTAACGTCAACAAAAGGAGCGAGGTTGCTTGCATATCCATTAACTGAATCTCCATGAGCAGGCCAGCTTGTTAAGTTTTCGGGTACAGGATAAGTACCATTTGTAACGTTTCCTTGGGCAAAGTTTACTTTAAACTCTTCGACTGTTTGCCTGTTGATGCGCCATATCCTGTCGAATTTTTGTTGTGTCGCAGCATCAGTAGTTGCTGTTCCAATTTTTAATGGACCTGGAAAATAATCATTTCCACTCTGGCGGTATGTTTGAGCGGCAAGCCTTAAACTATTATTGGTTATTCCTCCCATCCATAAGGCAGAGGTAGATAAGGAAAGTTTGCAACTTCCTTTTGGAACTTCGTATCCGCCACTTTGTAAATCCCAGAACATATCTCCTCTATTTAAAATCGGGGTGCTTACTTTGTTAATATTTAGCAAGCTTTTGGTTGGGCCTTGTTCGGCTACAGCATATTTGCTTATGTCGATAATATACAGGCTATCGCCTCCTGCAAAGCCATCTCTTCCGCACCACTGCAATTGATTGTTGGAAGTAACGGCACAGAACAAACCACCATTGCTATGGGTTGGAAAACTTGCCTGCGATCTGTTTTTGTATACACTTGTAGCGTTTGAAGCAACTTCCAAAAATTGAACTTTGCTTGAAAAATTTCCATTAGCAATACATGAAGGAACAATTGTATTGTTTCCATGTATACCAATGCTGTATATATTATTCTGAAATCCATTCGTTCCACAGTAACCACTATATTCCTGAGCTGTAACAATAGAGTTGTTTTTTACAATATATAATCCTCCGAAAAGATCGGGGCCTATCATTGCAGAGTCGGTACCGATCCAGATTGTTCCGTTTGCAGTTTGTTCAATCGTGTTTATTTTATCAGTTCTTAAGCCAGAATTACTTTTGCTAAATGTACTCCAGACACCATTTGACAATTGCGAAACACCTTTATCTGTACCGATCCAAACCGATCCGTTTTTATCGGCTAATATGGTATTCACTTTATTGTCGGCAATAGCATGTGTTGCAGTCGTGTAACTTGTCCATGAGGTACCATCAAATGTTGAAACGCCATTGTTGGTAGCAACCCATATGGTATTATTCAAAACAGAAACATCGTTTACCGAATCGCTGATAATACCGGAGTTTCCTTTATTATAAATACTCCAATTAGAGCCATCTTTTTTCACCAATCCCTTAGAAGTTCCTATCCAAACCGATGATCCTTTTATCTCAAGGCATGTTAAAGAATTGTTGGGTAAGATGGAGTTATCTTTATTCCAGGTTGTCCATGATGTTCCATTGTATTGTGCTAATCCAATGTTAGAGGTTCGTAGGGAGCCTGCCAAAGTTCTGCTTCCAAAAGCAATCCATGTATTGTTTTGGTTATCGACTTTTAAGTCTGTCTTAATTCGTTTATCTAATATGCTTCCATTTGGAAGTGGAATTGCAGAATAAGGAGATTGGGCATAGATATTGGTTGCCAAACAACATGCCAACAAGTAAATGATTTTTCTATTCATAGAATTGGGTGATAATTAATGAAGTGATACGTTTATAATGGGGTATTGATTACAAGTCCGCAAAAGAGAAAAGAGGGTTGCTTAACTTAATTATTGAAAACGCCATTTCTGCATGAACAGATTTTAATTCAATAATTATATATTGTACTCAAATTTTAACAAATGCCTCTGAGTAGATTGTTGTTTATATGGTTGCTGTTTTATTTCCCAACGTGTATTGCGCAGGGAGTAAAAGGTATTGTTCGTGATGCAAAAAACGAGCCTGTAGGTTTTGTGACCATTTATTGCAAGGAGCAGAAAAAAGGAACGAACAGCAATGCGGATGGCACATTTGAACTGCACCTTCCCGAAGGAAACCATATCGTTTACTTCCAGTCGGTGGGGTATAAAACCAAAACGGTTTCGGTGGCTGTTGCCGGTGGTTTTACAACCATCAATGTGCAGCTGGATGAACAAGCTTATCAATTAAATGATGTAAAAGTAACCAGTGGCGGTACCAATCCGGCAGTGTGGATCATGCGCAAGGCTATTGCTGCAGCGCCTTATTATCGTAGACAGGTGTTGATGTATGATGCCAAAATCTATTCAAAGGGAAGTGGAAAGCTGGATGATATTCCGTTTTTGTTTGAAAAACTATTAAAGAAAGATGGCATTGTGGAAGGCAAAACGTTTTTGCTGGAAAGCATTAACGAAGTAAGTTTTACCCAACCGAATACCTATAAAGAAAAAGCGCTTTCGGTAAAAAGTTCATTACCGGCCGAAGGCACTCCGCAACCCATGCGCATGATCCGCGGCAGCATGTATAATACAAGCGACCCCGACCTGGTTTCTCCCTTATCACCTCAGGCATTTTCTGTTTACACCTTCAAACTGGAAGGAAGTTTTTATGAAGATGGGCGTGAAGTGAACCGAATAAAGGTTACCCCCAAACGCAAAGGACAGGATGTTTTGGAAGGATATATCTATATCATGGAAGGTTTGTGGTGTTTGCACAGCACCGATCTGAAAACATTTGGCGGAGGCTTTGAAACCAAAATTATTACATCATTCAGACCGGTAGCAGGATATGATTTTGTGTGGATGCCGGTAACGTATGATATTCAGGTAAAAGGTGGATACCTAGGATTTAAAGGATCATTCCGGTATTTATGTTCAGTATCCAATTATAAAATTAAACTCAATCCAAACCTGGATCATAATTGGGTGAAAAAACAAACAAAGGATGTTTCAGCAATTCCGGTTGTAAAGGAAGAAGCTGAAAAACCCAAAGCTAAGGTGGAGGTAAAAAAGACCAAACGACAAGAGGATATTGAAAAGCTGTTGGCCAAAGAGGAATTGTCGAAAATGGAAATGCTCAAGCTGGCGAATAAGATGAAATTGGAATCAGAGTCGAGCCAACATAATGATCTGGAGATCCACAAAGATTCATCATCCATCACAATGGATAGCCTGGCAACCAAACGCGACAGCACTTTTTGGGTGGAAAACCGCCCGGTGGCATTAATGGAAAGTGAAGTGGTGAGCTACAAACAATTTGATTCGGTGGCCACTAAAAAGCAGAGAGACAGTACAGCCAAAAGCAATGATTCAAGTTTTTACTGGATGGGAATTTTGGCCGGAAACAGTTGGAAACTCAACAAAGGACAAAACCGAGTTGACTGGAGTGGGCTCGTTGGTGAAGGAAGCGAAATTTTTGTGAATACGGTGGATGGATGGGGAGCCACTGTTCAGTGGTCGGTGGGAAGTGTACGCAAAGATTCAAAAGAATGGACTTTTACCAACCGGATCCGCGTTCCTTTTGAACGAAAGGCAATCAATACAGTAGGCAAGTTTGAGTATTGGTATAAGTCGGTATCGTTGGGTAAATTTGATATTGAAGGAGGTACCTATACCAGCGATTTCAACGCGATTGGGGGATCATCAATGATCGTCAACAGTTTGATGTTGTTAATTGATCAGCGCAACTTAATGAAATTGTACCAGCATGATTTTGTGCGTATGTCAAACCAAATAGAATTGACAAACGGATTGCTTTGGAAAAGTAACCTGGGATGGTATAACCGATATGAGTTGTGGAATATTTCGCGTTATGCGAGCAAGGAAACGTCTGCCGGAAAAATAACCCCCAATGAACCGGTACCCGGTTATCATATGCCAACACACCAGGCTGCTATTTTTTACAATTCATTTTCATATACGCCAAGGCAACGTTACCGCATTGAGCGTGGCAAAAAACAATATGTACAGGGAAAATGGCCAACGTTTGAGTTGGGCATCACCAATGGAATTCCGGATATGTTGGGCAGCGATGTCGATTTTATGAGCATGCAGCTGAGCATTATTGAACGCATTAAACCATTGCATTGGTTGAGCATCAACGCCAAATTGAGCAACCAGTTTTTTGTATACAACAATGCTTCCTATTTCCCGGATTATACCCAAGCAGTGGGTAACCAATCGCCAATTTTTAATGGAGATCCGTTGTATCGTTTTCGCCAGTTGAATTATTACCAATACTCGAATACAACCAGTTTAACAACCTTGCATGCAGAGTTGGATTTTAAACGTTTATTGGTAAAACGGTTACCACTTGTTAATATGACTTCCATTCGTGAAGTCATGTTTTACAATGGATTGTACACGCCCTCCAATCCGGTTTACCAGGAGTTGGGATATGGTATTGATGAGATCATCGGATTTATCCGTGTTGATGCTTTCGTAGGACTAAAAGGTACTGCGTATAATAATTGGGGAGTAAGGTTTATTCTAAACCTGAAACAATTCGACTAGTTTTTCGATTCGACTTAGCCTTTATAAAATAACCATTTGCCAATCTCTTTGTAAGAAGCTTTTTTGCCATACATTAAAATACCGATGCGGTAAATACGTGAGGCAATCCACACTGTTCCGATAAATCCGGCAATCATTAAAGCCATCGACAATAGTAGTTCCCAGGTTGGTACGCCAAACGGGATCCGCATCATCATTACGATGGGGGATGTGAATGGAATAACGGAGAGCCAGAAAGCCAATGCGCCATTCGGATTGCTCATAACAGCACTTTGCGCCAATACAAGTGCCAAAACCAATGGCATGGTAACAGGTAACATGAATTGTTGGGTATCGGTTTCACTGTCTACGGCTGAACCGATGGCGGCAAACAATGAACCATAAAACAAATAGCCGCTCACGAAATAAAATGCAAACACCGATAAGATATAAACATAGTTAAACCCTAAAATGGCTGCGAGAAACTGGCCCAATTCTCCATTTGATGAAGTTGCTCCACCTTGTGCAATAGCATCTTTAGCTTCAATCGGTATTTCCATTTGCGAGGCAATGAGTCCTGAAGATCCTCCGCCAAATACAAACCCCAATACGATCCAAATAACAAACTGAGTAAGTCCCACCAAAGCAATACCGATAATTTTTCCTGTCATCAGTTCAAATGGTTTCACAGATGAAATGATCACTTCCACAATGCGGTTTGTTTTTTCTTCGATAACGCCCCGCATTACCTGTACCCCATACAAAAAGATAAACAGGTAAATTAGGAATGCACATGCATATCCAATGGCTGTACTTGCTCCTGCACTGCTGTTTTCGGAGCCGCTTTCGGTTGCTTTGGCTGTGCTTACCGAGATATCGGTATTGTTAATGCTTTCAATCAATTTAGTGTCAATACCACTTTGTACTAATTTGTTTTGACGCAACACTTCAGCAAGCTGGTCTTCTACATACGACACTGTTCCGAGGCTCGGTTGATCGACAGCTACAAGTTGGATATTTTGAAGTGTGGTATCGGGAATAGATAAAATGGCGTAATAGTTTTCGGTTTCCAAAAACGTTTTGGTGTCTTTCGTTACGGGTGCTTCACCATATACAAATTGAATATTTGTTTTCGAGTGTAGCTTATCTTTAAAGATCGTGCTTTGGTCAACTACATATACTTTCTTTTCAGTATCACCGATATCCTTGTTTAAAGCAAAAAAGATAATGATCCCATAAAATGCTGATATAAGCAGGGGAGCAGCAATGGTCATAACGATGAATGACTTTTTGCGTACGCGTGATAAATATTCGCGTTTGATAACTAATGCTATTTTATTCATGGATTAAAACGGTGTTGGCCAAATATAAAACGAAAGTAACAAAAAATGCCCCACAAAATTTGTGAGGCACTTTTTAAGAAAATTCAAATAGGTTCATATGTCAGGCTAAGTTTATCGAAGCCCTGTCGTTGGAGACACTTCGATAAACTCAGTGAGACAACAATCTCAAATTATTCTGTGATTCCTTTTTCGATAAAATCCTGTACCTGTTCAATCGAAAGGCGTTTGGCAATGATCTTTTTATCTTTGCCCAACAAGTATACAACAGGTGTACTGTATACATCGTAATGGCGTCTGAAATTAGACTCGTGGTTAGGATCATACACATTTGTCCATGGAATTTTGTGTTCCCTGATATAGTTTTTCCAGGTAAGCGGATCAACCGTTAAACTCACTGCATACACATCCAATTTCTTTTGGGCCTTCGGTTTGATATCTTTATTCTGTGCTTTGTACAGGTCTAACAAGCGAGGCATTTCTTCTTTACACCTTCCGCAGGTGGCATCCCAAAAGATGACCACGGTATAATCACTTTTGATATTATAAAGCGACTGGTACACATTGCCGCTATCGGGTAAGTTGATGTTCTGTGCTTTTTTGCCCAATAGGTTATAACTTAAAATATCGGCCCGGTCGGTAATTTTATAACGCAACGCGTCATCTACCCAGAAAGCTTTTGTTTTATCGGCATAATACTTTTGGGCCATGTGCACAAATACGGCATCCATTCCCATGTATTGTGAAGTTTCATAATAGTTGGTGATCCAGAAAATGCACCATTTGGAGATTTCTTTCGACCCTGCAGCTTTGGCCAAAACAAAATCGGCCGCTTTAATAATTGAGTCGGGGATCTGTGGAATTATTTTAAGAATATAGTTTTGCAGGCGTGGGTGGAAAATGGGTGTTCTTACAATCCGATCATCGGTAAAATCAAAATTGTCAAAATAGTGCTCTTTGTAATAATTGTACTGATACATTGAATCGAGTACTTTGCCATTTTGATCCATTGGAGGATCAGGTACCGTGATCTCGATCATCATTTTAAATATTTTGGCAATTAACAAATTGGGGGTTTCTCCGATCGCTTTTTTGCGATAGTCGGTTACACTTTCTTCAATTGCTCTGATCTTTTCTTTCAGTTTTCTAACTTCTGCAGTGTCTCCTTTTTCCTTTGCTTCTTTTGACTTCAGATCTAAATTATAAGCCTCACGTCCGGCTTTGTTGGTAAATTTTGAATAGTTGAAAAACGCAACATTCTCAGGAGAACCTTTGATCGTCATTTTGTCAATATAATCCGATGTGTCCGTTTCGAGCGAAAACTCCTGTTCGGTTACAACAAAATCAAACAGTAAATTTTTACCATCATTGGCTATAAGGTAAATACCACCTTCCAATAGTTCATTCCCTTTAAAAACAGCCTTCCCTGTAGCATCCGTCATTGCACTGTCCCTAATGTATTGTTTATCGCCATAATAATAGCCCAACAGTAATTTTTGCTTAGGCATGCCGGTTATTTTAACGGTGATCTGGTAACCATCTTTTGCCAACAACAGGTTTGCAGTTAGCATCAAAAGTGTAGCAACAATATATCTTAGCTTGTTTGTCATTGTATGTTGAATAAATTAACGCGGTGAAAATAGGTAATTTTTCTAGACAAATATTGAGCCAATGAGGTTTAATAAAATTTTAAGACGGCATTGCGAATACAAAGAGAATAGAACACTTTCATAATCAATTTATTTTGATTGAAAGGGCTCAATACAAAAAGACTGGAAAGGTAAAAGTGCAAGGTTGCATAACTGTATGTAGGAATGTAAGGATGATATGCAATGATAAATCAATACATTTGCCTCAAAATTAGCAGCGTTTGAAGCAACAGTATCCTCAAGATTTTATACAACAAATTCAGTCGCTTTTTGGTGAAGAATCCGGTGTTTTTTTGCAAGCACTTGAAAACGATGTCGTAACGTCAGTAAGGGTTAATCCTCTGAAGCCAACAACTGTTTTTGATTCTGACGAAAAGGTACCCTGGTGTCCAACAGGTTTTAACTTGTTGCAGCGACCTGAGTTTATTTTTGATCCGTTGTTTCATGCAGGGGCTTATTATGTGCAGGAAAGCTCGTCTATGTTTTTATACCAGGCTATTGCGCAACTTAAAGCCAGGTATACACAACCCATTAAAGTATTGGACTTATGTGCTGCCCCGGGTGGAAAAAGCACATTGATCGCGTCATTGCTTGATGAAAACGATCTGCTGGTGAGCAACGAAATTATCAAAAGCAGGGTAGGCGTATTGGAGGAAAACCTGATGAAGTGGGGAAATGTGAACAGCATTGTTTCCAATAATGATGCTAAGTCTTTTGCTGCTCTCGGGAGTTTTTTCGATATTATTGTGATTGATGCTCCATGCAGCGGTGAGGGGTTGTTCAGGCGCGATAAGGCTGCCATAAAAGAGTGGAGCCTGGATAATGTGGCATTATGTGAAAGCCGTCAGCAACGTATTGTTGCCGATATCATCGATTGTTTAAAGCCGGGTGGGTTCTTAGTATATTCTACCTGTACCTTTAATACCAACGAAAATGAAACGAATGTAAAATGGATGCAGCAACAATGGCAGTTGGAAAGTGTTGAACTTTCAACAGATCCAGGTTGGCCAATCACTCCATCTATCGATAAGGATATTTTTGCATATCGGTTTTTGCCACATAAAGTAAAGGGCGAGGGGTTGTTCCTGGCGTGTTTGAAAAAACCATTTGAAAGCAACAATACACAAACCCGTCCATACAAACGTAAAGATAAAATGAACAAGCAACAGCTCGAAACATTGCGAGGGTATGTAACCAACCCCGATGCATTTGAGTTCTTAATGGTGGGCGACAGGGTGCATGCTATTCCGCAATATTTGGTTGAATCGTTTCAGCATTTGCAGTTTCATTTGTATTTAAAAAATGCAGGCATTTTTATGGGGTCGTTTATGAAAAATGAATTGATACCATCACACCATTTAGCATTAAGCAGTGCTTTGTCGCAATCGGTTCAAAAGCTTGAAGTAACAAAGGAAGATGCCATTCGTTTTTTTAGAAAGGACAATTTGCTTTTGGAAACAGACCTGCGCGGGTGGACTGTTTTAACCTACCAGCAATTGGCCTTGGGCTGGGTAAAATTATTACCGAACAGGCTCAACAATTATTTACCTTCACACCTTCGAATAGTTAAAGAATATACCTATGCAACGTAAACCGAAAACGACACATCACGCTAAAGGCAAAAAGGAAAGAGAAGAAAAGCCGGAGCGTGATTACAGCAAAGTGAAACTGTTTCCGAATTTAATGAATGCGGTTTTAACATGCACACGTCAGATCTTTTTCGAAAAAAAATATGCAGATAAAGCAATTGAACGCATGCTTAAATCCAACTCTCAGTGGGGTGCACGCGACAGGGCTTTTATTGCCGAATATACTTATGATATGGTGCGTTGGTGGCGCTTGTTGCAATACATGAGCGGCATTAAAGAAAATGAAACGGGTGTAAAAATGCCGTTGATGTTTGCCGCTTTATGGGTTTGGAATGGTCATGACCTGCCGGAGTGGGAAGAATTTAAAGGCTTTGATAAGGCCAAAATGTTCCGGTTGTTTGATGATGCGCAAAACCAACGTAAGATCAGGGAATCGATTCCGGATTGGTTGGATGCGCTTGGAGAACGCGAACTTGGCCCCAAATGGGATGCCGAGATCCGTGCCTTGAACAACCAGGCCGATCTGGTGGTAAGGGCCAATACCTTAAAAATAACACGGAACTCTGTATTGCGTTTATTGGAAGACGAACATATAGAAGCAAGTCCGTTGGATGATGTAAAGGATGCGATCGTATTGCACCAACGTGTCAATTTATTCAGTACCCGTTTTATCAAAGATGGGTTGATCGAAGTGCAGGATGCAGCTTCGCAATTGGTGGCCGAATACCTGGAGGTAGAGCCAGGCATGCGGGTAATTGATGCCTGTGCAGGAGCAGGAGGAAAATCATTACACCTGGCTGCTTTGATGCAAAACAAGGGACGTTTGATCTCAATGGATATCGAAGACTTTAAACTTGAAGAACTAAAAAAACGAGCACGCAGGGCAGGAGTCGGTAATATTGAAACACGTGTTATTGAAGGAAGCAAAACGATCAAACGGTTACATGAAACGGCAGACAGGTTATTGCTGGATGTTCCTTGCAGTGGTTTGGGTGTATTGCGCAGAAACCCGGATGCCAAGTGGAAGTTGGGATTGGATTTTTTGGTGAGCATTCGCAAAACCCAACAGGAAATTTTGCAAAATTATTCGGCAATGTTGAAGCCGGGAGGCAAAATGGTATATGCAACTTGCAGTATATTACCCAGCGAAGATGAACTCCAGGTGGAAACCTTTTTGGCAGCCAATCCAAATTTCACATTGGAAAGGCAAGAGCGTATTTCTGTTGCTGAAACCGGATTTGACGGATTTTATATGGCCTTGTTGAGCAAAAAATAGCTTATCATTATGTAAATGAATACTATATTCGGGGTATGAAAGTATTTTTGACCCATCGGATGTTATGGTGTTTTATCCTAACAGGTTTTTGGCAAACCGTTTCAGGATATGTATCTCCACCAAATTTGGCATCACCTTTTGCAGGTGCTACTATCAATACTTTTGAGGCATACCTTTCTATTTACAGCGTATCGGGTGCCAAAGGATATCAAATTCAATATGATGTAGTCAATACATTTAACAGCAGTTCTCTAAAACAAGATACAACAAGTCCGAACACATCCGGCATTTTTACCGGACCATTGCTCAAAGGACAAAAGTACTATTGGCGTGCACGTGCCTACAAGCCCGGAGATACATCTGATTGGTCTCAGGTAAGGGACTTTACTGTTTTTACCAAAATGGAATTGTCTTCTCCGGCAAACAATACTACTGGTATCATCAGGCCTTTACAGGCCATTTATGTAAATTATAAAACCAATCCCATTTATATTTTTGAAGCAGATACAAACTCAAGTTTTGATTCACCTTTGAAGGTTTTGAGATCGCAGGATTCTCCATTGTTTGTTGACTCGGCAATGTTTAGGTTTGGAGGAACCGTGTATTGGCGGGCAACTGTAATTGATGAAGGAGGAGACACGTTGTTGTGGTCTGATATTCGTAAATATACTTTTTACACCCAGCCAACCATTGATGCACTCTCATCCACTACGGGGCCTCAGTTTATCATCAGTTGGCCCAATACTGCTTTGGCTGAAGTTGTTTTGCAAGTAGATACCAATAACAGTTTTGATTCACCTGTATTGATTGAAAAACTATTACCTTCCTACACCCTCAGGGATACCTTAAACGATCTGTTGTTTGGCAAAAAATACTACTACCGTATCCGTGCAAAATTTGATACAAGCTATTCCATATGGTCGCTTACAAAATCTGTTACAGTTCTTACCAACGGTGCTATCAATTCTCCTTCTAATATTGGAGTTGTGGGAATCCTGAATATAACGTTTGGCTGGACTAAACTAAATGGCAGTAATGTTCAGTTTCAATTATCTAAATCGTCTGATTATTCGCAAATAATGAAGGACACCCTAAACTTGTCGGGTACAAGTTACTCGTATCCTCCAACATTGGATTTAAACACGAGGTATTATTTTAGGATTCGGTATATGCATGCAAAAGATACTACGGAATGGTTTAACCGGACGTTTATGACTTATACCGGGCAGGTGAATGTTGGCAGTCCTACTGATTGGAATATGGCAGAAGAAGTAAGACCACGATTCAGGTTCAGGGAAGTTCCATGGGCAACATCGTATGTGTTGGAAATTGACACAGGAACAGTTTTCCCTTCAACCCCTTCATCATTTTATATTCGAATTGATTCGTTTGTGTTTGATGGTTCTTATTATTCGTATGCAGATACTTCGTTATTGTATAACCAAAATTATGTGTGGCGCATGTATGCTATTAAAGATACAGAGGCTGCAGAACCTACATTGGACCGAAGGTTTAAAACACAAGCTGCTCCTGTAGGCTATTTTCCACAAAATAATTATATCGGTATCGGAACCAATACCAATGCATTGGTTACCGGTATCCCCGGATCTACTTATATTCAGTGGGAGTTGGATACAACATTGTCCTTCAACTCTGTTTTGTATAATTCAGGTGTAAACCCTCATGTTCCCGATGATTTTACTCCGCAATATGTTGAGTTAGATTTTCCAAAAGATCTGTCTTTTAACGCCATCTATTACTGGCGTTCGCGTTGCATTAACCTGGTTGACACCGGAGAATGGTCATCGGTATTTAACTTTACCACTACAACAAACGTTTTTATGTACAGCCCGGCAGATGGCTCAACGAATCAGCCTCTTAGCACGATCTTAAAATGGGGTATACAAGGTTCGGCTGCTGATTATAAATACCAATATCAGTTGGCAACCGATTCGGACTTTACCAACAAACCGATCATTACATTGCCTGTTAATAAAAACGGGGAGATCACTGTTACATGTGCTTACGGAACCCAATATTATTGGCGGGCAAGGGTGATGCATTCAAAAGATACTTCTGATTGGTCTGTAATGTATCGGTTTAAAACGGTAAACGCACCGGTAATTGCCAAACCTAATCTGCTTACACCTCCGGCCAATGCCACCAATGTTCCGATAACGGTTGTTTCGTTTGGATGGTCAATAGTTGCCAATGCAACCGATTATGATATTGAAGTAGCAAGTGATGCAGACTTTACGCAAGTATTGGCAAGTGCAAATGCATTGGGAACAGGTGCTCAAATGTCGAACTTAATGCCAGGCAAACGGTATTATTGGCGTGTAAGGGCAAGAATGTCAAGCATCATAGGAGCATGGTCAACAGTACGTTGGTTTGAAACAGAAGCACCTGTAGGTTTGAACGAAACAGGAGTGAGTAGCCCGATCTTAATCTATCCGAACCCGGCCAATGATGAAGTAAGCATTGATGCTCAAAAGCCTATTGCCATTGCGATTTATGATCTGCAAGGCAAATGTGTTTTTCAGAGTGATCAATCACAGCCAGCACAAAAGATCAATACTGGAAACTGGACCCGTGGATTATACCTGGTGAAAATATACAGCGAAGGTCAAGTCCTAACACAAAAGTTAGTGATAGCAGAATAATTAGTTAGGAGTTGCTGTTGTATCGGTTTCGGCATAGTGCAACCATGCTAAAAACAACTTGTACCCAACCGACAGAATAATGGCTCCGCTAAACAAACCAATGAATCCAAACAACATAAACCCACCGATAACCCCCAGAAAGATCACCAACATGGGAACCGGAGCGCCTTTGCCCAATAAGATCGGTTTTAGAACATTGTCGGAAAGCATCACGACTACAAAGTAAATACTCCACAAAACGGCAGTTACGGTATTGGCTGTACTAAAAAGGTAAATAATGGTTGGGATGGCAACCAAACCGGGCCCGATTTGAACAATGGCAAAGATCAACCCAACCAATGTCCAGATACCCGCATGTGGTATCCCAGCCAGGTATAACCCAATTCCCAATAAAATAGATTGGATCACCGCTACACCCAATACACCTTTTACCACATTCCGAATGGTGGATGCAGAGAGGGTTACAAATTCTTTCCCCTGGTTGTGGATCAATCGGTTCAAAATCAAATGAGCTGCTTCCTCAGTTCCTTTGGTTGCCAGTAAAACACCGGCAATGATAATAGACAGTAGCAATTGCAAAACACTTAACCCGGTTCCAACCAATGCATTTAATACCGATTTGGAGATACTGGTGATCTCGGTCTGGTATAGTTTAACAAACTCTTCTGTGTTTTGGGTCAGCATGATCAGAAAGTCGTATAGTTTATTTCCAATGACGGGCCATTCTTTTATTTTTTCCTGCGGTGTTGGAATGGTTAGAATTCCCGCTTCAATTTGGTCTTTGATGGAAAGTAAACTATCGGCCAATGAGCTTACAAAGAATGAGGCAGGAACAAGAATAATTGAAAGCAATAAAACGGTAATGATAATGGCTGTCAGCTTTTGTTTATTGCCCAATTTGGGTTGTAAAAACTGTTGAACAGGATAGGTGGCTACAGCTATGATGAGTCCCCATAATACAGGCAACAAAAAAGGAGACAGGATTTGGTAACACCAATACAATAAACCAATAAGCAATGCTAACCGTAAGAAAATTTCGATGGCTTGTGAAGTTTGTTTACTTGAGTGCTGGTTCATATGCAGGCTGAATTTTTACCGAAAGTATATAAAAGGATGGTATTTATGGTGCTTAAATTATCTATATGTGTTTAAGTGAAACAACTTCAATTTAAAATATTTTGATACTTTTGCCGCTTAACTAACCGTAACAGTACATGCTCAATCATAAAAAAGTGGTGGTGGTAATGCCAGCCTATAATGCAGCACAAACACTTGAAAAAACGTATAAAGAAATTCCGTTTGAGATCGTGGATGATGTGATATTGGTGGATGATGCAGGAAAGGATAACACAGCAGAAGTCGCCAAGAACTTAGGGATTAAGCATGTAATTCGCCACGAAAAAAACAAAGGTTACGGAGGGAATCAAAAAACCTGTTACAATAAGGCAAAAGAAATAGGTGCCGATATTGTGATCATGTTGCACCCCGATTATCAATATACTCCCAAGCTTATCCTGGCCATGGCCAGTATTATTGCCAACGATCTGTATCCGGTGGTGTTTGGTTCGCGCATACTTGGAATGGGAGCGTTAAAAGGAGGGATGCCATTTTACAAATTCATTTTTAATCGTTGCCTTACCTTGTTTCAAAATGTGATGATGCACCAGAAACTTTCGGAGTATCACACCGGTTATCGTGCCTTTAGCCGTGAAGTTTTGGAAAAAGTGAATTATGAATTGTGTTCAGATGATTTTGTGTTTGATAACCAAATGATCGGGCAGATCTTTTACGCAGGCTTTGAAATTGCTGAAGTTACCTGTCCAACCAAATATTTCCCCGAGGCTTCTTCTATTAATTTTAAACGCAGCAGTATTTATGGTTTAGGAGTATTGCATACTTCTGTAATTTACCGCCTGCAAAAATGGGGCTTGGGTAATTTTAAAATATTTAAGTCATCATAATTTAACACAAAACCTTTTTGCATACTGCTGTTGTCTGCACAAAAATGAGTATTGTTGTATTGAATTAGATGAAAATTACATCCATTTTTCTGTTCCTCCTGTTTTGTATTGTCATAGCCTTTCCTGGTTATGGGAATCCCAACTCAGCCCAAAAGAAACAGACGATTATGTTTGCAGATGATCATCATTCAATGCCTTCTCTTTTGGTGGCACTTAAAAAATGCCTGGCCAAAGGAATCAATATCATTGAAGAGGAGCGCAATACAGAGGAGGAAGATGCCAGTCACTCCGGTTGCCTGGTGTTTTTTGAAAATACCCCATACCTGTTTTTGAATATTTCTTTTATACAAACCATTTCGTTCATAAGCTATCACCAACCGGCATATACGTCCGTTTGCATGAATGTTTTTACACCTCCCGACTGTTTTATTTCTTGCTAAAATATAAGGTATCGAGAACACGATACTTGTATTCATCATAAGTGAATACCCATTTTTTGATAGAAATAAATAATTACATGAAGGACGAAATAAACATACAATCACTTTCAGTTAAAGATATTAAATATGATTTCCCCTCGGGAATTGCGGTATTTTTTGTGGCAGTTCCCCTTTGCCTGGGTATCGCACATGCATCCGGAGCTCCCTTAATATCCGGGCTTATAACGGGTATTATTGGAGGTATTATAACCGGGTTAATCAGCAATTCGCAGTTGGCTGTGAGTGGCCCTGCTGCCGGCCTTACAGCCATTGCATTGGCGGGAATTGCCAAACTTGGTTCGTTCGAAGCTTTTTTATTGGCCACTGTATTAGCAGGTATTATGCAAATTATCTTGGGGTCATTTAAGGCAGGCTTTATAGCTACTTATATTCCCAATACGGTTATCAAAGGAATGCTGTCGGCCATCGGGCTTATTTTGATCATCAAACAATTTCCCCATTTAATTGGCTACGATATTGAAGCCATGGGTGTACAGGAATTTAACGACACCGCTCAGGACTTAAATGCTGCTAAACCCGAAGGTGAAAATACCCTCACTATTTTGATGGAGGGGATTAACAACTTGAATCAGGGCGTTTTAATCATCGGGTTGGTGAGTTTAGTGTTTCTGATTGTATGGGATAAGTTCTTTCAAAGAAGATTTAAGACCATACCGGGAGCGCTGATCGTTGTGCTTATTGGTGTTTTCATCAACTACGTGTTTCAGAATTTTTTATTCGTTTATCCATTATCGGGCGATCATTTTGTGAATATTCCCAAGATCGATAGCTTCCTCGAGTTTTCACGGGTAAGTTCATTTCCCGATTGGAGCGCTTTTGGAAAATTTGCTTTATACAGTACAGCCTTTACTATTGCCATTGTCGCATCTATTGAAACGTTATTGTCAGTAGAAGCAGTTGATAAACTGGATCCACAAAAACGCAAAACACCTGCAAACAGAGAGCTGATAGCCCAGGGTATCGGAAATACAATTGCAGGCTTATTGGGCGGATTGCCCATGACGGCTGTTATTGTGCGCGGTTCGGTGAATGTATCAGCCGGAGCCAAAACAAAAATGTCGACCATTATTCATGGTATACTGATTGTAGTGGCCGTCATGTTTTTATCACAAATAATGAACATGATCCCGTTGGCCAGTTTAGCGGCTGTGCTTATTTACACGGGTTATAAACTGTTGGCCCCAGAGCATTTTTGGGAGCAATACAAAAAAGGATGGGGGCAATTAATTCCGTTTGCTACCACTGTGTTTGCAATCGTGTTTTCCGATCTGCTGATCGGTGTTACCATCGGTGTTGTGGTATCGCTTATTTTCATTGTAATGGAAGACTACAAAGGAACCGTACTTACAGTGAAAGATATAGGTAAACGAAAATTGATCACACTGGGAGAGAACATTACTTTTTTACACAAACCCAAACTGGTAAAAATATTCAACGAGATGCCGAATGATATGCTTGTGGAAATTGACGGTTCCCGCAATTTTTACATTGATAAGGATATATTAGAGTTGATTGAAGATTTTAAACACAAAGCACCACAAAAAAATATTGAATTAATTATTGGAGGAATAAAACAAATGCAAAACGAGGATCTGGAAGAAAATATGCGCAAATCATACGAGCGCTTATTCGTAAATAATGAAAAATGGGTAGCAGCCCGTATGGCCGAAGACCCTGAATACTTTACCAAACAAATGGATGGACAAGCTCCTCCATATCTTTTTATTGGCTGTTCCGATAGCCGAGTGCCGGCAAATGAAATTACCGGAACAGATGCAGGCGAACTATTTGTTCACCGCAATATTGCCAATATGGTTGTGAATACAGATATCAATATGTTATCTGTAGTTCAATATTCGGTGGAGGTATTAAAGGTGAAACATATTATTGTGTGTGGACATTATGGTTGTGGGGGAGTAAAAGTAGCAATGAGCAATAAGTCGAATGGGCTTATTGATAAATGGTTGCGCAATATTAAGGATGTTATTCGTTTACATAAAGATGAATTAGACACCATCCATGATGAAGATAAACGCCATGACAGATTGGTGGAGTTGAATGTTAAAGAACAAGTGCTCAATTTGATGAAAACCTCGTTTATCCAAAAAAACAAAGCACAATATGGTTTCCCTGAAATTCATGGTTGGGTTTACGATATTGGTACCGGAAAAATTAAAGACCTGCAAGTTGATATTGACAATGAATTCCCTGACTACGATAATATTTATAAAATAGACATTGATTAAGAAATGAGTAAATAAAATACAAAAGCCTTGTCTCGCATACCGCGGGGCAATGCTTTGTTGTATGTATTCTACCCCAAATTTCCGCCAATCCTGCCGAATTGTTGCTTAGGTTTCCATTCAGGTTTTTTGTTCAAATACATTTTAATGCCCCAAAGGTTTTCGTCAATTTCATAACCATGTTTGCATAAAAAGTCGATAGCAATCGTATTGGATGTGGGTAGGCAAGCTCGTTTTTCTTCCTTTAGTCTCATGGCCAAAAAGTCGAGACCGGCTTGCGTTGTGGTGGTATATGTTAATCCTTCACCAAGCGTAGGCATACAAAATCCCTCAAACACATTATTGTTTATGTAAACAAAAGATTCATGCATCTTTGGTAATAATAAATTGGGTCTGAGTTCTCCTGAACAAGCAAAGTCTAAAGCCAAAATTGCGTCTTTATAGACTGGTTGGAAAGGGAAAATATTAGGAGAGAGTGGCAGGTCTATTTTATGCGGTTTAAAAAATACATACTCCTCATCATCTTTAAAGCCCAACTTAATATATACAGGTCGGCCCAGCTTGGTTGCTATCAACAATATATTGTCTGATTGCGTTTTAGCATAAGCATTCAAATGCTCTGTTATAGCCAGTCCAATTCCTTTATTACGGTGTTCTTTACCTACAATAATATTGGCTAGCCATGCACTGTTTTGATTGGTCAATACCGCACCGCAGCCCACAATTTCGCCATTTAGTTCAACTTTGATCAAATAACAAAAATCAAGGGTCAAGTACCATTCAATAACCGGAATAATATTTCCCCAATATTCAGGTTGGAGCTTAGCTATTTGGGGGAGATCGGTGGTTGCAACTTTGCTAAATTGTAGTGATGGGTTCATACATTTGGATTAACGGTTAAAATTAAGCAATTCGTATTGAAACCAAAAGTTAAGTAACTTCGTTTATACGTCATAAATGAAATAGCATGGTCAAACACCTAAATGTATTGTTATTGTTTCTCTTGGTTGGTAAACTACTTTCGGCTCAAATGCCCAAAGCTGTTGTTGTGGAGCATTTTACCAATACACGTTGTAGTGTTTGTGCATCACGCAATCCGGGTTTTTACACCAATTTATCAAATCAAAACAATGTGCTGCATATTGCAATTCATCCAAGCTCTCCGTACAGCAATTGTTTATTAAATAAACACAACAAGGAAGAAAATGATGCCCGCACTAATTTCTACGGGATTTATGGAGCGACTCCGAGGCTGGTTATTCAAGGGCAGGTGATTGATGGAACGGCAGATTACGATAACCAATCGTTGTTCACTCCATTTTTGCAACAAACATCACCAATACAAATAACCACCGCCATTGCAGACGATTCAGCAACAATGCTCAAGGTTCAGGTGACTCTTAAAACAATTGCAGCGCATTCGTTGGGCAATTTGTTACTCACTACTTCGGTGGTGGAGGAGTTGCTGAATTATGTTGGACCCAATGGAGAGCAACAACAGCATGATGTGTTCAGAAAAAGTTGTTTCGGTGTAAACGGTCAATCATTTAATGCGCCCGCAGCCATCGGTGATTCGATTGTTTTCACAGCTTCTATAGCGAAACATAATGAATGGGATTTATCACAACTTTATGCACTATCAATGGTTCAGGAAGATTTAAGTAAACAAATGGTGCAGGCCGCAAGATCACCTAGGCTCATGCCTTATACCGGTATTGCGGAATCGCCCGAAATGGATATCTCGCTTTTTCCCAATCCGACTAATAGCGACCTCACAATTAAGTTGGCCGAACCGCTTACAACACAAATTGTGGTTTACAGTGCAAATGGACAGGTTCTCTTAAAAACAGAAATGTATAAGGAATCTGTAATCAATACATCCGGTTTTCAAAACGGTTTATACTTTGTTCAGCTATGCAATGCAACCGGTAGCATGGTTAAAAAAATAACCATTGCACATTAGGGTTTTCTCGGCCTTCCTTTCGCTACGGCAGGTTCTGTCCACGGGTCATCGGGCCATGCGTGTTTGGGATACCTGCGTTTGAGTTCGCTTTTGACTTCAAAATAAGTATTGTTCCAAAAACTTTTTAAGTCAGATGTAACCTGTACGGGTTTAAATCCGGGTGAAAGCAAATGCAAGACCAAAGGTGTTTTACCATTATTAATGGTCGGTGTTTCGGCCATTCCAAAAACTTCCTGGAGCCTTACCGATAAAATAGGAACCTCTCCATAAGGCAAATACTGAATAGCAATATGCGAACCACTCGGCACTTTTATTTTTTGTGGAGCAAGTATTTCCAGAGCCTGTTGTTGAGCATAAGTTAGTGAGCTTAGCAGGGCCTGGGCTAAGTTTATTTTCTTCAGATCTTCCGGTTTTTTGACATTGGTTAAAAATGGTGCAAGCCAATCTTGAGTTGTTGCAAGCAAACTTACAGTGCTTACTTCCGGCCAGCCATCTTGTATATTCCACTTGCGCAAACTCATAATGCGACATTGTAGTTGTTGCATGTTTTCGTCAAAGTTCAATAATGATTCTCCCTCGGTTTTGAGTGCGTTGCAAATGGCATCAACTAAAAAATCAGAGCCGGGAGCCGGTAGTGGTCTTGATTGCAACACAATACTACCAATGTGTAAATCTTTGGTGGCAATCAAACCTCCTTTTCTTGTGTCCCAGGTTATTACCTCTTGCTCTTTTACCATTGGCAACAGGTCTTTGGGATTAAGTGGCGATGCCATAAATATTTTACCCAAACCATCGCGTGTATCAATATGCGCAACGGCAAGCCAAGGTTCATCTGCGAGGGAATCCCTGTGTCCGGCAACAGCATATTTGCCATTAGCCAATTGAAATTGTGCATTGTTTCCCCTGCGTGCAAATGCAATTCTTTCAGGGTATGCATATGCCAACAACAATCCCGTTTCATATGAATCAACCGCACCATTATCAACTTTTACATCCAACATCCTGCGGTATTGGTCGGCAACTTTTTCAATTCGCGTAAATCGGTTTCCCAAAGCATTGGTGATTCTTCCTCGTCTCAATGCTTCAATACGCAGGTTCAAATCAATTCCCGAATCTTTTGGCAAAGGGTCACGTTCTTCCAAAATGGCTGCGATATCTGTAGCCAGCTGTTTGTTGCTTTCTGTTTTGGCCATTAGCAACATATGAGCGATACGCGGATGACATGCCAATTGATGAATTTGTTTTCCATGTGCTGTTATCTTTCCCTTTTCCAATGCACCAACCTGGTGCAATGTTTCGGTGGCTTGCAAAATATGAGCCTTTGGAGGAGGGGAGAGCCAGGTTAATTGCAACAGATCCGTAACACCCCACATGGCCATATCAAGAACCAACGAGGCCAGATCCGCCTCCATAATTTCAGGAATCCGATGTTCCGCCAATCGTTCGTGAGTGGCTTTTGTCCACATGCGGTAACATACTCCCGCACTTAATCGACCTGCTCGTCCAGCCCGTTGGTCTGCTGAATCTTTTGATATCTGAACAGTTTCCAATCTTGATAAACCCGACTTTGGATCGAAACGTGATATTTTACCAAAGCCCGTATCAACCACTATTTTAATGCCTTCTATGGTCAAACTTGTTTCGGCAATACTCGTTGCCAATACAATTTTACGCTTGCCGTTTTTGTTAGGCATGATGGCTTTGTATTGCTCACTTTGTGGCAACACCCCATACAATGGATGAATGGCAAAGTCTGTAAGGTCACGTTTTAACAATTCAGCGCATTTTCGAATATCACCTTCACCGGGCAGAAACACCAGTGCATCTCCTGGGTTTTCGTTAATGGCTTTTACAACCGTTCGGGCTGTCATTTCAGGAAGTAAACGTTCATCTTGCCCACCACTATAAATAATTTCAACAGGATATTGTTTGCCTTCACTTTCGGCAACAGGTGCGTTTAACAATGCAGTGAGTTGTGGCATATTTAATGTTGCCGACATAACCATAATGCGTAAGTCGGGCCTTAAAACCTGTTGCGCTTCACGGCATAAAGCCATTGCAACATCAGCATGAATACTGCGTTCATGAAACTCATCAAAAATAACCAGGCCAACTCCCTCCAAAGCATTGTCACTATGGATCATGCGGGTTAAAATACCTTCGGTAACAACTTCAATGCGTGTGCTTTCTGTTACCCGGTTTTCAAACCGAATGCGGTAACCAATAGTTTCGCCTACTGTATCTCCCCAAAGATCGGCCATGCGATTGGCTATGGTTTTGGCTGCTAACCTGCGTGGTTCGAGCATCAATATTTTTTTGCCTTCAAGCCAAGGTTCGTCAATTAATACCAAAGGCAAAAGCGTACTTTTTCCGGCACCAGGAGGGGCGTTTACAATTAAGGTGTTTTGTTCAGCAAGGTGCTGTTTTACCTTTGGGATAATTTCGGTAACAGGTAAACCTGTTGAATATGGATTGAAAGACAAGCTATATGAAATTGAGGCGCAAAGATAAGGTTATTGGGTGAGCATATTAACTGCAATATGCAACGGATTGTAGGAGACACACTACAAGTGAAACAACCGCCATCAAACTAATAATTAAAAAGGCAATGCCTTTACCTTTTAAGTCTTCATGCTGCATTGGTATGAGCTCAAATATTTTATGCAAAGTTTTAGTACTGCGCCAGGCAAATACACAAAATAAAATCAGGGTTAAAACAATACCTGCAATACCTGCATAAGAAGTTTGGGTATAAATTAAATACCCGGTTCCCATAGCGATTAATCCGGAAAGCCCCCCGGAAGCTAAGGCCGTTTTGGCTTTAAGTCCGATAAAAGTAACGGCCACAATACCGCATAAAATGAGGAATAATCCATAGAAAAAGAGCAAGGAAGAAGCATTCATAATGATAAACGGTAAGTTGTTTTGCGGGGCAATATCGTTTTTATGTTTTACAAAGTAAAAATAAGGTAAGCCCTGCTTATCATTTTCATTTTGCATAGGATTACATTATACCTATTTTGCGAAAACGATACCACTATTTGATAAAAATACATGACGATGAAATTTTTTTATACACTTCTTTTAGTTTGTTTGGTTACGGTACAACTTCAGGCCCAGCAAAATGGTAAACCCAAATTATCGGCAAACCTTCAACAATTGCTGCATGGCTACACCTCTGGTAAAGAGAATAAACAATCCATTGTATATGCTAAAAGAAATGGCATCGTATATATAAGTACACTGATCAAAGTGAACAAAGCATTGTCTGTTTCAAGTTTGAATAAATTGGGAGTATTGATAGGAACCAAGGCAGGAAATATCTGGACCGCGCAAGTGCCTGAAGATCAAATTCACCATTTTTCAAACCTTAAAGGGATTGACTTTATCCAACTTGACGAACCCATTAAAGCAAATTTGGATATGGCCAGGAAATCTTCCAGAGTTGATTCGGTGCAAGATGTAATTGGATTGCCAATGGGCTATTCAGGAAAAGGTGTCGTGGTGGGCATTATTGATGCTGGTTTTGATTACACGCATCCTACCTTTTATGATACAACGGGAAATGGATTGCGCCTGAAACGTGTTTGGGAACAGCACAACGATGGAACGCCACCAGCAGGATACAGTTATGGAAATGAGCTGACAGACACTTCGGCCATGTTGGTTAAAGGGAATGAAATTAATTCATTTTCGCATGGTACGCACGTTGGTGGCATTGCCGCAGGATCGGGTTATGGAAGTTTAAATAATAAAAAAATGCGAGGCATAGCCTATGAAAGTGATTTGGTTTTTGTGGGCATACGTCCGGAAAAAAGTGAATGGAAAAGCATGGGTATGAGCAGTATCTTGGATGGTATTAACTATATTTTCACGTATGCACAATCGGTTGGGAAACCGGCTGTTGTCAATTTAAGTTGGGGCAATTCGATCGGGCCTAATGATGGATCTTCATTGTTTAGCCAGGCATGCAACAACCTCACAGGACCGGGCAGGATTTTTGTATTGTCGGCAGGAAACAATGGTGACGAAAATATTCATTTGCAAAAACAATTTACCGTTACGGATACCATTGTTAATACATTTGTTTCGTTTCCCGATATTGATGGAGAAAAGCTCAACTGGATTGATCTTTGGGGTGAGTCCGGTAAATCCTTTTGTGTAAAACTGAGCTTGTACAATGGCAATACAGCAACCGATAGTACGGTTTTGATATGTCTTGATAATGCTACCCTCGATACATTTTTAATTGGATCCAATAACGATACCTGCTTTTTTACGCTAACCTCAGCCGCTTCCGACTATAATGGTAAGCCTCATATTTTACTGGATATAACCAGCAGAACAACAAATATGTTATGTATCAGTATCATTGGTCATGACGGAACAGTGAACATGTGGCAGGGGTATGTTAAGAATTACAGCGGGCATTATGGTTCGTTTACCAATAATGGAAAAGCATGGGCCGTAAACGGTGATAACCACTATACATTGGGCGAAATGGCCTGTACACAATCGGCCATAACGGTTGCTGCTTATGCCTCTAAAATAAGCTTTAAAAATGTGCAAGGGTCAACAGTTAGTTATGCAGGTTATGCCTCAACCAATCAAATCGTTCCTTTTTCAAGTCATGGCCCAACGGTTGATGGCCGTATTAAACCCGATATTGCCGCACCCGGAATGACATTGGCTTCTGCTGTAAATTCGTATGATGTTTCTTATGCTTTAGGAGGAGGGAACTATGCTCAAAGTGTTTTGAAATATACTTTCCCTAAAAACGGTCGTGAGTATTTTTATGCAGAAGCAAGTGGCACTTCAATGTCATCACCCATGGTAAGTGGTATTGTTGCACTGATGTTGCAAGTGAATCCGGCATTAAGTCCGCAACGAATTAAAGAGATTATATTTCAAACTGCTATTAAGGATGGATACACCACACCATCTCCTGACTCTTCGCGTTGGGGAGCCGGTAAGATAAACGCTTATGCTGCCATTAAACGTGCTATTTTAACGGTAGGCATGAACGAACAAATTCAAAAAGATCAGTTGGTTAAATTGTTTCCAAACCCAGCGACCGGAGTATTTACAATAAGCATTGACGCCCGCTCTAAAGGAACTGTGTATGTTGAAATTACAGACCTGATGGGGAAGGTGGTAAATGCTTTACCATGGGATATTTCAGTTGGTGCGAATCAAATTTCAATCGATTCACACGAAATGAATCAAGGAGTGTACTTTGTTACTGTAATTGAAAATGGGAATCAACATCTTCAGAAGTTAATAATCTACTAATAGCTGATTAAAATCATTTGGTGGATGCAAGTCCTTTTGTTGCAACCAACTGCAGGTAATTCTAATCTTATGGTTACATTGATTACCAACCAACCTTTGAATAACCTGGTTCGTAATTCTTTTTGACTTCTGTAAATGTTAAAGTTGTTACTACATTTACATGTAGTGTTTTAATTCTAGGGATTGAAGTATCCTTGTGATTAAAGTTTTTTTTAAGATTCGGAAGAAGGATATTCATCCGTTTTTTTTTATTTATGTACAAAATATAATTTGCTTAAACGCTATAAACTATGAAAATTAAAGGTTCTCTAACATGCCTTGTTTTATTGGCAACAACCAGACTTGCCTTCGGTCAGTTAACGCCCGTTGGACTATCAGGATTTAATCAGGACGTAATTGCTAACGGCTCGGCAGGTGCTGCGGCTTCAATTTCATTGGCCAATGGATTTGACAATGTTTCTTGGTCATTTGTTGCACAAGACTTTAATGGTTCCACAGCCTGTGCATTGCCCATGAGTAGATCGCTTACAAGTGTCTTAACACCGGGACTTACTTATCAACTTGCAAGTTATACCGGCAATAATGCGTTACATTTTCCTACTGCTGGTGTTCCAATGACATTAAATTTTAATACGGCTCAATCGGCCAGTGAGGTATACGTTTTGGGAGCTTCCGGAAGTGGTGCTTCCGTTGCGGATATTACGGTTAACTTCTCTGATTTAACCTCACAAACATTTACAGGGAATAGTTATCCCGATTGGTTTAATACTACCGGTGCAGTTAATGCAGTGGGAAGGGTAAATATATCGAACACACTTGAGTGTGGAGCGGGCGGCCCTAACTTAAACCAAATTAAATTAAATATTAGTCCTGCAAATCAAAGTAAACCGATTACGGGCATCACTGTAACTAAAACTTCAGGAGGAATGCTGGGTATTTTTGCTGTGAGTATCAATTTCACAGGTGTTGTGGGAAGTGGACCTACCAATATTCCACCGATTGCAAGTTATTCTTATAATGATGGAGATACAATCTGGATCAATGCAGCAACCACAGTGGTTAATACCAGCACCAATGCAGGAAAAAGCTACTGGGATATTATCGGTTACAATAGTTCAAACAAAAACGGACCGTATGCAGCCTATCCTGAAAACCGCGAATGTAAATCATCAGATGGGATCAATGATTGTTTTATAGATACAGTAAACAATGCTGTAAACTTCAGGTATACATTTACCAAACCGGGCTTTTACCGTTTAAAGTTAGTAGCGCTTAATTCATTCGGTTTCGACACTTATATCGACACCATTTATGTAGACACCCCATCCACCAAACCCGTAGCCGACTTTTTTGCCGACCGAAAGGTTGTTGGGGTCTACGATTTTGCCAACTTCTTCGACCTGTCATCCAATGGTCCAACCAGTTGGAGCTGGTATACCGTTCCCGAATATTACAATCCACTTGCTCCCTTCTTTAATAACTTTTCACCCTCGGCTTATGAGCAAAACCCTGTTTTTAATGCCAATGAAGGCGGAGTGTTTGATGTTTGTTTAGTAGCCAGCAATGCCCGCGGAAGTGATACGATGTGTAAGCCGGGTTATATGCGCGTGATCTCAGGATACGAAGTATGTAAAGGAAGCTCTACCGCAAAAGATACCATCGCTTATGAAAACGAAGGCTCAGCCAAACTCTATACGGTAGGCGGGACCTATATTCCTTCGTTGATCGGAAGCTGTTCAAAAGGCTTTACCATCTCGAGTTGCTCTGATACAGTGATTCTATATGTAGACAGGTTAAAACTCCGTTCCAACGTAACCACAGGCGTATCGGACAGTGTTCGTATCCGCGTAGGTGA
>CALRNX020000017.1:0-43446 GCA_943369665.1 Chitinophaga pinensis
AAAAATAAACTCCTTGCATACAATACACGCCTGCTTTATCTTTTCCATCCCATCCATTTCTGATATCCATGATACTGATGAGCTGATTACCCCAGCGATCATAAATATCCATTTTTGAATTAGAATAATCAATATAAGAACCCTCAGGCCTGAATGTTTTATTATACCCTTCAGGATGAAATGCTGTAGGAATGAAAACAGAAGGAACACCTATAACACAGGTTGTCGTAGAGAAGGAATATTCGATAGTATTGTTTATGTCTCCGGTATTTTGAACAGCTTCTATATAATAACACAAACCATTTTCTCCAACAGCTGTTGGCAGATTCTTATCTACATAAAAGGAATCAGTTCCACTAATGGAATCAATGATTGTGTATTCAATGATCCCAAGATTATTGTTGGTTCCTCTATAAATACGGTATTTATTTACGCCCACGTTCCACGTGAAATATTTATCCCAATACAATGTGTTTTGTTTGTCTTCAGCTAAAGAAGCGATCATTGAATATCTGGAAATGTTGGTAGCCGGAAAAGCTGTTGAACATGCATTTATCGCAAATACTTTAATATACTTGTTCAACGGGCTAAAAGGAATATTCTTTATATAATGTGAAGTGGTTGCATTTGCTGGTTGGATATTGTCAATAAAGGAAAAGGTATTTTCAAGGTTTTCTGCCGACCAAATTTGATAAGAACGGACCTCCTCATTAGGATTAAAGACGCGTATAGAAATTTCAGAATCACCAGGCTTTACAACAGAAACAGACGAGATATAACTATTTGTTGGTTCAGCTCTAAAGCGCGTTAATAGAGTGACACTATTTGAAGATGAACTTATTGTAATACTTGTATCTTTTAATGCCCGAATAAAATATCCGTACTGAACGCCCAGGGTCATTGTATCTATATAACTTAATGTAGTTGAAGAGACAGAATCAATCAGTATATAATTGGCCAATTCAATCTTTTTGTAGATATAGTATTTGCGAATTGCATTCCATCCGATATATGGTGTCCATTTTAAGTTGTTTTTATAATTACAAGTATCCGGTGACACTCGCAAGTACATGGAAACGTGTTGATTACGCTCAAATGTGGTTTCAAGACCGCAACTATCAACACTGCTTAAATCATATCTAAGTGAGTCATTAACAGGAATATAGCCTGCTCTATTCTCAATATAAAAGGTGTCTTTCTTAAAGGGTGGAATAGGGGTGTTTAAACTGGTGATGCTATAAAGTTTAAAGTATGAAAAGTCAGGAGATTTATTACCGGACCAACCAATATGCGCAATATTGGTGATAGGATCAATACTTACGGAATCTATTGTGATCCTTTCCGGAGGGGTTTTGTCAACCGAAACGGTATCTGAGAAAGTCTCATAAGTTGGGCCACAACTATCGACCACAACAATATAGTATTGCCAGTTTTTGGTTCCCCCGAGATTAGCATCTATATGTGTGTATTGATCTGTTGACTTTGTTAATATAGAATCGATGAAAGTAAATGGGCCTACGGAGCCAACCCTTGCCCATATTCTATATTGAAAAGAGTGAGAACAAGTATCGTTTGTCGGAGTAAAGAACAGTTCATTGTTTGCACCATTAATACAAACGCGCCTAATAATTACACTTGTATCAGCCCATAAAACAGGAGAAAGGAGAAGGAATATGATTGGCAAAAGCCACTTTCTAAACATTATTTTTTACCTACAATTACTGTCGTTAAGAAACTTTCCTGCAAACAAGTATTAGCCAAATCCTGCAAATCTTGAGCCGTTGTATACTTAATGGTATCAACGAAATTCTGGTAATATTGATATGTGAAACCATAATCGATGATCATTTTATAGCGATCCATTAATGAAAATGGACCATCTATACCACGTAAAAACGATCCAAGCATATAGTTTCTCACAAGGGTTAATTCAGATTCAGGTATTATATGATCTCTTAATTTTTGAATTTCGTTGAGTATTTCTATATGTCCGGTTTCCCTTAGATCATTATTTATTTCCGTTTCAATATAAAACGCCCCGGCATCCAGATATGATTCTAGGGCTGAAAATATGCCATAGGTTAATCCTTTTTCTTCTCGGATATTCTTCATTAAGCGCGACCCAAAAAAGCCTCCCAGGGTTAAATTCAAAAGCTGAAGCTTGTTAAAATCCGGATGATTTCTATTAACCAAACTACACCCAATTTTGATACTTGATTGAACAGAGTGTGGATTTTCAATAAAGATATTTTGGCCGATTTTGCCCGACAAATTAATAGATGAAACGGGTGTTGGATGAAAGAGAAGATCCCCAAATCCTATTTCTAGTTCTGTTAAAACAGCATCGCTCACATCTCCCGATACCAGGATGTATTTAAAGCCTGGAAGGATGTTTTTGGCATAAAAGTCGACAACCGTTTCACGTGAAATATTTTGATAATCTTCAATGTTTACAAGACTTCCGTAGGCATTTTGCTTTCCAAAAACGGAACTGTAAAAAGCGCGCCTTCCTAAGAAATTGTTGCGTTGACTATTGATTTGAAACCGTTGGATAGAATTGTTTTTATAGATTTCGAGTTCTCTTTCCGGGAAAACACAATCCGTTAGAATTGCTTGAACAAAAGGTGTGCAATTAGGTAAAAAGCGAGGTAGGCAATACAGGGTGATTTGTGAATCATCTGTATTTGTTTTTACCTGAAGGTATGAACCAAATTGATCTAAATTATCCGCCAATTCTTTTGAAGTAAATTGAGAAGTTCCCTCGCTCAACATTGAATTTGTTGCAGAAGCCTGTCCAGGAAAAAGTTGATTTCTTAAGCCGCCATTAAACACAAAATCTATTTTTAAAACGGCAGCATTTGGTGTGTTTACGAAATAAACCGGGGCTCCATTTTTGAGAGTTATGGAGCGTAATTCTTTAAGGTCGATTTTATCAATGGGCGAAAATCCGGGTGCATTTATTCTATCAAGCTGTTGCATGTTGTTTGGCTAAATAATAAAGGGTCGAACAATTGTTAGGGTTAAAAAGGGTTGTAGCAACTTGAGATATTTGATTACGGGATACGTTTTGATACAGCTCGGCTTCCGTATTTACCAAATCAATATTGCCCAGCAAACAGCAATAAGCAAGCTTCATTGCTTTGTTTAAAATGCCAATATCATTGAACCTTATATTGGTCTCCGTCTTGTTTTTTACTTTAAAAAGTTCGGCTTCCGAAACGCCCTTTTGGCAAAAATCAGCGAGCAAATCCTCGATGGCTTTTTCTCCTATCTCAACAGAAATACCCTCAGCAAGTTTGCCTTCGATAACCAATAGTCCTGGATCAATATCTCCTGTTAAATAACAATCAAGTTCGCTGAATAATTTTTGTTCTTTGACCAATTGGCCATATAAACGTGCAGATTTCCCAGAACCTAATAAGTCTGAAATGAGATCAGTAGTATAGTAATAAGGATTATTGCGACCGACAGTGTGGTATGTTTTTACAATAAGGTTTGCCGGAACATCTGCAAAAACGGTTTCTGAACGGGTCTCCGTTTGTTTTGGCTCTGGTTCATAAACCGGTTTATTTGTTTTGGAAGCGGGAATAGGACCAAACCATTTTTCTGTTAATTCTTTTGCTCTGTTCAAAGTGATATTTCCCGCTACAACTAAAATAGCATTTCCTGGCGTATAGAAGTTTTTAAAAAAGGCCCTAACATCTTCCATTTTTGCATCCTGAATATGTGATATTTCCTTACCAATTGTGGGCCAACGATAAGGGTGTTTTTTGTAGGAAAGAGGCAGCACGTTTAACCACACATCACCATAAGGAGGATTTAAATATCGTTCCTTGTATTCCTCAATGACCACATGGCGTTGTGTTTCAAGAGATTGTTCGCTAAATGCCAGGCTCAACATTCTATCCGACTCAAGCCAGAAACCCGTCTCAATATTGGTGGCGGGAAGCGTTAAATAGTAATTGGTAATATCGTTACTGGTAAAAGCATTGTTTTCGCCACCTGCATATTGTAGGGGAGTGTCAAATTCTGGAATATTAACCGACCCTCCAAACATCAAGTGTTCAAATAAGTGTGCAAAACCGGTTTGATTAGGATTCTCATATTTTGACCCAACATCATACAAAATATTTAACACACAAAGTTGTGTTGTGTCATCATGGTGATGAATAACCCGAAGTCCGTTCGGTAATTCGAAAAAAGTGTAAGGAATCAAAATGGTTTAAGGTTGTTTTTAGGAATACTAACAAAAATACCCTTAAAATCGCTTTAAATGCATTTACCCCCTTGTTTGGACGTATCACTATGATCGCCCCGAGATAGTTTATTAGACACCACAAAAAAAGGGTCGCAAAAAGAGACTGTTTATCAGTGCTTTAACATATTTTGACTGTTTAGGCTATTCACATTCGTTGATAAAGTCGGTTTATGGTTTAGCTTTTTGCATTTTCAAAAGGGAAACTCTTTTGCCCCAAATTTATGTTCGCAAAAGAAGAAATTAAATTAAAGGATTTACTCCGGTCATTGAAAAAGAAAAGAGCGCAAAAGAATCATTGGCTTTGTGTGTTTGCGAATGTGGTAACTATGTAACTTAAAAAGAGAATGGTGTAAGAGCAACCTCTTTTAGATAGGCGTGATTTGCGGTTGACAATAAAACAACAAAATGAAAAAAGGAATAGTATTATCAATGATTGGTTCTTTGTTATTAAGTATAGTAGCATGCGGACCAAATGGAAAAACAGAAAAGGAAGTGAAAAACCTGCGCAGTTATGTTGACTCCGTGGAACAGAATCGTCATCAATATTATCAGGATGAAACATATTGGAACACAGTAGAAGAGCATTATGCCTCTAAGCAACAAGAAATAGATGCCCAAACCAAAGACCTTTCCATTCAAGCAAAAGCAGATTATGAAAAAATAAAAGCAGACTATGCGGTTCTCAAAGAAAAAAATATTTCGGAAAAGCTTCGTGAAAACAACCGTTTGGCTTTGCGGAACTCTTTATACAACCAAGAAAAAATAGACAACGAAGCACGTTTTTTATTTATGGTGCCATCAAATGCGCTTAATATTTATGAATCTTTTGTTACAAAAGTTAATCATCATAAAGACGAATACTCTCGTGAAGACTGGGACGAAATAAAAGTTCTTTATAATGCAATGAATGTTCGAAAAAACGAAATTGAAAACCAAATAGGATCAAGGGATAATCAAAAGATTTTGAATCAAAAGGTAAAGTTTCTTGCGATTAAAGCATTGAACAGACCAATGAGTGAAAAGGAGTCCCAATAACCAATAATGTATAACAGATAAAAATGAAAACAATAGCTACCCAAATGTTATATCTCTTCTTGTTGTTTGCAGGAATTGGAAATATAATGTCTTGTAAAAAAGGAGAGGACGACCCGGCAATTTCTTTGAGAACGCGTAAAGCGAGATTTGTGAACGAATGGACTCTTGTAAAATACGAAAAGAACGGTACGCAGCAGAACCTAGACAATTCGAAATTTGTGTACGATACCTATAAAGATGGAAACGTGAAGGAAACGGTTGAAGGGTCCATTTTTGGAAATACCGTATTAACGATGCGTTCGGGAACCTGGGAGTTTGTGAACGACAAGGAAGATGTTGTAATTACAATGGACGGCAAAACCACTACCTATGAAATTCAACGTTTGGCAAACAAAGAATTATGGCTCAAAAAATCAGACGGAGCAGATAGTTATATGATGTATTTTGACGGAAAATAATATTACAGGTTATTTAGAGCTAAAGGGTAGTTGTTTCAATGGAATGGCTGCCCATTCTTTTTGCCCCCAGAAAGCATACACTAATCAAGGTGGTTTCAGCTAACCATATTTATACAAACCAAGATTAAACTGTTCTTGGTCAACCTTCATGCAAAAAGAAAATCCCACAACATAACATTATAAAAGGTACTTTTGCAGCCGAAAATAAGATTATGTATAAAAGAGAATCAAGCAGTAACGGAAGAAAAGGGGGGTCAAAACCTTTTGTCAAAACAACGGCTGCAAAAAAGACAGGAAGCTCAGGAACAAGGAGCGGAAAAACATTTGACAAGCCTTCAGGCAAAGGTTTTGGAGAAAAAGGATCTTTTGGAAAAACCACAAGAGGCGAAGATAAATCGTTTGATAAAGCACCACGTAAAACACGCTCGTATGGAGCAGATAAGCCGGAAGGAAGGGGCTACTCAGGAAGAAAAGCTGAAACAGCAAGGCCGAGGTTTGGCGAAAGCGATGCTTCAAAATCATTTGAAAGAGCTCCGCGTAAAACACGTTCGTATGGCGATGAAAGGCCGGCCGGGAAAAGTTTTTCAGATAGAAAACCTTCAGGAGCAAGGAGCCGTTTTACAGATAAAGACGAGTCAAAGTCGTTTGGGAAAGGACCACGTAAACCGCACACATTTGGGGACAAACCAGCCGGAAAAACATTTTCGGATAGAAAATCGTCAGGAGTCAGGAGCAATTTTAAAGATAAAGAAGACACAAGATCGTTTGAAAAGATACCTCGCAAAACGCGCTCTTTTGGCGATGAAAGGCCGAAATTTGAAAGCAAAAATCCCAAAGCAACCAACCCATATAACCGCACGCCCAGAAAGTTGAAAGAGGATGATCGACCAACTCGTTTTGGCGATAGAAAAAATACAAGAGAAGACGGAGAACGCAGAGCAACAAAATCGTTTACATACGATGATCAACCACGTTCGAGAAGCGGAAGAGGACCTAGAAAGGGCGAAACGGTTACAGAGAAGAAAAAGGCACAAAAAGACGAAACTCCTCAAACAGGAAATGTTCGTTTAAACAGATACATAGCAAATGCTGGCGTTTGTTCCCGTAGGGAAGCGGATGATTTAATTTTGGCAGGTCTGGTTACCGTAAACGGTGTTGCCATCGAAGAAATGGGCTATCAGGTGAAACCAACTGATGATGTTCGTTATAATGGCGAACGATTGAGCCGTGAAAAGAAGGTTTATGTTTTGCTTAACAAACCTAAAGATGCGATTACAACATTGGAAGACCCGGAGGGCCGGAGAACGGTAATGCAATTATTTGGAAATGCCTTGGGTGAACGCATTTACCCGGTTGGTCGTTTGGATAGAAATACAACCGGAGTATTGTTATTTACCAATGATGGAGACCTTGCCCAGCGATTGATGCACCCTAAGTACGAAATGAAAAAGGTATACAAGGCTACGTTAGACAAAACCTTTAAAGGTGAAGATATGTGGCAATTAACAAACGGGGTGGAGTTGGAGGATGGCTTTATTAAACCAGATGCCGTTGCTTTTCCCAATCCAAAAGACAAGAAGGAAGTCGGTATTGAAATTCACAGTGGAAAGAACCATATTATTCACAGGATTTTTGAAAGCCTTGGTTATAAAGTAGATAAATTGGATAGGGCGCTTTACGGAGGTTTAACCAAAGGAAAACTTAAAAGAGGCGAATGGCGTGAACTTACGGAAAAAGAAGTGAATGCGTTGAAAAGAACGCTGAAAATGGCTTAGGTTAGAGGTGTTGAGCAATCAGGTTGGGGTTTATTAAGTTAATTGCTTTGGTGCAAAAACGAATCGACCCAAAACAATCACTAGCCGGGTCAATCTAACACTTAACCAACATAATTACGTTTTTAAAGACAAAAAATATACCTTTACACCCTTAAATTTAAATTAATATGTTTGGACTAGGCGGATCAGAAATGATTGTAATTTTACTTGTTGTGTTATTGTTGTTTGGCGGCAAGAAAATTCCTGAATTAATGCGCGGATTAGGAAATGGAATTCGTGAGTTTAACGATGCAAAAAAAAGCGTTAAGACTCATATTGAAGAAGGAATGAAAGAAAAGGAAACTAAAAACGAAGAAGCGAAATAGTGGAAAGATACACCAACCTCACCCACATACAACAAGACATTAAACAAAACAAGATCACCTTACGTGGTCTTGTTTTGCATTATGTAAACAATATTGAAAGCAAAAAAGAGCTAAACGCATTTTTGGAGGTGTTTGCTAATGAAGCACTTGAGTGCGCAGATATTATTGACCAGAAAATAGCAAAGGGAACAGCAGGAAAGCTTGCGGGTATGGTTATAGGGATTAAGGATAATATTTTGTACAAAGGCCATGTGGCATCAGCATCCTCAAAAATTATTGAAAACTATGAGGCCATATATTCGGCAACGGTCGTTGAAAAATTAATTGCCGAAGATGCGATCATAATCGGGCGGTTAAATTGCGATGAGTTTGCAATGGGGGCCTCAAATGAAAATTCGGCATTTGGTCCGGTGCTAAACGATGCAGATCATACAAAGGTTTCAGGAGGATCATCCGGGGGATCGGCAGTTGCTGTACAAGCCAATTTATGCCTGGCAACATTGGGTTCAGATACCGGAGGAAGCATTCGTCAACCGGCTTCTTTTTGCGGAGTTGTTGGCTTAAAGCCTACTTACGGCAGGGTTTCTCGTTATGGGTTAATCGCATATGCCTCTTCGTTTGACCAAATAGGGCCGATTACCAATTCTATTGAAGATGCAGCCTTGATCTTGGAGGTTATTGCAGGACAGGATGAACGTGATGCCACAACTTCTCCAACAACAGTTGAAGCGTTTATTCCAACCGAAACAAAACATAAAATTGCATACATAAAAGAAGCATTACACCACCCTGCAGTTGACCAAGAGGTTCGCAACAAAATGGTTGAGAGTATTGATAAATTGAAGTCGGCAGGCCATACGGTGGAAGAAGTAAATTTCTCTTTATTGGACGCGTTGGTTCCTGCTTACTATGTGATGACTACGGCAGAAGCTTCCAGTAATTTATCTCGTTTTTCGGGACTTCTTTATGGACGTAGAAGCAAGGAGGCAACAAACCTTGAAACAACATTTAAAAAATCGCGCAGTGAGGGGTTTGGAGCTGAAGTAAAACGAAGAATTATGCTGGGAACATTTGTGCTTTCGGCAGGGTTCTATGATGCTTACTACAGCAAGGCACAAAAGGTTAGGCGCATGGTAAAAACCGAAACGGATGCGATTCTATCAAAATACGATTTTATTTTATCTCCGGTTGCCCCAACTACTGCATTTAACATTGGAGAGAAAAGTGCCAGCCCTATAGAAATGTATTTGGCGGATATCTTTACGGTGCATGCAAATATTGCAGGAAATCCAGCGATTTCTGTTCCTGTTGGAAAACACAGCAACGGAATGCCTATCGGGATTCAATTATTAGGAAAAAACTTCGGTGAGAACGCATTATTAAATATTGCAAGATCACTATAAAACAAACGTGTTTTTGATGAGAGGAATAGCGAGTTTATTAGCAGTTATATTTTTTGGATTAGGAGCGTTCGCACAAACAGTTAAAAGCGAAGATCTATACGCGCAGCGATTGGCAACACTAAAGTCGCAACTTGATTTTACCTATAACCCAGAAGTAAAAAAGTATATTGACCAATACCTCGAGAACCCTGAAAAAACAAGGGACCTCATCGGTTTGAGTAAAATATATTTTCCGCAAATAGAAAAAGCACTAAGGGCCAAAAACGTTCCAACGGATTTAAAATACTTAGCGGTTGCCGTTAGTGATCTAAATCCTACTGCCGAAAACGCTTATGGCGCTTCGGGTCAATGGATGATGATGTACACCGTTTCGAAAATGTACAAGCTCAAGGTAAATTCGTTTATTGACGAACGCAATGATCCTTCGAAAGCAGCGGTTGCCGCGGCATCGCACTTTAAGGACCTGTACAGCATTTACAAACAATGGCCCCTGGCAATTGCTGCTTATGGTTGTTCGCCTGTTATGCTTAACAAGTGTATTCGGCAGGCAAATAACAGCCTGTACTTTTGGGATGTATATCCTTTCATTCCGGAAAACTCAAAAGGGCTGTATCCCAAAGTTATTGCTACGGCATATATTTTAAACTTTTACAAAGAACACGGCATAAAGCCGCAACCCCCGGTTTTGTATGCCGAGAACGATAGTGTTTTGGTGAACAAATGGCTTTCATTCCAGCAAATTTCGGCAACAATTGATATTCCACTTGAGCAATTACGCAAGCTTAACCCGACATTTAAAAAGGATGTGATCCCATATAAACCCGAAGGGTATTGGATCTATTTACCCAAAACCAAAGGAAAGCAATTTGATTTGTTAAAGGATTCCGTTTACAGTCCGCTACCCAAACAATATGAGTTTACTCCGGTTGCCATCCAAAAAGCACCGGTAGACACCACAAAGGCATTAACTGGCACACCAGCATCACAAAAGCAAGAGTCGACCACAACCAAGGTAAAGAGGGCAAAAGTCCTTTATACCGTAAAAAAAGGCGACAATCTTGGAGATATAGCCGATTGGTTTGATGTGGATATTGATGATGTTCGAAAATGGAATAAAATCAAAGGGAACAAAATTACTTCGGGTAAGCAGCTGCAACTATTTGTAGACAAAAGCAAAACGGGCTACTACAAGCGCATTAATAAAATGAGCGCAGCCCAAAAGAAGAAGTTGAAAAACAAAGATTAGCCAAGTCTTTGGATTGTCTTATCTCAATTCATATTTTTCAGTGGGCGTCTAAAATTGAAGTTTATAAAAGGAAAGAATTTTAAATACAGATTGTTTCCTGCATAATTCACCAAACCCAATTGAACACCATGTAGGGACTCTGAGTAGTTTATCAGCCCGATTGAAACACCATTAAGGGTGTCTGCGCCATTTGATAAAAAGGAGAGAGAAAGACCATTGAGCTTTTTTGTATTGCAACCAACAAATCCTCCTATTGTAAGACCGTTAATAACTGTTATTTGATCATGACCCCACGGAGTGATGCCATATGCACTTATAAATAAGCCATTCAAGGTGTCTCCTGTCAACGCCAACCCGCTCATTCCAAACCCGTTAAGTTTAGAAGCACCAAGCATTAACCCACTCATTGCAAACCCATTCGTGTTTGTTGTTTCTCCTCCCAAAACGTTTAGTAGAACACCATTTGTTTTTTGAGCACTTGACCACAAAGCAAGGTTTAGTCCGTTAATTTGATCAACATTCCTGTCAAAAAAATTAAGTCTAAGACCATTATGGTAACTCGAGTTACCTATGCTGAGTCCGGAACGATCAAAGCCTAATAATAATGCCCGGTTTTGACCCCAAGCACAATTTATCCCAATCAAAAAGATTAATAAAGAAAGTTGTTTCATAAATGGTGATAGAAGAAATTTATCCACTATGAGATTAAGACAATTCTAATCAAAAATCTCATCCGGACTCGGAACCTTAAAGACTAAAAAGTTTGTTCCTAAAAAGTTCATTCCAACATTTACAATGATTGACAGAAGGTTGGAAATCAAGGTTGCGTTTTGCATGATAAACTCTTTTGAGAGTTCGCTCAGCAATCCACCTACCCATGAAACGATATATACTTCGGGGTGGATATAATGGTCGCACAAAAAATTAAACCCCAGGTATACAAAAAAGGTAATACCATACACGATAATATACTTTAAGAGATACTTTTCTCCGTCTTCTGTTCTATCTACATAAGTCCATAATTTGTTGAGGGTAAAGCCTACAAAAAAGCCCATCAAATAGCCAATTGCTTTGGCCAAAAGATTGTATTGCGGATACTGTAAGGTAATCAGCCAGAACACAAGCAAACTAGCGAGTGTACTGATCACGCCCACAATACCGAATTTTGTGAGTTTGTGTAAAAAGGGATATTTACGAATCCATTGCCGAATGGATTGAACCATTTTAATCATTGGCCAAAAGTATCATTTTTTTTGTATTCACAGGTAGGGAGATTTTCTCCCAAGGTTTTTAAAGGTTCAATATTTAAGGGTATCGTCATTGGCAAAACTGTAGTAAGCACCAGCTCCAATAATGATATGATCCATGAGAGAAAGATCCAGTTCCCGGCAAGCTTGCGTTATACGCCTGGTAAGTCTGATATCACTATCGCTGGGGGTAGTAGATCCGGAAGGGTGATTATGGCAAATAACAATAGAGGAAGCAAGGTTTTCTATTGCGAACTTGAGGATTATTTTTACATCTACCACCGTGCTTGAAACACCTCCTTCGCTGATTTTTTTGTAGTCAATGATCTTATTTGACCGATTAAGTAACAGGACCCAAAACTCTTCATGGGGCAAATCGCCAACAAGCGGTTCAAACAAGTCGAACAGTTGTCGGCTGGTTGTAATCTTAACGATATCTGTTGCTGCCTCTTCTTTTCTTCGCCTGCCAAGTTCTAATGCGGAAATAATTGTAACGGCTTTTGCCTGACCGATACCTTTTACTTTTTGTAAATCGGTTACAGATAATTTTGCTAAATTGTTTAAACTGTTTTGGGAGAGAGCCAGCATTTTTTTGGCGATATCTACAGCCGAATCATCTTTAGTCCCAGTTGCAATAAGAACAGCAAGAAGCTCTGCATCGCTAAGTGATGCGCGGCCTTTGGTCAATAACTTTTCTCGCGGGCGATCGTCTTCTGCCCAAAATTTAATGGCAGGTTTTGTGGTGGGGTATGTTTTAATAGGCATATTCGAATATAAAAAAACCTCGCTATAAAAAACAGCGAGGTTTATATAAATGCCTTAAAATAGTTTTACTGACCTTGTGCCAACACGTATGCTTTTTTATCGTCAATGGTTTTTAATATTTCCACCGAAGAAATCTTTAAACGAGAAGACAATACGGTCACAAAGGCAAACATATCAACGGCTTCCAATTCAGCATCTTTACGTGCAACCTCGAAACGCAAGCAATATTGATTTACACATTCGGTAAAGTTAGATCCGGTTGGCCAAACTTGTGTTCCCCTGTTGGAGATGTTTACCAGTTTAAAGCCCTGACGAAGTTTTGGTTTTAACGATTCGGCAATTTCGCTTGCGAGCAATTCGCTTTCGATAAAAACATCCACACCAACAATATTCTCCTTAGTGTTTGCAGGGCTTGCCATCATTTTCTGGTGTTCAGGCATTACGGGTGCTTTGAAAGAGGTTTGTATATCCGCCAGGTCTTTGGCTTTCCCCTTTTTGGGAGCATTACCAAAGTTTTTGATAATGGCATTTGCAAAATCCGTGGTGTTTTGTGATGGCGTGTTTTTGTCTCCGAAATCGCCCGTATGGATACCTTGTTCTAAGGTGTACAACAGGGCATTTTCGATTAATGCAGCTTGTTCCATTTTTCCTAAGAAACGTAACATCATCAAGCCGCTGAGTAATAGCGAAGTTGGGTTGGCAATATTCTGCCCCATAATATCAGGAGCCGTGCCGTGTACGGCTTCAAAAATGGAAATGTTTTCACCAATATTTGCTGATGGTGCAAAACCTAATCCTCCAACCAATCCGGCACATAAATCCGAAATAATATCTCCTTGCAAATTGGTTAGAACAACAACTTGGAAATCCTGAGGTTTTACAACCAATTTCATTGCCAGGTCATCAACAATAATATCTGTTGCTTTTATCTCCGGATAGTCTTTGGCTACTTCATAAAAGGTTTCTAAAAATAAGCCATCGGTAAGCTTCATGATATTTGCTTTATGGCCACAGGCTACTTTTTTGATACCCTCTTTTTTTGCCATTTCAAAAGCAAAACGAATTACCTGTTCGCTACCTGCACGCGAAATATAACGTCTTCCAACAGCAACATCGCGGGTGTACAAATGTTCAACACCTCCGTAAGTGTCTTCGATGTTTTCGCGAACAATGGTAATATCAATCGGAATGCCGGCTTTCGAAAAAACGGTATCCACACCGTGCAAAGACTTGAACAACCTGCGATTGGCAAAAGTGCTCCACACCTTGCGTGCCGTTACGTTGATGCTTTTCATTCCTTTGCCTTTGGGCGTTTCCATCGGGCCTTTAAACAATATCCCATTGCGCTCCACGCTCGCTTTAGCTTCGGGAGTCATTCCGGTAGAAAACCCTTGTTCGAAGAAGCTTTTGCCCATATCAATAAATTCATAATCGAGCTTTACGTTTGCAGCATTAAATATATTGAGAACAGCATCCATGATTTCGGGTCCGATCCCGTCTCCTTTGGCAACAGAAATTTTAATATTACTCATTTTGGGTAACGATAGTTGAAATGTTGCGCGAATGTATGTTTTACAAGGAATGCCACAAAGAGTAAAACATGAATTATTTATTATATTTGATTTTAATCACAATATAATGAAGGCGTATCGAATTTTATTTGTTGGCTTATTGATGTTAGCAGGCTACAGTATTCGAGCCCAGGCCGCTGGTATATTGATCCATAACGGCCAGGAAACAATTGATCTTGACTCGGTTACCCTGATACCGGTACGTTTTTTTGATACCAAAGAAATTCGGATTGTTTCAAAGAACCCACAAAACCCTAAACAGCGGTTTTCAATAGGTGTTTTCGCCAACGAAATGGAATCAATGGAATACAATATTGAAGGGGGAAGCTTTAACTACAAAGAAAACTACCTTGATCAGTTTGTTGGCCCCAATACGCAAATCGTCATAGGAGAATTACAAGGAGAGAAAGTGCAACGCTACGTGATCAGGGTGTTGCCATGAGGGAGAAGATTGATAGGAGATTTTTCTTGTATAGCGGGTTAAAATTTTTGGGTGCAGTTAAAGCGTAGTGGATATTTGATTATTTTCGTTTCGTGCTTCAATCCTTGCCGTATATTCTTCAGCTAATAGCCAAAGGCGAAAGCGATATGCTCGACTTTAAGAAAACCATTTCTTCGGCAGCCAAAATTGCCAAAACGCTTTCTGCTTTTTCCAACCATAAAGGAGGGCGTTTGCTTATAGGTGTGAACGATAACAAAACCATCAGTGGTGTGCGCAGCGAAGATGAAAAATACATGTTAGATATGGCAGCCGGTTTTTATTGCAAACCGGAAATCAAGATAACAATAAACGAATGGGAGGTTGGCGGAAAAACAATATTGGAAGCCATTATTCCAGAGGCAGCAAACAAGCCCGTATATGCCAAAGACGAAGAGGGAAAATGGTGGGCCCATATCAGGGTAAAAGATCAGTCGCTGCTGGCCAGTAAGGTCGTTGTTGATGTGTTGAGAAGGCAAAGCAAACAAGAAGGCGCGCTCATTACCTATACAAAACACGAACAATCGTTGTTGCATTACTTAGGAGACAATCCCAAGATCACAACAAAACAATTGTGCAAGCTGCTCAATATATCGAGGTGGCGTGCACAAAAAATGCTTGTGAACCTGGTGAGTGCGGGCATTGTTCGTAACCACACTACAGAGAAAGAAGAGTTTTTTACATTAAGCTAATTTTTCGCGGTTCTAACTTCCAACTTCCAAATACAAACCATACTTTTGCGTTATGAAAATAGGCGTAGTAATTTTTCCCGGCTCCAATTGTGATGCTGATGCGGTATATGCATTTAAAAACCAGTTTGGGTGCGAAGTTGTAGAGTTGTGGCACAAGGACCACGATCTGCAAAACGTTGATCTCGTATTTTTACCAGGGGGGTTTTCGTATGGCGATTATTTACGTTCGGGTGCTATAGCCAGGTTTTCACCGATTATGCAAAATGTTATTGAGTTTGCGGGTAAAGGAGGATTAGTGTTTGGGGTATGCAATGGTTTCCAGGTTTTGTGTGAAAGCGGACTCTTACCGGGAGCGCTGTTACGCAATGAAAGTGTGAAGTTTAATTGCAATAATGTGTTTATTAAGGCACAGACAAAAAACTCGAACATAACAACACAAGTAGATACAAGTAAGGCATTAAAAATTCCAATCGCACATGGCGAAGGTCGTTTTTACTGTGACGATAAAACATTGGCAGAGTTAATGGCTAATGACCAGATTTTGTTCCGTTACTGCGATGAAAACGGAAAGATTACAAGAGAGTCAAACCCAAATGGATCTTTGGAAAACATAGCGGGAATTTGCAACAGCAACCGCAATGTATTTGGTATGATGCCACACCCTGAAAGGGCCATTGATGCAGATTTGTACAATACAGATGGTCGTTCGTTATTCGAAAGTCTTTTAGGGTTGGTGAAGGCGAAGTAAGCCAAGACACTCAAGAATAAAAAGTGCGTTTCCTTGTTGGTGGCGCACTTTTTTGCTTGAATAAGGTTAGAACAGCAGGACGAAAACCTATGGTGTTTTAGTTGCAGAGTCAGAGCTGGCATTTATCTGCTCCATAATTACCGCTTCCATAGAGTCTTGAGCCGCCTGATCTTTGGCAACCAGATCTTGTACTTTTTGTTCTTCAACAGGGGTTAATTTAGGCTCGCCACCGCATGCTGCGAGGAACAATGTAGCTATAGATAATGTAAAAAGGAGCGTTTTCATATGGCCAAACTAAGGAATTATGAGCGTAAAACAAAGTTCTGTCCGAGGTAAACTTTGCGCACCATTTCATCATCAGCCAACTCCTGTGCAGTTCCCCCTTTTAATAATTTTCCTTCGAATAACAAATATGCGCGATCCACGATTGAAAGCGTTTCATGCACATTATGGTCGGTGATCAGGATCCCGATATTACGATGTTTGAGCTGGGCAACAATCTGTTGAATGTCTTCAACAGCAATAGGGTCAACACCAGCGAAAGGCTCATCCAATAAAACAAAGCTCGGGTTCACGGCCAATGCGCGTGCTATTTCTGTTCTTCTGCGTTCGCCACCAGAAAGTACCCCTCCCATATTATTGCGCACCCGGTTTAAGCTAAACTCTTCGAGCAGGCTTTCCATCTTGTCTACACGCTCTTTTTTTGACAGTTTGGTCATTTCGAGCACGGCCATGATATTATCGGCAACACTTAGTGTTCTGAAAACAGAAGCTTCTTGTGGCAAATAGCCAATGCCTTTTTGGGCACGCTTGTACATCGGCAGATCTGTAATATCCTGATCATCCAACAAAACGCGGCCTTCGTCAGGCTTTACAATACCAACGGTCATGTAAAACGTTGTGGTTTTGCCGGCTCCGTTCGGACCTAGCAATCCAACACATTCACCTTGTTTCACATTGATGGAAACATCGTTTACAACGGTTCTTTTTTTGTATCGTTTAACAAGGTTTTCTGTACGTAATATCATTCTGTTTTCGATTTTTGAATTTACTTCCAGCAAATCACAATTAGACCATAATTAATCGCTATGCCGTAGCAACTAACCCCTAATAAGCCCTGGCGCTAACACCTTCCATAAAGTTGATAAACGACTTGTTCACCACTTTATTTCCGCCCGGAGTTGGATAGTTTCCACTAAAATACCAATCGCCAGTATGATTAGGGCAAGCAATATGCAAATTTTCGATGGATTGATAGATAACGCTTACTTCGGCTTTCAAATCTTCGGGACGAAGGATCTCCGCAATTTTATCACTTATCTGGTCATCTGTAAATTGATCATAAAGCTCTTTGAGGTAGTTGACCATTTCTTCTTTTGGAGAGTGTTCCTGGGCTTTACATTTAGCATAGGTTTCCTGAAGCATATGCTCTTTTTTGTTTTCTTTTAACAAAGCGAGCATTGCCTGGAAGGCCACAAAATCTTTTAACCGGCTCATGTCAATTCCGTAACAATCAGGGTAACGAATTTGTGGTGCTGAAGAAACGATAACAATACGTTTTGGATGCAAGCGATCCAGGATCCTAAGGATACTTGAACGCAATGTTGTTCCACGAACAATTGAGTCATCAATTACAACAAGCGTGTCTTTGTCGTTGCGAACCAATCCGTAAGTAACATCGTAAACGTGGGCAACCATGTCTTCACGGTGTTCGTCATCGGTAATGAAGGTGCGCAGCTTGGCATCTTTCACGGCCATTTTTTCCCTACGGGGTTTTAACGCAATTAATTCTTCCAGTTTTGCTTTATCAGGGTTGGGGCCCATTTTTAAGATCTCTTTTACCTTATACTCGCTCAGGTAATCAAGGACACCATCAATCATTCCGTAAAAGGCTGTTGCTGCCGTATTGGGAATATAAGAGAAAACGGTATTGGCAATGTCGTAGTTTATGCTTTTTAATACTTTATCGCTCAACAAAGAACCGAGCTTTTTCCTTTCTGTGTAAATATCCCTGTCGTTTCCGCGCGAGAAATAAATGCGCTCAAACGTGCAGGATTTTTTCTCTATTGGCGTAATAACATTTACCTCGCTGATGCTTCCGTCTTTTTTAACGATTAATGCATTTCCTGGGCCTAATTCTTTTACCGAATCAATATGAACATTGAAGCCTGTTTGTATGGCCGGGCGTTCACTGGTTACCACCACCACTTCATCATCATGGTAATAAAAACAAGGGCGAATTCCCGCAGGGTCGCGTACAATAAAGGAGTCGCCATGGCCGATCATTCCAGCCATTACATAACCACCATCAACATCTTTCATTGCACGCTTTAGAATGTTTTCTACATTCATGTTGTCGGCAATAAGCGAAGTGATCGCTTTGTTGCTATGACCTTCGTTTTTAAATTTTTCGAATTGATTTTGGTTTTCTTCATCCAGGAAGTGACCAATTTTTTCGAGCATGGTGACTGTGTCGGCCCTTTCAACAGGGTGCTGCCCCAACTCTACCAACATATCGAACAACTCATCAACATTGGTCATGTTAAAATTACCGGCCAACATTAGGTTACGCGTCATCCAGTTGTTTTCACGAATAAACGGATGACAAAGGTCGGAAGCGCTGCCCCCGTAGGTTCCGTAACGCAAATGTCCCAACAAAACCTCTCCGATAAAAGGAACTTTCTCCTTCATATAGGCGACATCTTTCATCTGGTCTTTGTTGGCAGAGGCACTAATTTTTCTGCTAATTTTATCAAAGATGGTCGCAATTGCCCCACTGCCGCTTTCTCGTTTTCTAAACACAAAAGGAGAGCCGGGTTCCGGATTTAATTTGATAACACCCACACCCGCGCCATCCTGGCCCCTGTTGTGTTGTTTTTCCATTAAAAGGTATAGTTTTTTTAAGCCGTACATGCTTGAGCCATACTTTTGCTGGTAGTACTCAAGGGGCTTTAATAGTCGGATGAATGCTATGCCGCATTCATGGTGTATTGGATCACTCATAAAAGTTTGGCGAAGTTAAGCAATAAAAAGCGCCACAAAAACATGATTATTTTTGGGCATTTGCAATCGTTGCGTCCAATACTTTTAAAAAATCTTCGGGCCCTTTATATCCAACATCTATGGATAATGTGTTTTTGGCCGGAGTGATATAATAGGTTGTTGGGAAACCGGTTGGTTTTCCCTGGCAGAGCATGTTATAAAGTTGTTGATTGTTAACCGTTTGGTCGCCTACTTTGTATCCGTCAAAAGGAATTTCTGGGTTAAACTTAATAACCACAAAATGCTGGTTCAGCTTTTTAATAACTTCGGGGTTTGTGTAGGTATCCCGGTCCATTTTTTTGCACCAGCCACACCATTCGGTGTATGCATCAATGAGGATTATTTTGTTTTGTTTGTAGGCTTTTTCGTAGCCGGAATTCCAGTCTTCCCAAACCAGTTTTTCGTTTTGTGCGTAGGCTTGCGAAGTTATGGAAAGCAAGATAAAAAGGATGAACTTTTGCATGTCGGGAAATTAATTAAAGTAATTGTATTGAACAAGAAACATGCCGTGTTGGTGAAATTAAAAAGATAAGAGTAGTTTTGCTTTGGTAAGAAACCGGAAAAACAATGACCAACAACGATATTCTAAAAAAGCTGCGCGTAGCCTTAAAGCTGCGTAATACAGATATTATTGAAATTTTAAAACTGGTTGATTTCCGGATTTCTGAAAGCGAATTGGGTGCTTTGTTCAGAAAAGAGGATCATCCCAACTATAAAGAATGCGGAGATCAGATATTACGTAATTTCCTGAACGGGCTTGTGATTCATTTGCGCGGGCCAATGGAGGATAAACCCAAACAGGAGACTAAATAGGAACGTTGATAATAACGGTAGTTCCCCTATTGGGAGAAGAATCAAAGTCTACAGAACCGTTGAGGTATTGAATGCGGGACACAATGTTTTTAAGGCCAATTCCTTCAAAGGAGTGTAGCTTGCTGGTGTCAAAACCTTTTCCATTGTCTTCCACCATCATGTTTAAATAATCGTTGTGTTTAATTAGTTGTATACTAATCTGAGAAGCGTCTGCATGTTTGATAATATTGTTTACTGCTTCTTGTAAAATACGATACAAAACAGTTTCGGTCGTGTTTTCAAGGCGCTCGTTCAACCCTACAATTTGCAGATCAACTTTTAACATTTCCGACAAGCTGAGCTTATTCACAAAATCACGTACAGCGCTCACCAACCCCGATCGAATTAAGGCATTGGGCATCATGTTGTGGGAAACATTTCGTACTTCTTTAACAGCATCGTCTACCAATACAATGAGGTCCTGGTATTTGGCAATGACAGAGTTGGAAAGGAGTGCAAGGTTGGGCTCAAAAGCCGAAAGGTTCATTTTGGTTGCGCTGAGTTGCTGACCTATCCCATCATGCAGTTCACGCGCAATCCGAATACGTTCTTTTTCTTCGGCCTCCACAATTGCCTTGTTTCGCAATTCTTGTTGGTGTAACAGGGTTTCGTTAAACAAAGCTTTTTGCTTTAAAACCGAACGGTTGTAAAACAAGTAACCGAACAATAACAAAACAAAGAAAGAAGAAGAAGCCAAAACCAGCAGGATTCGTTTTTTATTGACTTCCAACCTGGTATTGGCAAGTTCCAGGGTTATTTGTTTGAGCGCAAGATCCTTCTTTTCTGTTTGATACAGTGTTTGCAATTCTTCAATGACCAACGAGTTTTCCTTTTGTATAACGGAGTCTTTTACCGACTCAAACTGCCGGAAATATGCGAGCGCGTTCTTGTAGTCTTTCTGATCACTATAAATAACCGAAAGCACTTCATATGCATCTTTTTCTGCTTCCAACAACCCCAGATCTTTACTTTTTTGCAGCCCCAATAATGCATATTTAATCCCAAGGGCTGGTTGATTGATTTTTCCATACAGTTGACCTAAGCTCAGGTAAATGGAAGGATATGAAAACGCAATATCGTTTTGTTCAATAATTTTTTGTGCTTGGAGCAAATAAGACAAACCATCCTGTTCGTGTTTGGTTTCCACCAATAGGTTTCCGAGTGTAATTAATGCTTCGGATTGCTCAGCGAAATCTCCGGCCTCCCGAAAACGAAGAACAGCTCTTTTCAAATACTGTGTTGCGTTGTCAAATTGGTTGAGTTCATAATAGATAAAACCAATATGGCCACACACTTTTGCCAGCTCGAAAGAGTCGCCTGCCAGTTGCATGTAAGAAAGGGCTTTTAAAGAAAACACCAACGCTTTTTGTGGCTCGTGTTTGTTCATGTAAGCATGCCCAATATTGTTATAGGCGCCTGCCATTCCCAACACATCATTTTCTTTTTCGCGAATGCGCAACGATTGTAAATAGTAATAAATTGAACGAACGGGATCATTCATTACATTGTAGGTTCTTCCCAGGTTGTTGTATGAAGAGGCCATGCCGGACTGGTCGTTTAGCTCCCTTTTGATCCGCAACGATTCATTATGCCAGTAGATGGATTCCTCAAACAGTCGTTTGTTTTTATAAAAGATTCCTTGGTGGTTATATGCCAAGGCAAGTCCCGGTTTATAGTTGAGTTTTTTGGACAAATCGATGGCTTGGTGTGCGATCAGCATTGCTGTGTCGGTGTTCGTATTCCGGAGTTCAAAGGCAAGGGCACATAAGTATTCTACTTTATGGGTATCATCGGGAAGCATAGTTAATTTAAAAGAAAGGGAATCGATCAGCTTTTTGTTTTGCGCTGATGAGTGTGAAAGAACAACACACAAGCAGGTGATAAGCAATATGTTTTTCATTATACCAATATCTACAAAAGCGAAAGGCATTAGCTATACGAGAAAGAACGTATATTTTGGATAAGAATATTTTAACAAACCCGGTCATCACAAAATGCGGAATCAAACGTTTACATTTCATATATTCGCCTTCTAAGCAACACATGAACCCAACAGGCTACAACGTTTTAATACAAAAGTTAGACGCGTTTATTCGTAAATACTATAAGAACCAACTGATCAGGGGTGTAATTTATTTCGCCTCGGCAATTCTGTTGTTTTTCTTTTTGGTACTGTTGCTGGAATATTTCGGACGCTACCAAAGTACTGTGAGGGCGATCCTGTTTTATTCGTTTGTCACATTCTCATTGTTTTGCCTGGTAAGGTTTGTGCTGATTCCGTTGAGCAAATTATATAAGCTAGGCTCTACCATTAACCATACCCAAGCATCTATCATTATCGGAAATCATTTTCCTCAGGTAAAAGATAAGTTGTTGAATGTATTGCAGCTTAACCGAGAATTGACTGCAGGAGACAATTCCCTGATTGAGGCAGCTATTGAGCAAAAAACAGGAGAGCTCAGGCCTATTCCGTTTTCCACAGCAATTGATCTTTCCCGAAATATTAAAAACCTGCGCTATGTTCTGGTTCCGGTGATCCTGTATGCTGCCGTCTATCTTATTTCTCCTGCAATGATCCGCGATAGTAGTCAGCGGGTATTGAATTATAATGAAACGTTTAAACCTGTGGCACCATTTGTTTTTGATATTGAAAACGAAAACCTGAATGCACAGCAATTTGCTGATTTTGAACTGAAGTTAACCGTAACAGGAAGCGAATTACCCGAAGAGGTGTTTGTGGAAACCAATGGTTATAAATATAAAATGCAGCGAAAAGACAAGCTTCATTTTGTATATACATTTTCGAATGTTCAGAAAGACATTCCGTTTCAATTGTTTGCAAGTGAGTTTTATTCGGATGGTTATACGTTAAAAGCGATATCAAAACCTTTGATTGTAAATTACCGCGCCAAATTAGCATACCCGGCTTACCTTCAAAAACAATCGGAATGGATTGATAACCCTGCAGATCTTACTATACCGGCAGGAACTGTTGTGAGTTGGCAATTTAATGCCGCACACACAGAGGCTGTTTTGTTAGGGTTTGGGGGGCCATATTTGAAAGCAGAAGAAACAACGAAAGACCAGTTTTCGTATACCAAGAAGTTTTTTGTGAGTGCAAATTATGTGGTGAAAACACAAAATGCACAAATGCGCAGTTCGGATTCGATGCAGTATGCCATCAACGTTTTGCCGGATGCTTTTCCAACCATAACAGCCGATGAGAAACAAGATTCGATAAGCGGAAAACAATTGTTTTTTATTGGCGATGCGAGTGATGATTATGGATTAACAAGGTTGGCGTTTCGGTATCAGTTAAAAAGATTTGAACAAAAACAATTTGAGCCTACCCAAACACAATGGTTACCAATTGATCAAAGCGGAAACAGTACACGGTTTTACCATCAACTTAACTTAACACAAATTGGTCTGAATCCGGGAGATGAGTTGGTGTACTATTTTGAGGTTTGGGACAATGACGGTGTGCACGGATCAAAATCTACAAAATCAACGATTAAGGAGTTGAAAGCACCTAGTGAAAAGGAATTGGAGGAAAAAACAGAGGCCGGCAGCAGCGCGTTGAAAGAAAAAATGGAGCAGGCAATGAAAGAGGCAAAACAACTTCAAAAGGACTTGAAGGACCTGGAAAGAAAGATGGTTGAGAAAAAGGAGCTGACCTGGGAAGAAAAAAAGAAAATGGAGAAGTTGCTTGAGCAACAAAAAGACCTGGCAAAAAAATTGAATGAGCTGAAAAAAGATAACGAGAAGCTGAACAGAGAGGAAGAGGACTATAAAAAGCAAGCAGAACAAATATTAGACAAACAGCAGCAACTCGAAAAAATGTTCAACGAGTTGATGGATGAGGAAATGAAAAAGCTCATTAAGGAGATGGAAAAATTGGTACAGCAGCAAAACAAAGACATGATGAAGGAGGAGATGGAAAAGATGCAGTTGAACAATAAAGATGTAGAAAAGGAATTAGACAGAATGTTGGAGCAGTATAAAAAACTGGAGTTGGAAAAGAAATTGGAAGGCGTTTCGGATAAGCTGGAAAAGTTGAGCGAAAAACAAAAGGAGCTTGCGCAAAAAACAGCGGAACAAGCCAATGATAAGCACAAAACAGCCGAGCAAAAAAAGCAGGCTCAGGAAGAGTTGAAAAAAGAGCAGGAAAAATTGAACGAGGCTTTTAAAGAAGCCCAAGAAGACTTGAAAGATATTGAAGAAAAGAACAAGGCACTGGAAGAACCGGAAGAGCTTGCCGATACCGAAGAAGAGCAAAAGGAAATAGAACAGCAGCAGGAAGAAAGCAAAAAGGACATTGAAAAAGGGGACACGAAAAAGGCGAGTGAAAAACAACAAAAGGCGGCTCAAAAAATGAAAGAGATGAGCCAAAAAATGAAGAATAAAAAGGCCGAGCAAGAGCAAAAGGAGTTGGAGCTTGATGCTCAGGCCTTGCGTGAAATATTGGAAAACACCATACAATTGTCTAAAGACCAGGAAGCGTTGATGCAGCAAATGCGAACCATTAATGGTTACAATCCACAGTATGTGGAGGCAGCGCAACAACAGCAAAAAATTAAGGACGCTGCAAAAATTATTGAAGACAGTTTACTCTCCTTGAGCAAACGCGTTGCTGAGATCAGTTCGTTTGTAAACAGGGAGGTTTCGAAGCTGAACGATAATCTGGAGCGTAGTGTGAAAAGTTATGGATCCCGAAACTTTCCAGATATCAGTACGCGTCAACAATATAGCATGACGCACGCGAATAACCTGGCTGTGATGTTAAGTGATATCCTGAAACAGATGCAAGATCAAATGCAAGGCAGTGGAGATGGACAAGGGAAAAGCAAACCTAAACCGGGCAAGGGAAAAAGTGGAAAGGGCAGTGGAAAAAGCAAATCGATGAGCGAGTTGAAGAAGGCCCAGGAAGAACTCAACAAACAATTGCGAGAGGGTCTTAATAAACAGGATGGCGACAAAGGAAAGGATGGGAAAAAACCGGGCGACAAACCCGGCCAAGACGGGAAACCGGGCGCTCCGGGAATGGGGGGAATGACCAGCCAGGAATATGCACGCATGGCAGCACAACAACAAGCCATTCGCCAACAAATGCAAAAGATGATGCAACAAATGGGTGCTAAAGAAAAAGAGGGTTTGGGTGGACAACAAAAGCTGCAGGAGATGCAAAAGTTAATGGAGCAAACAGAAAAGGAGCTTTACAATAAACAATTGAGCAATCAACTTTTACAACGACAAGAAGAAATTTTAACCCGCTTGTTGGAATCGGAAAAAGCCGAACGAAAACAGGAGCAGGATCAAAGGCGCGAAGCAGAACAGGCAAAGTCAATACCTCCTGCAACACCACCCAACTTTGAACAGTATATTCAACAAAAAAATAAAGAGAAGGAATTATTGGAAACCATACCCGCAGAAATGCAACCTTATTATAAAGAAAAGAGCAAAGAGTATTTTAACAAGATAGGAAACCAGTAAGAAAACAACCCCTGCAAGGAATCGATCCATTGCAGGGGTTGTTTGTTTTAAAAAGTAAAGATCAAACTGCCCAGAAAATTTGTTCCTGCCTGAGGATAATAATAATTATAATCTGAACGCGCGCCACTGTATGATGCGCTCCATGTATAACCATTCGACTCGTATTTTGTATCAAAGATATTGTTAACCAACAAGCCCACTTTCACTGATTTAAAAATGTTTTTTACCGCAAACTCATAACCGATTCTCAAATCATTAACGAAAAACGCATCGAGTTTGCGTGCCTCATTCTGTGTATTGTCCAGGTATTGCTTTCCAACATATTTGGAGATTAAGGCAACCTCGAACCCATTAAAAGGGGTGTAGCTAATCATTGAAGAACCGATCCAGTTTGGTGAAAATGCTATCGAGGTGTTATTGTGCACAATTGAGTCTTGACCAGCGTAATCCCAATTAGCGTCATAAGCATCAACAAACTCTGTAAAGTTCTTTATTTTGTTTTGACTGTAGGTAGCGGTTACTTGCCAGCGTAATTGAGGCACTATTTGTATACCAGCCGTTAATTCAATTCCGGCACGGTAACTTTTGGCAACATTTACCCTGTTATAAGCTCCCACATCATTTACTTCTCCGGTTGCTACCAACTGGTTTTTATAGTCCATATAATAACCATTAATGGTGAACGCAGACCTTTTCCAACTTTTGCGGTATCCTAGTTCATAGTTAATTAATTGCTCCGCTTTGGGCAAGCTTGTTGCACTCGCCTGAATAATATCGTTGCGAGTCGGCTCTTTATGAGCAATACCCATATAGGCATAAATATTACTGGTATTTGGTAATTGATAAGTAATACCGGCTTTGGGGTTAAAGAAAGTGTAACGCAAATCAAAATCGTAAGGCATATAAGTACTGCTGTTTAAATCTTCTCCCTTACCGGTATAATGAATGGCCCGGCCCTGTAAGTCCATATAACCTTCTAGTTTATCAGAAAAAGCATACGTGGTTTTTAGGTATATGCTTGCCTCGGTTTTGGTTGATTTTCCTAAGTAAAAAGTGTCGTTCATGCTGCTTCCTTGGGTATATTCGGCCCAGATCAACTCTCCCCGATGGCGTCCGTCATACTTATTTGTAGCCCCTCCTAACACAATATTCCACTTGTCTTTGGTATATGTTACGGCATAAATAGCGCCATAAAAATCATTATCCAACCAACGTCTTCTGATAAAATCTCCTCGGGTTATTGTGTCGTTATTGGCAAAAAGAGTGTCTGCTAACTTGTATGTTTTAAACTTAGCGTCTTCTTTATATTCTTCATAATAACCTCTGCCGTATGTATAATGAACACCAACATTTGCTTTCCAGTTTTTGTTAAACAGGTATGTATAAAAAGCCTGATAATGATCTTGCTGGTAGTTGTCGGTTTGGTTGGCGTATGTAAATTGATTGTAGGTGCGGCTTCCGGAAGCGACCATATTATCATATTCTTTTTGGTTAAGAACGCCATCGTCCAGGAGCTTTTGCATTTGAGCAGGGTTGTTGTTCAATCGGCCTTCCGGTATACCATTCCATGCCTGATAAGTCTTTTCTACTCCTGAAAAAATGTTGACCTTAAGCAAGCTTTTTTCACCATAGCGTGCACCCGAAACAAAAAAGGATTTTAAATCTGATGATGCCCTGTCAATAAATCCATCGCTGCTGATTTTAGACAAACGGGCATCAAATGCCCACCTGTTATCTAACAATCCAGTACCAGCTTTAACGGTACTTTTCCAAGTATTGAAAGACCCGTAAGAGTTGGCAACTTCTCCATATGCTTTGGGTGTTAATGCATCCGTTTCCAAATTAATACTTGCTCCAAACGCTGCGGCTCCGTTGCTTGATGTTCCGACTCCTCGCTGCACCTGGATATTTTGTGTTGAGGAAGCAAAGTCGGGCATGTTTACCCAAAACGTTCCGTGTGATTCGGCATCGTTAATAGGCACTCCGTTTACCGTTACATTGGTTCGTGCAGGATCTGTTCCCCGGATACGAATGCCTGTGTAACCAATACCCGCCCCGGCATCCGAACTTACTACAGTTGATGGAGTAAGGTTTAGCAAAAAGGGCAAGTCCTGTCCAAAGTTTTGCTTGGCGATTTCCTTTTTGGAGACATTGGTAAATGTTACCGGATTATTGTTTGTGGCTTTAATGCCGTTGACGACAACTTCCTGCAGTTCTTTTTTTTGTTGCAAGGTGTCGGTTGTTTGCGCATAGCCCTGCAAGCTGCAGGCTAGAGCGATTGTTGTTACGTAAATATTACGCATGGTTAAAAATAAGTTGTGCAATGTTTTGTTGGCATTGCGAGTAAATAAAAACAGCAACCAGGGTTGGTTGCTGCTGAAATATTATTTACCTACTTGGAAAAATGAATTGCATTATGGTATAACGCAAAACCAAAGAGTTTTTCAACTCTTCGTCTCATCCCTTACGCGGGCATTATCCCGATCAGGTTCCAAGGGTTTAATCTCAGACAAGCCCAATTGAGCGTTAAGATTTTTCAATCGCGAATTAAATCGTCAATCTCAAATCGTCACATCTCAAACAGAACTGCCACCCCTAAAGACGGTGCAAATATACATGAGGTTTTTAAACAACAAAGCCGCTTCTGCAAAACGAGAAGCGGCTTTATGTTTTAAGGATCGTTTAGACTATTGAATGCCTAATAATTCAACATCAAAAACAAGGGTTGCATTGGGTGGAATTACGCCACCGGCACCATTTGCTCCGTATCCTAATTCGGAAGGAATAATAAAGCGAACTTTATCGCCAACATGCATTAAGGCAACGCCCTCGTCCCAGCCTTTGATCACTTGACCCTGGCCCAACCCGAATTGGAATGGCGTTCCACGCTCAACAGATGAATCAAAAACCTTTCCATCCATCAACATTCCCGTGTAGTGTACACTGGCCGTTTTGCCGGCCTCGGCTTTTGGTGCAGCTGCATCTTTTGCTTTTTCAGCAATGATGTATTTAAGTCCACTTGGAGTTGTTATGGTATCTTTTCCTGTTACATCAAACGGTTTTGGAGCAACAGGCCCCTCTTTGACAGCCATAAGCTCAACATCAAAAATAATTGTTGCGTTGGGAGGAATTACCCCTCCGGCACCATTTGCACCGTATGCTAATTCGGCAGGAATAATTAAACGCATTTTATCGCCAACATGCATCAGCGCAATACCTTCGTCCCATCCCTTGATTACCTGGCCTTTGCCCAATGTTATTTCAATGGGACTGCCTCTATCTCTCGAAGAGTCAAACACTTTTCCATCTTTTAACATACCGGTATAATGAACACTTACTTTTTTTCCGGATTCCGCTTTTAGGGCTTTGGGGTCTTTCGAGCGTTCAACAACGATATACTTTAGTCCGCTAGCTGTAGTGAGGGTATCTTTTCCTTTTACATCAAATGGTTTTGGGCCTTCGGCAACTTCCATGAGTTCAACTTCAAAAACCAAAGTTGAGTTTGCTGGGATTGAAGCCATTTCCCTGTCTCCGTATCCAATACTAGGAGGAATGGTAAAAATTGCTTTGTCGCCAACTTTAAGCATTGCAATGCCTTCGTCCCAACCTTTAATTACACGTCCTTCTCCAAGTTTAAACTTAATGGGTTGACCTCTGTCGCGTGAGCTGTCAAACTTTTTCCCGTCCAACAGGGTTCCTACATAATGAACGGATACCGTACTGCCAACAGTGGCTTGTTTTCCTTTTCCTTCCTGGATCAATTTTACCTTTAATCCACTAGCTGTTGTTTGTTCCACGTTAAGTTTTAATTTATGGGTTGTATTCTGTGTTTTACCTTTTTGCGCATTAGCTGAAAACAATACGCATACAGCCATTAATAATGTTACAAAGGTCTTTTTCATGATTAATTAATTTTAACCAGTTTTACGTCAAATACCAATGAGCTGAACGGAGGAATTGGTCCGGCACCGCGGTCGCCATAAGCTAATCTCCAAGGAATAATAAAGGTATATTCTTCGCCCTCTTTCATCAAGGCAACACCTTCATCCCATCCCGGGATAACCTGTCCTAAGCCAAGAGTAAAGTCCAATGGTGGGCGATCTCCGCTCATGTTTCCATCAAACTCTTCACCATTCAATAAAGTCCCACGATACATCATGCTTACTTTGCTGCCTTTGGTAGCTTGTTTGCCGCTTGTTTTTTTAACAACGATGTATTTTAATCCGCTGGCTGTAGTTTGTACATTTTGTTTTGTTGCCAAAAACGCTTCTAATGCTACAGAGTCTTTTTGAATAAACTCGCTCACTTGTTGCATTTGTTTTTGCTGCATTTCCTTTGGGCTGAAGATATCAACAAGCGTGATGACAAATTTAATTCTTTCGCCATCCACCATGTTTTTTGGTTTTTCGGCACCAAAACTTTTTTGGAACAAGGTATCAGCGTTTACCCAAATTTCGGCACTGTCTCCTTTGGCCAAAGCGGCAAAAACACCTTTTAACACAGGCTCATCGGAAGGAATATAACGAGGAGTGTTTGTGGTATATGTTTCCAAAATAACAGAGTCGCTGTTTTCAGTAACAATGCGCAGGTTCACCAATAAAATATCAGCCGAATCTACCATACGGGCATTGTCATCGTGCGTAATGATTTTATACTCAACACCATTTTCTGTGGTTTCCATTTTGTTGCACGATGTAAGTATCGTTGCTGCGGCTACTAAAGCCAATACAAGTTTGTTTTTCATCTATTCTATTTGTTTTGTTATTGTTAATTAAGAGGCGAGTAAATCTTTATAATCGTTAATGGCGGCTTTAAATTTGGCTTCAACAGCATCTATCGGATCGCTGCTTTCACCCCCGGCAGCACTAAAATGACCACCTCCATTGAAATATTTGCGGGCAAATTCATTTGCCGGGAAATTGCCTTTGGCTCTAAACGACATTTTGCGGGCAACGGTTCGGTCAATAATGAGTACTGATAGTTTAATGCCTTTGATGCCTAAGCCAAAGTTTACCAAACCTTCGGAGTCTCCGGTTATTACTTTGTATCGTTTAAGCTCTTCTGCTGTTACACAGATCAAAGCCGTATTATACTCATGCAATATTTGCATTTTATCGTTGAGGCAATAACCGATGAAACGCATTCTGTTTTCCGAATAGTTATCGTAAATAGCTTCAACAATCGCATTTGGGTTTGCTCCTCTTTCCAACAATACAGCAACAGCTTTGTGTGTGCTTGGAAAGGTTGTGCTGTGCCTAAAGTTTCCGGTATCGGTCATGATTCCGGCATACAAACATGATCCAATATCTCCGTTTATTTTATCTGTTTCGTTGAGCAAAACAATAAAGTCATAGATTAACTCGCAGGTAGAGCTCGTTTTAGTGGTCCACAATTGGTAGTCGGCAAACGATTCCGGCTCCAAATGGTGGTCGATCATTACTTTTTTTGCTTTCGAGGCCGCTACCATTTCTCCAAGGCGGTTGATCCGCTTAAGCGCATTAAAATCCAAGCAAAAAATAAAATCAGCCTCATTTACCAATGTTGTTGCTTTTGCCTCATCGGCTTCAAAGTTTACAACGGTATTTTCTTCGGGCATCCATTTTAAAAAATCGCCATAATCGGTGGGCGAAACCACGGTTGAAGCGACTCCTAATTGTTTTAAGAAATGGTACAAACCCAACGATGAGCCCAAAGCATCGGCATCGGGTTTATGGTGCGTTGTGATAACTATTTTAGGCGAGGGCTTAGCCAATAGCAATGGCTTAATTTCAGCAATATTGTTCAGAGTTTTAATTTTTTAGCGGTGCAAATATGCTAAAATTTGGGAGATTAAACAGTGTTAAAAAAAATACAATACATTTCAACACAGGGGATATTGACCGGAGTTAAAAAATTCAGGGATAAAGAAGAGGAGGCTTGTTTGCTTTGCCCATGGCAATAAAGACAGAGCGTGGTTTAGGCTTCTGCTGCGCATGGGTGTTTAAAAAGCCTCGTGCATTCCTACATACAAGGCCTGATTTCCCGGGCTACCAAAGCCATAATCAATGCTGATATTCACACGTTCTTTAGGAATCATTTTTATGCGCAACCCCAAACCATAGTTGGGTTTGATGCCGTTTGCCAACCCTCCTTTGTGGTCACTCACCGTTCCGCCTCCGGCAAAAAACACCATGCCTACCGGGCCCCATATTGTTTTGCGAAACTCCGCCTGGAAAGCCATTGCATGTTTATCGCGAAACCGACCATTATAATAACCCCTCATGAACATATCGCTGCCTAATACTCCTTGCATGCGGAACGGAATATTTCCATCATTAAGATTTATATACCCTTGTAATGCCAGAACATTGGCTTTCCAAAGCTGAATGTACTTCCGAGCATCCATGGTTATATTTACAAAATTGTATTGACTGCCCAAGCCTTTGTTGTAAAACACATTTGAGAGTTCAATAAAAGAGCCTGTGTAGGGAAAATATACATTATCACGGTTGTCGTAGTAAACGGTGAAACCGGCTCCCGAAGCGGTATATCCATTATAACCCAAGGGGGCTTCGGTGTTGAGAGTACCAAGACTATCAGCTGCTACATTGTACATTTTTTCGAAATTATATTGTACTCCGGCATACAATTTTGGAAAAAACTGATAAGCAAGCTTGAGGTTTGCTTTGTGCATGGCAAACGTATATAGTTCTTTATTGCTGACAGGCGTTTCTTTGCCAATACCATAATAGTTTTCACCAAAATCGGTGTAGGTGTATTTGCCTCTGATATTTATTTTATTGCCCTTGCTGAAATACTCCAGAGCAGGAATAATGGCCAATTGATGTTCCTGGGAATATGAAACATTGGCCCGGATATATGATGGCCGGGTGATGCTGTCTTTATGCGTTCGGAAAATGGCGGTAACCGAAAGGCCGAATATCCAGCGGGTTTCGGGTTTGTAGGCTAAAATAGGAACAGGAGCGATAATTACCTTGCGAGGATGAGCAGAGTCTCCTTCAATTAAACGGTAACCCCAATCCATGGTCCGCAATGCAAAGTTTCTTTGTGGCAGCTGGGCTTGCACCACTTGTGCACTGAAGAGCAATAAAAAACCACACATTACACTTTTAGAATGCAGGATCAAAAAGCAGATGTTGTTTATATATTTCAATTGAGTAAAGTAATTGAGTAATGAAGTTGAGGAGGTTGATTAAGGCGGCTCAAAAGCGAAAGGACTCACCCCCCCCAATTACTTATCCACCCAAAGCTATGGTTTTAAACGACCATACATACGCGGGAATGGAATGCTTTCTCTAACATGCGGCAATTTGCATATCCACGTAACAAGGCGTTCCAAACCAAGCCCGAAACCGGCATGCGGCACCGAACCAAACCTGCGCAAATCTAAATACCACTCAAAAGCATCCATTGGCAATTTGTGCTCTTCAATTTTTTCAATCAACAATGTTAGATCCGTTTCACGTTCACCACCACCTACAATTTCACCATAACCTTCAGGAGCCAACACATCAACACCTCTTGCAAAATGGCTGTTATCCGGATCGCGTTTTAGGTAAAATGCTTTTACTTCATGTGGCCAGTTGTAAACCATAATTGGCCTGTCGAACAAACGGGTGATCACGGTTTCATCGCTGCCACCAAAATCGTTTCCGTATTCAAAATTTCGTGCACTGTTTAACCAGCCCGGTATATTACGAGCTTCTTCTTCGCATTCGGCTTGCTCTTGTTTCAACTTATCAATTTTTGCCTGGTTGAACCCGATCTCCCCTTTTTTCATTCCGGGAACTTTCATTTTCTCTTCGCGTTCAATTATCTCTGCTTTGATCTCTTCAATGCGGGCCAATACTTTTTTAAGCTCCTCTTCGAGCGAAACAATAGCATTTACGCCATTTACATCGTCTTCACCTTTTATAATTCTTACCGCTTCATCATACGTTAAACGCGGGAACGGTTTCACAATATTTTCGAGTAAAGTAACATCTCTTCCGATGATGGCTAACTCATTTTTACATTCGGCTAAAACATCTGAAACTACTTTTCGCAAAAAGGATTCGATCACATCCATGTTTTGGAAAATATCGTGAAAAGCCATTTCGGGCTCGATCATCCAAAACTCTGATAAATGCCTGCGGGTTTTTGATTTCTCAGCACGGAATGTTGGTCCGAAAGTGTAAATCTTTCCCATCGCCATTGCCATTGCTTCGCCATATAACTGACCCGATTGTGAAAGGTAGGATGGCTCCCCATAAAAATCCGTTTCAAATAACGTGGATGTTCCTTCAGAAGCATTTGCAGTAAACAAAGGAGCGTCCATTTGTACATATCCTTCTTCCTGGAAGAACTGGTGGATTGAATAGATGATCCGGTTTCGGATCTTCATAATAGCCCATTGGCGTTGACTGCGCAACCACAGATGGCGGTGGTCCATTAAGAACTCAACACCATGTTCTTTTTTTGCGATGGGGTAATCAACAGAACCACCCACGATGGTTACTGAAGTCGCCTGTAGTTCATATCCGCCAACCTGACGTTCATCTTTAACAATCGTTCCTGTTATGGTTAATGATGTTTCGAGCGAGACTTTTTGTGCAGCAGCAAAAATTTCTTCCGCAACCTTATTTGCGTCCACCACACACTGGCACAAGCCCGTTCCATCACGTAAAATGATAAATACAAGTCCTTTACTTTCACGCTTGTTTGCCGCCCAGCCTTGTAAGGTAATTTCCTTTCCTTCGTGCAAACTCAAATCTTTAATATACATTTCTTACTTTTGTTACCAGTTAATAATGCGCGAAAATAATAATATTTGCTAAGCAAAGCAGACTTTGGCATAATTTTTAGCAAACACACCATAATGTTAAAACAGGGACTCCAACAAAAACTCTTACAAAAACTGTCGCCACAGCAAATACAGTTTATCAAACTGCTTCAGTTGAACACGGTTGATTTGCAGCAACGTATTGATGAAGAGATGATTGAAAACCCGGCATTAGTAAAGCCTGAGGATGATGATGCTGCCCCTCCCATTGAAAGCGAAGTGAAAACAGAAACAGAAATGGCAGATGACGGGCAAGAAGATAATATATCGGTTGAGGATTATTTGGCAGATGAAACCATTGATGTAAAGGATTATGTGAACGATGATTATGATTCGGAGGGCTTTCACCTGAGTGATGAAGGACCTGATGAAGATAAGAAGGAAATGCCCATAGCAGAAAACTCGAGCTTTCATGATTTATTGATAGAGCAGTTTAATGCGATTGCTGAGGATGGTCGGGAAGAAACAATCGGGAATCAAATTATTGGAACCATTGATGATGACGGTTACCTGCGCAGACCTTTAGAGGCCATCCAAAATGACCTGGCGTTTTCTCAGAACATTGAAGCGAGCATTGAGGAGATGAAAGGTTGCCTTGCAAAAATTCAGGCATTGGAGCCTGCAGGCATAGCAGCCACGAGCTTGCAAGAATGCTTGTTGTTGCAGCTCAAACGCAAAGACCATAACAAAGAAGGTGTTCGCATAGCCGAGATATTATTGCGCGATTATTTTGATGACTTTACTAAGAAGCATTATGAAAAGCTCAATCGACAACTCAAAATCAATGATGAGCAATTAAAGGATGCGATCAAAGTAATTACACACCTTAACCCTAAACCGGGAGAATCGGTGTCGGACTCTAAGCCTCATTATATTACGCCCGATTTTGTATTGGTGGACAACAATGGAAAGTTGGAGGTGCTGTTAAACTCCCGAAATGCTCCCGACTTGCGCATTAGTCGCAGTTATATGGAAACATTAAAGGCATACGACAAAACAGATAAGCCGGGTAAAGAGTTGAAACAAACGGTTCAGTTTATCAAACAAAAGCTGGATGGAGCGAAGTGGTTTATTGATTCCATTAAACAACGTCAGAATACGTTACTAATGACAATGAATGCAATATTGAAACATCAATATGCATACTTTGAAACGGGTGACGAGACCAAAATGAAACCCATGATCCTGAAAGATATTGCAGAACAAGTGGGCATGGATATTTCAACCATTTCGCGTGTGGCCAATAGCAAGTTTATTCAAACAGATTTTGGAACAATTTCGTTAAAATTCTTTTTCAGTGAGGGTATTGCAACCGATGATGGCGAGGAAGTAAGTAGTCGGGAAGTAAAGCGAATACTGGCCGATGCAATCGCAGCCGAAGAAAAACGCAAACCATTGCCGGATGAAAAACTCATGGAGATACTCAAGGAGAAAGGCTACAATATTGCAAGAAGAACGGTTGCTAAATACAGGGAGCAATTGAATATTCCTGTTGCCCGCTTGCGCAAAGAGGTTTTGTAATCAATCTTTTTTCTCAAATAACATCTTAAAAATGTTTTTTGTGGCCACCGTTGCCAATTCGTGTTTGGCAGGAATCAGATGCACTTTTCCATGCTTGAGCTTGTTGACATATGCTATCATTCCGGCCGGAGGAGTGATCGTATCCTGTTCTCCTGCAATTAAAATGGTTTTGATGTGATAGGTATCCAACAGTTGCGCAAAGGTTTGAAAATTGGTTGTAAGCCTGCGTTGTGCATACCAGGTTTTAAAAACCTTTTCCAATCGTTCGGGTTTGCCGATAAACTTAGATGTAAATACATAAACCGAACGGTTTAATATATGTGCTTTGTGAAGGCGCGTTACCCAACTCATTAATGCTTGATTGTTTTTTACAAAATACCGAAAGGTCCATAATCCAACAGGGTTGTTGGTGGTAAAATTGAGGAATCGGTTAAAGGCAAAAGTTGGAGGGGACAGTAAAATAAAGTAATTGATACGTGCGGGAAAACTCCTGACCAATGCACGAGCCATGCGAGCACCCATGCTGAAAGAACATACCGAGAAGCGGGAAGCATCGATCAATTCCTGTCGTTGGATACCCAGTACGATCATTTTCATATCATATTCCGTAAAGTCTTCTTTTTCCCGCCATGCAGATTTTCCATGCCAAAAAAAGTCGATTGCGATCACAGTAAAATGTGGAGCAAGCACATCTTCAAAAAACAAAAACTCAGCAGATGTTTGATTGTAACCATGAAAAGCAACAAGCACCTCGGCCCCATTGCCAAATCGATGATACGAAATGGGCGAGTTTTTATATTGGAAAACAGACTCAGTATTCACGCCTATAAAGATACTGCGAATGGGCTGCAAAATCAATCGGACATAGAAGTTATTTGATAAGCACTTTCATTCTTTTATCTTTGAGGTTTATCAAAGGATATGCGTTGTATAACCATTATTATTTGTTTCTTCATCGCTCAGCATACGGGAGCACAAAAGCCATTAACGGAATCACAAAAAATTGATCACCTTATTTTGTTTGTGCGCAATTTGCAAGGAGCAACATTTATCCGCAACGGACAGGAGCATAGCCCGGCAGCAGCAGCCGACCACTTGCAAATGAAACGGGAAAAAGCAGGATCACGCATTAAAACAGCCAAAGAATTTATCGATAAAATAGCCACGCAATCTTCGATGAGCGGAGAATTGTACATGATCAAATTTTCCAACGGAAAACAATTTCCCTGTCAAATGGTGCTGACCAACGAGCTTTCGAAACTGAAGTAATAGGAATGATTAACGCTCGAGATAAATCCGCAAAGGCTCCCAATAATATTGGGTCCAGCCTTTGGTAATAGATGCTATTTGTGTTTCGGGAATTGCGGTGTGAAAAAAATCAACTTCGCAACCAGAGTCTTTATTCTTGATGATAAATACAATTTCGGAATAATGATTTTCCGGCCAACCGTCTTCATTGGCCCTCCATTTTTGGATAATTTTTTTGCCCCGCTCCAACACCACATTTTCGCCTTGTATATATCCTCCAAAAGCACTGAAAGAAGCCCCTTCCTCGTCTGATATAATTGCTTCATCACCCGTAAAAGAACTGTGAATGCGGGAGTCCATGAGGCATGTCTAATGCATCCGTTTTAAAAAAGAGTGTTTGATGGATATCGGCCATTTTCATGAAAGCAAGATACTAAAAACAAAAAACATAAATGCCGATAACCTGCCGGATACCGAACAGATTATTGTGATGTACAATTTTGTAAAGGTTCTGTGTTAGCTTGTTTATTTTCTCTTTGGTATTTTCAACTACTGTTGCAACATGAATATGCGCCTTAGCTTTTTTGTGTTTGTTTTAATTGTACTGGTTGGTTGCAAAAGCAAAAAAGGAGTATCTGCGGAGTCAGAAAAAGGGAAAAAAATTCCCCGAAAAGAATATAAAGCACTGAGTGAAAAGTTGAACCTTGAGGTCACCCCCAAAGATAATATTAAGCTGTATTCATTTGTTGCCGATTGGCTTGGGGCACCGCATCAACTCGGAAAATGTACCAAGGAGGCAATTGATTGTTCGTGTTTTATCCGGTTAATTTACCAGGAAGTGTATGTGCAAAAAATTCCCCGTTCATCCAAAGAAATGTTTGATGCAACAAAAAAAGTAGCTACCGAAAACTTGCAGGAAGGAGACCTTGTTTTTTTTAATATTAAAACATCAAAGGTTTCACATGTTGGGGTTTATTTAAAAGAGGGTTGGTTTGCACACGTGAGCACAAGCAAAGGAGTAATGATCAATAATCTGTCCGAAAAATACTATGCACAGTATTATTTGAGAGGTGGAAGATTCTAATTTGTATCTAACTACCCGCGGAACAAAATATCTTTAATATTCAGCTGTAAATTCACATGACCATTGAAATGGTTTTCTTCGATGGTGTAACAGATATCAAATGAAATACCTTGCGATACTTTTTCGTAATGTTCGCCCAGTCCAAATGCAATCGCTTTGAAAATGCGGCCGCCATCTTCCTGTGTTAAACTTAGCTTTAAATGGTTGTTACCTACAATGGTTACATCGCCCACATCCCACACATTTTTGCTCATAAAAATAGGGCTGTGGTTGCCCGGTCCGAAGGGAGAAAACTGTTTAAGCACACTAAAAAACTTGGGCGTAATGGCGCGTAACAGAATTTCGGAATCGTATTCAATTTCAGGAGTTAAACTGCGTTCCTGGATATTGTTTGCAACCACTTGTTCAAACCTGGCAGCAAATGGTTTTACATTATCCAGCTTCATTGTGAGGCCGGCCGCATGGGTGTGTCCTCCGTATTGCTCAAGCAAATCGGCACATTCTTCGATGGCACGGTATAAGTCAAATCCATCAACGGAGCGAGCAGAACCGGTTGCCATGCCATTTGATTCGGTAAGGACAATTGTTGGCCTGTAATGTTTTTCGATTAAGCGCGAAGCCACAATTCCAATGACACCTTTATGCCATTCGTTGTGAAACAAAACGGTTGATTTCCGATTGGCAAACGTTTCATCTTTTTCCACCATTTCAAAAGCCTGTTCGGTGATGGATAAATCAAATCCCCTGCGTTCTATATTGTGTTGGTTAACCAGCTCGGCAATTTCTTTTGCCTTGCTGTAGTCGCTTGCGATCATTAGTCGTACCGAATCTTTTGCATCGGCAATTCTGCCTGCAGCATTAATTCTGGGCCCGATAAAAAACACCACATCACTTACCGAAAACTCCGGCTTGGGCGAATAAGCTTCAAGCAAAGCTCGCAATCCGGGATTCGGATTTGTTTTAAGTTTTTTTAAACCATGGTGAACCAAGATCCTGTTTTCGTCTAAAATGGGAACAAGATCCGAAGAAATACTAATGGCCACCAGATCCATGTACTTTTCTATTTCAGCAAAAGGAATTTCATGTTTGGCAGCATAGGCTTGAGCAAGCTTAAAACCAATTCCACATCCGGAGAGCTCTTTAAAAGGATAAGGACAATCAACCTGCTTTGGGTTTAAAATAGCAACAGCATCGGGGATTTCGTCACCCGGTAAATGGTGATCACAAATAATAAAATCAATACCCTTTCCTTTGGCGTATTTAATTTTATCAACGGCCTTGATACCACAATCCAACGCGATGATCAATGAAAAGTTATTATTGGAAGCCCAATCTATGGAGATAAACGAAATGCCATATCCTTCGGTGTACCTGTCGGGAATATAAAAATCAATATTCGGGTAACGTTGCGATAAAAAATCGTAAACCACAGCCACCGAAGTTGTTCCATCCACATCATAATCACCATACACCAGGATCTTCTGGTTTTTGGCAATGGCCTCTTCAATACGTTCAACAGCTGTTGCCATTCCTTTCATGATAAAAGGGTCGTGAAGGTCAGCGTATTGAGGGCGGAAGAACTTCTTGGCAACATCAAAATGCTCGATTCCGCGCTGCACCAAAATGCCCGACAATATTTTATTTACATTGATGGCTGTTGAAAGTGCTTCAACTAAATTACTATCGGGTTCTTGTTTATGTATCCAGCGCTTACTCATTTTTGCAACGCGCAATTTATTAAAAAATACCAACACTGCTTAATCTTTTGTTCATGCTCTTGAGGATTAGGGTTGTACTCTAAACTTTACGTATTTTCGGCCCATGTATTTTATTTTGTGTATCGAAACTGCAACTGAAGTGTGCAGTGTGGCCGTGGTATCGCCTACAAAAGTTTTGGCTCTTGTTGAAGATCACGAAGGCAATAAACACGCCTCACAACTCACCATATTAATTGAAGAAGCAGTGAAGCAGGCCGGAATTACATTACCGCAGTTGGATGCCATTGCAGTAAGCAAAGGCCCCGGGAGTTATACCGGATTGCGAGTAGGTGTAAGCACTGCAAAAGGTTTGTGTTATGCATTGGATAAGCCGCTGATTGCAATTCCAACACTACAAGCGTTAGTTAATTGTTTATGGAGGATAAATCATGGCACAACATCTTCGGTTGGCGACAAAAATACTTTAAACCCTAAAGGATTACCGTTGAACTTCGCGCAAAACAGTCTCTTCATCCCAATGCTTGATGCACGCAGGATGGAAGTTTATTGTGCCGGTTATGATATTGAAGGAAACGAAATACTTGCTACCGAGGCTAAAATTATTGATGAAACGTCTTTTGTAAAAGAGTTAAATAATGGTCCGGTTTATTTTATGGGCAATGGAGCCAATAAATGCAAATCGGTGATTTCTCATTCCAATGCGTTTTTTATAGATGATATTCATTGTTCGGCAGCAGGAATGTTTAAGCTTGCAGCAACCGGGTTTGAAAATAGCCGGTTTCAAGACGTAGCCTATTTTGAGCCGTTTTACCTGAAAGACTTTGTTGCGACAACACCGAAGAAAAGAGTTTGAGATGATGAAAAGAATATTAAAAGGGCTAATTGGAGCAAGCCTGATTGGAGCGATTCTTTGGTTTATCCTTTTGTTTTTTAGTCTTTTTTCTATTGATAATCTCTCTTCCAGGCCATCTAATAATCAACTGCGCATCCTATCTATGAATGTTTCTGCTGGAAATGTTCTCAATAATCAATTGCAGAACAATATTATTCTTTCCAACCCAGACATTATTACAATTGTTGAATGGACAGGAGACAATATAGATCTGAAAAAGTTTAATGCTGCGGGTTACAATATCATAATCAATCACCCAAGAAAGAGAGTACACGGAATTTGTATTCTGAGTAAGCAGAAAGGCCAAGGAGAAATAATCGAATCTCCGATTAAAACACCTTGTGCTCTACCTTTGGGGCAATTTCGTTTTAAATGGCAGGATCGTTTGATTACATTATTTGCCGTGCATGCTCCTCCTCCTGTTCCTTCTTGCGAGGGGACAACAAGCGATTATCTTATTGCCATTTCAAATTGGATTACGGATAGTCGTTTAAATCAAAATATTGGATTAGGGAAAGCAGGAGACTTGACCATTTTAGCAGGCGACTTTAATACTGTCTTTTTGGGAGGGGGAATCCGACTATTAAAAAGCAAAGGATTAAAAGACGCTCATTCATCATTCGTTGGACAAACATGGAAGCCTTTTAATGGGTTTCCATATATTGCTAAAATAGACTATATACTTGCTCCCAATCTGTTTTCTTCAATGAATAGTATCCGTTTTAACATAGATAACTCAGATCATTTAGGTATACAGACGGATTTAGAAATTCGCGGTGAAAAACAATAAAATTCTCCGTCTCGGATCAATTCATAAAAATGGGCATACGATAACCGATAATCATTATGGAAACCTTGGTAAACTGAAAACAAGAAACCGAAAACAGTTATATTCGACCCGTGAAGCTATCCGTAATCATTGTTAACTATAATGTAAAATACTTTTTGGAGCAGGCGCTGCACAGTGTGCGCAAGGCTGTAAAAGGTATAGATGCCGAGGTTTTTGTGGTAGACAACAACTCGGTTGACGGTAGTTGTGAAATGGTGAAACGAACGTTTCCGGAAGTTATTCTCATTGAAAATAAAAACAATCCGGGTTTTTCGAAAGCAAACAACCAGGCGATACGATTGGCCAAAGGCGAGTATGTTTTGTTGCTCAACCCAGATACGGTTGTTGAAGAAGATTGTTTTGTAAAGATCTGTAACTTTATGGATATGACGCCTGATGCGGGAGCTTTGGGCGTTAAAATGATTGATGGCAAAGGACGATACCTACCGGAGTCGAAACGCGGACTGCCGACACCACAAGTTGCCTTTTATAAAATGTTTGGTCTGGGAAAATTGTTTCCAAAATCAAAACGTTTTGGTCGTTATTATTTAGGCCATTTGAGCAAAAATGAAACCAACGAGGTGGATGTTTTGGCAGGCGCATTTATGTTGCTGCGCAAAAAAACGTTGGACCTTATTGGCTTGCTGGACGAAGACTATTTTATGTATGGCGAAGACATTGACTTGTCGTACCGCATTACAAAGTCAGGATATAAAAACTATTATTTTCCGCATACAACGATCATTCATTACAAAGGCGAAAGCACCAAAAAAGCGAGTGTCAATTACGTGTTCGTGTTTTACAGGGCGATGATCATTTTTGCCCAAAAGCACTATTCACAGAAGCATGCACAATTGTTTAGCATCCTCATAAATGCAGCTATTTACGGGCGTGCAAGCATTGCATTGGTGTTTCGATTGTTAGGGTCAACGTATTTGTGGTTATTGGATTTTCTATTGCTTTTTGCGGGAGCAAAACTGATTGCACAACAATATGCCGAATATAAATTTTCAACAACCGAAGCGTATTCAAATACGATTGTAAACCTGAATAGTTTACTGTATGCTTTGTTGTGGACGGGCGGTTTATATGTGGCAGGAGCATACCGAAAGCGCGTTGGTTTGTCGGGTATAGGAAAAGGGATTTTATTAGGCACATTAGCTATTGCCGTGTTTTATGCATTTGCCAGCGAAGGCTATCGTTTTTCACGAGCCATTATTTTGTTGGATGCATTTGCTGCATTTGTGTTTGCTTATATGATTAGGGTTTGCGTATATGTTTTCTTGCACAAACGATTGAGTTTAACACTTGACTCCACGGTTAAAACGGTTATTGTTGGCAACAAAGAAGAGGTGGAACGCGTGCAGCATTTACTTGTTCATTCAAAAGCAAAGAGTGAGTATTTAGGATATGTTTCGGTAGACAATGAAACGACACAAAACGAAAACTATTTGGGAAACGAAAAACAACTGGCCGAAATCGTGGAGTTGTTTAAGGTGGAAGAAATAATTTTTTGCAGCAAGGATTTAAGCACACAACATATTATGCAATGGATGTATACCATTAGTAAACCGGATGTACATTTTAAAATTGTGCCCGAAGAAAGTGTGTTTATTATTGGCAGTAATTCCAAAGACGAACCCGGAGATTTTTATACCCTGGAAATAAACCTTGCTTTAAACACACCAAATCAATTGCGTAAAAAACGATTGCTGGATGTTGTGGTTGCCATATTGTGTATTCCTTTGTTGCCTCTATTATTATTGGTGGTGAAGCAAAAGGCAAATTTTGTTTTAAATGTATTTAAAGTATTGCTGGGCGAAAAAACATGGGTGGGTTATGCTCCATCCTCAAACCTGAACGTATTACCCAAATTGAAACCCAGTGTGCTCACTACAACAGGCA
>CALRNX020000018.1:0-41798 GCA_943369665.1 Chitinophaga pinensis
CTCTCGCAACGGATTTACAGTCCGTCCCATTTGGCCGCTCTGGAATCTCCCCAGAAAACTTCTTCGATAAAGTATTTTTAGATACTTCCAATCACAAAAACCAAAAAATTGAGCCACTTGCCGGAATCGAACCAGCGACCTACTGATTACAAATCAGTTGCTCTACCAGCTGAGCTAAAGTGGCCTAAAATCAAGCTACAACGCAGCTTGTATTGGTATTTTGTTTGTAAAAAAAGAACTTAAACCTCATCTTCCCGCCACACGCCTTTCCTTAAAAAGGACTGCAAATGTAGTGGTTTGTACGAGTATTTCAAGTTGGAAGCAAAAAAAGTTTTAAAAAACTTTCATTGTCATTTTTGGAAGCGTAACAGGGCCGCAATATGCAGGTAGAATTCTAATCTTCAAAATTTTTTTTGATACCCTATGATTTTCAGGCTCAAAAATAAAAAAGGACACCCAAACCGATCGTTCAAGTGTCCTTTGCAGGGGCCATTACAGCTAGTTTTTATGCTGATTTGGCCTGAAGTTTTTCTTTATGCTTTTTCACCTGAGCCACCACTTTATCCAAAACCATGTCGGTTGCAGCTTCAAATGTTGACGAATGTTCTTTGGCAAAAATATCGTTGCCATTTAAATTCAGCTTTACTTCTACTGCTTTATTTTCATTTCCGGAATCCTTTTCAATGCGCAGATATACATCAGCACTTTTAATTCCCGCATGAAATGTGTTTACCTTCTCCAGTTTCTCTGAAATAAATGATAACAACTTTTTGTCTGCGTCAAAATGAATCGATTGAATGTCAACTTTCATATATCAATTTTAATTAGGTGAAAAAACCGGCAACCTGCCATTGTCCAATCTTTCCGGGTTTCTTTAAGTGAAGGCAGGATTTAAGCTCGTGGATGCTTGTTTTTATAAATACTCTTTAAGCGTTCAATACTGTTATGGGTATAAACCTGGGTAGCTGCCAGGCTTGCATGACCCAATAATTCCTTAATGGCATTGAGATCGGCTCCCTTGTTTAATAAATGCGTGGCAAATGTATGCCTCAGTACATGCGGACTTCTTTTTTCGATCGTTGTAATGCTGGTTAAATGTTTTTTAACAATGTCGTAAACCAATCGTGGATACATTTGCTGACCTTTTGCCGTTAACAATAAATGCGTTTCACTCATGCCGGCCTGTGATTTAATGTCGATAAAATCCTGAATCACGGCCGAAAGTTCGCGGGTGATCGGAATAATACGTTCCTTATTCCGTTTACCCAATACTTTTACAGTTTGTTTGTAAAAATCGATATCCTCATGTTTTAACCCAATAAGTTCCGATAAACGGATCCCTGTAGAATAAAACAACAAAATCAATAATCTGTTTCGTTTGCCTTCATAATCGTCACCAAAAACGATTGCTTCACCATCCAACCCACGTTTCTCATCCAATAATTGTTGCATGGGCTTCTCTTCCACAAAAACGGGTAATCGTTTTTCCATTTTTGGCGCCTGAACCTTGGACAAAGGGCTTGTGGTGACGATCCCTTCTTTGATTAAATATTTATAGAATGTTTTTAAGGTGGAAAGTTTGCGACCAACACTTCGAGGGGTGACCTTTTCGTTCATTAACGAAACCAACCACCCTCTGATCATCTGATGGTTAATTTCAGGTGCGTTTTCAACTTCATACTCTTGTTTGACAAAAGCCTCAAGTTGCAATAAATCTTTGTGGTAAGCAGTAATAGTATGGGGTGAGAAATGCTTCTCATACGACAGATAGTTCATGAATTCGGTAATCTGTGTAGCCAACATACGTTCCGCGAATTGTGTGTACCAAATATAAGATTTGTTTTGGGAATAAAAAGGAAAGATCCGAATAATATTCCCTCCCTGTTATTGGCAGGAAAAACCCATCTCAAGCCCGATCATCATAAAAAAAATCCTGCTCTGCATTGCTGCGGAACAGGATTTTGTATGTGTTGTCGACCGAAATATTACATTCCGGCTTCTTCTCTTTGCATTTTAAGTTTGTAAGCAGCGCGAATGTTTTGCTCACGGTTCTTAATACAAGGTTTGATGAATTCTTTGCGAGCTCTTAATTCTTTCACTACGCCAGTTTTTTCAAACTTCTTTTTGAATTTCTTCAAAGCTCTGTCTAATGATTCGTTTTCTTTAACGTTTACATATATCATATTAATTCACCTCCTTTCCTTTAGTCTCCCGATCATTTCTGATTAAGGGACGGCAAAAGTAACTTATTTTATACTTTTATCAAATTTATTTTCTAGTCTTTAAGCACAGCACGCGAGATCACAAGCTTTTGGATCTCTGACGTTCCCTCGCCTATTGTACACAATTTAGAATCGCGGTAAAATTTTTCTACCGGGAAATCTTTGGTATAACCGTAGCCACCAAATATCTGAACAGCATCGGTAGATACAGCCACACATACTTCAGAGGCCATATACTTAGCCATTGCCGACTCTTTGGTCATTGGTTTACCTTTTATTTTCAAGTCAGCTGCTTGCAGGGTGAGTAATTCAGCGGCCTCAATTTGCGTTGCCATATCGGCCAGCTTAAATGCGATTCCCTGGAAATGTGAAATAGGTTGCCCGAATTGCTGGCGTTCTTTTGAGTATTGAACAGCCGCTTCAAAACTTCCTTTTGCAATACCCAACGAAAGCGCAGCAATTGATATACGACCACCATCAAGCACTTTCATGGCTTGTTTAAATCCTTCTCCTACTTTACCCAATACGTTTGCTTTGGGAACACGGCAGTCTTCAAAGATCAATTCAGCAGTTTCCGAAGCACGCATACCTAATTTATTTTCTTTTTTGCCTCCTTTAAAACCAGGAGTTCCACGCTCAACCACAATTGCTGTAATACCGTTTGAATCCAGCAATTCTCCGGTGCGAACCAAAACAACCGCTACATCACCAGTAATACCATGAGTGATCCAGTTTTTGGTTCCATTAATAATGTAATGATCTCCGTCTTCTTTGGCCACACATTGCATGCGCATGGCGTCACTTCCTGTGTTTGCTTCCGTTAAACCCCATGCTCCGATCCACTCTCCCGTGGCTAGTTTGGGTAACCATTTTTTCTTTTGTTCTTCGCTTCCAAACTGCAAAATATGACCCGTACACAATGAGTTATGCGCAGCCATCGAAAGTCCTACAGAACTATCCACCTTGGCAATTTCGATAATAGCGGTGATGTATTCAAAATAACTCAAGCCGGCTCCTCCATATTCTTCGGGAACCAAAACGCCCAATAACCCAAGCTTACCCATTTCCTGCATTGTTGCTTTTGGAAAGGTTTGGGCTTCATCCCATTCCATCACATAAGGACGAATATGTTTTTCTGCAAAATCCCGGGCCATTTGGGCCACCATCTTTTGGTTGTCGGTTTGCTCAAAGCTTAGTGTTGCTGCGTGCATAGAATAATTATGGTTAATAAATAGTTTGGCAAGTATAAAGATAAAATCAGTAACTCAGACTACACGTTTGGGTTATTTTATCTTTAAATACAAAATGATGTTTTGGTAAATCGAGTCATTTACCAATACGATCTTTTTCAGATCGGAAAGTTGTGTGTATGCCCCATGCTGATTGCGGTAATTCACAATGGCGTTGCTCAGTTTGTATTTAAAATAAGGATGATTTCTGAGTTCGTCAACCGACACTGTGTTCAACTCAAAAATATGCGCTTTTGAAGCGTCTACATATATCTTTCCTTTCAGGTCGTACAAAATATCTTCATCAAACCCATAAATTTCAGTTAACTGATCGAGGGACAAAAAACCGCCTAGTTTATCCCTATACTCAACAATTCTGCGAGCCATTCCAGGACCTATCCGGTACAAAGCAATCAAAGCGGTCGTATCAGCTGTGTTTAACTCAACAGGACGGTTCGAGTATTTCTTTTTGGTGGAAATAGTGTCGGAAACAAAAACTGTTTGACTATTCTTAACCGGTTCACCAATCACAATATAAGGTAAAAGTTTCTCGACCAACTCAGGCCTTAACCCATATATTTTATTGAGGTCTTCGGGCTTTTTAAACTTCCCGCCTTTTGCCACGTATCGTTTTAGTGTAACAATACTTTTATCCGGAAAGCCTAAAGCTTTGAGTTCATTTTCTGTTGCCTTATTGGGGTCAAACGAAAACAATGAAGTGGAACGGTCTTCTTCAAAATTGGGATTAGAAACAGGCTGAGCCTGCAATGTTTCTATTGAAATATCAAGAGGTGCGGGCGGAAAAATAAAATTATACAGGAAAGGAATGGTGAACGCAAAAACAACCATAATGATCAAGGCGATAATGCCCCTGCGTTCGGTTTGCGAAAAGTAAAAGTATTCCTTTACAAATTGCTCAATTCTTTTTGTTTTCATTTTCCTTCTGTTTACGGGGTATATAAACAAAATAGTAATACAGTAAAACTGCAACAAAGATTCCAAAAAAGGTCTCAGTAGCCATCCAAACCCAAAAATTTGCTCCCCAATCCATAGTGATGTGTCAATTAAATGATATGCAAATGTGCAGATTTATTTTCAGTTTTTATATTAGCCTCAGTTCCGTCCCGAAGCTTCGGGATCAGGAACGCAAGTTACTTTTATGAATTTACCAACCCCTCTCCCCTAACTGCTAACCCCTAATTGTTTGTCCAACAACGCCAACCCTTCCTCAAAAGAATGTGGCTTGTAGCCTAATTCATTTACAGCTTTATCTATTATGAAACCTGTAATAGGCGGGCGTTTAGCAGGTTGCTTAATGCCTTCGCTGGTCGATAAATTCAATAATGATTTATCTAGTTTCCAAAAGGTCGCAACGCGGTAAACCAGGTCAAACACACTGATAAAATCTTTACCACTGATATTGTAGATCCCTTGTGCTTTTTGAGCTGCAGCCAATGCACATCCCTGTGCAAGGTCTTCTGCCAATGTTGGCGTGCGGAATTGATCGCCAACAACATTCAAGGTTTTGCCTTGTTCCAGATTGCCTTTTGCCCAAAGCACAATATTGCTGCGGCTCATATCGCTCACAACCCCATAAACAAGGACAGTTCTCAAGATCGCCCAACTTTTGCTTTGACCGATAACAATTTGTTCTCCCTTTAACTTTGAGTGTCCGTAATAGCTTAATGGATTCGGTTGCTCATCTTCCTTTACCGGGCCATGGGTTCCCTCAAAAATAAAATCGGTGGAAACCTGCACCAAATGTGCATCTATTTTATTGGCTGCGTTTACCAAATACTGTACTGCATGTACATTCAATGCATCACAACCTTCATGGTCACTTTCACAGGCATCCACATTGGTCATGGCTGCGGTATTGATAATGACATCCGGTTTGTGTTTTGCAACTATTGCATCCACTTCTGCCTCATTGGTTATGTCCAATGATTCATAAGTATAACCTGTTTTATCAGCGTATCTGTCTTCACCCCGGGCGGTGGCAATAAGCTCAATATTTGTTTGTGTTTTATAATAATCGGTAAGTTTTTGACCCAACAAACCGTTGCTACCTGTAACCAAAATTTTCATGGTGCAAGTATAGGGAAATCCGAAATGCTAAATGAGCAAAATTGCGAATGGAGAGGCTTAAAAGATTAAACCTTAAAACTGATAGAATGTTGACAGTCCTAAACCAACGGACCACAAACGGTAATTATCATTTGCGTAATCATTATCAAAAAAATACAGTTGATAACTGCCCATGGGCTCTGCTCTTATAATAAAGTGCTCAAAAGCGTACTCAACTCCCACACCTGCTATTACTGATAAATATTGGTTTTGTGAAGTCAATTTTTGGGTATTCCTGAACTCCTGGCTATGCGTTTTATAATATGCCGTTGATTCTTCATCAACTCTATATATATGATTATAGGCCGCCCCAGCGGTGACTCCAAACCTCAATTTACGACCAGTGTAAAAAGAAAACAATAACGGTATCTGAAAATTCTTAAACGTGTTAATTGATTCATATGAATCAGGAATATCGGGATCATTTTGATCTAATGGTTTCAATGCCACTGCTCCCGAACCTACTTGATGAGAAACTAAACTCAACCCTGTTTGTACTGAAAATACTTTTGCAAAACCATATTTTAGTCTCACTCCTCCTTGATAACCAAACCTTGGTTCATCGTAAAGTGCAATACCGTTTTTCTTTCCTTCAGGAGTTTGAGAAAGACCTGTAATATCAGCAGAACTGATTAATCCAATAGCAATGTTTGACTGTGAATACACTGAAACACTCAGTATCAGCAATAGAAAGGTGACTGTTATTTTCATATCATTAGATCATTTTTGCATTTCAAACGAGAACGTTTTGTTTTTATTATTCTTAACTCTTTTATCCTATCAACAATGGTCTCAAACCAATCCCACTTTAAAAATCTAAAATCACATATCACCTCTGCCACTCTGTCATAAATTTTAGTATATTCGCAGCCCAAAACGGAGATCATTTAGATGAAAGGAATTGTTGCCGAAGTTGCACCCGAAACCGCAACGCGAAACTTATATATTGAAACATACGGATGTGCCATGAACCTGGCCGATAGTGAAGTGATGGCCAGCATTATGCAAGCAGAAGGTTTTAAAACCACCGATGACCCGCTCAAAGCCGATGTTGTGTTTTTGAATACCTGCGCTATCCGTGACAATGCAGAAGCCAAAATATGGGGTCGTCTTAAAGAAATGAAAGGCAATAAACGTAAAAACCCGGGGATGATTGTTGGCGTAATGGGTTGTATGGCAGAACGTTTAAAAGAAAAATTGCTGGAACAAGACCAACTCGTAGACATTGTTGTGGGGCCCGATGCCTACCGCGATATTCCTAAATTGATTCAGCAGGTAGAAGAAGGCCAACGTGCCGTGAATGTGCTGTTGAGCCGTGAAGAAACGTATGCAGAAATTACACCGGTAAGGCTGGGCAGCAATGGGGTTAATGCATTTGTGAGCATTATGCGTGGTTGCGATAATATGTGTTCGTTTTGTGTGGTTCCTTTTACACGTGGACGTGAGCGTAGCCGTGAACCTGAAAGTATTGTGCGCGAGGCAACCCAATTGTTCGAACAAGGTTATAAAGAGGTAACATTGCTTGGTCAGAATGTAGATTCCTATAAATGGCAAAATGAAGCCGGTGAAACACTTTGCAACTTTGCAGAGCTATTGGAAAAAGTTGCCCGGATATCTCCCGACCTGCGTGTGCGTTTTTCTTCTTCACATCCAAAAGATATTACGGATGAGGTTCTCTACACCATTAAAAAGTACGAAAATATTTGCAACTATATTCATTACCCGGTACAAAGCGGAAATTCGCGTGTGCTGAAAATGATGAACCGTACATACGATAGAGAATGGCTTATTAAGCGCCTTGCCCGCATTCGCGAAATATTACCTGATGTGGGTATCAGTACCGATGCCATTGTTGGCTTTTGCAGTGAAACCGAAGAAGAGTTTCAAGACACACTGAGCTTATTTAGAGATTCACAATTTGAATTTGCATTTATGTACGCGTATAGCGAACGTCCCGGAACATTGGCTGCACGTAAATATCCTGATGATGTTCCCGCTGATGTTAAAGGAAGAAGGTTGGCTGAACTGGTTGCCCTGCAAAACAGCATCAGCTTAAACAAAAAACAAGATTATATTGGCAAAACCTATAAAGTACTAATCGAAGGGTTTTCTAAAAAATCAACAAATGACCTGAAAGGAAGAAATGACCAGAACCAACTGGTGGTTTTCCCTGCCGGTGAAGGTTATGCCAAAGGTGATTATGTATACGTCCAAATTGAACGTTGCACCATGACAAGTTTATTTGGTAAGGTAGTTGATAAGATGCCTGCTTAAATATTGGATGAAGTAATTAGTACGTATAAAACTCGATTTTTCGAAGAATGAATATACAAGACATTAAACAACGATTTGAAATTATAGGCAACTCGCCCCTGCTGAATATTGCGTTGGAAACAGCCGTTAAGGTTGCACCAACCGATATTACGGTTTTAATTAATGGAGAAAGCGGTGTGGGAAAAGAAGCGTTTAGCAAGATCATCCACTCGCTGAGCAACCGCAAGCACGGGCCTTTTATTGCTGTAAACTGTGGTGCCATTCCCGAAGGTACGATCGACTCCGAATTATTCGGGCACGAAAAAGGTTCGTTTACCGGAGCACATGATACACGCAAAGGATACTTTGAAACTGTAAACGGAGGTACCATCTTTTTGGATGAGGTTGGAGAATTGCCTTTGGAAACACAAGCCAGATTATTGCGCGTTTTGGAGAGCGGAGAGTTTATCAAAGTGGGATCATCCAAAACACAAAAAACTGATGTGCGTGTTATTGCCGCTACGAATAAGGATCTGTTAACTTTAAGTGAAAATGAAAAATTCAGGGAAGATCTCTACTACCGTTTGAGTACCGTTCCCATTAAAGTGCCGCCATTGCGCGACCGCAAAGAAGATATCCATTTATTGTTCCGAAAATTTGCAGCCGATTTTTCAGAAAAGTATAAATCGAAAGCCATTGTATTGGATAACGAAGCACAACAATTATTGGTAAACAACCGCTTCCCGGGCAATATTCGACAGCTTAAAAATATTGCCGAGCAACTTTCTGTGCTGGATGATGATAAACTTATCACTGCAGCCGAATTGGGAAGGGTATTGCCGGCCGAACGCTCAACGGTTCCCATGCTTTTTGGCGGAACCAATAGTACGAACCAACTGAATGAACGCGATATTTTTTACAAGGTATTGTTCGACTTGCGAAAAGACATGAACGACCTTAAAGGTGTTGTATACGGAATGTTGCAGGGTGGACAGGCTCCTGTTAACAATAATACGGAAGAAACTTTTGCTCCGAATTACAATGATTCGTTTAACGCTCCCCCATTGCACCAAAACAATTTTACACAACCGCATCAATCGTTCCAGCAAACAGCAACAGTGCAACCCAATGTGATTGAAATTCCGGATGCACAACCTGTCATCGAATCTCTTTCGCTGGAAGACAAGGAAATTGAATTGATTAAAAAGGCATTGGATAAATACAATGGCAAACGTAAAAAAGCTGCCAATGAACTCGGAATATCAGAGCGTACATTGTATCGTAAAATAAAACAATACGACCTCGAATAACCCACTTTTAAAAATCCCTAAAAAACACTTATTTCGTCCGCGAATATTTAATTAAATGAAACAATTCTTAATACTCTTGTCCGCATTAGGTTTAATGCAATCTAACGATGTAAAAGCCCAGGTAATTGATGATGTTGCAGGTAAAACATATTATTACTATGACGCTGCCACTCAAAAAAAACCTAAAGAGGTTTTTCACCACAAACAAATGGTTACCATTTTCCCCGACCCCAAAAATTACGGAGAATATATCGATTCGATGTACTATGTAAAAAATGGCCCATATACACGTTACCATGAAAACGGTGCATTGGAATGTAGCGGTTTTTATAAAGATGAAAAGAAAGATGGCGTTTGGAAATACTACGATCCAAAAGGTGTTTTGATCAAGGAAGAAAAATACAGTAATGGCGTTAAGCTGAAATAATGAAGAATGTCCTGCTCGTTTGCGCACTGATATTATCAGGTACTTCATCCTTTGCTCAATATACCGAAAAAAATATTGAAGTGGGGATGACGGTGAAACTTGCAAAATGCAATGCACAGCAAAAAGCATTTGAGAGCATGGATATGTACCGCAAAACACGTATTCCTGAATACAATATTATCATTGATACATTAACAGGTGATGGTGTTTTCGAAAACTTTTTCACGCCAGGGGATTTTGATTCAAGAAGATTGCCCTGCAGTTATGCGAATCAATCATACAAAGTTGCCGCTTTGCGCGAATTTGATGACCCCAAAAACAAAACAACAAGACGTGTCATGATCCTGTATACCAAAGAAACGTATACGATGATATGGGTTGAGTTTGACAAAGCTTTGGAGTTGAAGGAAATTGAGTTTTAGATCCCAGCTAATGGTTCAAGCTTTCAAAAGAATCCATAATGAGTTAGTCTATATTACTTGGTAATTTGTTGCTACAGCTTTTTAATTTAGCACACTCAACAGAATTAACATAAAGCCATAATACATATAACAAATGACCAACTCCGATATAGCAGATATCTTAAAGCTTTATGCGAACCTAAGTGAACTACACGGAGGTAATGATTTTAAAATAAGATCATACAACGCAGCTTCGTTCAAAATTGATAAACTTCAAATACCACTTGCCGGTAAAACGGTTGCTGAACTTGAAAAAATAGATGGTGTTGGTAAAAGTTTAGCGACAAAAATATTTGAGATCAACCAAACGGACACCTTTCCTGAACTACAAGAACTGATCGACAATACACCGCAGGGCGTGCGCGATATGTTCCGGGTAAAAGGTATCGGACCAAAAAAAATTGCATTCATCTGGAACACGCTGGGAATTGAAAGTATCGGAGAATTGCTCTACGCATGTAACGAAAACAGGCTTGCACAAGCCAAAGGCTTCGGTGAAAAAACGCAGCAAGGTGTTAAGGAAAGTATTGAATTTATTTTTGCGAACGCAAACAAATTCCATTATGCCAAAGTTGAAAAAACTGCCCACGACTTAATGGATGCTGTGCGGGGATTTGAAGCCATTTCCGACATAAGCTTAACCGGAGCCATCAGGCGCAAATGTGAAATAATTGATGCGCTCGAATTATGCGTTGCCATTGATTGCGATGAAAATGAACTGGCGGAATTTATCTCGGAAACATTTAATGCAACCAATATTGATGTTACACCAACAACAATCCATTTCAGCATCAACGATACCCTTCCGGTTATCATTTATTTCTGCGAAGAGGGTGATTTTTATTATACCTTATTCGAAACAACAGCTGCCTCAAAACATCTTGAACTTCTCGAAACGTCAAACGTCAAACCTCAAATAACAAACTATAACTCGGAAGCAGAAATATATACAAGCGTAGGCCTTCAATACATTGAACCTGAAATGCGAGAAGGCAAAAATGAAATTGCTCTTGCCCGGGAAAACAAACTTCCGAAACTGATTGAACTTAGCGATTTAAAAGGCATTTTGCACAACCACAGCACGTATTCCGATGGTGCAAACACGCTGGAAGAAATGGCCGTTTACTGCAAAGAATTGGGTTATGAATATTTGGGGATCTGCGATCATAGTAAAGCGGCACAATATGCCAATGGGCTAAAAGAAGAAACGATCATCAAGCAGCACCTTGAAATTGAAAAACTCAATGCGCAACTTGCTCCGTTCAAAATTTTTAAAGGAATTGAATGCGATATCTTATTTGATGGTTCATTGGACTACAACAACGAAGTATTAGCTTCTTTTGATTTTATTGTTTCATCCGTTCACAGCAATTTGAAAATGAACGAAGAAAAAGCAATATCACGGTTACTGAAAGCCATTGAAAATCCTTATACCACCTTACTCGGTCACCCCACCGGAAGGCTTTTGCTGATGCGTGAAGGTTATCCTGTTGATCATCAAAAAATGATTGATGCCTGTGCTGCAAATGGTGTGGTCATTGAAATCAATGCAAACCCTTACCGACTCGATTTGGATTGGCGCTGGATTGACTATGCTCTCAACAAAGGTGTTAAGCTTTCGATAAATCCGGATGCGCATGAATTGCAAGGTTACCATGATATGTATTACGGAACTTGTGCGGCACGTAAAGGAGGTTTGTTTAAAGAAATGTGTTTAAACGCTCTTACGTGTGAAGAAATAAATACGTACTTTGCTCAACGAAAACCCAATTAGTTCATCGCAACACGATGATCCATGAACCATAAACTTACAAGTAGTGCCAAAATTTTTAATTCTTCGGTTCAGTTCTATTGGAGATATTGTTTTAACAACTCCGGCAATCCGCTGTTTAAAAACACAGGTAAAAGATGCCGAAGTGCACTATTTAACCAAACCTGCCTTTGCTTCTGTTTTAGCAAACAACCCTTATATCGATCAACTGCATGTACTCGACAAACCGATTTTGGAAAAGGCTTTGGAGCTAAAACAATTGGGGTTTGATTATATTATCGATTTGCACAGCAACCTGCGTACGCAAATTGTTAAAGCCGTGATCGGTACTCCTGCTTTTGCTTTCGACAAACTGAATATTGAAAAATCGATTCTTGTTAACCTTAAAATAAACACCCTGCCGGATGTACATATTGTAGACCGGTATCTAGATACATTAAAAACTTTTGAGGTGGCAAATGATGGATTGGGGTTAGACTATTTTTTACCCAGCGATTTTTCATTGAACCCAACCATACAATTACCCGCTCATTTTATTGCAATTGCCATAGGTGCGCAACACGCCACCAAACGTTTACCCAACGACCAAATCGTTTCCATTTGCAGACAAATCAATCAACCCGTTGTGTTGCTGGGTGGAAAAGAAGATGCCGTAAATGGTGAATTCATTGCAAACCAAAGTGGTGCTCACGTTATTAATTTATCGGGTAAACTTACCTTGCACGAATCGGCCTATGCTGTGAGCCTGAGTGATAAAGTAATCACACACGACACCGGCTTAATGCATATTGCCGCTGCGTTTAAAAAACCCATCATTTCCATTTGGGGAAACACCGTTCCGGAGTTTGGAATGACAGCTTATTATGGGAATTCCGATATTCGAAATCAGAAATTTGAAATTCCAAATTTACCCTGCAGGCCTTGCAGTAAAATCGGATTTCCTGAGTGTCCGAAGAAACATTTTAAGTGTATGATGCTGCAGGATACTGCGGCTATTGCCGCTGCTGTAATTGAGTAATATGTTGATTGAATTGGTTAGGTCACTCAACTTCACTCAGTTTTTCATTACTTCATTACTTAACAAACCTAACCAACCTAATAATTAAAAAGATGACAGACATTGCCACAACAGATGATATAAAATTACTGGTCAATACCTTTTACAGCAAGATCGATAAGCACCCTTTACTCGGACCTGTTTTTGCAACACGAATCAAAGATGGGAACTGGCAACCGCATTTGGAAAAAATGTATCGCTTTTGGGGAACACTCCTACTCTATACTCAGGAATACAGCGGCAGTCCATTCGATAAACATATTGGTTTGCAAATTGGAGCCGAACATTTTAAGCAATGGTTGGCATTATTTGACCAAACTGTAGATTCATTGTTCGAGGGAACAGTGGCCAACACCGCTAAAGAACGCGCGCACAATATCGGACTCACCTTTGAATACAAACTGGCTTCGCTTGATGATGACGGATTAAAAATCGTTAAGGCTTAAGATAACTTTTTAAATTCTCTACATAAGATTCAAAAGCATTGATGCCCTTCTTCGTTTTTTTACAAATGGTAAGGGGATAATTATCCCTGAACGTTTTGGTAACAGTAATGTATTCTGCTTGTTTGAGTTTATCTATTTGCACACTAAGATTACCTGAAGAAGCATTTGTTTTCTCCTTCAGGTAAATAAACTCTGCTTCTTCCACGCTCATTAGAAGCGACATGATAGCGAGCCTTAGTTGTGAATGCAATAAAGGATCAAGCTCCTTGAACATCTTGGTTATATCTTCGTTTAAGCAAATACCCCGGAATAATGTATCCACCCAAAACGGCTACTGCTATAATAAGTAAATGATTTTCGGTGGAAGCAAACACAAATCCAACAGCAGCTAAGGCCCAGTTGAGTATTGCTCCCCAAACGAGTGGTTTAAATTTTAACATTCCGCCCGAAACATACAACCAAATTGCATATAAAATGATAATGGTGGGATAAAAAGCTTTCCACTGATGGCCCATAGGCATGGTGAGACAAACCACAAACAACGATATGCTAAAAGCACGAATGGCTTGTTTCATCACATCGTCAATATAGGTTTTAACGCGTGGCGCCTTCTTGGCTTTGCGCATCGAAGCTATGATTGTAATGAGTCCGCCCAATGGCATTAAGATAAGCCATGGCAATCCATGAACTTCAAACGAGGTAAAGACCAATAAATAATAATTGGTGATAGCTGCTATAAATACCAGCCAACCCCAAAATAGAAAATAAAATCCGTTATCCTTAATTTCATTTTTGGTTTTGCTGATCATGTTCTCGATGAGAAGCAAAGCTTGTTTTTCATCCATTTCCATCTTTTTTCGGATTATTTGCTGATGGATACTTTATATGTTTGGCTTGCTCCGTTTTCGGCCTGTAATACCAGGATATACAAACCACCTTTCATATCGGCAGTGTTTATTGATAACTCTTTTCCATCCAATACCTGTTGGTAAACAATATTACCCAACAGGTCATAAACATAAGCGCTTCCCACCATTGACTCTTCCATTTTCACATTCAATTTATCTTGTGCAGGGTTAGGATAAACCAATGCCTCAATTGGGTGTTGAATATTTTCAATTCCGGTTGGTGCATACACCAACGAAAGATCATCCAATATCAATTTACTGCCAACAGTTGGATTAAAACCATCCATGCTCGAAGACGCAATGATAAACATTGAATCGGGCTGAAGTGATGAGAAATACTCGAATTCGATGCTTGCCAATGTGTACACATCCATCGAATCATAAAACATTTTAGTTGCTACAGCAATCGTATCGGCACTTTGTGTGGTTTGGTTCCAGCGTGTAAGACACATCGAAATAACACTTGTATCTCCTTCCATTGGAAATGCTTTATAATAGAACTCAAATTTTTGGGGTTTATCTGTAAACCCAACTTTCATGTGTGAGAAATCAGGTTCAAGGCTTGGGCTTAATACCGGACCGGAACATAAAACACCCGATATATTGGCAAAAGGATTCGACAACGATTCCAACTGTACGGCAAAGTTTCCACCATGGGCATCGCTGGTTACGGTAGTGCTTGGTTCAAACCCAAAAGCCACCAAGGGGTTTATTGAATACCAATTGGTAGGTTGGGTATAATCGCCAAGCGTATCCCAATACTCAAATCCAGCATTGATAATTTGTTGTTGTGCATTTGCTAACCCGGTTACCAAAAGCAGCATCGTGATTGTAAAAATTTTTTTCATTGTTTAATGTTTTTGTTTCGGGAACAATATTAATAAACTAGTTTATATTATAAACCATATTGACCAAAACAATTGCCTAACTATCTGTTAAGCAATTATTTAATTTTACCGAAGGGGCTTATCCCCTTAGGACACTTGCTAATTGTGCTGATTATCAGGCTAATAATTTTTCATAAAATAAATAATTATATTCGCTCATTATTTAACGAATTGCGTTAATCTGTTTCGTCCCTAAACTGCGACCTTAGACAACGAACCACAGATAATACGACTTAACGTTCACGTCATGCGTGGGCTTAGTCTATTCTGTGGAAGGTGTCGCAGCCTTGGGACGGGTAGATTTTGTCCCACGCTTTTTATTTTAAACATTTCAGCTAAGAGGGGCATAGGCATTTAAACCTATGAAGACAATATTATGCTTATTGGCAGTATTATTAACTACTAGTTGCGCCACTTCATTGCAAGATCAAATGAACGCTTGCTTAGGCCTCACTAAACAAGAGTTGGTTTTACAAAAAGGACCGCCAGTATTAAAAACAGATGATGGAAACGGAGGAGAAATATATGTATATGCTAAAGAAATATATATGCCTGCTTCTAACTATGGCGTTTACTTGCAAGCTGTTCATTATTGGGATTACAGATTTCTTTATATAAATAAGCAAGGAATTATATATCATTGGCTTGTTAAGAAGGAACAAATACCGCCCTCACAATTAAATATTAACCTATACGTAAGATAATTTATTAATTTTGAGATATGAAAAAAGGACGCAAACCAATACACGAAAAAGTGCCTGTAAAACGCACAAGGGAATTAGACCAAAACCCTCCCTTAACAGGATATAAAGAAGGTAGCGGCATGAAGCAGTTTGTAGAGGATAATGAAAACGGGAAAGAGGATTTTGAAGAGTTGCTAAAAGCTTTCGTTAAGCCTCAAAAGAAGTAATCTTTAATACCAGCGTACCAAACATATCAATTTCCTTTTGTCGGTGATTGTATCTGAATACGGCCTCATCAACATATTTCTGCAAATGCTTATCTGAAACATGGATGTGTGTACCTGTTATCATTCGTTTCAATTGACCGAAAAACCCTTCTATTGTATTAGTGCAGATATGCCCATCTTTATATTGCCTCATTGAGTGCTTTATGTAGCCGTGGTTGATATATCCCATCTTAGGTAAGCCCATATATACTTTATACTCATCTGTGCTTATTATAGCGTTTTTATCAACGTTCTGTTGAATAAGGGGTAATAGGCTGCTTTTCTTAGAGTTTTCTACTTTCATAGCGCGCACGTCTCCCAATCTTTCAACCATTGCAAATACTGGCGTTTTCTTACTAATACCGCTATTCTTGGGAGTGTTCTCGCTCTTTCCTCCAATATAGGTTTCGTCCATTTCTACAAATCCCGTTAACAATCGCGAACTACTTTTATTGCCCATTAGGATGCGTATTTGTTGAACCATTTTAAAGGCTGTTTTATACGTTACACCTAAAGCGCGTTCTATTTCCTTTGCTGCTACACCGTTCCTTGTTGTAGTCATTAAAAACATAGCATAAAACCAATAGTTTAATGGCGTTCGCGTTTTCTGAAATGGAGTTCCGGCACAAGGATATATTTGATGGTAACATTTGCGGCATTGGTATGCCCTGCGTGTTGGTATTCTCCTAAATACGGCATCATGTCCACAACCTGGGCACTTCTTTAATGAACCAAAACGAAGTTTAAATATCTTATCTAAACATGCAGCATCATTGGGATATTCTCTTTCAAATTGTTTAAGTGTATACTTTGCCATATTGGTAGAATTTTGTTTTTATTAAAAAGTTTCTACCTTTGAAAGTAGAAATGGTGGAGGATACGGGAATCGAACCCGTGGAGCATGGTCTCAAGTCGCGCTCCGTTTTCCAAAACATCCCCCGTTATTTTAAGAATCTAAAAACCTGTTTTTGCCGCCAAGCCGAACAGGTTTTTTTTATTTATAATATTTTCATTTCGTATTGTTTTTTAATCTTACCATCTACGAACCACTCAGGCAAAGCCTTGAAAGGTCCGTAATCTTTCAACAAATCATTTTTCATTCGTACTAATCGGCTAGCAAAGTTTTTTCTTTCAATGGGTCTATTATCCGCTGCTAAATATTCATCTAACAGTTCCTTTGTAGTCATTGGCTTGTTAAATGTGCGCAGGATATTAATAATTTTTTGATTGAATGTAACATATTCAGGAGTATGCACAGCTGGCTTTATGGTTGTTTTAGACTGAACACTCCCTTGAGGTATGAAAGTTTCAGAATCGCTGTTTAAGAGCTCTAATAACCTTGTATACTTATCTTTCAAGGCATTATGCATATTAGCCTCATTTGTATGATGGGCTATTAATTCCTCAAGTTCTAATGCTAATTTTTTATCGGCTGTTTGATTCATATCCTTTATGACTGTGCGCACAAAGATGCGCAATGTTTTATTTGTGCGCAAGAAAAAGTTTAATCATTTTCATTGCGTGCGCAAAAATGCGCAAAAAGACCATGCTAATATTTTCAATGGTGTATTATATTGCTACTATGGAACATGGCGCTGAACAAATGGAACAACAGTTTGTTGACCTCAAAATAGATGGGAGGATAGACCTAATACTAATGTATTACTGTGAACATAAATATAAGACTAACTATACTCTTTGGGAAAACCGAATAATTGAATATGTTTTTTCGACTAAGGGCGCTTTGTTAAATGAAACTCTGTATATAATGGTTCAAGAGGGTTTAGTGTCTGTAATAGGAGATTTTGAGCCTAAATACAGGCCTACTGCCAAAGGCTACCGAATAAACGAATTGGGTGGGTGGAAAAAACATATTGAAAATGAAAAGAGAAAAGAATTTTTATCTGAACAACAAATGACCGCCACAATAGAAGCCACCACCTTAAGTGGAAAAGCTATTAATAAGTTAGAAAGTAGTAATAAAATTCAAATGTGGATGTTATGGGTAACAATTATTATTGCAACATCAAATCTTGGAATAACCATTTTTAAAACAAAAGAATATATCCCAAATAACTCACCTGTAATAATATTACAATACACCCCACTCCCAAAGAAAAATATTCACACAAAAACTCCCTTTGATAGCACGTATAAACAGGCTGCTGTTTCACCCAAGAAATAAATCGTTTTATCATAATCGGTTTGTAAATAACTGAAGTACAAACCTATATATTTCATAAGTGTTCTAAGGGCACAAACGTCTTACCGAAATAGGCTAACTATTGAATTTGTTTTCAGAACAACTTCTCTTTTCATTGGGCATAAAAACGATTTCCATTTCTCTCGTATCCTTATCTGAGGAAATAAACCGCTGTTAATTTTTAACCACTTTTACCTTAATGCTTTCACCGCTCTCACCGGTAATATTCATAAAGTATAATCCATTGTTCAGTTCTGAAATATCAAGTTGCAACGCATTGCTGCCCAACTTGGGTTCATTAAATTGTGTTGCCAATACTTCTTTCCCTGCAATATCAAAAACCGTAACTGCAATTGCTTCATTGAACACAGCATTCCGGTATTCAATCGTCAATGTATGTTGGGCAGGGATCGGATAGATATTCAGTTTATCTTTTAAAGAAGGAAATTCATTGGTAAGACCTGTATTTAAAACCGGTAAATACGTGATCGGGCTATAAGTGATCTGCGTATTTAAAGAATCCTGGGTTCCTATCCTGTAGTACAAATCTCTTCTCAGATCAGCAGCAGTATCCAACAATTCGTAATCCGAAGGCTTATCAAAACCTCCTACCCCATCCACAACTGCGATCGTTGTAAAATTGGTGGAACTATAACCTCTTTGCACATAATAAGTTGTGGGAAGCACTTCACTCAAACTTCCCCACGATAAATGTACACCTGCCGTGTCTTGCTTTTCGGCAAATAAATAATTGAGTGCCGTTGGTGGCGGAGTGGCCGGAAAATAAACAATGAAAAAACGATTTGACTGCCCGGCTGAAGGATTGGGCAAATTTACAGTGAAATTATAAATGGGTTCTGTTGCAATATCAATATACCTGCCCACTTCGCTATCAAACAAATATGCCTTTGACCCTTTATAAATGGTGGCCACCGACAATTTCATCTTAAGTGTATAGTTACCGTTTGCGTTTACAAAATAGTAGATCGGTATATAATCGGCTTCTTTAAAATTGATTGGACGACAAGAAAGATCCAAGTATGATTGATCTTCACTATTGTATTGGGCAATTCCAACAGCATCGCTCCAAAATTTACTGATATCAAATGAATCCATACCTGTTCGCAATCCATTTATATGCTTAATGATCATCTCGTCTTCATTCACACTATCCTTTATCAGTTTAACAGAAAGCTCATCCTTATGTGATGACCATTCAACAAAATTTCGGATCTCATCATTCTCTACACTCACCACTTTGTATTTCTCCTTTAATGTAATTGATCCTATAGGTGCAATTGCTTTCACCCAGAATGATTGACCGGAAGGAATAATTCCATTTGTAAATGAGCCTGCCTCTGCCAATACATTATAGCTCACATAAGCATTGGTGCGCGAATCGTATACCCAAACGGTAGGTTCAAATTGATTGTTCAAACTATGGTCTTTGTAAAATGCTTTCCAATCGTAAGCACTTGCATATGGATTACCAATCAGGTTCCAACCATCTTCCGAATTAACACCTGTACTGGTATAAGTTATGGGCACAGTTACATCACCTGTAACTAACTCTCCATACATATCAAGTGTAACTTCATTCTGTGTATTGTTCTGTCCGTTCAGCCTGTTGGTATCACTCCTGTCGCCACGGATAAACAACCTGTAACCTTTACCAACCGGTAAAGGATAATCGGCCAGTGTGTTGGTTTCGTTTGTGGCCGCAACCCACCCATTGTTTTGATTACCGGGTTTGGTTTCATTGTAAAAATACATGGATGGCTCGAAACTTTGAGTGGCATCAAAACCGGCCGAATTTAATGTTCCTACCTGCTGCCCTGTGGCTGTACCTGCTGCATTGTTTCCCGTAACATACACATCATCCTGCCAATCCAGTAATGTAGCGCCTTTAACGGTAGGCGATACAAACCTAAAACGCCTGGCTATTTCAGGAATATACCTTTGCACTTTCACCTTGCCCACAATATAATTTCCTTCACCCTCACCGATAGAAGCGGTGTAGTTTTTATCCGATTGCAATACCAGTTTCCCGCTCGTTTGCATTGTTCCTGCAGTTGGATCCACGAGCCGAATGATGATCAATGTATCGGCAAGTGTAATGGTACCCGAAGGATTGTTCATCGTTAACAAACGAAGCGCATTTGACTCTCCCGGTTCCGATTGATCCATTACAAGGTTCTTTTGCACACCCGGCAGATTCAATTCCAAACCCGCTGTAGCCGAACCTTTACACTTGATATCGGTCAACAATTGACCTTTAAGGGTTAGCCGGCTTTGATTCAATTCAATTGAACTTTGTTGATTAAATGCTGCCGTATCATCAATGGTTAAACTCACAGAAGTACCTGGTGAACAGATGATCTTTCCATTACCATTTTCACCCAAAACAAGTTTGCTTACACGCACATCCTGTGTAAGGGTCATTGTTTTTCCGTCACCAATTAATACTGCTGATCCCTGGCTCGGATATTTACCCGAGGGAGCAGGATTCCATGAAACCCCATTCCACATTTCCCAGGTTGCCGAATTGTTCCAGTCGCTGGATGTTACAGGCAACATCCGGAAATAGGCATAACCAAATGGCTGTGGATTGCACTCGGAACCACCAATAGGATTATTGCAATCAACGGTTGCCGGGCTTTCCACCGTTCCCGGGTTGGGATTAAAATTCCCTGTTTTTACACACAGAGAAAGCTGTCCCTTGATGGATGGCTGCCGATTGAGATTAGGGTTTTGTGTACACACCATTGTTGAGCGCGAACCCTTTCCTTCAATGACACCTCCAACATTGATATTGTTTACGTAAAAAACCGATTCATTGTTCAACACGATGGATCCTGAATTAATATTTGCATTGTTCACTTTCAAAAATCCCCTGTCGACCTGGAGCGTTTGACCATTCAGGATCATATCACCATTAATGTAGAACTGACAAGCATTCCAAAAGTTGAGTGTTCCGCTGTTGGCGGTAAAATTGCCATTGATGGCAAAATACTTTGTATTGACAAACGAACAATTTCTTGAAATGACCAAAGAGGTATTGAAGATCAACGTATCGTTATTGCTAAAATTAAGTGTGCTGTTGAAAGCACCACCTTGCAAATAACATTTTCCATTGTTCACCAAATTAAATGGTTGGTTAAAGTTTCCATTTTGAATGATAAACGAATCGCAATAGTTGATGATGGATACCTCTTTGTTCGAATTTATATTCTGGATCTTCACCCTTGCACTTTCGCTAATGGTAAGCAATGCGGGTTGTTTGTAATTCAATGTTCCAACCTGTGCATTTCCGCAAATGGTTAGCTTGCCTCCGCTAAACTCGATATTCCCCGAAAACGTCCCGGTAACACATACGTCTTCGTTGTTTTTCACATGAATATCGCCTGTATAATCGTGGTACTCTTTTTTACAGTTGGTACAATTTTGGGCATTTACAAAAAGGGTAAGAAAACAGACTGAGAACAGTAAATAAACACGCAGCATATGTAAAATTTTAGATGCTCAAATATAAGATGAGCGCAAGCAAAAGCCACAAAAAATATACATTCGGTTGTTCAGTTATACGGTTGAACTTTTATTCAATGCAAAGACAATCTTAAACCCGTCAGATGCAGCTCACTGGTCTCTGAACTTTTTTCCTTTTGCAAGCTTATCCAATGTAGCGGCAATTCGTTCCACCTTGGTTTTATCTGTTTTGGCCGAAGCGATCCAATCCAAAAACTCCTTTTGCTGCCCTTCTGTATAACTCAAAAAGGTTTGGTGTGCCACCGGGTCATCCTGCAGGCAGGCCAACAGCTCTGCCGGTATTTCCAATGCCGAATGATCGGCATACAATACCACCTTTACCCAATCGCCTTCCTTTTTTTGAATTTTCTTGCGGATCTCTGCACGAACAGGCAAAAACAATCTTTGATTGCCCATGGGCATCAATTTGTACTGTTTGATCTCGAAGTCGTCAATCCATCCTTTCACTTTTACCCAGCCAAAAGGGGCACGTTTATCCTGCAATACTTCTTCAATGACCACATAGGTCCAGCCCCCTTTACCGGGAAATTTCTCGAGCTGATACTTTTTGTTTACCAATGGTTTTTCGGTTGACATTTGCAATTCAATATATTAACGATGTAAACACTTTCTGATACCAGATCCTTTTTCCGGAAATATAATCAAGCGCTGCACCGGACGTGGTAATGCCAGCTTAGCCATTAACAATATCTCCTTTTCAAAACAAAAGGTTCCGCGCAGCACACCAAGCAGGATCAAATGTTTACATGAAATACCGTGCGAATCGACTTTCTGCCCGCAACCCGAACAATATTGATCCGTTAATTCTTTATCGCAGCTGAGGCAGTGATGGGTTGTCATTTATGGATAGGCTGTATTAGGTTTGAAATTTCAGTTATTCTTTCGTCTGTTGTCAAAATGTAGTACATTTTTGTCTATGTAAATTACGAATGGTACTTCAGTACTATTGTCTGTCCAATAAATATTCTGATTACCTAGATATTTCATAATTTCAATATCTCTATCGCTAAACAATGTTATTAGATGTGGTTTTTCTCTTTCAATAAGTTCGTTAACAGATAATGTATCTTTTGAATACAACTCATTTAAATAATAAACCTTGTTATCTGAAACTAAGAAGACAAAGTGCATTATTCCATTCAAGAAATGAGGGCTAAGGTGTTGTCCCTTTTTAAAAACTCTGTATGAATAAAGACCGTCACAGGATTTTAAGTTTATTATTTGAGGTTCAATTGAAACAAATGCTTCGCTCGTACTATGTAATGCTTTAACAAAAACCTTATTAGTATTGTCACAAAAGCACTTTTTAAAATGTCCTTTTAGAACGTTTAATGTATCCAACATAACAGTATCCCAACCGACATTGTATGCTGTCAATAAATATTCTGATTTTCCAATAAATCGTCTACAAGAATCATTAGAGTCTGATTGGCCAAATGTTAAACTGGTCAATAGCATTGCAAAGATTATCAATATTGTCTTGTGAGGTTTCATTTAATTGGGCATAACGTCTCTTAACCATCCGCAGTTGCCGATTACGAAACGAGAAATCTGTCAACCAAGATAAAAATAAATCCGAAAACGAAAGACTGAATTGATGAATCATCATAACATAAGTCCTGAGTTGGTGGAGTTATGCATGACTAACCGATGGCGAATACTATTTATTGCCGGCATAAGGATTCACACCCCTCGCCCAAAACCAACTGAATCCCGATACATTTGTGGCGATACATCAGCATTTGTTTTAAAGAACCTACTGAAATAGTGTTCGTCCAGGTAACCTAATTCATAAGCGATTTCTTTCACTGTTTTGTTGGTTAAATACAACTCGCGTTTGGCCTCGATAATTATTCTTTCAGAAATTAAATCCGTCAATGTTTTATTGAAATACTTCTTGGTAATTTTAGCTAAAGCTTTTGTAGAAATATTTAATGTTTGCGCATAATCGCTCGCAGTGTGCTTGCTTTTATAGTCTTTCTCAATTGTGTCCTTTAGACTTTGTAAAATAAATGGCTCCTTTATTTCTGTTGTAGCTTTCAATGCCTTTGGCTCTTGTTCGGTCTTTAGCCTGGAGGCCGTTATTAAAACGATTTTTAAATAAGAAACGAGTAATTCATATTGAGCCAAAGCAGGATTTTGCATTTCGGTTTTCATTTGTTCAATTAACATGGTAAAGGTAGATGCAGAAACCTCATCTACCGATACAAATGGTGGGTTATAGATATTATTGAACAATACACCATTGCACGCAACTTCTGTTTGATGTTTGTGAATGCAAAAAAAATCGGGATGAAACTGCAATGCGATACCTTTTGCATCATTATTCCCGGTCAACATAAATGGCTGATAAGGAGAAAAGGCAAACAAACTATTATCATTAAAATCATATTCAGAAAAATCGGCCCTAACTTTCCCTTTACCTTGAATAAACCAAATAAGTGAATAGTAATTATTCCGCTGAACATGATCGAAATAACGATCATCTTCAAAGGAAAAAAGTTTGAATGCCAGGTTTCCGTTTTGAGGATTAACCAATGTAAAAACTGATTGACTTGCCATATGACAAAGGTATTATTTTAGCGTTCGTTCTGTTTCCTTAATAGGCAAATCATTTATACTGGCAAAACGTTTTTGCATATATCCGTTCTCGTCAAACTCCCAAAGTTCGTTTCCATAGCTTCGAAACCATTGTCCTGTATAGTCGTGCCATTCGTATTCAAAACGAACAGCCATTCTATTTTCACGAAAGCCCCATAATTCTTTTTTGAGTTTGTAATCCAACTCCCTTTCCCATTTTTGCTTTAAAAATGCTTTCACCGCTTCCCTCCCATTTATGAACGCTGTACGATTCCTCCACTCGGTATCGATGGTGTAAGCCAAACAAACTTTCTCGGGATCTTTTGTATTCCAGGCATCCTCAGCTGCTTGAACTTTTTGCAAAGCTGTTTCTAAAGTAAAAGGAGGAAGTGGTAGTCTTTTGTTTTCCATGATATAAATTGAATAAAAGAGGCTGTTCTATGTATTTAAAACAGCCTCTTTCAATGATTAAATGGATTTAGCCAAAGGAAAGTCGATATCAACTTTTGTAATAGCGTGCACATAATTCATGGCAGTTTTTTCAGCAACCAAAAAGATCAATTCAACCACCTGTCCTTTTGTGTAGCCTGCATTCATAAAAGCATCCACAGATTCTGTTGACGCAAAACCTTTTTTTGCAGTTATCTCTTTTGCCAACTTCACCAAAGCATCCAATTTATTGTCAAAAGATGCATTTCCTTTGCGGATCTCGATAGTTTGCTCTTCGGTTAAACCATTCATTTTACCTAAGACAGTATGTGCTGCCAAACAGTAATTACATTCATTTACTTGGCTTACCACTAAATTAACCGATTGCTTTTCCTTGTTTGAAAAAGAGGTTTTAGCATTCTGAAAAGCAAGATAATTGCCTAATGCATGATCTGATAAGGCCATTACAGCATAAAGATTTGGAACCATACCTAAACCTTTTGTGAGGTTATCAAAGATCTCTTGATTGTTTGCAGACACTTCTCCTCTGCTTGGAACTTTAAAATTTGTCATTTTGTTTCTTTTAAATTATGTCATAATTGACAATGCAAAAGTGCAATGACATCAGAAATCTTAAAATGGATGATACACGCAAATGGATGGACAATTTTTCCAGTGTGGCCAAAGTAAACGTGCAGATGGATATTGTGTCGGCAATCAGATAAATCCAGTTAAATTGAAAGGTCCAGGAAACACTAGGCGTGAGATGAAATATCAGTGGACGCTGATGATTATTTAAGAACATACATGTACAAAGTCGACCAACATTCTTTGCTAAAACATTTTCATTACATTAATGCTAATAGTTTCTACACTCTCAGTTATTGGCAGATAAACGAAATATGAAAAAATGAATGCTCAATGAATCAAGTTATTCTTCCTTTTTGAAACTGTCGATCATCCAAGCTTCTGTCCATTCAGCAAAATGTATTTTTGACTTCTTGTCAAGTAGGTTATTTATAGTATACGTACCGCTTCTGGTACAACCATTACAAAACGGAATAGTATGTTTGTCCTTTTTTAATAGGTTAATTTTTGCTTGAGTTATTGAGTCGATAGAAATATAGCTTCCTTTATTTGCTTGAATTAAAGCAACACAAGAAAGATATCTAGTGGAAGTAATTTTGGAGTCAAGTAGTTTTGATATTAAGTCGAATCGACTGTAAATTATAAGTTCTCGAATTAGATACAGATTTGTTGTGGTAACTCCTACAAAACCACAACCAAATCCAATTTTATTTTCGGTACTGTCATATAAATAATGATAACACGACAGTTGCTTTAGAACAAGACTATCTTGAGCATGGGTTTGACAAACACATAGAGCAACCATTCCAAGTATAATGATTAGTTTCCTGATTAATCGTGTTTGACTTTTCCGTTTTTATGGTAAATAACTGCTTACTCCTCAAACAACTCAACCTTCTCTGGAGCTTTTTCATTATAGGTTTCGCAATTCATTTCCACGGTAAGCGGCTGTTGCGGTGGTGTAAAGGTTTCCTGTACTTTAAACAACGAAGTGTCTGCTGTTACCTTTTTCATGTAGTTGCCCCAAATGGGCATGGCCATTGACGAACCCGAACCCAGGTCCATGCTGCGGAAATGGATGGCACGGTCTTCAAAACCTGTCCATACTCCGGTTACCAAACTTGGTGTAATGCCCATAAACCAACCATCGCTATAGTTTTGGGTGGTTCCTGTTTTACCGCCAACAGCACCGGGTATTTTGTATTGGTATTTTATCTTGGCAGCTGTTCCGTGGGTTGTAACCTGCTCCAACATTTTTTCCATGATATAAGCGGTTTGCTCACTCATGGCTTCAACTGTGCGTGGCACAACTTCGCGCACCACATTTCCGTTCTTATCCAAAATGCTGGTCACATAAATCGGTTCGGTCCACACACCTTTGTTGGCATAGGTTGAATAGGCTCCTACCATTTCATACACCGAGATATCCGAAACACCCAATGCAATCGCAGGATAAGGTTCCATCTTGCTTGAGATCCCCATTTTTTTAGCCAGCTCAATCACCGCATTCGGACCTGTAGGACCCAATTGTTTCATGATATACAATACAATATTGTTTACCGAAAATTTCAAGCCCCTGAACAAGGTCATTTCAGGCTCATTGTATTTTTTCGAGTCGGCATTTTGCGGATTGTAATCCGGGTATCCGTCAAACGTCACAGGTTGGTTGGGCGCAACAAAACAAGGACTCCAGCCATTGTCCATGGCCATGGTATACACCAATGGTTTGAAGGTAGAACCTACTTGTCTTTTTGAATTGATGTTTACATGGTCGTACTGGAAATATTTGTGGTTGATTCCGCCAACCCATGCCTTTACATATCCGTTGCGTGGATCCATGCTCATCATTCCGCATTGCATAAAATATTTGTAATACTTGATCGAGTCCAACGGAGTCATCGTGGTATCAATTTCGCCCTTGGTGTAACTAAATACTTTCATTTTCACTGGAGTATTAAACGCCACTTTAATTTCCGCTTCGCTGGCTCCCGATGCTTTCATCAGGCGGTAACGATCGCTGCGTTTCATACCTGCCGTGATTAGCTCCGAAAAGGTTCCCCATGGATTTCGGCCTTTCCAGTGGTTGTAAAATTTACGCTGCATCTCTTTGCAATGATCGTGCACCGCTTCTTCGGCCATGGCCTGCATTTTACTGTTAATGGTGGTGTATATTTTGAGTCCGTCCTTATACAAATTGAATCCATTTTCTTCGCACCATTCCAATAATTCGAGGCGAAGGTGCTCCCTGAAATAAGGGGCCAATCCATCGTTGTGGTCATCTTCCTGGTAATTGAGTTCAATGGCCATCAGCTTCAATGTATCGTATGCTTCGTCTGTAATAAAATCATTCTTGCGCATCTGGTTCAATACGGTATTTCTCCTGCGCAATGCATTTTCGGGATTGCGCACAGGGCTGTATCTTGTAGGTGCTTTGAGCATACCCACCAACATGGCGGCTTCCACTTCTGTAAGGTCGATCGCTTTTTTTCCGAAAAATGTTTTGGCTGCCGATGAAATACCAAAAGAGTTTCCACCAAACTCTACTGTATTAAAATACATGGTAATAATTTCTTCTTTGGTATAACGCTCTTCGATGCGTACGGCTGTTATCCACTCTTTTAATTTGGTGGTTGCCTTGTTAAATACGTTGTCGAATTTTTTGCGTGGAAATAAATTTTTAGCCAACTGCTGTGTAATGGTTGATGCACCTCTGCGTTTGCCCACCATGGCATAACCAATAATGCTTGCTGCTCCCCTGAAATCAATTCCCGAGTGGCTGTAAAAACGAATATCTTCGGTGGCAATAAGTGCATTAATAAGATTTGGGCTGATCTCTTCAAAATGTGTATTGCTTCTGTTCTGCAAATAATATTTCCCGATCAATACGCCATCCTCGCTATATATCTCGGAAGCCAAATAGGTTTTAGGGTTTTCGAGTTCTTCCAATGGTGGTAACTCACCAAACCATCCCAACGAGACTGTCCAAACCAAAAGGGAAAGGAGCACAATACCACCAAATACAGCGATCCAAATCCACTTTAGCCATTTAGACAAAGGGTTATTCCAAAATAAATCTTTCCAGTTCACTTTTTCTGATTGTTTAATTTTTCGTATTCGCTAAAATAAGTTTGGTACAGTTCAACTTTTTGTTCCTTCAACATTTTTTTAAAATTAGGTTGAGAAATGACAAAAGCAATAGTCTTGCCTTCATATTTCAACCTTTTCTTAATCACATCTCTTGAATTGAAGTCGTTGTAATAACCCATTGCAGGTTTAATCTCTTTAAACTCTCTTACAAGCATCAACTGGTAACCTTCATTGGAGAGCATGGTATTTACCCTCAGGTTATCAAAATCATGAAACTCCTCGTTATAGGCCGTTGTTTTGGCCACCAACTCGTTCATGTCGAGCTTATCATCCTTAATGGCAATGATCACATAATAAGGACCGTTCCCATCAACCACAAATTCCGGTTCTTTGGGTTTCAATGAATCCGGGATAGCCTTTTCTTCCGAGCGTTTAATATAATCCAAAATTCCTTGTGCCCTTTCGGCAACATCGGTTTTGGGATGTTTGGCAATCACATCATTCAGTTGTAATACAAAATCGGGAACAGGTTGGGTTTTACCAACAGCCAATGCATACAGTAAATCAAACTTAGGTTGAAGGGTATTGCCTGCATATTTTTTATCGGCTTCTATTTTTCCCTGTTTCACCAGGTCGTATTGTCCTGCAAGGTAATATTGGTAAAGTACCTCATAGGCATCCACCACTTGTTTATTGGCATCGGTTTCGGCCGAATTCACTGCTTTGTTTTGGATAATCTGGGCATATGGACTTTCAGGATATTCGCTGAGCAAACGGTTCTTTTTAATAGTAGCCTGATCAGGTCTTTGCTCCTGTTGATACAGTTTATACAGGCGATACAATACCTCAGGTTCATATTCGCTTCCCGGAAAACGGTACAATAAGAGCTCATAATCTTTGATGGCCTCTTTGTTATCATCCAATTTGTTGCTGTAAATGGAACCTATATTGTAAAAAGCTTCGGTGAGCTGACGATTGGATTTATCCATTTGATCCTTTGTGAACGGAACATCTGCAAGCCATGCTTTTCGGCTGGTACTGATTCCTTTTACAGGGTTGTTTGCCTGCTCCGAAGTATCTTTTTGCCCGGCCAGGGCATTGCTGGAGTCTTCGGGTGTTTTATTTCCCGACTTGCCACCTTCATTTACAGCCTGAACCTCCGGTTTTTCAATGGATGCAATTCTCCAGTTATCCTCGTTGGGGCGAGGTCCCCATTTTTTGGCGCTGAAAAATTCATTTGCTCCCGCTACCATCATGGTTGGGTTGTAAAAATACCATTGCCCCTGTGTTCCAAAACCGGCCGTATTGGTATTTGCCACGGCAATTTGCGGATTTTGTTTTTGCTGCAATTCTGCTGCTTTTTTATCCTTTTGCCGTTTTACCTGGGTAGCAGAATCCTGTTTCGCCCTTGCTATCCACAGATCAATTTTCTGATCCAGTTCTGTTTGGGAAAGCCGGGCCAGGTCTTGCAAACTATCTTCTCTTTCGATCACAATTAAGTTATCGATCAACTCCGATAAAACCGTCTTTTTTGCAATTACCTTTTTGTAATCCTTGTAATCGGGACTGAGTGCCGAAGCTGTGCTATCGTAATATGCCTGCGCCAGTTTGTATTCGGGAATGTCAAGGTAAATATTGCCAAGGGCCAGGTACGAAAGTGCTTTTTGATTGGTGTTCACACCACCAACTTCCGAGCTTTTTTTATAATCGTAAATAGCAGCCTGGATATTTTTTTCTTTCATTTCAAGGTTACCCAAAGCGTACCAGATCTGGTTATAGTATCCGTCATTTTTATCATCACGCAACATCCGTTTCAATGATTTGCGGATCCGTTTGGCGGCATGCTTGTCATTTACATCGTAAGCCTTTGATAAGTTGATGCTGGCATTAAATTCAAAATCATACGGAGCAAGCATTTTTAATACCTTGCTAAAATATTTGTTGGCATTTTTAACGCTATCCAATTCAGCATTCAGCTGACCAAGAATAAACGTGTACCTGATTTTATCACTTTTTTTACTTGTATAGTTAAGGGCCAGTGTTAATTTATCAATTGCAGTTACAAACTTTCGTTGTTTAATGGCGATATCTGCGGCTGTAGCATATATTTCCCGCGAATAATCTTTGGGCGTTTCGGGAACAATTTTGTGGTAAAAGCTTGTGTTTTTTGTTTTGGCTTGCTCTTCGCTGATTAATAAACCCATGACCGCTTCGGCCTCATCCAATTTGCCCAACCCGGCATAACATTTAGCAATCCAGGCAGTAGAAACCGGGCGTAACCCTTTATCCTTATACTTCGCGTTTATGTATTGAAACGCTTCCATGGCAGCATAATAATCGCGTTTCATATAATGCGCCTTGCCCATTAAATAATAACTGTTATCGGTATATCGTCCCACATAATGATTTTGAATAGCGAGCGATACCTTTTTGAGCACAATATCAACCTGCCCCGCTACCCCTTTTGCGGCAGCTTCATCTCCGTATGGAAAAACCTCCAATATTTTTGTAAAATCATCCTGGTGACCTTTTTCAAGGGCATCGGTGACTTCCTTAAATTTAACTTCACCGTTAAAATAAACATTAAACCTCCCCGTCATGGTGTGCCAGTTACGGTTCAGCCACTTGTCCTTATTAGGGCTGCAGGCCACGACAAGGAATATAATACTCAAACTAAAAATACGAAACAGTGAACGCAAGGGCAATTGTATAATGGATTGAAGGTTTTGTTTTATAACTTTGGAAACGCAAAAATATTTTATTCAGCCTAACATCAAAGTTTAATTAATCTAAAACGAAACTATATCTTGCATTCGCATGGCAGAACCAAAGAAAAAACTTATTCATAAGCTCAAAAATAAATTCAGGCTGGTAATTATCAATGACGGAACCTTTGAAGAAAAATTCTCGTACAGCCTCACTCCTATGAATGTATTTATCGGGTTTAGTTCCTTTTTGGTGTTTTTCACCTCTATTATCATCACCCTCATTGTTTTTACACCCATCCGCGAATTTATTCCGGGATACAGCGACCCGAATACCAAGCGAAACCTCACCAAAATGATGATGGTAACCGACTCACTTGAAACCGTGATGCGCGAAAAAGACGCTTATTACAAAAATATCCTGAATATTATGTCGAACGAAGTAGCAAGAGATACCGTATTGCTTGACGTTCCGGCCAAGGGAAACTAAACTCATCGGGGCTTATTTTCGTTTTCTCGCTAAAACCGTTACTTTTGTTCCACCTCACTGTAAATGAGAGGTTATTTTGTCCCCAATGATTTTGGGGAATGTTTCACTTAAAATTCAACCATTTAAGATGGCATTATTTAATAATACCAAAACAACCACCCCATTCAATCCTAACAATTTGAATATCATCAATGCCGGAACCTCCATTATTGGCGATCTGTCATCTGAAGGTGATATGCGTATTGACGGTTCTGTAAAAGGGTATATTTCATCGAAAGCACGCCTTGTTTTAGGTGCTACCTGCAAAATTGACGGGGATATTAAAGCCACCAACCTTGAATTGTCGGGGGAAGTGAATGGAAATATTTTTGTAACGGAAGTATTAACCATCAAAGCCACTGCAAAAGTAAACGGGGATATTGTTTCCAATAAACTGATCATCGAATCGGGTGCTGAGTTTAATGGCAAATGTTCAATGAAAGACTCAAAAAATTCCCTAAAAAAAGTAATGAGTGAAGAACTCCCAACTGCGAAAACTTTTGAAACCTCAACAACCAAACAAGCCATCGTACAGTAAATACGCAAAATTCAGCGCCATTACCTTTCAATGGATCGTTGCTTTTGTAGGCCTTTCACTGGGCGGAGATTGGCTCGATAATTACTTACAACACAAGTTTCCCATCTTCACCTTAGTTGGCGTTTTTTTAGCGTTGTTTATTATTTTTTACTCGCTGTTTAAAATGGTGAACAAGAATAGCGAGGAATAGAGGATAGATGTTGGAAGATGGATCCCTTAACCACTTCAATTAACCAATTAACTCAATTACCCAATCAATCCATTTCCCTAATTATGCATATCAAGTTTTACCTTTACCTTATAGCCATTACACTTTTTCAGGTTGGAATTGTTTTGGGGTTTCCCGAAACTTTTGTGGTAAAAGACACGGTGATAAGTATCATATTTATGGGTATTTTAACCGGAGCAATCTACCCTATTGCCTCTATCGGGCGCAAAAGTGATGATGGATACACGTTCATTATTTCGGCTTATATCAGTATAGGCCTGAGGTTTATACTCAGTTTGTGTTTTATCGTTTATTATAAACTCACACGAAGCCATTATGAACTCAGTTTCATTTTTGCCTTTTTTGCCAGCTACATTTTATACACACTGTTTGAAATTTATTGGTTAACTGCTAAATTGCGACCCATTTTAAAGGAAAAAGCTAGTACCAATGAGCCGAATAACAAGTAGATTTTCAACGAGAAACATCACCATTTCAAGCCTTTTTACACTATTATTTTTAGTCGGCAATTTTGGTGCAATCGCTCAACACGATGAAAAACATCATACTGCTGCTGTTGAAACATTACAACACGAGAAAGATGTTTTAGATTCCACATTGGTAGAAGGTACAGAGCATGTTGCAGCCGAAATAGTGGGTGTACATGGTGAAAAAGAAGAGAAATTCAATACCAGCAAAGTGATTATGGAGCATATTGCCGATGGACACGATTGGCATTTATGGGGTCATACATCAATCCATTTACCGGTTATATTATATACCGACAAGGGAATTGAATGCTTCAGCAGCGGAAAATTTAACCACGGACACGATGCTTATGCAGGTAATCACTACACTTATGCACTTGTTGAAAACAAAGTGAAAGTTGTGACTCCCGATGGACAGGTTAACGAAGAAGCTTCTTCTCATTTGATCGATCTTTCTATTACCAAAAACGTAGCATCGATGATGATATCAATGCTGTTTTTGTTTTTAATATTTTTCAGTGTGGCTTCAGCCTACAAAAAACGTGGTATTGCTGCTCCAAAAGGTTTACAATCTTGGTTGGAGCCGATCATCATTTTTGTGCGTGACGAAATTGCCCGCCCTAACTTAGGTGATAAATACGCTAAGTTTATGCCTTATTTGCTTACCGTGTTTTTCTTTATCTGGATGAACAACGTATTGGGCTTGGTTCCGTTTTTCCCGGGAGGAGCTAACGTAACCGGAAATATTGCTGTAACATTGGTATTGGCACTATGCACATTTGTGATCACCACCATCAATGGTACAAAAACTTACTGGAGCCATGTTTTCACCCCACATGTTCCTCTTTGGTTATATCCTTTAATGATCCCGGTTGAGATCATTGGTTTATTCACCAAACCTTTTGCTTTAATGATCCGTTTATTTGCAAACATTACCGCAGGCCATATTTTGGTTCTGAGTTTAGTTTGTTTGATCTTCATCTTTAAATCAATGTCGGTTGCCACCGTATCGGTTCCGTTTGTGGTTTTCATCAGCGTGATCGAAATGTTGGTAGCATTTATCCAGGCGTTCATTTTCACTATTCTTTCAGCACTATACATTGGTATGGCATTGGAAAAACCAAGTGAAGAAGCACACCATTAATTTGAAACTTTTTTTTGTTTAACCAAATAATATAAAATCAAAATGACAGGAAGTATTGCTGCAATTGGAGCCGGCTTAGCCGCTATCGGAGCTGGATTAGGTATCGGACGTATCGGTGGATCCGCTATGGAAGGTATGGCACGTCAGCCAGAGGCTGCTAACAAAATTCAAACTGCTATGTTAATCGCTGCTGCTTTCGTTGAAGCGGTATCGCTTTTCGCGGTGGTTGTTGCGTTGTTAGGAAACGGCTAAAAATTGAATTTATTGAAACAATATTTGCTCACATTAGAGGCGAATATTGTTTCAATATTTTATCGAACAAAAAAAAGAAACTTAATAAAATATAAAACAATATGGATTTAGTTACACCCAGTATAGGATTGGTATTTTGGTCTACCATTTCGTTTTTAACATTATTATTCTTGCTTACCAAGTTTGCATGGAAACCGATTACAGCAGCTTTGCTTGAGCGCGAAAACTCAATTGATGCAGCATTGCAGGCGGCAGAAAATGCCCGCAAGCAAATGGAAAAATTAACGGCTGATAACGAAAAACTATTAAACCAGGCGCGTGCCGAAAGAGACGCTATGCTGAAAGAAGCAAGCGATATGAAAGAAAGCATTATTGCACAAGCCAAAAAATCGGCTGGTGAAGAAGGAGCCAAAATGATTGCCAATGCCAAAGAAAGCATTGAACAAGAAAAGGTAGCTGCTATGAACCAATTGAAAACCCAGGTTGCTTTGCTTTCAGTTGATATGGCTGAAAAAATCCTCCGTACCAAAATGGATGACAGAGCACAACAAGAAGCTTTCGTTAACGAAAACATTAAATCAATTAGCCTAAACTAAGATGTCGGAATACAGAGTAGCCAGCAGGTACGCTAAATCCTTACTTGATCTCTCAAAAGAGCAAAACTCGGTTGAGGCCATTAAGGCAGATATAGATGCGTTTTCGCAACTATTAAAAAGTAGCGCTGCTTTGCAAAATTTATTAAAAAGCCCTGTGGTAAACATTGGTGATAAAATTGCCGTGTTGCATAAGTTATTCGATAGATCGTTTAACAAAACAACATTGACCTTTTTTGATATCGTTGTTCGCAAAGGCCGTAGCAATGTACTTGATGCAATTGCTGAATGTTTTGTTGAGCAATACAATGAACTGAACCAGATCGTTGCTGCTTCGGTAAAAACAGCACACCCAATTGATGAAAAAACTGCAGCCGAAATTATGCAGTTTGTTCAAAAACAAGGTGGCAAAAAAGTGAGTTTAACCACTACCATCGACAAGGATTTGATTGGCGGAGTAGTGATACAGGTTGGCGACAATTTGTACGATGCAAGTATTGCAGGTAAACTCAACAAAGTAAAACAGAATTTATTAAACACTTACATTTCAAAATAATTGAATTATGGTAGAGATCAGACCTGATGAAGTATCAGCAATCATTAGAGAACAACTCAGCAATTTTAAATCTGACGTTGAACTTGAAGAAGTAGGTACCGTACTCCAAGTGGGTGACGGTATTGCCCGTATTTACGGACTTTCAAAAGTACAATCAGGAGAGCTGATTGAATTTGCGAACGGCACACAAGCTATTGTATTAAACTTGGAAGAAGATAACGTTGGAGCGGTAATGCTTGGCGATTCAACTTCGGTAGAAGAAGGAAATACAGTAAAACGTACCGGACGTATTGCTTCGATTAAAGTAGGTGAAGGAATGGTTGGCCGTGTTGTAAACACATTGGGTCATCCGATTGATGGTAAAGGCCCGATTGCCGGTGAAACATACGAAATGCCATTGGAGCGTAAAGCTCCGGGAGTTATTTACCGTGAGCCGGTTCAGGAACCATTGCAAACAGGTATTAAAGCGATTGATGCGATGATCCCGATTGGACGTGGACAACGTGAGCTTGTGATTGGCGATCGTCAAACAGGTAAAACTGCTGTTTGTATTGATACCATTATCAACCAAAAAGAATTTTACGATGCAGGAAAACCTGTATACTGTATATATGTTGCGATCGGACAAAAAGCATCTACCGTTGCACAAGTTGTGAAAACACTTGAAGCAAATGGAGCGATGGCTTATACCACGATCGTTTCGGCTACTTCTTCGGATCCTGCTCCAATGCAGTTTTTTGCTCCTATGGCAGGTGCTGCAATCGGTGAGTTCTTCCGCGATACTGGTCGTCCGGCCTTGATCATTTATGATGATTTGTCGAAACAGGCAGTGGCTTACCGTGAGGTTTCACTATTGCTTCGCAGACCTCCGGGACGTGAGGCTTATCCTGGTGACGTATTTTACTTACATAGCCGTTTGCTTGAGCGTGCTGCAAAAATCAATGCAACCGATTCGATTGCACAGGCAATGAATGATATTCCTCCTTCAATTAAACATTTGGTAAAAGGTGGTGGATCATTAACAGCTTTACCAATTATTGAAACGCAGGCAGGTGACGTATCGGCTTATATTCCAACCAACGTAATTTCAATTACTGACGGTCAGATCTTCCTTGAGTCGAACTTGTTCAACTCTGGTGTGCGTCCGGCTATCAACGTGGGTATTTCGGTATCACGTGTGGGTGGTAATGCTCAAATCAAATCAATGAAAAAAGTTGCGGGTACCTTGAAACTAGACCAGGCACAATACCGCGAATTGGAGGCATTCTCTAAATTTGGTTCTGATCTTGATGCTGCAACCAAATTGGTTTTGGATAAAGGAGCACGTAACGTGGAAATTTTGAAACAAGGACAATTCTCTCCTGTTTCCGTTGATAAACAAGTTGCAATTATTTACCTGGGTACAAAAGGGTTGATGAACAAAGTACCTGTAAACAAAGTGCGCGAGTTTGAAGCAGAGTTCCTACGCTACCTTGAAACAAAACATGCCGATGTATTGGCTGCTTTGAAAAAAGGTACATTCAGCAGCGACCAAACAGACGTATTGGATAACGTAGCAAAAGAATTAACAGCAAAATATAGCGCGTAAGCGCTGGAAAATGTTGATTATGTAATTAGTTAATTGTGGTAATTGTCTTTTATGCGTTAACACAATTAACTAATCAACACAATTAGCACAATACCAGATAAAAATGGCAAACTTAAAAGAAGTACGTATACGCATCACCTCGGTAGCCTCAACACAGCAAATTACCAAAGCGATGAAGTTGGTATCGGCTACCAAATTGCGCAGGGCTCAAAATGGCATCATTCAAATGAGACCATATGCCCAGCAGTTAAATGGAATCCTTGCTAATCTTGCCGACTCCATTGATGTGGATTCATTAAAAGTGTATTTTGAAAAACGTGAAGTAAAAAATGTGTTATTGGTGGTTATCACTTCCGATAGAGGTTTATGCGGATCGTTTAACGCCAACGTTGTAAAACGCGCAAGCTCATTGTTAAAAGAAAAATATGCCGGTAAAAACGTAACGGTAATGCCAATTGGGAAAAAAGGTGCCGATTTTTTTGTCAGACAAAATGCATCGGTAGATCTTCAATACAGAGAAGCTTTGCAAGGACTGGATAGCGCAAAAGCATTTACCATTGGCCAAACTATTTTGGAAGCCTATACCAAAGGTAAATATGATGTTGTTGAAATTGTTTACAACCAATTTAAAAACGCTGCTACCCAAATCTTGTCAAACGATCAGTTTTTGCCGATCGATGCAGCAGCAATGACAGCAGCGGGTGGCAAGAAAAACGATTACTTGTTTGAACCTTCAAAAGTTGAAATCTTAGAAGAGTTGATCCCGCGTATTTTAAAAACCCAGGTCTTCCGTTCAATGTTGGATTCGTTGGCATCTGAACATGGAGCCCGTATGGTGGCCATGGATAAGGCAACCGATAATGCCGGTGAATTGTTAAAAGCACTTAAAGTAGAATACAACCGCGTTCGCCAAGCGGCCATCACTACCGAAATTTCGGAAATTGTGGGTGGAGCAGCGGCATTGAGCCAAGGTTAATATTTCAACTAGATCTTATACCAAAACACGGTTCGACTTAATTGTTGGACCGTGTTTTTTTATGCAACTATTTAGGATGCGGGAGTGACTTACTAACTTACAATCCAACAACAAACATGAAAAAACTATTTTTACTCGCTATTCTATTAAAAAGTATGGGGTTGACTGCGCAAAGCTATTACCCTACAGCCGTTTCCATTCCCGAGACCGGTTTTGAGCATTTACGGTCAGTGAACCCATATATTCTGAGCTTAACAGCCGATGGGGTAAACTGGATACCGGAAAGACGTTTTATCCGTGAAATTGCTCCCAATGTTGATTATACCGGAACAGATATTGTTTCATCCTGGAAGGGCAATACCTGGGAAGACAATCAAACAATGTTGGACAGTTTTGAATTGGACACTGCAAACAGGTTATCGGTCGTTTATAATAAGTCTAAATACAATTACCCCGGTTATACAGGTGAATCAAAAGCAAAGTATATTTTTGCGTATAACGCTTCCAACCAACTTACCCGCCTGGACTACTACGAAGCCGATCCATCTACGTCCAATAATTACAAAAAAAATACCGTTACCTATTTCACCTACGATGTGAACGGGAAGCGAACTGCAGATAGCAATATCTACTATTATTCAGGTGTACAGGTTTACCGCTCACACTATGTATATGATGGCGATAAACTAACCTTCTTGGTACGATTAAATGGAACTGATACCAATACCAAAACCTATTACACATATGCCGGTGATTTGTTAACCTCTACCACCAGCATGACTTTTGACCCCGGAAGTGATGAATGGTCGATCAATTATACTGACACTTTTGAGTACGATGCATCCCATCAGGTAAGCAGACGTACCACCGCAGGATATGTGTTCAGAGATGGTAATGTAAGCTTTGAAAATTACCGTAACGAAACGTACACTTATACAGCTTCCAACCAATTACAAGAAATAATTGAACGTTTATGGCAAGACAGTGCATGGAGCAATTATACAAAAACGAGTATTACCTACCAGACAAACAATAAACCTGAAGTGGGTTACCAATACTTAGCCGAAGGAAGTGGTTGGAGTGCCTCAGCCAGCACTAAATATTTGTTCCAGGTATCAACAGGTATTAAAGCTATTTCGAACCCATTAGCTGGCATTGTATGCTACCCTAACCCGGCAAATGATCAAACGACCATTGATATGGGTAGCCACAGTGGAAACCTCAGACTATTTGATATTACCGGTAAGTGTGTATATGCACAAACAGGCATAAGCGGAAAACACCAAATAGACCTTAGCACCTTCAACAATGGAATATACTATGCAACCATCCAAAGCGGACAGTTTCAATATACATCCAAGATCGTAGTAAGACACTAAATAGGAAGTAACCATAAACGAAAAACGCAGCTGATGGCTGCGTTTTTTGTTTATAATTTATTTCTTTGTTTTACTGCTCTTTTTTGTTGTCTTCATCTCATCAATTGTGGCTTTCAGCATTGTTACTTCTTTAGCCAGAGATTGAATCATCCTCACCACTTCTTCAATATCACTTTTGCTGGCAAAACCATATTGTGGTATATGGTCCTCCACTTTATTGATCTTATGCTCCCTTTCAAAAAATTCTCCGATATCCACTTTTAACACAGCCGCGATTTCAATTAACCTGGCAATGGGGATATTGGTTAATCCTCTTTCAATTTTTGAGAATGCGCCTTTTGTCATGCCCAAATCTTCAGCAACATTCTCTTGGCTTAGATCAAGGGATTGACGTATTCTTCGAATTTTCTGACCGATGTTCTTCTGATTCACAATGCCAAATTTCCATAAGTACAAGCACAGATAGAGCCACGTATCAGGACCATAATATAATCCTATGGTAAACAATATTTCCTATTAAGACATTAATCACCCCTGTGAACGATTTTCCCCACTCAGAGGCAACCCTTGCCGATATTTCAATGGGAGTTGTTACCCTTAAACAGGAACAAGTAATGGGATGTATCAGTAATTGCATAAAAAAGCCCATTGAGTTATTAATTCAATGGGCTCCTCTTTTTATGACAATGCTACTTAAAGTGCTTTCGCTATCTTATCGGCAATTGCCTTGTATTCATCAGGTGTAAATTGCACCCGTTCTTTTTCAAAATTCAAATCACCAATATTATTCATGGGTACAAGGTGAATATGTGCATGCGGCACTTCCAATCCAATTACGGCCACACCAACTTTGGTGCATGGAATAGCCGTTTTAACAGCTTTAGCCACAATTTTAGCAAACAAAAACAGGCCTGCATATTGTTCATCAGCTATATCAAAAATATAATCCGTTTCCACTTTAGGAATAACCAAAGTGTGTCCGGCTGTAAGTGGACGAACATCCAAAAATGCCAGGTAATCATTTGTCTCTGCTACCTTGTAACAAGGAATTTCACCTGCTATTATTTTTGCGAAAATGGTTGACATATTATAAAGTAATATCTACAATTTCGAATTGGACAATTCCTGCAGGAGCCTGGATATCGATGATATCTCCTACCTTTTTACCCATTAACCCTGCACCGATTGGCGACTTAAACGAAATTTTTCCATTCTTAAAATCAGCCTCGTTTTCCGAAACCATGGTGTATACCATTTCCTGCTTCGATTTTAAGTTTTTCACTTTTACTTTACTCAGCATCATCACCTTGCTGGTATCCAATTTGGTTTCGTCAATAATCCGTGTTTTGCTGATCAGGTCCTCTAATTTTGCAATGCGCGCTTCAAGCAGGCCCTGGTCTTCTTTGGCTGCATGATACTCCGCATTCTCACTCAAATCGCCTTTATCTCTTGCATCGGCTATTTGTTTAGATATAAACGGGCGCTGCACATATTTTAATTCATGCAATTCCTTTTGCATATTCTCAAAACCATCTTTCGATACGTAGTTGATGGCTGCTGGTGTATTACTTGCTTGTTTCTTCACTGTGCTTTGAACTAAAAATAAAAGAAAACGTCCCGCTTGTGGCAGAACGTTTTCCGTAAAATTGTAAAACAAATATAGCTTAACTTTTCTTGTTTCCTAGCGTTAATCTTAAGGTAATATTGTGATTGCCATTAAAAACACGTGTTGGAGCATATCCATAATCAAGCGCTAAAAGTGTACCTGACTTTGAAATTGGAAGTTGAATAGTAATACCTCCGGCAACCCCAACGTATTGTGAGCGGTAATCGGTTCCGGTATTTTGAGCCTGAAAACCGTAGCCTCCTCTTACCATAAATGACTCACGGTAGGCGTACTCAACACCCAAAGAGGTTACATTGTTTGAAAATGCATTATAGTTAAAGTTTCCAGAAGGTGTTAAACGATGATTATAGGTTTCTTCGCCTTTATCCAAACGAATATCATATGAAACACCGATATGCACCAATGCAGGTAAGTTAAAGCTTTGCGAACCAATTAATGCACGTCTGTCGGCACCTGTAGTAGGATTAATTGAACGGAACGATAATCCTGAACCTGAATATGCAGCATCAGGACCAATATTACGCACAGCAATACCAAACCTAAAATCTTCTTTTTTGATTTTATTCTTAGGATTCAGGGCCGTTTGATATTGAACACCCGCATCCAATGCAATTCCTCTGGCCCTTACGTTGGTAATACCTTCGCTAAACATACGGATAACCAATCCTCCTGAAATACTATTCGAAAATTGCTTCGAATAAGCCATACCGATATTGAGGTATTGTGGTGAAAACG
>CALRNX020000019.1:0-37782 GCA_943369665.1 Chitinophaga pinensis
GCTTTCACAACTTTTTTAGGAGCAGCTTTTTTAGCCACTACCTTTTTAGCAGGAGCTTTTACTACTTTTTTAGGAGTAGCTTTTTTTGCCACAGCTTTCTTAGCAGGAGCTTTCACAACTTTTTTAGGAGCAGCTTTTTTAGCCACTACCTTTTTAGCAGGAGCTTTCACAACTTTTTTAGGAGCAGCTTTTTTAGCCGCTACCTTTTTAGCAGGAGCTTTCACAACTTTTTTAGGAGCAGCTTTTTTGGCCACCACCTTTTTAGCAGGAGCCTTAACTACTTTTTTAGGAGCAGCCTTAACTACTTTTTTAGGAGTAACTTTCTTAGCAACTGCTTTTTTTGCTGGTGTTTTAGCGACAGCTTTTTTTACTATCTTCTTTGCCATGAGCTATACTTAATATTAATTTTTAAATAATTTGACTTTAATGGGATATTCGTCAATCTCAATCTCAACGCTGTCGCTCAATTGTTCTAATACTTCGAGCTCATTCGCTAAAATTTCCGTGCAAATATATGTTTTGAAACCAATTATGGAATTTTCTATGTAATTATGTTTTTCTACCTGAACCTTAATTTTATCAGTTACCTCCAAATTGCTCTCTTTACGGAGGTTTTGAAGTTTGCTGATAAGTTCACGGGCAATCCCCTCTTCCTTTAGAGCAGCGCTAATCTCCACGTCTAAAGCCACTGTTACCTTACCATCGTTAGCCACCTTATAACCAGCTATATCTGAGGATAAAATGTCCACATCTGTGGGTAATATTTCTACCGATTCACCTTCAATTGAGAGGTTAAACGCCCCATTTTGTTCCAATTGGGCAATATCTGCCTGACTCATTTTAAGAATAGCATCACCAACGGCCTTCATTTTGGCTCCTACTTTTTTACCCAAAACCCTGAAATTAGGTTTGATCGACTTCTCAATTTCAGCAATAAAAGTTAGCTCCTTAACATTCACTTCACTTAAAATCAAGTCCTGAACGTGTTTGATTTCGTCTTTGATGCGCGCATCCACCATCGGGATAAGTATTTTTTGTAATGGCTGACGAACCTTGATATTTTCTTTTTTACGAATTGAGAGTACGAGCGATGATATTTTTTGAGCATATTCCATTTGCTCTTCCAATACTGTATCAATTACCGTTCCATCAGCTACGGCAAGGTCAGTTAAATGCACGGATTCCATTTTACCGTTTAAGTTTTGGTAAACCCAATCACTAAAAAATGGTGCAAACGAGCTGCTTAATTGCGAAATGGTCATTAAACACTGATACAAGGTTTCGTAAGCAGCTTTTTTATCCGCATTCATTTCACCCTTCCAAAAACGTCTGCGGCTTAGGCGAATGAACCAGTTTGAAAAATGATCACCTGTAAATTCTTCGATAGCGCGCACAGCCGGAGTGGCATCATAACTATCCATTTTTTCGGTAACTGTTTTGATCAGGCTATTAAGCTTGCTCATGATCCAGCGGTCCAGTTCAGTGCGATCAGCTATGGGCGTAATATTGCTTTCGTCAAACTCGAAGCCATCGATATTGGCGTAAATGGCAAAGAATGAATATGTATTATAGAGTGTGCCAAAAAACTTACGTTGGCTTTCGGCTACACCTTCAATATCAAACTTAAGATTGTCCCAAGGATCGCTATTGCTCAGCATGTACCAACGGTTGGCATCAGCACCGTATTTGGCCATGGCTTCAAATGGATCCACCACATTGCCAAGGCGTTTGCTCATTTTATTGCCATTCTTATCCAGTACCAATCCATTAGCAATTACATTTTTGTAAGCAATTCCCGGATTACCGATCTGTGCGTTGATCTCTTTTATTTCATCACTGCATTCGCTCAATAACACAGCTAATGCATGCAACGTAAAAAACCATCCACGGGTTTGATCAACTCCTTCTGCAATAAAATCGGCAGGATAATTTGCCTTGAATATTTCTTTGTTTTTGAATGGAAATCCCCACTGTGCATAAGGCATTGCTCCACTGTCAAACCATACGTCAATAAGATCAGACTCACGTTGCATTTTTTCACCCTTAGACGAAACCAAAACGATATTGTCTACATACGGTTTATGCAATTCAATTTCACCTTTTGCATTTTTGTATTTCGATTCCTCGGTCATAAAACCGGCTGCAATGGCCTTTGTTATTTCGGACTGTAACTCTTCTTGCGATCCGATACATTTTTCTTCGCTTCCATCGGCTGTACGCCAGATAGGCAAAGGAGTTCCCCAATAACGCGAACGTGATAAATTCCAATCCACCAGGTTTTCCAACCAGTTACCGAAACGGCCGGTTCCTGTGTGTTCAGGTTTCCAGTTGATGGTTTTATTTAATTCAACCAATTTGTCTTTTGCTGCAGTTGTTTTGATAAACCAACTTTCAAGCGGGTAGTACAAAATAGGCTTGTCGGTACGCCAGCAATGCGGATAGGTATGCTCGTATTTTTCTTTTTTGAAAAGTTTGTTTTCGGTTTGCAACTTGAGGATGATACGCTCATCCACACTTAAATAATTAAGCTTGGAAGTGTCGTGAATCACACCACTCAATTTTTCTTTCTGTATGGCGAGTTCAATAGCTTTTTCGGCATCGGTTAAATATGCTTCTTTCACATATTCTTCGCCATACAAAAACTGACCGTCTTTTACTTCGGGTAAAAATTTACCACGTTTATCCACCAGTGTTAAACTACCAATTCCATTTTGTTTGGCAACCCTGAAGTCGTCTGCACCAAAGCTTGGTGCAATATGCACGATCCCGGTTCCATCTTCGGTCGTTACAAAATCACCGGTTATCACCCTGAAAGCATCACCGTTTTCAACTTTGGCGAACGGTAATAGTTGTTCGTATTGAATTCCTGCAAGGTCTTTCCCTTTTACTTCGCCTAGTACTTTGAATGGGATTTTTTTATCCCCTGGAGTGTATGCATTAAAATCCAACTCGGCATTTTCAGCAGGGAAATATTTTCCCATTAAGTCTTTGGCCAATACTACAGTACATGGCAAATGCGAATATTGATTATACGTTTTGACAACTGCATATGTAATTTTTTCACCAACAGCTAATGCCGTGTTCGATGGCAATGTCCAAGGAGTAGTGGTCCAGGCAATGAAATAAAAATCTCCTTCAACTAAACTGCCTACTGCCGACTGCTGACCACTGCTGGCTTTAAACATGGCTACTGCAGTCATATCTTTCACATCTTTATATGTTCCGGGTTGGTTCAACTCGTGCGAACTTAGACCTGTTCCGGCTGCAGGAGAATAGGGTTGAATGGTATAACCTTTGTACAATAAACTTTTATCGTAAAGCTGTTTCAACAACCACCATAAACTTTCGATATAATCATTTTCATAAGTGATATACGGATCGCTTAAGTCTACCCAATAACCCATACGGTTGGTGAGCTTATCCCATATATCTGTATACTTCATTACATCTTTGCGGCAAGCTTCGTTATACTCTTCAACGCTTATTTTTTTGCCAATATCGTCTTTGGTAATACCCAGCATTTTCTCTACCTGCAACTCCACAGGTAAACCGTGCGTATCCCAACCAGCCTTACGTTTTACCTGTTTGCCTTTTAAGGTTTGGTAGCGGCAAAAAATATCTTTAACGGTGCGTGCCATCACATGGTGAATGCCGGGCATTCCGTTGGCACTTGGCGGTCCTTCGTAAAACACAAACGATTCAGCCCCTTCACGGTTGCTGACACTCTTTTGGAAAATGTGATGCTCTTCCCAATATTTTAATATTTCGTCTTCAAACGCAGGGAAATCGAGCTTCTTGTATTCTTTGTACTTGGTCATGTTGTCGGAAATGAGTGAATGAGTAAATCTCCTGAATAACTAAATCTTTTAGTATTGACTCATTCAAATATTTACTCATTTTTAAATAAGTGTGCGAAAATAGGGGTTGTAGGTTAGAAATGAAAGGGTTGGATTGTCTAAAATATTTAGTCAAAAATGCCGTTTTCAAAGATGGTAAGAGTCAAAAAGCGACTGCCTCATTCACTGAAACAACCGCTTTTTTATATTTTTAGAGATTCGTTATATGGTTCTTAATCAGCATCATTAGGTTCCGGATCAAGTTCTACCAATGTTTTGCCGAACTCTTCTTTGTTGTTAATTGATTTTTCAAGTGAGAGCAACAATGAAGGGAGTAGCAGCAAATTCATGAGCATTCCGAACAATAACGAAAGCGATGTGAGTACACCTAAGGCAACGGTTCCACCAAAATTGGAGGCGGCAAAAATAATGAAGCCAAAAAACAGGGCAACAGCAGTATAAATAATGCTGGGTCCGGCTTCCATCACGCTTTCGGGAATAGCCTTTTGCATGTCCCAATTATTACGTTTCAAGGCATTTCGGTATTTGGCCAGGAAGTGAATGGTAAAGTCGACCACGATACCATAGGCGATGCTGAATACAATGATTGTTGAGGGTTTTAAACGAATATCAAAAAAGCCCATAATACCCAAGGTCATCAGTAACGGAACAATATTGGGAACCAAAGAGATAAGTACCATTTTCCAGCTAAAGAATAAAAAGGCCATCATGAGTGAAATAATGATCAAGGCCGAAACCAAACTTTGCAATAGATTCTCCACCAGGTAATCATTTCCTTTTAAGAAGATCATGCTCGTACCGGTAAGTTTCACATCGTATTTTTCTTTTGGGAAAAGTTCGTCTACCTGTTTTTGAACACGCTCATTTAAAGGTTTCATGGCAGCCGAACCAATATCAGCCATTTGAATGCTGATACGGGCCAACCGGTAGGTGCTGTCTACCATCGATTTTATCAGGTTTTGCCGACCTTCTTTTTGTTTGGGTAAGTGTTCAACAATATCATTTATATCCAAGATGCTGGGAATAATATAATACTTGCTTTCGCCATCATGGTATGCCTGGTTGGCATATTTCAGCAGGTCGGCAATACTGATCGATTTTGAGAATTCGGGATATTCGGCCAATTCCCGTTGGAGTTTGCTGATTTTTTGAAGTGTGATATAATCTTTCACGCCACCTTCTTTTTTGGTGTCGATTTTTATTTCGTAAGGCAATACGCCCTTGAGGTTTTTTTCAAAGAATTTGAGGTCGGTGTAAACCTTATCATGTTGGGGCAGATCGTCAACCACATAACCTAAATTTTGCACTTTGAAAGCTCCCCATACAGATATTGCACAAAGTAAGATCGTAACGATATAGATCCACTTACGCTGATTGTACACCAAGTGGTTGCAAAGGCCCATGATCTTGTTCAAGCCTTTGTTGTCGAGATGTTTGGTGTGTTTAAGTTTTGGTGGAGGTAAATAACTGTATACAACAGGTATAAATACAAGTGATACAATATAAACGACCAAGATATTGATACCTGAAATAATGGAGAATTGATCGAGCATTGCACTTCCCGAAAAGCTGAACACACAAAAACCTACGGCTGTTGTAACGTTGGTTAAAAACAAAGGCAATCCGTTTTTTGAAATTAGCCTGATAATGGCCAACATTTTATTGCCATGTTGTCTAAACTCCTGGTGATATACATTGAGCAGGTAAATGCAGTTTTGGATACCTATGATAACCATCAATGGAGGTAAAATACCGGTAAGCATGGTTACTTTATACCCAAATAATGGAATAGATGCCGAAGTGCACAATACGGAGATGGCCACTACAATTAAAGAGAAAATGACTGCCGAAAAGAACCTGAAGAACAAGAAGATGAATAGGGCCGTAATGATCATCGACAGGTAGGTAAATACAATGATTTCTTCCGAAACCTTTGAAGAAAAAATCGTACGGACATACGGTAATCCAGAGTAGTGCATTTCAAGGTTTTGCTGTGTGCCAAAATCGTTGCATACCCGCTCAATTTCCCTTACCAACGCGATACGTGCCTTTGAGTCAAGTTTTTGTTTGTTGAGGGTAATAGCAAGTAAAGTAACATCCGATTGCGGATTGTATAATAAGCCTTCGTAGAATGGCAGATTGGCAATAATTTGTTTAATAGAATCAACCTCTTGCTGGGTTTTAAATTCACCGTTAATGAGCGGTAATAATTTCAATACATTCAGCGAATCATCTTTTTGAAGCGTAAACAAATTTCCCAGGGATAATACATTTTCTACACCATCAATCGCTTTGACTGCATTGGTGAGCCGGATCCAATTGTTGAAAAAGTCTTTTTCAAAAAGCTTGTCACTTTTAATCCCGGCAACAAGTACGCTGCCATCTTCACCAAAAGTTTGCTTAAAATGAAGGTATTCCACAAAATCAGGGTCATCAGCCGGAACCGTTTTGGCAAAATCGTAAGATAATTGCACTTTGGTAGCCTCATAGGCCGATAAAACAGTGAGCACGCCAAGTGCTATCAGCAACCACAAACGATTGCGTAAAATAAAAGTTGCTATTGATTGCCACATACAGCGCAAAAGTAACCGTAAGCAATGATAAATTCATAGATAAGTTTTTTATCAGCTATTCGGTTGTAATTTCTATTTTCGCCCTATACCATAATAGACTTTGGCCGCGTTAAGGATAATAATTATGTATAAAAAGAGAATAGGTTTAATAACGGCACTGCTGTGGTGCCCGTTCCTTATGTTGAGGGCTCAGCAGGAATTACCCAAAGTTGAGGGTTGGAGGGTGCATTCAGCGTTTTCAACCAATAATTGCATTGAAGAAATAGAGGATAAGGTGTGGGTTGGGAACAATAGTGCGATCTATTCGCTCACCAGGAGTACAAACGAAATAGAGATTATCTCGCGTGTAAATAGTTTATCGGATGTGAACGTGAAGATTATGAAGTATGATCTTTCGTCTAAGACAATCGTAATAGGCTATGACAACCTGAATATTGATCTTATCCAGAACGGTGTTGTTTACAATATATCTGATGTGTTAAACAAAATTATCATTGGTGATAAAACACTTAATAACATAACAATTAATGAAGGCAAAGCTTATTTGAGTTGTAGCTTTGGGATTGTAGTGGTAGATATTGCACGCAAGCGGCTCGTTGATAGTTATGCAAACCTGGGGCCCAATGGAACGAACCTTGCTGTTAGCGATGTTGCGTTTTTCAACGGACGCATATACGCGTCCTCACAAAATGGAATTTACAGTGCTCCTACTTCAAGTTTAAATTTAAGTGATTATAATTTTTGGTCGTTAACCAAAGCATCTTCCTACAGCAATCAAATGGAGATGTACCGCAATAGGTTGTATGCTGTTGTTGATTCTACCATTCATACATTTGATGGAACCACGTGGACCGTATTGAGCGGACAAGGCATTGATATTACCAACGATATGCGTGTTTCCAATGATCAATTGGTGATCGTGCTTCAAAGTAAAATGTTGATTGTTGATCAAGCGGGAAGTGTGGAAACCATCGCTCAGAAATATGCAACAGCCTGTTTGGTAAGCAAAGAGAATGACCTGTTTTTTTTAGTGCCGGATCAATCTATGTTGCGCATGGATAGGGCCACTGCTGCAATTGAGTATTTGGCCCCTCCGGGTCCTTATGCAACCACTGCCACACGGATGACATTTGCCGATGGTAAATTGTGGGTTGCAGGCGGACAGGTAAATGGATTTGGTGTAATAGGAGGCTGGGGCCCAAAATTCAATAACAATAAATTCTACAAACTGGAAAATAATAGCTGGTATAGTTACAAAACCAATACGGATCCGCGAATTGTAAATTCGCGTGACTTTATTGATGTAACCACGCACCCCGTTACGAAAAACGCATTTTTTGGAAGTTTTGGCTATGGTGTTTTTGAAATAAAAGGGGAACAAGTGTTAGCTGTATATGATAGTAATAATAGTTCGCTAAGGGCACCAAGTGGTGGTGTCCCAATGGTATTTGTAGCGGGTGTGGCATTCGATGAAGACAATAATTTGTGGGTGAGTAATTCAGATGCAGTGAATCCATTATCGGTTAAAACACCCGATGGAAGTTGGAAGTCTTTTTCGTTTCCATCAAGTTCCGGATCAGATGGACGAATGGGTTTTGTAACCATTGATGATGAAGGAAACAAATGGATCTTTTCAACCCGTGCCCAAGGAATATACGTTTACAATAGTGGCAAAAATGTATTAAACGAATCGGATGATCAGATCAAAAGACTCACACTGCAAGCCGGAGAAGGTTTGCTGCCCAGCCAGGCCGTTATGTGTATTACCAAAGATCAAAAAGGGGAAATGTGGGTAGGCACCGACCAGGGATTGTGTATTTTTAGAAATCCCGAAAATGTATTTAAGGCAGGTGCGAATTATGATGCAGATCAGATTGTGATCAAAACAGGATTGGTATATTCTAATTTTTTAGGAAGCACACCTATTTATTGTATTCGGATCGATGCGGCCAATCGTAAATGGATCGGTACCGCAAATGGTGTATGGCTTGTGTCACCTGATGGATATACGGTGATCCGGAATTTTAATATGAGCAATAGTCCGTTATTGTCGAATACTATTATTGAAATCGGCATCAACGATGAAACCGGAGAGGTGTTTTTTGCTACCGAAAAAGGGCTGATCTCCTACATGGGAACTGCCACGGAAGGTGACGATGTGCATGGTGACGTATTGGTTTATCCGAATCCGGTGAAACCAGACTATAATGGATTGATCGCTATCAGGGGATTGGTGAACAATGCCTATGTGAAAATTACGGATATGAAAGGGCAATTGGTTTATGAAACAAGAGCAAACGGAGGAACGGCTACCTGGAATGGGTTGAATTTTAAAGGTAAAAGAGCAGCCACCGGAGTTTACCTGATATACTCGTCAAACCAGGACGGAACAGAAACAAATGTGGCCAAAGTGGTCTTTATAAATTAATAGCTTTATCACCCAAAAACATGCTCATAAAGTGCAAAGCTATTGTTCTGAAAACGGTAGATTATTCTGAAAATAGTGTGGTGTTGAAGTGTTTTACCGATACGCATGGTATTCAGTCGTATATGGTAAATGGCGTGCGATCAAAAAAAGGAGCGATCAGGCCCTCTCATTTATTACCTCTTTCGTTGTTGGAGTTAGAATCTTATCATCAGCAAAACAAAGGATTGCAACGCATCAAGGAATTGCGTTGTGTACCCCAACTCAAGTCTGTTCATTTCGATCTTCTCAAAAGTTCGATTGGTATTTTTATGGCCGAAGTTATCCATAAAATTATCAAAGACGAAAATCATAGTGACCTGCCGCTTTTTACTTTTTTGTACAACAGTATTCAAATACTGGACCTGCAATCAGAGCAGGTGGTCAATTTTCCAATACACTTTCTTGTGCATTTTACCAAGTACCTGGGGTTTAATCCGAAAGGAGAATTTACCTTAAGCACCAATGGATTCGATACCCGTGAAGGAATATTTGAACCATATGATATCCGCAATCCGTATCAGCTAACTCCTGAGCTAAGTGAGAAATTTTCGATGCTGATACAATGTGATATGGTGGATGGGGCTAAACTTGAAATAACATACAAACAACGCACCCAATTGCTTGACTGGTTAATTGAATACTACAAACAACATGTAGAAGGAGTGCTGGATATTAAATCGCACAGGATTTTGGCAGAGGTGCTTTCCTAACACAAAAATGGCCTGAAGAAATCTCCAAGCCATTTTTATATTTTTAATAAGACATGTGATTTCGGCTACGCCCGATCACCATTAATCTCTAACTACTGCCCCCTAATTAAACCGTTTTAGATCTGTAAGTGTTTTTACTTCCTGCTCCTTTAGTATTTACTTTAGTAGCGGTATCTTTTGGTTTAGGAGCTTTCGGAGTTGCTACTTTTTTAGCCGCAACTTTCTTTGGTTTTTCTTCTGTTGTTGCTTCCGTTTCTGCTGCAGCTTTTTTGCCGGCTTTTTTCGGTTTTTCCTCAGCTACTTCTTCTGCAGGAACAAGTGCTGCAAAATCCAACTTGCTTTGCAATAGGTTAAACCAGGTGATCAATTTTTTAATATCCGAATCGTATACACGGTCGTTGTCCAATTTAACAGCTGTATTTACGAAAGCGCGTAAAGTTTTTGCATCGTCTTTTGCAGTTGGGGCTGGTTTACCTGTAGCGTTCAATTTTACAAAAACTTCAGCCAAGGCTACATCACCCTCTTCAGTGTACATCGAAATATCTTCCAATACGGAAACTTTATCATGCATACCAGTTGCAAAGCGTTTTTTAGGCTCAGCCAATGTTTCTAAGATCAAACCATTTTTGCTTCTGCCAATAATCTTGTGTAATCCACCAATGCCACCAATGGCAACTATTTCTTTTAAATCCATACTGTATCTATATTTTAACGAGGTGGCAAATGTAACATTTTTTGAAAATTTGCCACTATGCAAATGCAATATAGGTGAGTATGAATGGATTTAGGAATTTAGGATGGCTATATTTTGTTTTGTTAAACCTTTTGTCATCAACTATACCTGCTATGGTTAAAGCAGTTAGCCTCCTTACAGAGCACAAACAGGTTCACAGACCATGAGCTTTTTTCCGATTCTTTGGCTGTTTAAAACCGCTATGTTTATTAGATAAAACCTATAAATTTGCCCACTCTCAATTAAACAAAATATGGAAGCTTTAGCACCTTATAAACCCAAAAACAAAATTCGTATAGTTACTGCTGCTGCACTTTTTGACGGCCACGATGCTGCCATTAATATCATGCGCAGGATTATTCAGGCAACCGGTGCCGAGGTTATTCATCTGGGACACGATAGAAGTGCGGAAGAGGTTGTGGATACAGCCATCCAGGAGGATGCTAACGCCATTGCAATGACTTCTTATCAAGGGGGGCATGTGGAATATTTTAAATTTATGTTCGACCTGTTAAAACAAAAAGGATGTGAGCACATTAAAATTTTTGGAGGAGGTGGGGGAACCATTTTGCCTGAAGAAATTGAGGAATTACATGCTTATGGCATTACGCGTATTTATCATCCCGATGATGGACGTGCAATGGGTTTGCAAGGGATGATCAATGATATGTTGGAGAAATGTGATTTTGCAACAGGTCAGAACTTGAATGGAGAAGCTAAACACCTGAAAGATAAAGATTATAAATCGATCGCCCGATTGATTTCTGCTGCCGAAAACAACCATGATGAATTTAAGAAGGTGTTCAATTCAGATTCGATACAAGTTCATCAACATACATCTCCAGTACTTGGAATCACAGGAACAGGTGGTGCGGGTAAATCATCATTGGTAGATGAATTGGTTCGCAGGTTCCTGTTGGATTTTCCAGAAAAGACGATTGCTATTATTTCTGTTGATCCAAGTAAACGTAAAACAGGGGGCGCATTATTAGGCGATCGTATTCGTATGAACGCAATAAAAAATCCTCGTGTGTACATGCGTTCGTTGGCTACACGCCAAAGCAATTTGGCTTTATCAAAGTATGTACAGGAAGCCATTGATATTGTAAAGGCTGCAAATTTTGACCTGATCGTTTTGGAAACATCCGGAATAGGACAAAGCGATACAGAAATCATGGATCACAGTGATGTGGCCTTATATGTAATGACGCCTGAATATGGCGCGGCAACACAGCTGGAAAAAATTGACATGTTGGATTTTGCCGACATTATTGCCATCAATAAGTTTGATAAAAAAGGAGCATTGGATGCATTGCGTGATGTGAAAAAACAATACCAACGCAATCACCAATTATTTGATAAAAACCCGGATACAATGCCGGTTTTTGGTACCATTGCCAGCCAGTTTAATGATCCAGGCATGAACAGTTTGTACAAAGCTGTAATGGATAAAATGGTTGAAAAAACAAAAGCACCTTTACAATCCACGTATCATATCAGTGAAGAGATGAGTGAGAAAATTTATATCATTCCTCCGGCACGTACGCGTTACCTTTCAGAAATTGCAGAAAACAACAGGAGCTACGACAAATGGGTGAACAAGCAAGTTGTGATTGCCGATAAATTGTATGGCTTGCAAAGTGCGATCAATACGTTTGCAGAAGCAAAGCATCCTGATAAAAATTTGTTGGCATCACTCGAAGCTGCCTATAAAGAAATTGAACTCAACCTTGATCCTAAGAATAAAGTATTGCTTGAAAACTGGGAGTCCAAAAAAGCACAATACACCAACGAGTATTATGTATTTAAGGTTAGGGATAAAGAAATTAAAATTAAAACACATACCGAATCGTTATCGCATTCACAAATTCCCAAAGTAGCTGTTCCAAAGTTTAAAGCCTGGGGCGATATTTTACGTTGGGCATTGCAAGAAAACTTTCCCGGTGATTTTCCTTATACGGCAGGTATTTATCCGTTTAAACGGGAAGGCGAAGATCCAACCCGTATGTTTGCCGGGGAAGGCGGGCCTGAACGTACAAACAAACGTTTCCATTACGTATCGGAAGGGATGCCTGCTAAACGTTTAAGTACAGCGTTCGATTCAGTTACATTATATGGAAATGATCCTGATCACAGACCGGATATCTACGGAAAAATTGGAAACTCAGGAGTAAGTGTATGGAGCTTGGATGCTGCAAAAAAATTGTATTCAGGTTTTAACTTAGCCGATCCTAAAACTTCGGTATCAATGACCATCAATGGTCCTGCTGCAATTATTTGCGCATTTTTTATGAATGCTGCTATTGATCAGCAATGTGAAATTTACATCAAACAAAATGGACTGGAAGAAGAGGTTAATCAAAAGATCGATGCAATTTTTAAAGCAAGAGGAACATCGCGCCCAACGTATAATGAGCAGATGCCAGAAAGCAATGATGGATTAGGCTTAATGTTGTTGGGAGTTACGGGCGATATGGTTTTGCCTGCTGATGTGTATTCAAAAATTAAAACAGAAACGTTAAAGCAGGTTCGCGGCACGGTACAAGCTGATATTTTAAAAGAAGACCAGGCACAAAATACGTGTATTTTCTCTACCGAATTCTCGTTGCGCGTAATGGGTGATGTGCAACAGTATTTTATCAATCATGCTGTTCGTAATTTCTACTCTGTTTCCATTAGCGGTTACCATATTGCCGAAGCGGGAGCCAATCCGATAACACAATTGGCGTTAACGCTTTCAAATGGCTTTACGTTTGTAGAGTACTACTTAAGTCGTGGAATGAATATCGATGACTTCGCTCCGAACTTATCGTTCTTCTTCTCAAATGGAATAGATCCAGAGTATTCAGTGATTGGCCGAGTGAGTCGCAGAATATGGGCGAAAGCCATGAAGATAAAATACGGAGCGAACGAACGTAGCCAGATGTTGAAATACCATATTCAAACTTCAGGTCGCAGTTTGCATGCACAGGAAATTGACTTTAATGATATCCGTACAACATTGCAGGCATTATATGCAATTTACGATAACTGTAATTCCTTACACACAAATGCCTATGATGAAGCGATCACTACTCCAACTGAAGAGTCGGTGCGCAGGGCGATGGCCATCCAGTTAATTATCAACAGGGAATTAGGTCTTGCTAAAAACGAGAACCCGTTGCAAGGCGCATTTATCATTGAAGAATTAACCGATCTGGTAGAAGAAGCAGTATTAGCGGAATTCGATAAGATTAGTGAACGCGGTGGTGTATTGGGTGCAATGGAAACCATGTACCAACGAAATAAGATACAGGAAGAAAGTATGTATTATGAAATGCAGAAACATACCGGGGAGTTCCCGATCATTGGTGTAAATACATTCTTATCAAGCAAAGGCTCGCCAACTGTTTTACCAAAAGAGGTAATCCGTTCAACAACCGAAGAGAAGGAATACCAGATTAAAATGTTGAACGAGTTAAAAAAAGGAAATGCAGAGAAGGGAAAAGAAATGTTGCAACGCTTACAAGAGGTTTCCATTCACAATAAAAATATTTTCGAAGAGTTGATGGAAACGGTTAAATATTGTTCGCTTGGACAAATAACAAATGCATTGTTCGAAGTTGGCGGACAATATAGAAGAAATATGTAAGACAAATTCTATTTTTAATTATGCAACAACTTCCTTTTGGTCTTGTTTTATTCCGACTTATTATTTCGCCAATAATGATTTGGGTTGCCTGGATGCATGTTAACCACTCCGGAATAATATTGGCAACTTTGCTGATATTAGGGATTTTATCGGATGTGTTTGATGGTATAGTTGCCCGAAGATTGAAGATCTCCACTGATCGTTTGCGAAAATGGGATAGCAATGTTGATGCTGTATTTTTAGTAAGTAATATCATTGCCGGATGGCTACTTTTTCCTGAAATTATTGAGGCAAAATGGGGGTTTATACTAACAATAGTTGCTTTAGAGTTGATCTGTTATTTTATCTGTCTTCTTAGGTTTAAGAAATTGCCGGCAAATCATACCTATAGTTCAAAGCTATTTGCTGTTTTTATATGTATTTGCCTTACAACACTTTTTGTAACAGGGAATTGGGGTATAATATTTCCCATCATGTTTTGTATAGGGGTTATAGCCTATATTGATAATATTATAATTTTAACTAAACTATCGGAATATAAAGTTGATACAAAAGTGTTCTGGAAAACCAATAAGTAACAGCGTGATGCTAAGCCTTAGGCAAAAGAATACTGAAAGTAGTTCCTTTTCCGATCTCACTTGTTACGGAGATTGTGCCGTTGTTTTTGGAAACGAATTCTTTGCAAAGCAATAAGCCGATTCCGATACCTTTTTCACCCCCGGTTCCATAACTGCTGTTTTGCGAGGGTTTAAACAATTTTTGCAATAGTTCAGGATTCATTCCCACGCCACTGTCTTTAATGATGATTTCAACCGTATCGTTTTTTGAACTGCTCGATACTTCAACAATGCCTAGTTTGGGAGTAAATTTAATGGCATTGGACAGCAGGTTCCGGATGATAATATCGAAATGATTTACATCTAAAAATACACTGTCGGAATGATTGGTATTGTTGAGCAGGGTAATATCTTTTTGCCTGGCATATACATTTAACAAGTTAAAATTTTGCTCAATAGCATCATGAACCAGTATGGTTTCTTTCTGAAAAATAATATTTCCCTGTATCTGGTTTTTCGACCAGTTTAATAAGTTGTCGAGTAACGCGCTCAGAGCTGAAAGCTGGTTGTTAATGGAAGACCTCAACTTAAGAAAATCTTCCGGTGTAGCCATTTCCTGATCAATAAGCGACATGATACCACTCAGTGAAGCAACAGGGCTTCTGAGGTCGTGGGCGAGTACAGAGAAAATCCGATCTTTCAGGTCATTCAGTTCTTGTAACTTAATGGCTTGTCGTTCGATCTCCTCTTTTTGTTTGATCGCGATAGCATTGGCTTTACTTACTTTCTTTTTGTTATACAATAAGTTGACAATAAATAAGGAGAGCAGCATAATACCAATAGCCATCGAGAAAGAGATCAATTTTGTACGCTCATTGATTCCTTCCTGGATTGATTTGTCTTTTTCGAGCAAGGCAATTTCTTTCTGTTTTTTATCCAATAAAAAGTCAGAGGCAATTTCTTCTGTTTTTTTGTGAACCTCTTCATTAAAGATACTGTCTTTCGAGGCCATGTATTTTTTCAGATACAAGTTCGCATTTCTAAGGTCACCCATTTTTTCATAAGCTTCCGACAAGAGTTGTGAAGCTTCTAAAATGCGTAATTTTTGATTGATATCTGAAGCGATGGCCAAACCTTTTTGCAAGTGTTCAATACTTTTTGGTAAGAGGCCGGTATTCAGGTAAATTTCACCAAGATGGATATTGTTAAGTGCGATCCCGTCTTCATCATTTGCCTCCGTGCAAATCGTCAAAGATTGTTGGATGCATTTTTCTGCTTCGGCATATCTTTTCATGTCAATATACACCTCTCCAATATTGCTCAGGCACAATGCAACGGAAAACTGATCGTTCATTTTTTTAGCCAAGGAAAGAGCCTGCCCTAAATAATAAAGTGCTTGTTGCAGTTTTTGCTGAGTTTGATAAGCTCCGGCAATGGAAACTGCAGCCTGAATAGATCCTTCATGAATCCCTAACTTGGTTGTGATAGCGTAAGCTTTAAGGCTATACTGGAGAGACCGATCGGTTTTGCCAAGCAGGTAATAAACATATGCAATATTCGCTAAGCTGTTTGCTATGGCAACAGAATCATTCATTTTTTCACGAAGCTGTAGTCCTCTGTATAATTGAAACAACGACTCTGAATAATTCCCCATATCGGCATAGGTATTTCCCATATTATTATAACATGCAGCAACACCCTTATGGTCCCCGATTTTTTGCCGAATGGCTAAACTTTGCTGGTAATACGAAAGAGCTGCCTGGTACTCGCCCTGATTGTGTTTGATAATCGCAATATTATTGATCACGGCAGCTTTCCCTTTTTGTTCTCCGATTTGATCATAAATGGCAATTGCTTCATGGTTTTTGGCCAAAGCAAGGTCATATTCGGAGCGGATATAAGCACTGATGCTCCATACTTTAAGGGCATCAGCAATTCCTTTTTTATATTTAATTTTTGTAGCTAACTGAAATGCTTTTTGAGCCAGGGAAATAGTACTGTCGGGAATAATAAGGTGGTATTCGTAAGCAATATCATTCAGGAGATCTACTTTTACACTGTCATCGGCAATATGTTGTTTGATTACAACCGACAAGCTATCAATTCGCTGTTGTTGGGCGATCATTTTTTGTGAAAACAAAAACAGAAAAACAAATAAGATCTGGGTTTTATTATTCAACAGTAATTGATTTTAAGATAGATTAAGTTGTACAATTATAATGGTTTTACCGAGTAATTACAGCAGAATCGTAAATGAAAGAAAACTTGCATAAGTAACAAAATAAAAGGTAATGGTTATTTTAGTGATAAGTTATCAAGGGAATCTCACATAAAGCTGGTTTCAGAATGCGTTTTAAAATATTAGAAACAGAAAGGTTATACCTCCGGCAGTTTACATTGGAAGATGCCGCCCTATTGTACGAAATGCATCAGGATCCTGCCATTACAAAGTATACCGGAGATCCGACCCCTTGGGATTCATTAGAGCGCGTGGAGCAAATATTGAAAGATACTATTTTACCTCAGTACAAAAATAAAATTGGGCGTTGGGCTGTGCATTTAAAGGAATCCGATGCATTTATCGGTTGGTGCGGATTAAAGGATATTGGGGGAGAGGTTGATTTGGGCTATCGTTATATACAACAATATTGGGGCAACGGATTTGCCACGGAAGCGGCAAAAGCTGTACTTGAATATGGAATCAATATTGGGCTTAAAAATATCATTGGTCGTGCTGCGGTTGAAAATGCAGCATCGGTTATTGTACTCAAAAAGATTGGATTGACCTTTAAAGAGTATTATAAGGAGGGGGAGGTAGCGTCAGTTAAGTTCGTTTGCAATATGAGTTGATTTTCGGAGCAAGACATAAACAATTGATCCCTCTGCAAGTACAATTGCTAAATTGACCAGATAGCTTATGTCACTCATGAAAGGACCATGGTGCATAAAGTAACGTTGGTCGGGAAAATGGGCGTAATCGTATTGTGCAAAAATCCCTTGTGTGTTGATAGTAAGCCAAAACTGGCTAACAAAAATGGACAACAATACAAACATCACCGACTGCTTAATATTGATTGTAAATTGATTTAATGTGATCAATAACATGATGATCAGGAAAGGATAGAAATGAATAAATTGGCGGGTTTCGGAACCAATGGACAAAAGGATAGCGATCAGAAAATAAACAATAGCCGAATCTCCATACGATTGAATGGTTTTGATCAAAAATGGGTATTTCCAAATGATGATCAATATAGCGGGACCAAGGTAGACAATATGTGCCACAAGAGATACTAATGGATTGTCGATAGCTTGTTGAAGAAGATTAAAAAGAAAGACCTTGGGCGTAAATATTGTCTCCGGAATGCTAATCTGTTTAATCGCTAAAACACTGATGGTATAAAACAGCGTTATGCCCAGTACTTTTAGCGTAAAAGGGAGCCAATTGAAGGTAGTAAGGGAGCTGTTTTCAATGTGAAAAGGATCAATGCTACGCCAGATATAAACAACAATTAAGAAAATACTGAGAGACAAGGCATAGTTGTTTAAAGCTAATGTATACTGTGGTAATAATTGTTCGGGGTAAAATAAGATAAACGCAAATCCTAATAGCAGGGTTGCAGTGATGATCAGTATGATCCACTTGATAATTGAAAAATAAGGAAAATGAATTTTTCTGATATTCAAAAACAAAGGCGCAGAACTCAGTAAAAAAAGGGGGAAACAAAAATGCCCTATGGCTATCACATATCCCATGAATTTGGGTGCGTTTTTAATAAAGAAAAGGGTCAGGCACATTCCTGCAAAAAATGCGGTTATATCTGTTAATACAGGATAGTATGGTGTGTTTTTGAGTACAAAATAATTAAAGAACAACGATGCGAATCCTATACATTCTATTGACGTTTTAAGCTTTAGGTAATTGCTTATGCTGAAAAAAATAAAGCAACATCCAAGCAATAGGATAAAATTATACAGGGCAAATACGCTTACAATATTATCAGGAGTAAGCTTGTAGTGAATCATTTTGCAGGAATAATGAATCAATGCAGGGGTGAGTATCCGTTGGTATTGGTAACTGTCAATTTCTTGATGTGCAGCTAATGAGTCAAAATTGATGGAAAGGTTAGCATAATGTTTTCCATCCCATCCCATTCCGTTATTGACAGGAATCTGCTCTGCATAAAATGCCAGGGCATAAATGCTTGTCAAAAGGAACAATAGAATGATGCGGTGGCTTTTCATGGTATAGTAACACAAAACTGCTTTTTTACAGTTAGGAAACAAGAGGTTTCCTAATATTTATTTGGTTGATACTCCACCTCAATCTACTTACATTTGCCTAATGGATTCAGCTATGCAAAACAATCAGACACATTATTTTATCGAATTAGAAGAACAGTTTGGAGCTCACAATTACCATCCGCTTCCTGTAGTGCTTAACAAAGGCAAGGGGGTATTGGTATGGGATGTAGAAGGGAAGGAATACCTCGATTTTCTTTCAGCATATAGCGCTGTTAATCAAGGTCATTGTCATCCGGCAATTATTGATGCTTTGGTTAAGCAAGCCTCACATATTACGCTAACCAGTCGCGCATTCCACAATAATTTGCTCGGTGAGTACGAAAAATACATTACATCGTATTTTGGGTACGACAAAGTATTGCCCATGAACACAGGCGTTGAAGGTGGTGAAACAGCTATTAAACTTGCCAGACGCTGGGGATATGAGGTAAAGGGGATTGAAGAAAATAAGGCGGAAATTGTTTTTGTAGAAGGAAATTTCTGGGGACGTACCATGGCTGCTATTTCATCATCGAATGATCCAAGTAGTTTTAAAGGTTTTGGTCCATATATGCCGGGTTTCAGTCTCATTCCGTATAATGATCTTGAGGCTCTTGAAAATAAGTTTAAATCGAATAAAAACATTGCTGCCTTTATGTTCGAGCCCATACAGGGTGAGGCAGGAGTTGTGGTTCCTGATGATGGGTATTTGGCCGGTGTCAGAAAGTTATGTACACAATACAATGTGCTGATGATAGCAGATGAAGTGCAAACAGGATTGTGTCGTACAGGTAAAATGTTGGCTTGCGAATACGAAAATGTAAAACCGGATATGTTGATATTGGGGAAAGCCCTTTCAGGAGGTGTATTGCCGGTATCTGCTGTTTTAGCCAGCGATGAAATTATGTTGTGCATTAAACCGGGTGAACATGGAAGTACCTTCGGAGGAAATCCATTGGCGTGTGCGGTGGCCATGGCTGCGCTAAAGGTGTTGAAGGATGAGAACCTTGCTGAGAATGCAACCAAAATGGGACAATTGTTCAGGGATAAGATGGAAATCTTAAAAACCAAAACCGATCTGATTGTCACTGTGAGAGGAAAAGGGTTGTTAAATGCCTTAGTTATTAAACCGTTTGGCAATAATAAAACGGCTTACGATGTATGCCTCGCTTTAAAGGAGAACGGGTTATTGGCCAAACAAACACATGGTGATATTATTCGTTTTGCACCACCTTTGGTTATTACGGAAGCGCAAATCAATAAGGCTTGCGATATTATCGAACATACAATTTTAAACATTGCCTAAACCTTTTTAACGTATTTGTACGTTATAACGATTGCCACAATGTTTGATTACGTTGTGGTAATTTTTTTTACACCCAATTATTATATGTTTCAAACCATCAATCCATATACACAAAAACTTGAGGCGTCATTTGCACTCGCCACCAATGCAGAAATAGAGCATGCATTAACATTGACCGGTGCTGCACAAAAAAAGTGGAAACAAATGCCAGTCAGTGAGCGGGGAAATAGGATGTTGACCTTGGCAACAAAAATTAATGAGAACCATGTTAAGTTGGCGCAATTGGCAACTTTGGAAATGGGAAAAACACTTGCCGAGGCGAAATTGGAAGTGCTTAAATGTATAACAGCCTGTGAATATTATGCAGCGAATGCGCAAGCTATTTTGCAATCCACCGAAACGCTGCATACGGATGGCCGAAAAGTAATCACAAAACACGAACCTCTCGGAACCGTATTAGGAGTGTTTCCGTGGAATTTCCCTTATTGGCAAATTATAAGAAGCGCAATTCCGGTAGTAATGAGTGGCAATACAATGATCGTGAAGCCAGCACCCAATACACCTCAATGTGCATTGGCTTTGCAGCAATTAATAAATGAAGCAGGCCTGGGTGACGGAATTATTCAAACGTTATTTATTGATAATACACAAATTGCAACTGTTATTGGCGATAAACGGATTCACGCCTGTACCCTAACAGGAAGTGAAATGGCTGGCTCAGCAGTTGCAAGCCAGGCAGCTAAGTACATCAAAAAATCAGTATTGGAATTGGGTGGGAGCGATCCTTTTATTGTATTGGCCGATGCTGATCTGGAACTGGTAATAAAACATGCAGTAAGCGCACGTTTCCAAAACAACGGACAGAGTTGTATTGCTTCGAAGCGTTATATTGTTGATGCAAGTATAGCTGATGTCTTTCTGCAAATGCTGATCACAGAAATGGAAAAACTCATTCTCGGCAACCCAATGGAAGAACATACCCATATCGGTCCGCTTGCACGTTTGGACCTAAAGGAAAAACTTGCAAGCCAGATTTCTCGCAGTATAGAGCAAGGAGCAACTGTTTTATATGAAGCCGATTTTAACCATATGGGAACATGTTTTTATCCGCCAACTATTTTGGGAGATATCCCTAAAAATGCTGTTGCATACTCAGAAGAATTGTTCGGACCGGTTTTGTCATTTTATGTTGTTCAAAACATTGATGAGGCCATATTATTGGCAAACGATACTGAGTTCGGTTTGGGTGCAACTATTTGGAGCAAAAATGTTGAGCAGGCTCAAAAAATAGCTGATGAAATTGAATCGGGGCAGGTTTTTATTAATGCGGTTACGCGCTCTCATACGGCCTTCCCTTTCGGAGGGGTAAAAAAATCAGGGTTCGGCAGAGAAATGGGACCGAATGGCTTGCTCGAATTTTGTGCGGTAAAAACAATTTGGATATGACGAGAATTATTTAGCTGTATTTGATGCTGTTTAATAAAATAGTTGGCGGTTATTTAATATAAGTTAAATTTGTAAATGTATTATGGCGACACGGAAGAAGATTTTAATTATTGAAGACGAGCTAATCAATCGGGAGTTATTGAGAATTTTTTTAGAAAAGAAATACATACTGACTTTTGCTGAGAATTTGGAAATGGCCACTGACCTGATCGAGGGATCTGCATTTAATTTAATAATCACTGATATCCGATTGGGCGGAAAAAGGGATGGCATAAAAGTGTTGCAACTCTGCAGGGCAAGTGCCTCGAATAGCACAACTCCTGTTTTGGCATATTCTGCATCAGGCGTGTCGAAAAGTGGAAAGGGATTTGTTGAATTGGGATTTGATGACTTTTTATCAAAGCCAATTGATGCAGAGAATACCCTTCGAAAAATTGATGCCTTAATACATTAGAATAGATCCCACACAAAAATTCCAAACCATAAGTGTAAATAGAATTGGAATAAAATTCCCATTCCGATCATAAATGTAACGATCACCCCAATGGTTTTTCCTGCAGCATTTTTTCCTGCTTTAAAGTATGATTTCGTTAGTTTTTCACCCATGTCATCAATCCACATGTATGCCGGATAGAGGACTAAAGCGGTTATCAGCATTCCGATCAAGGTAGCTTTTGCCGGATGCATAATGTGTTTATACTTTAATAAAAAAGTTTCAATCCTGTCAGTTATCAGGTTTACTGTAAGAATGGAAATAAGGAAAACGAGTGCGTTTACGAATTTTTTGTGAGAAAACATTCGACAAAGATATCGTTAACTGTTGTTTTGTTTAAAGCCAATTGATTTATTGCCGGCAACTATTGAATAATCGATTACAAACTCTTCTACATCTTCCAATTGTAATTGATGAATCATATCAACGGTACGATGTTGTGCATCCACTTTTGACAAACGCAAATGCTGGTTCTTGATCGATTCTTCAATAATTTTTCGAACATTACGTGCATTACCAAAAAATTTGCTTCTTGTTTTTGATATAAATTCAAGATAAGATCTTAAATGGTTGAGCGCCTTTTCATCGGCAGTAATACTATTGTTAGCTAATATTTTGACAGCAATCTCATAAAGTTCCTCCGCCTGGTAATCTTCAAAATGAAAATTACGATCGAATCGGGAATGTAAGCCGGGGTTCGATTCTAAGAAATGTTTCATGTTCTCGGTATATCCTGCCACGATCACTACAAATTCACCACGGTTATCTTCCATCTTTTTAAGGATCGTTTCAATAGCTTCTTTTCCAAAATCATTTTCACCACCTTCACTTAATGCATAAGCTTCGTCAATAAAAAGAACGCCTCCCATGGCTTTATTGAGAATTTCGTTGGTCTTTAATGCTGTTTGTCCAACATATCCACCAACCAACGACTGACGGTCGCATTCAACTAGGTTACCACGCTCCAATATTCCGAGTGCTTTGTAAATTTGTGCGAGTAAACGGGCAACGGTTGTTTTTCCGGTTCCGGGATTTCCTGTAAATACAGCATGTAATGAAAAGCTCTGGCGAATGTCTTTTCCGATCTCTTTGTAAAAACGTACCAGTTTCACCAATTCATCAATTTCATTCTTGATGTTATTTAAACCGATCATTCCATGCAGTGTATTGATAGCCGATTTGAGAAGTTCCTCATCAATCGGAATATCTGCAAGGTTTTTTTGTTTGGCATTAAAAATCTTCTGTATATCCAGAGGTGTAATGGTTGATAGTTCTTCTTTGCTTAAATCATTTGGATTATCCTGTTGCATTAAACGCAAGCCCATGTTCATTTTACTTTCATCCATTAATGAATTCACATATCGGGCATTACCAAAACTTTTATCCCGTTCGCGATATGAATCCACTAATTTTTTATACATCAACTCACGGGCCTCGGGGCTAAACATAATGCCTCTTTTTTGAGCCGTATAATCGGCTATCAGCATTAAATCCTGAGGTGTGTAATCCGGAAAATCATAGTACATATTAAAGCGGGATTTTAATCCGGGATTTGATTCCAAAAAATTATCCATTTCTTCCGGATATCCTGCTACAATAATGGAAAGGTCTCCATCTCCGTCACTCATTTCTTTGAGTAATATTTCGATAGCTTCTTTTCCAAAATCTTTCGAGTCATCATTTTTCCGTGCAAGCGCATAAGCTTCGTCTATAAACAAAATCCCTCCACGTGCTTTTTTGATCACCTCTTTTGTTTTAGGAGCTGTTTGCCCGATATACTCAGCTACCAGATCACTTCTGTCGGCTTCAACAACATGACCTTTGCTTAGTAGCCCGAGTTCGTGGTATATTTTTCCAAGCATTTTGGCAACAGTTGTTTTTCCTGTTCCCGGGTTTCCAGTAAATACAGCATGCAAGTTTATTTTATCAGTATCCTCAAATCCTTTTTCTTTACGCAGTTTAATAAAATTAAGATAGGTTGTATACTCTTTTACCTTCTTTTTAATCGAATCCAAACCAATTAATTCATCCAATTCTTTGATTACAGAATCGAATGAATTATCGCTTGTTTTTTGGACTTTCTCAGGCAGTTTGTTTTTAGGTTTAACGGGGACACGGGGCATGTCTTTTTCATCAATAAATATTTCGCCCACTTCGAATGGTATTGACGCAATGATCTGGTCCATAAAAACAATATCAACAGAGTAAATATCATTTCCCCATGTTCCTTTTTGGTCGGCACCCCACCCAATAGAACATTCAAAAGTGGGTTCTTTGGTGCTTACCTGAAATATTTTATCAATGCTCCCTTTAAGTTGTCCGCTGTGCGTTCTGAAATTAAAAAACAGTTCGCAAGCCCAAGTATCTTTTGATTTAACAAGGTTTTCGGCAGTTAATTCCACCCAAACATATCTCGTTTCTTTGCTGTTGAAGGCTACAAGGTACTTGCGTTCTTTTTTGGGTACATTGCTGTCTGGTCCTTCATAAAGGCGAATTGTTTGTGTTGAAAAATATGGATTAACTGTTTCGGAGATGATTCCCTGATCTTCGATATGAAACAGTTTTTCGGAGACTAAAACGCTGTCGATCCAGGCTTCCCATCTATATATTCCGGCCTTCCAGTATACTCCCGATGTTTTAACGCCCCAGCCTTCACGCACAAAAACGATATTTTCATCTTTTTTGATGGTTCGATCGGCAACCAGGCTGCATATTTCGGTTCCATCAATATTGTTCACGCATTTAAGATTAATCCTGATCTCCCAATCCTCTTCATCAAAGAGTTTATTGAAGAAGGATAGTTCGCAGTATAAAAAAGTACATTCAGCTTCATCATAAACCAGTCTATACTTTTTTTCATTGTTCGCTAACCATTCGGTAGATCCGAATACTTTCAAATCTCGGAATTTATAATTGGTGGGTTTATCTTTAGCCATGACGAGAGGGTTTTAGGTGTATTTAAAATACGATGCTAAGTTTAAAGATAGATTCCGTAAATTAAATAAGGTTGTATAAGGTTGGTGTAAAATTCAAGTAATCAGAAAAATAGGTTTTACACAAAATGATATGGTAAAAGAAAATGCAGGATAAAAATAAAAATATCTACGAAATACTTGCGTTTTAATCAGACATCCTTACATTTGCAGTCCTTTGTAAGGAGAAGGAGAGGTGCCTGAGTGGCCGAAAGGACATGTTTGCTAAACATGCGTACTGGAAACGGTACCGAGGGTTCGAATCCCTCCCTCTCCGCAGGGTCATAAAATAGATACCAATCGGGGTGTAGCGTAGCCTGGTATCGCGCCACATTTGGGATGTGGAGGTCGTAGGTTCGAATCCTGCCACCCCGACTTAAGAAAAGCCTTGCTAACATTAAGTTAGCAAGGCTTTTGAATTTACAAAAAAACAGATTGTGTCAGTTTGTATCACTTATTGATGGAAAGCCTTTTAAATATTAGCTCTGTCAGTTGGCGGCACTAAAAATCAAGTAAAAAGACCCATAAAACTGAGGTTAATGCATTAGCAGAAAAAACTTAGGAACTCAATATCTTTCAATAACGGTATTCATAAAAATTTCATAAGCGATCCTGAACCTTTCTTCTGCGAATATGTTTTCGAGTATCGTCATGCATCCATTTTTTAAGATCATATTTATTTATGCTGAGGTTGTTGATGTATAGCCTGTAATGAGATATACGCATTATGAAAAAAATCACTAAAAATGATGACACAGTTATGGAATATGATGGTATGTAGAACAAATTATTTGTGTAGCTTTTAACTGTGAAGAGGAATAAAATGGGTTAATAGTCGGTATTCTCAGAATAAATATATACCATACTTTATTGCAATTCAACTTTTGAACAATAGTTTCGTTATAAGTACGGATAGTTACAATGATGAAATGACTTTCAATAAATGTTCCTGAAAATTTAAATTAACAATGTCACACAATAAATCTTTTTTCTTATTGTTAAGTTTACTTTTTGCTGTTTTTATTTTGAAAGCGGAGCAACTAACTAATATTCAAATTCAATCTAATCATATTATTGATAGCCTTAAAAAGGAATTATTAACGGCCAAATCTCAAACACAAACAGCCAGATTGTTGTTGCAAATTGGAGGATGCTACGAAACAATTAATCCAGAATCCTCTATTCAATACTACAACAAAGCTTTGAGTATAATAGGGCCTGCGGAGGTAGAGTTAAATATCAAATTACTTAACGCAAAGGGGTCTGCGTATCAATTATTGCATGATTTTTCAAGTGCTATCTTTCTTCGATTTCAAGCTCTTCGCATAGCAGAAAAGTATCATGAGGAAGGACTAAGGGCAGACGTACTCAATAATTTGGGGAGTACTTACATTGAAATTAAACAATATGCACTAGCAGAGAAAATTTTTAAAAAGATATTAGATATCAGAATAAAAAATCATCAGAATAAAGATCTGGCATTATTGTACACCAATATGGGTGCACTTGCCGGGCTTCAAGGGCAACCTAAGTTAAGTGTCTATTATTGTACTAAAGCAATTGATGTACATAAGCAGTTTCCATCCAAGATGGGGTTGCATCTTCCTTTTATTAATATGGGAGATGCCTACATGCAACTTAATAGGTTACAAGATGCAAAGCTTTGCTATGGTAGGGCTCTTTCGGAAGCTAAGAATATGGAAGATTTGGTTGATTGCTACCGGGCAATGGGGGAGGTTTGTCTTCGGGAGAATAGAACCAAGGAAGCATTAAATTATTTTTTGAAAGCAGAGAATTTGGCCACAGAAAGTAATCTAAAAAGGATGTTTTTAGACTTGTATAAAGCCATTTCCCAAATATATGTTAAGCTGAATGATTTGGAGAAAGCTCTTGAGTACAAGGAGAAGTATATTTCTCTGATGAATGATGCATTTAATGAGAGAGTAACCCGGCAAATGAACGAAATGCAAGTTAAATACGAAGCAGAAAAGAAGGATAAACAGATTGAAGCGCTCAATAAAGATACTGAAATTGCTCAAGCAAGAATAGAGAAGGAGCAATTAAAGCGAAACCTGATTTTGTTAATATTCACTTTCATTCTTGTTATTGGCATAGTAGTAGCTCGAAACAGTGTTCTTAAACAACGCATTCACAATAAACATCTTAAAGCAGAAAAGGCATTAATCGAAAATGATAATGTTAAATTACTTAAAGAAAATGCTGAAGCCAAATATGAAGTATTAAAAAGTAAAATAAACCCGCATTTTCTATTCAATAGTCTTAGCACATTAGCCTCAATAATGAATGATAAGCCTAAGTTAGCTCTCGAATTTATTGAACGATTTTCGGAACTGTATCGGGTTATACTTCAAACGGAAAACCTAAAATTGGTGACCCTGAAAGATGAAATGCGGGTGGTGGAGAATTATCTCTATTTGCAAAAAGTACGTTTTGAGGATAATTTGATTCTAAATTTGGATGTGGGTTCGAAGATGTATAAATATTCTGTTCCCCCTTTTTGCATTCAGATGGTAGTTGAAAATGCTATAAAGCATAATACAATTTCCGACAATCGAAAACTCACAATCGAATTGCATATTGAGGACGACAGTATTGTTATCCAGAATAACCTTCAGAAGAAATTTTCGCAGATTGTTTCAACAGGTATAGGACAAGAAAATATTAAAGAGCGATATAAACTGGTAACAAAAAGGCCCCCCATTTTTTTTAAAACACACACGGCTTATATCGTTAAGTTACCACTAGTAAAAGAAGCATTTTCTGCAATTGTTTGAAATATTAGAAATATGAATTGTATTATTATAGAAGATGAAAAGCCATCAGCAAGGCACCTCGAAAACCAGCTTGCACTTACAGAAAAAGGGATTCGAGTACTCAATAAAATAGGTACAATTGAAGAAGCTGTTGATTGGCTGCGGAACAATCAAACGGATCTTATCTTCTTGGATATTCAGTTGGGAGATGGTATTAGTTTCGAGATATTTGATCATGTTCAGGTAAAAACCCCGGTTATTTTTACCACGTCATACGATCAGTATTTGTCCAGGGCTTTTGAGGTGAATAGTATCTCATATTTACTCAAGCCTGTTACTTTGGATAGCCTAAAGGCCGCCCTGCAGAAATATGATTTTCTATATAAGAATGACAATCAAAATGAGATCATAAATCCGAAAATATTTGATATTTATAAGGACTATCAAAAGAGACTGTTGCTCCATTCAGGTTCGTCAATGATTACGCTTGATGTAGAAGATGTTGCCTATTTTCATATTGAGAATAGGTACCTAATGCTTACTACCAAAGATAAGCAGCAACATGTGTTGGATGGTACACTGGAGGTACTTGAGGAAAGGTTGAATCCGAAGGAGTTTTTTAGACTCAACAGGCAATTCATTATCAATATAAAAGCCATCAGTCATATGCAGCGGCTCGATAGCGGACAGATACAAATTGAAACAAACCCACCTTCCAAAAGTGAAATGATTATTAGCGCAAAAAGAGCAACTGAATTTAGAAATTGGCTAAATAGTTAATTCTTTCATATCTTATTCATTAAGCAAAAAAACTTTCAAAGAAAAAAAAAAGCAGTTAAAGCATTAAAAAAGGGAGTTCAGTCTTTTAGTTTAATAAGGCAGGTTCATGTTGTGTATTTTCACATTTGATTATTCACATTTATCAGAGAAAACATGAAAGCTAAAAAATTACTCTTTTATTCACTCATTATTTTATTTGTTGTCACACAAAAAGTAAATGCGGTTCAATTATCAGGAATATATACAATAGATTCACTTCAAGCTCCTTCGGTAACTAATTTTAGAAATTTTTCTTCGGCTATTGCTTTTCTTTCCGGCATAGGTTCGCGCACTGATACAAATGCTTTTAATAACACAGCACCATTTGGAGTAAGTGGTCCGGTAATTTTTCAAGTAGCACCGGGTATTTATCCGGTTAATTCGGCCATTATTGTTCCTAGTATTGTAGGAACCAGCTTTTTGAACACTGTAACGTTTGACGGAGGTGATGCTTCCACAACAACGATTACAGGAAGTTTGTCATCACAAGCTCTCTTTAGATTGGATCAATGCAAATATGTGGGAGTCAGGAATATTTCTATTGTTAACAATTCAACTGACGGTAATTGTGCCTTTGCGATAATAGGCAACAATACTGATGATGCAGGAACAGGTTGTTTCATTAAAAAATGCAGTGTGACGTTTGGCGGAGGCAGTGGTTTATATGGAATAGTCATTACAGGAGCCTCTGATGGTAATGGTATCTATGCAGATCATAATGCAGACTCAATTGAAATTGACAGTAACATAATTACTGGAGGAGCTTATGGAATTGGAATAAGAGGAAATTATGATCGTTCAATTATCTATAATAAAGGGTACTTTGTTAGAGGTAATATCATTAAAGAATGTTCGGCAGGTGGTATTTATATACAATACTTGAATAGTGGTATTGGTATTCTTAATAATACTGTTTCCCTAAAAAAGGGAACGGGGTATAGTTGCATTAATATGTCTGACTGTTCAAATGATTACGGTGTTGTTGCTCAGGAGATTATTGGTAACAACCTTAGTTATGGTGGGTCAGGAATATACTATCATGGATCCAGCAGGCCCGATTTTCCCGTTCGTATTTATAATAATTCAATTGCTAAGGGTTTTAGAAACAAAGGTATTGAAATTTCGATGACTGCCGCAGACAGTGGGTTTGTTGAAGTGTATCATAATACTGTTGTGATGGAAAATGACGGTAGTGATAATTGCATTAGTGTTTCTCTTCCTGGAGGCTCTTCGGGAAAAGCCCTTATTAAAAACAATATTTTTGCCACACTTGCTAAACTTACTGGAGGATCGGCAGGTGGCTCAGTGGTTTATCTTGTTCAGTTTCCAGATAACAGTGTACTGGATCATAACATTTATTACAATGCTTCTGTCAATGCCTTGATTACACGAGTTTCGGGAGATTATTTCGAATGGAATTTTCAGACACCAGCTGCAGGAGGTAGTTCTTCATACTATGCTTATCCTAATATTGACCTTGTCACTTCATTGTTGTTAAGTGGGTGTGCCCCAAAAGGAGAGAATTTGACTTCACTTATACCTTTTGATATTAATGGGAGTCTTCGATCGGTAACACCAGATATCGGTAGTGAGGAGTTCGTAGCTAAGAATAATGACCTAAGGATAGTTGAACTAACAAATCCGGTAAAACCGGTCATTGCTGGATTGCAAGACCTTACGATGCTTGTGCAAAATGTCGGTAGTTCAAGTATAAGCAGTTTTACAGCAAGTTATCAGCTAAATAGCCTGGCAACCATATTGCAAACAGTTACCTATACGTTGAATCCGTGTGATGTGCATACCGTAACGTTTTCTGGTGGGGACAAGATTAATATTGACAGTATTGATCATGTTATCGCTTATACCAGTGAACCTGGAGGGATCTCTGATGATAACTTAGTCAACGATACAATAGTTGTAGACTATTTAAAACCGCTTAACGGGACATATACTATTGGTGTTTCAGGTTCAACATTTTCCAGTTTTACTGATGCCGGTAAGTATTTATTAGCCGCGGGTGTGAATGGACCTGTTACATTTAACATAAACCCTGGAGTGTATTATGAAAAGTTAAATCTCGACACTGCAATAGCAGGTTTATCGTCATCGAATACTGTAACTTTTGATGGTGGTAATGCAGCATTATGTACAATCGAAAGTCCAAATTCAGATACCACACTACATACTATAATGATTGGTAACAGTTTTGTGCGTGTTCAGAATCTTACAATCAATACTCCATTCGGTTCAGAAAAGGGGTGGAATATCCAGTTATCGGGATCTAATATCAAAGATATTCGTATTAAAAACTGTGTTATAAATACAGGTTCTCCAAATTCTTATTCAGATCAACTTTATGGGATTATCACAACAATTTCGGGAGCACCTAACCTGCAGCGGGTTGATAGTGTTGAAATTGATTCCAATCTTTTTAATAATGGGTATGGATGTATTTTCGGGTCTAGTTTTCCTAGTCTCACACAACCTGTATCCTCAGCGTGGAGGGTTACAAATAATGTATTCACCAATATGTTCAGATACGGAATACGTTTTGAAACTTTTATTGGGTTGAAGATCTATAATAATACAATCATGAGTAATAGGGATGATGATTATAGTTATCCCTCGGCTATTGATCTTTTTAATTGTGGAGGATTATTCGCTAATGATCCTGCGACAAACCATAATATAGAAATAGTAGGAAACAAAATATGGAATGGGAGACTGAGTACTGGAATTAGTCTCAATCAGGTTCCAAATAGAGCAACTACTCCAGGGAAGATTATCAACAATGTGATAGCGGGCCCCGGTCCTAGTATGACCATAACCAGTATGGAGAATTTTCTTATCTATCATAATACCACAAGCGCCAGTGTCGTTTCAACCGGAGGGGCCGGATGTCATATACTCAATAATAATTTTATTGTGGATAAAGATCCTGTACAATTTTTACCGATTCTGCCGAATCCAACAATTGCAATATCGACAATGGATTATAATAATTTTATTTCGTCAGACCCGGCAAAGAATTTTCTTAATCTATCCAGTAAATATTTTAACGGAGCAAATTTTAATGGTGCAAATGGGTTTAATATTAATTCAATTTCGGTCGATCCTGGTATTTTGAATGATACGTCTTTAATAACAGCCAATCCTTGTTTAAAAGGGACTGCTAGTCTTTTAATACCAACGGATATTAACCAAACCCCAAGGAATGTACCTTCGGATATCGGTGCATATGAAATTAATCCAAGTCCAGATGATGCTTCTGTTGTATCGGTAATAGATCCTGTTTTTCCAGTTAGTTTAGGATTACAAGATTTAAGCATTAAAATTAAAAATTATGGGCAACAGGTACTTACTTCAGTTAATGTAAGTTATCAGCTTAATGGCAACAGTCCTGTTACTCAATTATGGACGGGATCTTTGAACACATGCGATACTGGCACAGTGCTATTTTCAGGTGTCAATCAAATTAATATTGCAACTGGAATAAATGAACTTAAAATTTTCACAAGTAATCCAAATGGTTCAGTTGATGGGAATATGTTTAACGATACTATTATAATTCGTTTAGGTAGCCCATTAAATGGAACCTATATTATAGATACGATAGGTTCTGCTGATTTTAAGAGTTTTACAGCAGCAAAAGAGGCCTTGACAATAAGAGGAGTTAGCGGGCCGGTTACTTTTAACGTTACGGCCGGCCTGATATTCGAACAAGAGCCACTTGTTTTATCGGAGGTGTTTGGGAGTAATGCTTTATCTCCTATCCTTTTTCAAAGGAATGGAATAGGAAATAATCCGATTGTTAACGGTGTTAATGGAGTTGGAAACTCTGATGCCGTATTTGCAATAAATGGAGCAAGTCATATTTCTTTTGATGGGATTGATGTGAACGATGATGGTTCAAATTTGGATAATGTATCCCAAATGGAATATGGTTACAAACTAATTAATAACTCGACTACACAGAAAGGTTCATGCAACAATACAATTAAAAATGCTAGAATTAACCTCAACAGAAGTAATAAGATGTCTATTGGTATTGTACAATCTGCTATTGCTTTTGCCGGTGGTTATGAATCGGGATCTTCTTTTGAGGGGAATCATCATAATCGCTATGAAAATGTTAAAGTAGTAAACAGCTATAATGGTATTCTTTTAACAGGATCAGCCCAATTTCCTGATTCGAGTAATTTCATAACCTCAACGGGCGCTGATTCTACAATTATTGGAGGAGTAAACTCAAATGATATAGGAAACGGATCTACAACTGCATACGGGATACAACTTGTTAATCAAAAAGATATTGAAGTTTCTAATTGCATTGTTCGTAATGTAACAGTTACAACCACAATAGTTCATGGGATCTATCTTAATAATACAAGCTTGGTTCCACTTGGGAGGGCAATTATTAAAAACAATAAGGTATATAATATCAGGAGAACATCTACATCAACATCTTCTTCAGGAGGAGTTCACGGGATAAGAATAGATTTAGGAATCAATAGCACGGCATCAGTAATCAATAATGTTGTTTTTGGTTTGAGTTCTGGAAATACATCCTCGGCTAATGCCAACATTTTTTTAAGGGGTATCAATCATAATCAAACCGGAATTGGGCAGGCGAACTATTTTCACAATACAGTATTGATTACATCAGGCACAACACTTAATATTTCAAGTGCTGCTATGTGGATTGGAAATAATGGCGGTGCAAATATCAGAAATAATGCATTCCTGAATATTACGGCAACTCAATCGGGCAATGCTAGGCATTTTGCTATTTATTCAAATGTACTTGGTCTGTTTGAATCTTCAAATAACCTGTTATGGTCATCTAATGGAAATGGTTTTATTGGAAGTTTTGGTAGCGGTAATTTCATACAAACATTGAGTGAGTGGAAGCGGAATACCTCTCAAGACTCAAATTCACTTAGTTATCTGCCTAATTTACTCACATCAAATTATTTGAATCCGGATCCATCTGATACTGCCAGTTGGGCACTCAATGGAAGAGGTAGACACTTAGACTCTACTATCATTCTTACAGATATTAATGGGATAAGCAGACCGTTAACCCCTGTTGAAGGTGTTCCCGATATCGGAGCATATGAGTTTACTCCTACCTCTATTCCTCCAATGGCGGTAGCTGTACCTTCCATTCCTGTAGCTGGATTTACTCAATCATTTTTGTTTGGAGAAGACTCAGTGGCAAACCTCAATTGGGATGCCACATCTACTATACCGACAAGTGTGGTTTTAAGACAATATAGTGGTGAAAAACCTCCTACTATCGTTAATGAAGATAATTATATGTACAATTACATATCTACTAATATAATGGGAAGTCTTAATCCTTTGTTTAGTGTTGATCTGTTTTACAAGGATGAGTGGATGGGGACGAACTCTTCGGAGATAGAATTGAGACCAATCAAAAAGATAGGTATAGATCCTTGGTCTCTTGACTTAAATACAAGTAATATTGATATTTCTACTAAAAAAATACTGGGATCACTAATGACAGATACTGTATTTCTGTTAACAGGGACGAATATGAATAATCCATTACCAGTGAGACTTCTCTCTTTTTTAGCAGGTGCTAGAGAGAAGGATGTATTGCTGACATGGGCTACCGCAAGTGAATTAAACAGCAACCATTTTACAGTGGAGCGTTCAATTGATAACAAGACCTGGTGTATACTTGGTAAAATCACAGCAAATGGGAATACCAATTCAATTAGCAATTACCAATTAAGTGATGAAAATGCTTTTATAAAAAGTAATACTGCATTCTATCGTTTGAAAATGGTTGATGATAATGGTTCATTTGAGTACTCAAAAATAGTAATTGTGCACAAAGAGTATAAAAAAGCGGATGGAGAAATAGTTATATACCCTAATCCATTCAGCAATGAATCATATGCTTCTATTATACTATCCGATCCATCATCTATAATATTGGAAGTAATAGATATTACAGGGCGAACACTTTCGATAGAAAAGCTTGAATTAAGCAAGGGAGTGAACACACTTCTGCTTAATACATCAAATCTTAAAAATGGAGTCTATTTTGTTTCAATTCAATACAATGATTCACGCACAGTTAGTAAAATAATCAAACAGTAGTGCTATCAATACTTTCCTTTGTTATTGTGATGGAGAAGAGTAAAATATCAATTTGTGAGTTAAAGTTGATATTTGATAGAAGAAAACAGGGAGGATTCTCCCTGTTTTTGTGTTTTACAAACAATGAACCCTTCTAGTTATTAAAGCAAAACAAACACCTTGCAAGTAAGATTTAGTATGGAACCAACTCTTTGAGAGAAATGATATAGTTGGAGCATAAAAAATGCCCAAATACAACTACCATTTCTGCTTTTGTATAGAGATAAAAACGTTTCCCTGAACTCGAACCCTTTCATGGAATTTGAATTTGTGGGGTGATCTGGCATACTGATGATTTTTGTATTGTATTGATATAAAGATATTTGTGTAGTAAGCCTATGTTCTTACTAACCCGATAAAAGCTCAATAATTATTGAGCTTTTTTTGTATACTAACTAATCTAAATTGCATCTTTAATTGTTATACAAATAATGATCACCCAACAAGATATTTTAAAGGCGTTAAGTACTGTTCAAGAGCCTGATTTACATAAGGATTTGGTTTCGCTCAATATGATCCAGGATATTGTAATTGATAACAATAAGGTATCGTTTAAAATTGTTCTTACAACTCCTGCCTGTCCGCTAAAGGAAAAAATGGAAAAGGATTGTATTGATGCGATTCATCAACTTGTTTCAGTGGATTTGGATGTGAATGTTGAAATGACGGCAAATGTTACCAGCAACAGGCAAGATAAATTAGTGTTACCAGGAGTTAAAAATATCATTGCTGTCATTTCGGGAAAAGGTGGTGTTGGGAAAAGTACCGTTTCGTCAAACTTAGCTTTAGCGTTGCATGAGTTGGGGGCTAAAGTCGGTTTGTTGGATGCGGATATTCATGGTCCATCGGTTCCAATAATGTTTGGTGTGCATGATGAAACACCTGATATGAGAACAGTGGAGGGTAAGCAATTAATGGTGCCCATCGAACGGCATGGAATTAAATTATTGTCAATTGGGTTTATGATTGATCCTAATCAAGCTGTTGTTTGGCGGGGGCCTATGGTTTCTTCTGCTTTACGTCAGTTTGTGAACGATACGGATTGGGGAGAGCTCGATTATTTAGTGTTGGATATGCCTCCTGGTACAGGTGATATTCATTTAACAATGGCTCAAATTGTACCTGTAAGTGGAGTTGTATTGGTTACGACCCCACAGGATGTAGCATTGGCTGATGCAAAAAAAGCAGCAGTTATGTTTGATATGTTGCCTCAAAAAATCCCAATGTTAGGTGTGGTTGAAAATATGAGTTGGTTTACACCCGCAGAATTGCCTGATCATAAATACTATATTTTTGGAGAAGGTGGGGGACAAAAGATGGCTGATATGGTAAATGTAGGTTTATTGGGTCAGGTGCCTTTGGTGCAAGGTGTAAGAGAGGGCGGAGATAAAGGTATGCCGGCTGTTTTGGATGAGCAAAATCCTGCCCGCATCGTGTTTTTAGAAATAGCCAAACAGGTGGCTCAGCAATTGGCAATCAACAATGCTAATTAATTGAATATAAAATAGTGTAATTTTGAACGGATATGAAAACAGCTGAAATGATTCAAAAAATTGAAATAGCATTAAACTCAATGCGTCCATTTTTACATGCCGATGGTGGAGACGTGGAGTTGGTAGAAGTGACTAAGGAAATGGAAGTAAGGTTACGCCTTAAAGGAAATTGCAGCAGTTGTGAAATGAGTGGTATGACCATGAAAGCAGGAATTGAAAATGGGTTAAAGAGCGCTATCCCTGAAATCGTAAGCGTAGTAGCTGTTAATTGATATTTGAGTAGCATAAAAAATACATAAAAAAAGCCAACACATTTTCGTTTGTGTTGGCTTTTTTATTATTGGTGAATATTACTCTACAATAATCTTGCTTGAGAATTCTTCACCACTTTCGTTTTTAATCATTACTAAATAGAGACCTTTGTTGGCTGTGCTCAAATCAACACCGGCTTCAATTGTATTCGTATTAATATCCAATACTGTTTTGCCCAGCATGTCCATTACCTTTACCGAGACAATATTTTTATTCGATAATGAGTGAATTGTAAACACGCCATTATTTGGATTAGGGAATATTGTCATATTACCTTTCATATTTACGGTTTCAATACCTGTTATACATTCAATCACATGAATTAATCGTTGTGTTTGAGTTGCTTTGTTACCTGATGGATCTGTTACGTCATAGTTCACAAGATAATATCCAGGTCTTGAGAAATCTACTCCTGAAAAATCAGTAGTCATATTCGCTAAAAGTGTCGCTTCTGTGTAGTAATTATCTAAGATCTTAACACCCGGATCAATATAGTTTTTCTCGAATCTGCATACTGTTAACGGATTACCACCCAACAACTGAATCTCTGGTGCTATTCTGTCTACCACTTTTACTAGCCTGGTTACTACTGTTGTATTTCCTGCTCCGTCTGTTACCGTATAGGTTACTGTGTAATTACCCAATACCGTCATGTTTGGTAAATCGGTGATAACAGGGAACACATTCGGATAGTAATTGTCTGTGGCGATTACACCCGGATCGTTAAACACGGTGAACACATCAACTGTCATTGGGTTATCTCCTTTTAGTATAACCTCAGGAGCTACCAGATCTTTTACAACTACTGTTACAAAATAACTTGCTGCATGGTTACCTGAACCATCTACTGCATCATAGATCAGGTTATAACTACCCGGGGTTTGTGGATTGATGATTCCGGTACGAACTGCCTGGATGTTTTTCCAATAGTTGTCTGTTACTGTTACCGGATCAAGGTATGGTAATCCTACCTGGTGGGTGATCGTTGTGGTGCCTGCATTGGTTTGGATAACAGGAGGGGTAATATCTATTACGCGTACCAAACGGTATTTGGTGGCATTAAAGCCAAACTGGTCGGTGATGCTGTATGTGATTACATAATTACCCAATACTGCTGTATCTACTTCGCCTGAGGTATTGATCAATGGGGTTAGGTCTGATCCGGTATTGCTCAAGGCTGTTGC
>CALRNX020000020.1:0-32918 GCA_943369665.1 Chitinophaga pinensis
TGGTAACGAACACCCGGTAAATCTTTTACCCTTCCTCCACGTACCAATACGATAGAGTGTTCTTGAAGGTTGTGACCTTCACCCGGAATATAAGCGTTGATTTCGTTACCGTTTGTTAAGCGCACACGGGCTACTTTACGCATAGCCGAATTTGGCTTCTTAGGTGTTGTTGTGTATACACGTGTACACACGCCTCTGCGTTGTGGGCAAGAATCTAATGCAGGAGATTTACTCTTGTAGTTGATGTCTGTGCGGCCTTTTCTTACAAGCTGTTGTATGGTTGGCATATTAAAACTTTTGTTCGTTTACTCTATTTTTAAAGGACGGCAAAAGTAGGTGGAATAAATTAGCTTAGCAAGTGCTTGACAAAAAATATTTTAAAAACTTTAAAATATCCAATGCTGAGCGGGTTATGCGGAGATAATTCTAACCATCAGTCTTTCTACCGAGATGTTTCCAGTTTTTTCAAAACCGGGCTGCAAATATAAGTACGGTTTTATATTTACCAACATTATTTTCAGTTATTTATAAATAAATTCCCTGATTGTAGTCATGAATCATAGCCAGAACGGCCCATTAAACCAACAAATTAAAAGCGGCCAAGACAAAAAAAGGGAATCACACAAAAAAATCCCGGCTCGAGGTGAACCGGGATTTAACAAATGAATTTGTCCCTGTGAATTATTTAGTCAATACGATATGTTTATAATCAACAATAACGCCATCCACATTTAAATAGCAATAGTAAGAACCTGTTTGCAATGTTTCGCCTACAAACACGAACATACCTTTACCACTTTCTTTAATGGCAATTTGTGCAGCCTGAACCCCCATTTCCGATACAACCGAAATGCTTGCTTGCTTGTAGTTTTCAGGAATTACATAACTGATGCTGGTAGAAGTGCTGAATGGGTTAGGCGTTACCGAGCTGATATATCCATTTACTTTGGCTTGGGTAGCTCCACCTTTTGTATCTGTTGCATTGCCACTTCCTTGTTGAGACAGAAGCAAAGCATTCACTGCATCCAGTTTGTTCATCAATTCTTTGTTTTGGGTTTCAAGTGCAGTGATCTTTACATCCTGCTCTTTAACTCCTTGGGTTAGTACGCCAAACAGCATATCATAATTTACGGCTTTAAAACCATGTTTATCCGTTCTCACCATGTTTGGCAATACTTGCTCAAGCTCTTGTGCAATAAAGCCGATTTGTTCTTCCTTGGCGAAATTTCTTTTTACAGGTTTCGAATTGTCTCCTTTTTCCTGCGGAAAATAAACATCGTCTTTAAAGAAATAACTTACCGGCCTTAATTTATTGATCACATCTAAAGCGTTGGTATAGTTTTCGATATTCTTTTTAAAATTTTTGTCGGAAGGGTAATAATTACCATTTACATAGATATCGCCATTGGTTTCCAATGAATAGTACCCGCTTCTAGCTGTCTTACCAATAACAACAGTAATTGGTAATGGTGGATCATTTGCGTCACCTAATGCAATTGTATAATCAGTTGTAACATATGCCTGATGTCCTATAGCCGTTGAGTAGTTTACATAAGATGCAGGTGAAGCAAAAAAGCCCAGAGCAGAATTACCATTCTCCTGTCCATAATATCCTGCGCCTTCGCCTACATAAGTATTCTCGTAACCTGTTTGATTAGAAATACCAGAAATAGCCCCTACAAAAACATTGTAGTAACCTGTGGTGTTTAATTGACCACTTGAAACTCCATAAAATGAATTACCATATCCCGTAGTATTTTCCTTACCACTACCGCTTCCATTAAATGAATTAGAAAACCCGGTAGTATTTTCTTTACCACTTTCGTAACCATAAAATGAGTTCTGTCCTCCTGTAGTATTTGTTCTACCACTTAAGTAACCATAAAATGAATTACCGTTTGCTGTTGTATTTGACATACCACTTTGGTGTCCATAAAATGAGTTCTGCCCTCCTGTAGTATTTGCCTTACCGCTTTCATTTCCATAAAATGAGTTCTGTGCTCCTGTAGTATTTACCGTACCACTCGCATTACCATAAAATGAATTATTGGCTCCTGTAGTATTGGCCTTACCACTTTGCATTCCATAAAATGAATTATAGCTTGCGGTGGTATTGGCCATACCACTTTGGTTGCCGTAAAATGCGTTGCCGGATCCTGATGTGTTTGCATAGCCGCTCTCATTACCATAAAATGAGTTGGTACTTGCTGTGTTATTATATCCTGCTTTGTGTCCGGTAAATGTATTATAAGCACCTGTTGTATTGAGCTGTCCGCACAAATACCCGCTATAAGTATTGGCCCCTCCAGTAGTATTGCTTGCTCCAGCACGCTCCCCAAAAAAAGCATTAAAACTTCCTGTTGTGTTGTTATAACCTGCAAGACAACCTACAAAAGAGTTCTGTTCTCCCGTTGTGTTAGTGGCACCCGTATAATGTCCGAAAAATACATTTCGCACACCTGAACTGGTGGTTGCAGTGCCCGCACTTACACCAAAAAAGGAATTGTAATTCCCTCCCGTCCCGGAACCCGTTCCATAATTAGTGTTTTGTGCAAAAAGCGGAATAGATGCAACCGCAGTAAATGCCAGTAAGATCGATCTTGTTCTTACTTTTTTGAAATAGTTTTTTGTTTTCATAAGTTTTTAAATTTTACACTATCGAAATTATTTGCATTTAGTTTCTACTCAAACTACATTTGACTGTACAAGTTGCTAATCAACTGTACAAATAGCCTCTATGAAACCCATCAACATTAAGATCAAGGAACTACGCCTTGAGAAAGGCTGGACCTTGCGCGAAACTGCCCAAAAATTCCCAATGAGCCACTCCGGTTACTCAAATCTTGAGAATGGCAAAACACCACCACCCTGGGACCGTATTTTACAAATCGCCAAAATTTATGACATCCCTCTTACCGAATTGGTAAACTCTGAATCCGTAACGATTCATGATTTAGAGGATCAGCATAAAATTGATGAATTGTACCATATTCTGATGGGGGTGAATAAGGAGTTACAATCGATCCAATCGGAACTTTACTATATCCGTAAAAAACAATAACAGGAGTCGAAATCGGGAACATGTGATATTTTGTTGAAGAGGACTTTCTTCAACAAAAAAAACTGCGGCCCTGAATGAACCGTTTTTGCATCAATTGTGATTCAAATTATGCTTTTCTTTGCATGCATGTTAGGACTCAAACTTGCAACCGACCCACGCTGGGCAAATGCTGCCGAAAAAGCGATTGACGAAATACTGATTGACCATGCTTATTGTGAGCAAAAAGCCGCAACCACGGGTATATCCCTAATTGTGCAATACCCCGAGTTTGAAAAAATGGTAAAAGTATGTACTGCAATTGTTGCTGAAGAATGGGGGCATTTCCGGAAGGTATTAAAAGAACTGGAAAAGCGCGGTTATAAATTTGGTGCACAACGCAAAGACATTTATGTAAATGAGTTGCTCAAACTGATTACGCGTGGTGGCGACCGATATGAACAAGTGGCAGAACGTTTGTTATTGCTGGCCATGATAGAGGCCAGGAGTTGTGAGCGTTTCCGTATACTGTCTTTAAATATCAGCGATCCTGAGTTAAAAGAATTCTACCATGAATTTATGGTAAGTGAAGCAGGACATTACCGCACGTTTATTGACCTGGCCAAAGAATACAAGGGCGAAGAATATGTTAAAAAACGTTGGGAACAAATACTGGAAGGTGAAGCGGAGATCATGAAACGATTAACCCCACAGGGAAGCAGAATCCATTAATGAATATTCAATTTCGAAATAAACATTAACGGTGAAATCAATTCGGCATCAATTCACAAAACGGAGTAGCCTGCTGTTAAATTTCCCAATAAGTTTATCGAAAGGAACTGTAATATAGGATGGTCTGCGGGTTTTGTTTTCCTGGTTATTCACTACTACATATTCATATACAGGGCTCGCCAATTGATTGGTATGGTTAAACGGTTTATCCAACTGGTTCATTTTTTTATCGTACACAAACAATCCAAAATGTTTGCGTTTGGTATAATCGGAAATGTCTTCACAAAAACTTGCAATAAAATAGTTGTCGGTAACTACTTTAATAGAAGTGTCGGGATCCTGATTCCCATTTACAAAAATCCCATCAAGGTTTCCTGAAATCACTTTGTAAACATTGGTATCGAGGAAATAATAAACGGGAGTGAATGTGTAGTTGCGGCTAAACTCTTTAATAACTTTGGTATTGCGGGCAAAAACTTCACTTACCAATAATTCGGCATCAGCAGTGCGCTTGTCGGCCAACAACCGCTTTACTTCTTTTTCGTTTGGTGTTAACAACATCACCAACAATACCCCTTTATGATAATATTGAACCTGGTCGGTAACCGACTGACTCTTGCCATCAATGCTTTTGCGGAGGGCAACTGCGTTGAGGCGAATGGTTAGGTCAACAGTTGATGGTCTGCCCTCAATATGGGTTGGCGAGTTGTTATTGGTGAGGCTATGATTATAAGTAAGCTCAAAATTAAGGATGGGCGATAAGGCCACACTCATCCCCACCATAAGGCTGGCATCTATGGCTCCTTTTTTATTATGGTTTACAGGCAATGTTTGTGATGAATATGCCCCGAATTCAAACACCTGCGAATTGTAAGATAAAAGATAAGATGGGCGTACTCCACCAATAAAAGCAAAGTCGGTATTGTATGCCGATGGATAAAAATACGTGAAAGCACCTGCATCTATATAATAATTATTGTATCGCGTATCGGTAGATTTATCGCGGAAACGTACCGATGAAAATCCGGGATCGAAATACAAGGAGAAATGATTGGATATTTTTTTTGTAAAAAAAAGTCCCAGGTTTCCACCGGCCAACCCCGATATATTATCATATTGGGTTCCAAGTGTCGGAAAATTAAGCCCAAGCTTTATTCCATATCCAAGCGGGTCGGATTCATCCTTTTGAATCTGAGCCATCGCATCAAACCCTGTAACGACAAGGATAAACGCATATATTACAATTTTTTTTATCGGCATAAGTCTTACCGGGATTAACGGTTCAAGTATAATTAATCGTTGCTGTAAATAAAGTCAATATTTCTTTTCAAACCGTTGTATTTCGTTCTTTTTACCGGAGAGTTTTTAAATATTTTGGCAAAAACGTCTTCCGAAATATCGATCCAATCCTGTTTGGTCATCTGCATCAAATCATTTGAAGGTGCAAACCTTTCCTCGCGATGGGGAGTGGCGAAACGATTCCACGGGCATACATCCTGGCAAACATCGCAACCAAACATCCAATTGTCAAATTTGCCTTTCACCTCATTGGGAATGGCCTCTTTTAACTCGATGGTAAAATACGAAATACATTTACTGCCATCAACTATATTGGGCTGCACAATTGCCTGGGTGGGACATGCATCAATACAAGCCGTGCAGGTTCCGCAATGATCGGTGGCCGGTTTGTCATAATCCAACGGCAGATCAATGATGAGTTCGCTCAAAAAGAAAAACGATCCGTGTCCTTTATTGATGATATTGGCATTTTTACCAACCCACCCCAACCCGCTTTTTGCGGCCCAGGCTCTCTCCAATACAGGAGCCGAATCAACAAAAGCACGGCCACTTACCTCCCCTATTGTTTCATTGATATACTGTAACAGTTCTTTCAGTTTGTCTTTTACCACAAAATGGTAATCTTCTCCGTAAGCATACTTCGAAATACGAGGTGCCTGGGGATCCAGTTGTTGTTGCGGGCTATAATAGTTGTATAAAAAAGAAATAACGGATTTGGCTCCATCCACCAACAAACGAGGATCTAAACGTTTATCGAAATGATTTTCCATGTACCCCATCTCCCCATTCATGCCGTCCTTCAACCATTGTTCTAACTTTGGAGCTTCTTCTTCTAAAAAACCAGCTTTCGAGATACCGCAAAAAGTAAAACCCAGCGCAGCGGCTTTTTGTTTGATGAGAAATGTATGTTGTTTGATTGACTCCAATGGCAACAAAGATACTTTTAAAATTGCCAATTTGATTACCTTGAGGCACTCAACTTGTTCATTCAGAAAAAACAGATACCGAATTTTATTCCGGCATCAATTTAAACCCGCATAAAATAAGCCATCACAAAAATATGCTTGTTATTGTTACCTTTTATTTTAAACATTTGCACCTCACATTTTTTTATGTTATAACAAACAAAATACACAACAGATTTATTACGGAAATGAAAAAAAACAAGTCTTTACTATCGATTAACACTAATATCATTCTTGATACAGTGTTGTCCTTGTTTTCTACTCCTCAAGAGTTAGTTTTTATCCACCTACGAACACCGTTCGTGACCAGACGCTAGTCGTACGTTATACCATTTCTGCTTACGTAGCGGAAAACAATAGCATTTAATCTTTTTATTTATTTAACCTCAATTTAGCGTTAAGGCTAAGTTGGTTTAAGCATTTTGCATATGCACCAAACTTTTATAGTGGTGGTGGCTAGCGATAGTCATGCACCCTATGCACAACAAATATGCGATGAGATGGCTTCTTCGGCTAAAGCTCGTGGTACGGGTATAGCCAAAAGAAGTCCGGATTACATCGTACAAAAAATGAACGAGGGTAAAGCGGTAATTGCTTTAACCACTGATGGCGAATGGGCCGGATTTTGTTACATCGAAACATGGGGACATGGAGCTTACGTAGCCAATTCCGGACTCATTGTGTCGCCACATCTTCGGAAAAGTGGATTGGCCAAACGTATCAAACACAAGATCTTTGAACTCTCCAGGACCAACTATCCTGATGCCAAAATATTCGGATTAACAACAGGATTGGCTGTTATGAAAATCAACAGTGAGTTGGGGTATGAGCCTGTAACCTATAGTGAGCTCACCGATGATGACGCCTTTTGGGCAGGCTGTAAAAGCTGCGTGAATTACGAAATATTGATGAGCAAGGAACGCAAAAATTGCATGTGCACCGCCATGTTATACGACCCCAAGGATCATTACAAACCCGAAGAAACACAAGCATTTTTCGAAGAAAACAAATCCGGCTTTGAGCGTTTAATGCGTTTTAAGCAACATGTTTTTTCCAAACTCTTTGGGCGTAAAGAAGCGTCCAGGTTAAAATCATTCATTCATTTTTTACTGCCGTTTTAACAACATGAAAAAAGTAGTTTTAGGATTTAGTGGTGGTTTAGATACCACCTATTGCGCCAAATATTTAAGCGAAGAAAAAGGTTACGAAGTACACAGTGTAATTGTAAACACAGGTGGGTTCACCGATGATGAGTTACAAAAAGTGGAAGCACACGCCTATACGTTAGGTGTTACATCACATACAACCATCAATGCTACACAATCGTATTACGACCGTATTGTGAAGTATCTCATTTTTGGAAACGTTCTTAAAAACAATACTTATCCCTTAAGTGTAAGTGCCGAGCGTTTGAGCCAGGCATTGCATATTGCCGAACATGCCCAAAAACTGAATGCAGATGCAATAGCTCATGGTAGTACGGGAGCAGGAAACGATCAGGTGAGATTTGATATGGTGTTTCACATCCAAGCGCCCGGAATGGAAATCATAACGCCTATTCGTGATTTGAAATTGAGTCGCGAAACGGAAATCGATTATTTAAAGAACAAAGGTGTTTCCATGAATTTCGAAAAGTCAGCTTATTCTATTAACAAAGGCCTTTGGGGTACGAGTGTTGGAGGTAAAGAAACATTGAACTCAAACGGAATATTGCCCGAAGAAGCCTGGCCCACTCCTGTTACCAAAACAGAGCCTGAACAACTTCAGTTGTCTTTTGTAAAAGGTGAGTTGGTTGCTGTAAATGAGCAAACATTTGTACGTTCTGTTGAGGCCATTCAATACTTGCAAACCCTTGCCGCTCCTTTTGGTATTGGACGTGATGTACATGTTGGTGATACCATTATCGGCATTAAAGGACGTGTTGGATTTGAAGCTGCGGCACCCATGGTTATCATCAAAGCGCATCATCAATTGGAAAAACATGTGCTCACCAAATGGCAACTTAACTGGAAAGATACACTTGCTCAATTTTATGGAAACTGGTTGCATGAAGGGCAAATATTGGATCCTGTGATGCGGGACATTGAAGCATACTTTATCAACTCCCAAGCACAGGTAACGGGAGATGTATTCATCACATTGTATCCTTATCGTTTTGTGGTTACAGGTATTGCATCCGCCAACGATTTAATGAGTGGTAAGTTTGGTACGTATGGTGAAATGAACAATGGCTGGACCGGTAATGATGTGCGCGGTTTCAGTAAAATATTTGGTAACCAGACCTCCATTTTTCATCAAATAACAAATGCCGCACAACATGAAAATTAGAGTTGGAATTATAGGTGCGGCAGGTTACACCGGAGGAGAACTGATTCGGTTACTGCTGAATCACCCGAATACGGAAATTTGTTTTGCGCACAGCAAGAGTAGTGCAGGAAAGCCTGTATCTGATATACACAAGGATTTGGTTGGTGATACGGATTTGCTTTTCAGTATAGACTTTCATCAAAATATTGATGTCTTGTTTTTATGTGTAGGCCATGGAGAGGCCAGAACATTCTTAAATGAATCTGTTATAAACGATAATATCAAAATCATTGATCTGTCGCAGGATTTCCGATTGAAAACCAGCAGCCAATTGGGCAACAAATCTTTTGTTTATGGGTTACCCGAATTGAATAAATCAATCATTCAATCTGCACAAAACATTGCGAACCCGGGATGTTTTGCGACAGCTATACAACTTGCCTTATTGCCTTTGACCCAACAAGGATTACTGAGTGACGCATACATCACAGGTGTTACAGGGTCAACGGGAGCGGGACAAAGTTTGTCGCAGACTTCACATTTCAGTTGGCGGAGTAACAATATTCAAGCGTATAAAAGCTTAACGCATCAACATATTCATGAGATCAGTGAATCGCTGCAACAGGTTTCCGGAAAGGAAACAGCTGTTCATTTTATTCCGTGGCGGGGAGATTTTGCACGCGGTATTTATGTGAGCGCCATTGTAGAATGTTCGATGGATTTAGATGCAGCCAACAAACTGTATGCAGACTTTTATGAATCATCTGCATTCACACATATAAGCAAAGAAATGATTGACCTTAAACAAGTAGTGAATACCAATAAATGTTTGGTGCATTTGGAAAAAGAAGGATGCAAGTTGGTTATACATACTGCCATCGACAATTTACTAAAAGGTGCATCGGGACAGGCAGTACAGAACATGAACCTCTTGTTTGGATTGGAAGAAAAATGTGGTTTAACCCTAAAAGCAAATTTATTTTAACATGAAACCATTTGATGTATATCCCCTATTTGATATTGAACCGGTGAGAGCAGAAGGCTCCAATCTTTGGGATAAGAACGGGATTCAATATTTAGATCTTTATGGTGGTCATGCTGTGATATCTATTGGTCATACTCATCCGCATTATGTAAAGATGCTGTCGCAGCAACTCAATCAAATTGCATTTTATTCCAACTCAGTTAAGATTCCACTGCAAGATGAATTAGCCGAAAAACTTGGCACTTTATCCGGCTATAACAATTACCAATTGTTTTTGTGCAACTCAGGAGCCGAAGCGAATGAGAATGGATTGAAACTTGCTTCATTCCATAATCATCGTAAAAAGGTTATTGCATTTCATCAGTCGTTTCACGGGCGTACTTCTTTAGCTGTTGCAGCTACTGATGATCCAAAAATTGTTGCACCCATTAATGACACATCGCATATCACTTTCCTGCCGCTGAATGATGAAGATGCTTTAAAACAACACATAACCGATGAAGTGTGTGCCGTGATTGTTGAAGGAATTCAAGGTGTGGGAGGTGTATATACAGCCAGTGCTTCTTTCCTCAAAACAGTACGTGAGTTATGCGACCAAACCGGTGCCATCATGATTTTGGATGAAGTGCAATCGGGGTATGGGCGTTCGGGATATTTTTTCGCACACCAACATGCAAATGTACAAGCGGATTTAATTACGATAGCAAAGGGAATGGGAAATGGATTTCCTGTTGCGGGTGTATTAATATCACCCAAATTTGAAGCTAAACACGGTATGCTTGGAACAACATTTGGAGGAAATTACTTGGCGTGTGCTGCTGCTATTGCAGTACTTGACGTGATTGCTTCTGAACAACTTATCGGACATGCCGGAACAATGGGACAATACATCATGGATGCTGTTAAACAATTTCCACAGGTAAAAGAAGTTCGTGGTTTGGGATTGATGATAGGGATTGAATTGTATGAACCATGTGCTCCGTTGCGCAACAAGCTATTGCACGACTACAAAATATTCACAGGTGCTTCATCCAACAAAAACACCTTACGCATTTTGCCTGCATTAAACTTACAAAAACAAGATGCTGATACTTTCATCGCAGCACTCCAACAAGTTTTAACTACTTAATTTTTATATCAAACATGCAACACTTTACATCGGTTCACGATATACAATGTATCAACCACGGGGTTGAACAAGCCTTAAATATTAAAGCCTCCCCGTATCAATGGAATGATTTGGGTAAACACAAAACTATTGGTTTGGTATTCCTAAATCCAAGTTTACGTACTCGTTTAAGCACCCAAAAAGCTGCCCTCAACTTGGGCATGAATGTAGTGGTAATGAATATGGATAAAGAAGGATGGGCTTTGGAGTTTGAAGATGGGGCCATTATGAATGGAACAACTGTTGAACACATCAAGGATGCTGCTGCTGTTATGGGGCAATATTGTGATATTATTGGGATACGTTGTTTCCCATCTTTAACAAACAAGGATGAAGATGATAATGAAACATTATTGAATAAATTTATTGAACACGCCAAAGTTCCGGTGGTAAGTTTAGAATCCGCTACGCGCCACCCACTGCAGAGTTTTGCCGATATCATTACCATACAGGAGAACTGGAAACAAACACGCAAACCAAAAGTTGTGTTAACATGGGCTCCACATATAAAAGCGTTACCACAGGCAGTACCCAATTCATTCAGTGAGTGGATGTGTAAAGCCGATGTTGATTTTACAATTACACATCCTGAAGGATTGGAGTTGAACCCCAAATTTACCAATGGAGCAACCATTACACACAACCAACATGAAGCGTTGGATGGGGCCGACTTTGTTTATGTTAAAAACTGGTCAAGCTACAATGATTATGGTAAACCATACTTAAACAGAGCTGATTGGTTATTGAATGAACAGCGCTTGATGATGAGTAATAATGCTAAAATCATGCATTGTTTACCGGTACGTAGAAATGTAGAATTAACAGATGCTTTACTGGACGGACCTAATTCTTTGGTTCAACAGCAAGCCAACAACAGAGTGTATGCCGCGCAAGCTGTTCTTAAAAATATCTTAGAAAGCAATGGATAAACCCATTTTACATATTATCAAAATTGGTGGGAATGTGATTGATGATGATGTCATATTATCTGCATTTCTCAAACAACTCAATCAACTGAAAGAACCATTCATCTTGGTTCATGGTGGCGGAAAACTGGCTACAGGTTTGTGTAAAACATTAGGTATTACAGCACAATTGATAGATGGCCGAAGAACTACTGATGCACAAACATTGGATGTTGTTACAATGGTATATGCCGGTTTAATCAATAAAAAAATTGTTGCTCAATTGCAGGGAAATAATTTAAATGCGATTGGATTATGTGGTGCGGATGCCAATATTATTCCCGCAACTAAGCGTAGTTCTATTCCAGTTGACTTCGGTTTTGTGGGGGATGTATATCCGGAAAATATCTCGACAGGTAATCTGAATATACTGCTTAAAAATAACATACTACCCGTTGTAGCTCCAATTACACATGATGGCAAAGGACAACTCTTGAATACCAATGCAGATACCATTGCATCAAGCATTGCCATTGCCTTAAGTGGATTATACAACACAAAACTGTATTACTGTTTTGAAAAAAAAGGGGTGTTGAATGATATGAATGACGACAACTCACTGATACCTGAATTATCAGAAGAAGTTTACACAAAATTAAAAACAGCAGAAACAATTCACACGGGGATGTTACCCAAACTTGACAATGCTTTTGCTGCTTTAAACAAAGAAGTGAACGAGGTATATATTTTACATGCTTTGCAATTCCACCTCCTAAATAACAATGGCCATGCAGGAACCAAATTGGTTAAATAGCACTTACGAACAAACTGTCATCCGGTTGCAGCAACTAATTGCCACACCTTCTTTCAGCAAGGAAGAACAGGATGTTACCGCACTGTTTGAATCCTGGATGAAAGAGGATGGAATTGTATTTCACCGTGAAGCCAATAATATTTGGGCAACCACTCAACATACAGAAACAAGTAAGCCAACGATCTTGCTTAACTCACATATTGATACAGTTAAACCGAATGCTGGTTACACACGCAATCCATTTGCAGCAAGCATTGAGAATGAAAAACTTTTTGGCCTTGGCAGCAATGATGCAGGGGGAGCATTGATGTGTTTATACGCTGTTTTTAAACAATTGTATCATCAATCAGACTTACCTTATAACCTCATTTTTGCTGCCACTGCCGAAGAAGAAATTTCGGGCACCAACGGCATTGAACGCTTGATAAACCAATTGGGTAAAGTTGATTTAGTTATTGTGGGTGAGCCTACACAAATGCATATAGCAGTTGCTGAAAAAGGATTATTGGTGCTTGATTGCATTGCACATGGCAAAGCAGGACATGCCGCACGAAACGAAGGTGACAATGCCATTTACAAAGCAATTAAAGACATAACATGGTTTCAATCGTACAACTTCCCGAAAAGTTCGGAAACATTGGGTGAAATAAAAATGAGTGTAACACTTATCCATGCCGGCACACAACACAATGTTATCCCTGCAGAGTGTTCCTTTACCGTTGATATTCGTTGCACAGATGCATATACCCATAAAGAGTTATTGGATATTATTAAGCAAAATGTGAGTTGTGATGTAATTCCTCGCTCATTACGTTTAAAACCTTCAAGTATTCCAACAACCCACCCGATTGTTCAAGCCGGTTTGCAACTTGGACGACAAACATATGGTTCACCAACCAGTTCTGATCAGGCTTTAATACCTTTCACCTCCGTTAAAATCGGCCCGGGAGATTCCGCCCGTTCACATCAGGCAGATGAATTTATTTACCTGAAGGAATTGAAAGAGGGCATTCTCATTTACCATCAACTTTTAACAACTGTACAATTATGAAACTCTGGCAAAAAGAACATACGGACACCGCAGCAAAAATAGAAACATTCACTGTTGGCCGCGACAAAGAATTTGATTTATTATTGGCAAAATATGATGTGCAAGGATCGTTGGCTCATACTCAAATGTTGTCCAGCATTGGTTTGCTCACCCAACAGGAATGGGAGCAAATTGAAGTTGCCCTAAATGCCATTTTGAAAACCATCGAAGACGGAACCTTTCAATTGGATAAAGATGTGGAAGATATTCACTCACAAATTGAGTTGATGTTAACGCAACAAATTGGTGAAACCGGCAAAAAAATTCACAGTGGTCGTTCACGTAACGATCAGGTTTTAGTGGATATTAAACTCTATCTACGTGCTGAAACCAAACACCTTGCACTGGAGGTAAACAGGTTATTTGACCAATTGCTGCAACTCAGCGATATGCACCAACATAAACTACTGCCCGGTTATACGCATTTTCAATTGGCTATGCCTTCTTCATTTGGGTTATGGTTTGCCGCTTACGCAGAAAGTCTGCTGGACGATATGGAATGGATTCAGGCTGCATACAATGTAAACAACAAAAACCCATTGGGTTCCGGAGCCGGTTATGGTTCATCGTTCCCTTTAAACAGATCACTAACTACCGAACTACTCCAATTTAGAAGTTTGAACTACAATGTTGTGTATGCACAAATGACACGCGGAAAATCGGAAAAAGCGATGGCCACCTCATTGGCAGCGGTAGCTTCAACGCTTTCAAAGCTTGCTTATGATGTGTGCTTATACATGAACCAGAATTTTGGTTTTATCACTTTCCCGGATGAGTTAACAACTGGCTCAAGCATTATGCCTCACAAAAAAAATCCGGATGTATTTGAGTTGATTCGTGCAAAATGTAACCGTATACAAGCATTGCCAAATGAACTCACCCTGTTGACCAACAACCTCCCATCAGGTTACCACCGCGATATGCAATTGAGCAAAGAAATTTTATTTCCGGCTATTGAGGAACTCCATTCATGTATAGAGATGACCGGATTTATGTTGCAACACATCATCGTAAAAGAAAATATTTTACAGGACGACCAGTTTGCTCATTTGTTTAGTGTTGAGCGCGTAAATGAGTTGGTGCTCAATGGAACTCCCTTTAGAGACGCTTATAAAATAGTAGGACAGGAAATTAATCAAGGAACATTTAAAGCTCCTGAACAATTGAAGCATACGCATGAAGGAAGTATTGGTAATCTTTGTAACGATAGAATCCGCGAACAGATGCAGCAATTTCAAAACCTCCTCCAATAACAAAAAAGACAACCCGGTTGGAGTTGTCTTTTTGTTGTGTTATGAATACTCGGGAGGATCATAGCTCTATTTCACACTTATGCTCACTCCGAACTTCGCATTTTTTTATTAGTGATGATGCCCACCAGGACCATGAACATGACCATGCGCCAGTTCTTCTTCTGTTGCCTCACGTACATCCAAGACTTCAACATCAAAATTAAGTTCTACCCCGGCCAATGGATGGTTTCCGTCAACCGTTGCTGTTTCGGTATTAACGGCCGTAATGGTAACAATAAAACGTTGCTCCTCCGAACCTGCTTCAAACTGCATTCCGGGCTGAATATCCTGCCCGTTAAAAGCGGCAAGGGGAACTTCCTGCACCATTCTTTCATCGCGCATTCCATATCCTTTTTCAGGACTTATTTTCAAATTGAGCTTTTCGCCCACCGTTCTTCCGTCCAATCCTTCTTCCATCCCTGGGATCAGGTGCCCCATTCCATGCATGTATAATAGCGGATCTTTGCCCGAACTTGAATCCAAAACAGTTCCGTTGTTATCTGTTAAGGTGTAATGGATAGCCACTACTTTGTTTAAACTTACTTTCATTGTTTACGATAAATTGGTTTAGGTCTGGTTTCCCATCAGGAAACTATTTAATTGAATAGGCAGCAAAGGTGTCATTACTTAAAAGATAAACAAGAAATTGCCTGAATTTTTTTGGGCTGCGCAGGGCAAAACAGCACCATTCATTGAAATGAATTTTATCAACTTATTCACCACAGCACCAAAAAAGTATGTATTTACATTTGCTTAACCTTATTTTCGCCCCATTAATAACAAAACCTGTCGATGGATATTTTTGAAAAATTAGCGAAAAAAGCCGGACCATTGGGTCAGCACGCAGACGATGCTTACGGATATTACATGTTTCCGAAATTAGAGGGCGAAATAGGGCCTCGCATGACTTTCCGCGGACAAAAAATGCTTAACTGGAGTTTGAATAATTATTTAGGATTGGCAAACCATCCTGAAGTGCGCAAGGCGGATGCTGATGCTGCAGCGGAGTTTGGTTTGGCTTACCCAATGGGCGCACGTATGATGAGTGGAAACTCTGTATACCATGAGCAATTGGACAGAGAGCTTGCTGCTTTTGTGGGTAAAGAGGATGCCGCTTTATTAAACTACGGTTACCAGGGAATGGTAAGTGCTATTGATGCATTGGTTGACAGACATGATGTAATTGTTTACGATGCTGAAAGCCATGCATGTATTGTGGATGGTGTTCGTTTGCACATGGGTAAACGTTTTTTATACAAACACAATGATGCTGCAAGTTTGGAGCAACAATTGGTGCGTGCCAAAAAAATTACGGATGAAACAGGTGGAGGTATCTTAGTTATTACCGAAGGTGTTTTCGGAATGACCGGTTCACAAGGAAATATTGCAGAAATTGTTGAATTAAAGAAAAAATATGACTTCCGCTTATTTGTAGATGATGCCCACGGATTTGGTTCGATCGGAACAGGTGGACGTGGAATTGGATTTGAACAGGACTGCAACGATGGTATTGATATTTATTTTGGAACATTTGCAAAAAGTATGGCGTTGATCGGTGGTTTTGTGGCTGCCAAAAAAGACGTGATCAAATACTTGCGCTACAATTTGCGTTCGCAGATTTATGCGAAGTCGGTACCAATGCCGATCGTAAAAGGTGCATTAAAACGTTTGGAATTAATCCGCAACCATCCTGAATACAAAGAGCAATTATGGACTATCGTTCGTGCATTGCAAGGTGGTTTGAAAGAAAAAGGATTTGATATCGGAGAGACCAATACAATGGTTACCCCGGTAATGATGAAAGGTACCGTTGGAGAAGCAACAGGTGTTGTTCACGACTTACGCGAAAACCATGGAATTTTCTGTTCGGTGGTTGTATACCCGGTTATTCCGAAAGGAATGATCTTGTTGCGCTTAATTCCAACTGCGGTGCATACACTGGCTGATGTTGAAGAAACAATTAATGCTTTTGGCGCAATTCGCAGCAAACTGGAAAGCGGAGCCTACAAAATGGAACAAGGAATTGTTTCGATGGGAGAATAAACCAGTATTGCATTGATACTAAAAAATCCATTCTGCTTCATTGTAGAATGGTTTTTTTTTGCAAACAGTTAATTGCCGTTACTGAAAGCGGATGGCTTTGATGGGTGTGATTCTGGATACAAAACGAGAAGGCAATAAAAGCACCACATAACAAATGATAAAACTTCCCAGGTTGATGAATAAGATATCTGAAAGTTGCAATTGGATAGGAACCTCGCTCAGGTAATACGATGCCTGTGATAGTTTAAACCAACCGAAATATTTTTGTGATAAACAAATACCTATACCTGCAATATTTCCAAAGAGCATTCCCAACAAGATAAGCCGGGCCGCCATATACATAAAAACGGCCGCTATGGTTCTATTTGATGCACCAATGGCCTTAAACATCCCAATCATGTTTCCGCGTTCAATAATTAAAATTAAAAGGGCGGTGATCATATTAATACAGGCAACTACGATCATGAGAATAATGATAACCCATACATTTAAGTCGAGCAAACCCAACCAGTCAAACAACTGCGGGTAAAGATCCCGGATAGAATGTAACCCAAGGTAATAAGGTAATAATGAAAGCAGATCATTTGATACTTCGTCTAATTTTTCATAATCTTTAATTCCCAATTCATAACCGCTTATGGCTCTATTGTCCCACGAATTCAGTTTCTGAACCTGGCGTATATCCACAAAAGCATAAAGTTCGTCCATCTCGGCCAAACCGGTATTGTAAATACCCGTAATGGTGAACTTGCGCACCCTCGGTGGTTGCTCGGCTATGTATAACAATACCGCATCATTTAACTTGAGCTGAAGTTTATTGGCCAAGGCCGCAGAGATGAAAATATTTTTAGACGCTTCGCCTGTATCAAATGTTAAGGTTTCACCTTCAATGATATGTTGCTGCAAAAATCGCCAGTCGAATGAACGATCCACTCCTTTCAATACAACTCCTGCAAAATCTTTCGGTGTTTTGAGAATACCGGCCTTAATGGCAAACGGCTGCAAATGGTTAATTTCGTTATTGTTCAACAATATTTTTTCCAACAGGGAATCGCGGTACACAGGAATTGTTTCCAAAGAATTGTTCATATCCAAATGCGTGATTTGTATATGCGTACTGAAACCGATAATTTTACTGCGGATTTCGAGTTGATATCCTTTTACAATTGCAATGGATATAATCATTACCGCAATACTTAATGCAACAGCCCCTGTGGCAATTCGTATAATTAATGGTGAAGTTCCGGAACCTTTATTGGCCGAAAGTCGTCTTGCTATATAATATGAAAATGAAAATCTCATCTGAAAGAATGGTCGAATATAAGAAGGTACTTGTTGTTTTTCTTGTTTGTTTTTCGCTAACGGCTTTTGCCCAGCAAAAAATAATGACCGGTGCAGAACAATTCTCAGCTTATTTGCCCATGCTTAAAGGCAAAAAAATTGCCGTGGTTGTTAATCAAACTTCCACCATCGGCAATACCCATTTAATTGATACCCTAAAAAAACTGAATGTAACCATTAAAGTGATCTTTGCTCCAGAACATGGATTCAGGGGAGATTACAGCGCAGGTGCTCATGTTAAAAGCGGAAAGGATCCCAAAACGGGGTTACAGGTTATTTCGTTGTATGGCGACCATAAAAAGCCATCCAAAGCTGATTTAAAAGATATCCAATTGGTATTGTTCGATATCCAGGATGTTGGGGCTCGCTTTTATACGTACATCTCTACACTGCATTATGTCATGGAAGCATGTGCCGAAAACAAAAAACAATTAATTGTATTGGATAGACCCAACCCCAATGGGTTTTATGTTGATGGTCCTGTATTGGAACCAGCATATACCTCTTTTGTTGGCATGCATCCAATACCTGTTGTACACGGGCTCACCATTGGAGAATACGCAACCATGATCAACGGTGAAAAATGGCTTAAAGATTCTGTTCAGTGCACACTGACGGTGATCAAAATGAAAGGCTATGATCATACAATGAAATATGAACTACCCATAAAACCGTCTCCCAATTTGCCTACTACTGCTTCGGTTTATTTATACCCAAGCATTTGTTTTTTTGAGGGCACGAATTATAGCTTAGGCCGTGGAACTGATAAACCATTTGAATGTGTTGGCAAGCCACAAAACACCTCGGGAAACTATACCTTTACACCCAGATCGATTGCGGGCGTTGCCGAAAATCCTCCTTACAAAAACCAACTTTGCCGGGGCTATTTGCTCACCGATTTTACCACAACAGTTTTCGCAAAAGAACCTCGCTTATACATTGACTGGATTATTGATCTGTATAAAGAAGATACAGCCAAGGCAACTTTCTTTACGGATTTTTTTGATAAACTGGCAGGTACTGATAAGCTGCGCAAACAAATTATGGAGGGCATGGATGAAAAGCAAATTCGCGCCAGTTGGGAACCTCAACTCAACCAGTTTAGAAAGAAAAGAACCAAGTATTTATTGTACAAAGATTTTCTCTATTATTACAAAAAAGACCCTAAATGAAAAACCCCTTAGTTGCTCATTTAAAAAAAGATTTACTCCTGGAATGGCGCATGCGTTATGCTATCAATGGCATCTTTTTGCATGTTGTTTCCTCGGTATTTTTGGTATTCCTTTCTGTAAAAATATTAAATGCGCCAACCTGGAATGCATTGTTCTGGCTCATCCTTCTTTTTTCATCCATTAGCGCAGTTGCAAAAGGATTTGTTGGCGAGCAAAAAGGGCGTTCGCTTTATTACTTTTCAATAAGCTCACCTCAACATATTATCCTTTCAAAAATTATTTTTAACAGCCTATTCATGATCATCATCGCCAGCATTTGCTTTGTGGTTTATGTTACGCTGCTCGGAAATCTGGCTCTATCACAAGGATGGTATTTTATGACGATCATTTTGGGATGTCTTGGTTTTTCAACCACATTTACACTGCTTTCGGCTATTGCCTCCAAAAGTGGAAATGGTCATTTATTAATGCCTGTATTAAGTTTTCCGATCATTATCCCTTTGTTACTTGTGCTTGTTAAAGCAAGTAAAAAAGCAATGGATGGAATTGATACAGATCTGATTATTCCGGATTTGCTGGTCATATTGGCTATTAATGGGATATTATTAGCCCTTTCATATCTTTTGTTTCCATATTTATGGAAAGATTAATCACTTATTAAACACATAATATATTGAGAATCGTATTCCTGGGAACGCCCGACTTTTCGGTTGCATCATTAGATGCCATGGTAAAAGCCGGGTACAATGTGGTGGCCGTAGTTACCGCTCCCGATAAACCTGCAGGCCGGGGCTTAAAAATACAGCAATCGGCAGTTAAACAGTATGCTGTTGCGCACCAGATACCCGTATTGCAACCCTTAAAACTGAAAGATCCTGCGTTTATTGATGAACTGCGCAGCTACCATGCTGATGTGCAGGTTGTGATCGCATTCAGAATGTTACCGGAAATTGTGTGGAATATGCCACCCAAAGGAACCATCAACCTACATGCATCGTTATTACCGAAATACAGGGGGGCGGCACCTATTAATTGGGCCATCATTAATGGAGAACAGGAAACAGGTGTATCAACATTTCTATTAAAACATGAAATTGATACTGGTGATCTTTTGTTTTCCGAGAAAGTACCAATTCCGGATACAATGAATGCCGGAGAACTGCACGATCTGCTAAAAGAAGTAGGTGCCAGTGTTATGCTGAAATCGCTCAAAGCAATTGAGACAAATACCATTCATCCGATACCCCAGCAAGAAGACGATATTAAACATGCTCCCAAAATTTTCACCAAAGATTGTATTATTGACTGGGGCCAAAAAAGTGTGGATATTTATAATAAAATAAGGGGATTAGCGCCTTATCCGGGTGCCATTTCAAACCTCATGGGCAAGCTTATCAAAATATACAAATGCAGTTACACCCTGGAAAAAAGCGACTTAGAGGCGGGCAAAATCCTTACCGATAATAAGACTTATATCAAATTCAGAACAAAAGATGGATTTGTGAATATCTTGGAAATCCAACTTGAGGGTAAAAAACGTATGTTTGTCGAAGAGTTACTGAGGGGATTCAACATTTCATTTTAATATCCATTAATTTAAAATTCAAAACCCCCATCTAGCATAAGAATTGGTTTTTAAAACATTAAAACCTACTTTTGACCTAAATACAAGAAAATGAAACGCCAGCTATTAGATATAAGTATTAGATTTTGTGTGGTTGTGGCATTGGTTGCCTTATCAAGTGTTACCTTATTTGCACAGCCAGATTCTTCGGCTCTTTTTGAGCCGGTAACAGACACTCCTATTAACACAGGAATAGCACTATTAGCCGCTGCAGGCGTTGGGTATGGCCTCAAAAAAATTAACAAACGTAAAAAATAACTACAAATAATTCTTAATATTGAAAGGAAGTAATGTGAATTACTTCCTTTTTTATTTTAATACAAATGAGCAAGGCACTTATAAAATTTATTATATCTACTGTTGGGCTTTACCTCATTTGGTTTGGGTTATATGAAATCTGGATCAAACCCAATGGCCGTCTCGATCATTTGATCACCGAAAACATTTCCATTGTTACGTGTTATTTACTCAACCTTTCCGATTACCAGGCTTATTATACCATCGGTAAAAAACTAGGTGAAACATATGTGTTTATTGGAGAGGAAGTACTTCCTGTGGTTCGCATTGGAGCATCGTGTAATGGGCTGGAGATGCTGATCATTTTCAGCATTTTTATCCTTTGTTACCCGGGAAATATCTTCATCAAATTTCTTTTTATGGGAGGAGGTATTTTGCTCATCCATGCCATCAATATTTTCCGGAATTACTACCTTACATTAATGGCCATCAATCGTTCATCCTATTTCGAACTTTTTCATCGTTATATTTTTATTTTCCTGATTTACGGTGTTATTTTTTTATTGTGGATGTGGTGGACAAATAAGCTAAGCACTTTATATTTACACCGTGAAGCATGAACAACAACATATTAATGCGATAGGTCTCATTGCACTCCTGTTTGCTATTAGTTTTTTTAAAGATGATGCCACACCTGATTATTTAAATACTTCGAACGCTTCCTTTTTATTTAATGTTGACAGCAGACTTGCGCTTATATCGCAATTCCCAATGTTCTGGTTGGTGGCAATTCTTTATAGTTTAACATTTGCCATATTACCCTACTATATTTTAAGAATTGTTTGTTCGGCTGAATATGCCCAGTATTTTCTTTATATCCTTCTGGCAATTACTGTTGGTGAGTATATTCTGGTGTTTATGAACGAACCCAAAATTGACCATACCATTATACCCAAACTAAACAGGCTCTATCATTCACCCATCTTTACACTGTTTTTTTTGGCTGCATACAGCATCAATAACAGAATGAAAAATGCTCGATAAATTACTTCTTTATTTCAAACGGTTCGACTACCAGGTGCCTGTTTATTCGTTGGCACTTTTTCGCATACTGTACGCTTCCTATACGATTGGTGTTATTGTTCAATTATATACCCATTGGCATTTATTTTTCGACAATATTCCTCCCATCAGTTATAGCCTGATGCCGGTAAAGCTGATTCTTTTTTTGTGGTTATTGGCCAGTGCAGGTTTACTTATTGGACTTAAAACACGTTATGCAGCCATTGCCAGCTATGTGATAACTGTATTCATGGCAGCCTTTTTCACCAATGCTAACGTGAGCTCGTTCAATGATGACTTATTGCGTATTGGTGGCTTTTTGTTAATTGTGTTACCGAGCTCAAAAGTATATGCAGTTGATGCTTTTTTTAACCGATTGGTATACAAAGAACCAAGCAGGACAACAAGTTACCTGTATTACCTCTTAACGATTATTGCGTCAATTGGGCTTCTGTATTTTGCTTCGGCCGTAAGCAAATTATTATCTCCAATGTGGCAAAAAGGGCTGGGGTTATGGATACCGGCCGTGATTCCAAGTTATAAATGGACAACATTTGATTTTGGTGTAGAATACCCATGGTTAATGTACACGCTCAACTATTTTGTGATTGTATTTGAGCTTTTGTTTGTGTTCCTGCTTTTCAATAAACGTACCCATTTGTACCTGGCAATAATTGGAATTGGCTTTCACCTTGCAATAGCCTTCTTATTTCCTTTTACCTATATCAGCTTTGGCCCCATTATTTATTATTCACTGTTTATTCCAAATGATTTTTGGTTAGCGCTGAAACAAAAAATCCGATCGAAAAAAACACGTACGATTGAATTTAATCCCAATAGCTCGTATGGCTTTTATGCCATGCAGGTTTTAACCCTTTTCAACCTGAGATCGGTATATGCTTTTGTTCCAAACGCGGATATTCGAAACATCCGCGCAAATGAGCTCGAAGGTTGGAAAGCGTTTATATGGGCGAGCCAACAATCTGTTTCGGGAATTCCCCTCTCCTTTTGTTTAAGATCGGTTACAATACAAAACCTATTTTCATTTATAGCAGACAGCTGGCTACCCGAACAACCACTGCAGACTGTCAAAAAAGACTTTTCATTCGCCTTCAAGCGTTTCTGCTTTTTTGTTACCATAGCCGCACTCTGTTTGCTCCAGCTTTTAACCTTGCTGTATCACAGTTATACGGTATTTAAGGCCGGTAAACACAACCAGGCTATCTATATGAAACAACGAATTGCCACCCAGGATTTTAGTACCAAACCTTCTAATTTGGCCCGTACCTTTTTTGGGATCAATAGCAGGGGGGTATTTTTAGACCATGCTTTTACGGGAAACAAAACGGTTTTCACAATGGTTCATCTCAAAAAAGACGGAACCTCGGAGTGGTTACCTATATTTACAAAGGAGGGTTATGTTACGGGTGATAACAAAAATTTTGGCTGGCATAAACTATCGTTTAAGTATTTTGGTTTAACCCAATACGAACCCAATACAGTTGGATTACAAAAGTACAGTTGGTTATGGGCTCACAAAAATCATATTTCAACGCATGACCTAACTTTTTGTGTATTGCGCAAAATATACCCATGTGCAACCCGGTATGAACATGGTTATTTGTCCAAAATGCTTGCATTACCATGGGATACCGTGGGTATCATCACCTGGAAAGACAGTGTATTTCACTACCAAAATCTGCAGACGGACACGAGCTCAATTCGCTAGTGCGACATTTTTTTCAGATTAATCATTTGTAATCTACATATTTTTAGTATGTTTGCCCGCTTTTTTAAGCGAAAGGAGATCATAAATTTTGACACAAACAAACAACAACTTAACAGCACCAGCAGCTGACTTTGACTGGAGTATGGACAAGGAAGGCTTTAGCCGTTATTCAACTGACGAGCAAGCTAAACTTGTAGGGTTATACGAACAAACCCTTAGCACAATTGCTGAAAAAGAAATCGTAAAAGGAACTGTAGTAGGTTTCACAGAAAAAGAAGTGGTATTAAACATCGGGTTTAAATCTGATGGATTGATCCAAAGAACAGAATTCCGCGACATGCCGGACTTGAAAGTAGGCGATGTAGTAGAAGTATTGCTTGAAAACAAAGAAGACATGAATGGTCAACTTGTACTTTCTCGCAAAAAAGCGATGAGCGAACGCGCATGGGATAACATCATGAAAGCTCAAGAAAATGACGAAATCGTTAACGGTTACGTTAAAACCCGCACAAAAGGTGGTTTAGTAGTAGATGTATTTGGTATCGACACGTTCTTACCAGGTTCTCAAATCGACACTAAACCTATTAAGGATTACGATGTTTATGTTGGTCAAACAATGCCATTTAAAGTGGTAAAAGTTAACCACCAATTCAAAAACGTGGTAATTTCACATAAAGTTCTTATCGAGGAAGATATCGAAGCTCAAAAATCTGATATCCTTTCACGTCTTGAAAAAGGACAAGTGTTGGAAGGAACAGTTAAAAACATGACTTCATTCGGTGTGTTCATCGATTTAGGTGGTGTTGACGGATTGCTTCATATCACTGATATTTCATGGGGACGTATCAACCATCCGGAAGAAGTATTGAAAATGGATGAGAAAATCAATGTAGTAGTACTTGATTTTGATGATGAGAAAAAACGTATTTCACTTGGATTGAAACAATTGAGTTCACATCCTTGGGATAGCTTAAACACGAACTTAGAAGTTGGTGCTAAAGTAACAGGTAAAATCGTAAACATCGCTGATTACGGTGCATTTCTGGAAATCGCTCCAGGTGTTGAAGGTTTAATCCACGTTTCAGAAATGAGCTGGAGCCAACACTTACGTAACCCTTCAGACTTTATGAAATTGGGTGACGAAATGGAAGCAGTTGTTTTAACATTGGATAAAGAAGAGCGTAAAATGTCGCTTGGAATTAAACAATTACAACCTGATCCATGGACTGATATCGCAGCTAAATATCCTGTTGGTTCGAAACACAAAGGTGTTGTTAAAAACATGACCAACTACGGTTTATTTGTTGAGTTAGAAGAAGGTGTTGACGGATTGGTTCACGTTTCAGATTTGAGCTGGACTAAAAAAATCAAACATCCAAACGAGTTTGTGAAGAAAGATCAAGAGTTGGATGTAATTGTATTGGAAATGGACATGGAAAATCGCAGATTAAGCCTTGGCCACAAACAATTAGATGAAAACCCTTGGGATACTTTTGAAACTATTTTCACAGTAGGTTCGGTTCACTCAGGAACTGTGATGAAAGTAGACGATAAGAGTGCTACAATTGCTCTTCCTTATGGTGTTGAAGGTTATGCTCCAATTAAACAGTTAACCAAAGAAGATAAATCAATTGCAAAAGAAGATTCTGTAATTGACTTTAAAGTAACTGAATTCAACAAAGAGAACAAACGTATCGTTGTTTCTCATACTTCAGTATGGAAAGCAGATAACGAAGTGAAAAAAGTTGAAGAAGTAAAAGCTAAAACCGAAGAAAAAGAGAAAACAGCTAAAGCGGTTAAAAAATCAAACGATTCACAAGAGAAATCAACTTTTGCTGACGTTGAAGGATTAGCAGCACTAAAAGCTCAATTGGAAAAAGGCGACAACTAATAGTTGTTTCACTTTTGAAAAAATATAAAATCCCGACCATACCGGTCGGGATTTTTTTTGTTCTTTTTTGCCGCCCAACGTTTTATTTCTTTATTATTGAACTATGAATTATTGGCTAGTCAAATCAGAACCTTTTAAGTACAGTTGGGAACAGTTTGAAAAGGATAAAAAAACCGTATGGGATGGCGTTCGCAATTATGCCGCACGCAATAACCTGCGCGCCATGAAAAAAGGCGACCTGGTATTTTGGTACCACAGCAATGAAGGCAAAGAAATAGTGGGCATTGCAACAGTTGCCAAAGAGTTTTACCCGGACCCAACAGCCACGGAAGGAGATTGGAGTGTTGTGGAGTTAAAGCCATTTAAAAAGCTTAAAAAGCCGGTATCATTGGATCAGATAAAAGCCGACAAACGGTTACAACAAATGGATCTGGTGAGACTTAGCCGTTTGAGTGTTGGAACTGTAAAAGCTGCTGAATTTGATCTGATTTTAGCAATGGCTGAAACAAAATAGAATTCAAATAAATAATACCGATATTCGAGCCGTTCTTAAATGGTAGTACTGATATTCTAAATATAGAACGTAATTCTAAATGAGTTCAAAAGTAATACTCGAAAAAAAACAGTTTAGCATTACCCTCGACAGGTTGTGTTTTGAACTTATTGAAAAGCATGGAGACTTTTCCAATACCGCATTAATTGGCTTACAGCCCCGAGGTATTTACCTTTCGCGCAGGTTACATGCACGCATTCAGGAAATTTTAGCAAACAAAAAGATCCTTTACGGAGAATTGGATATTGCCTTTTACCGCGATGATTTTCGCAGGGGAAACGAACAGATTGTGCCCAATGAACTGAAAATGGATTTTAGTGTGCAGGATAAAAAAATTGTGCTGATCGATGATGTGCTTTATACCGGCAGAACCATTCGTGCGGCTTTGGATGCGCTAACGGATTTTGGACGCCCGGCACAAGTAGAGTTACTCGTATTGATCGACAGAAGATTCAGTCGCCACTTACCTATTCAACCGGACTATGTCGGACTCTCTGTTGATTCGCGATCAAATGATAAAGTAAAAGTTGATTGGAAGGAAACAGCGAAGCAGGATAGTGTGCAGATGGTAACTAGTTAGGGGGTAGTGATTAGGGGTTAGGGGACAGTGATTAGGGGAGAGTGGTTAGCGAAGCAGTAGGCAAAATAAATTAGCGAATTAGCCGCTAAAAAAACGAATTCAGAGCCTTTGCAAGAATTAAATAACAGAAAACAACTCCCGAAACTTCGGGACCAAAAACGGTAAACTGATAGATGAAAAAATTTAGTCAACGACATTTACTTGGAATAAAAGATATCACCAAAGATGATATTGAATTGGTATTTGAAACGGCCGATAATTTTAAGGCCATTATTAACCGACCAATCAAAAAAGTTCCATCGTTGCGCGATATAACCGTTGCCAATATTTTCTTCGAAAACTCAACACGTACCCGTATTTCATTTGAACTTGCACAAAAACGTCTGAGTGCCGATATCGTCAATTTTTCTGCGTCATCATCATCCGTTTCAAAAGGCGAAACATTAATTGATACCGTGAAAAATATTTTGAGCATGAAGGTGGATATGGTGGTGATGCGCCACCCGGCTCCGGGTGCTTGTTTGTTTCTGGCCAAACATATTGATGCGCAAATCATCAATGCAGGAGATGGCACACATGAACATCCCACACAGGCTCTATTGGATGCATATTCAATCCGTGAAAAACTGGGAAGTGTTAAAGGAAAAAAAGTTGTGATCGTTGGTGATATTTTACATTCTCGTGTTGCGCTTTCCAATATTTATTGCCTGCAAAAATTAGGAGCACAAGTAATGGTATGCGGACCTACTACCTTGATACCAAAACATATTGAAAGCCTTGGCGTAAAAGTAGAAACCGACCTGATGAAAGCCTTAAACTGGTGTGATGTTGCAAACATGCTTCGCATCCAGATGGAACGTCAGGATATTAAATATTTTCCATCATTGCGTGAATACAGCATGCTTTACGGATTGGATAAAGAACGACTCGACAGCTTGGAAAAAGAAATTGTTGTAATGCACCCTGGACCAATTAACCGTGGAGTAGAAATAACGAGTGATGTTGCTGACTCCAAAAATGCCATCATCCTCGATCAGGTAGAAAATGGCGTGGCAACACGTATGGCTGTGATGTATTTGTTGGCAGGACAAAACAGCTAGAACGCTTCTTTCTTATTTACTTTAAGATAATATTGCCAAGCACAACCTAAACTGTATTTTCGCAGCAAACACTTGGTTATGGCAAAAAAAACAAACATCGAAAACTTCAACCCGAACGATATCGGGAATGCAGATAATAATATTTTCGGATTACCCTTCTCTCCTGCTGATGCGTCACTTGTTATCATTCCAGTTCCATGGGAAGTAACTGTTTCGTATAGCGCGGGTACAGCAAAAGGACCGGAAGCTGTTTACGATGCATCATACCAGGTTGATCTGTATGATCCGTTTGTAAAGGACGCATGGAAATTGGGTATCGCTATGATGCCGGTTGACAGCAAGATCAAACAAACAAGCAAACGCTTGCGCAAAAAAGCGGAGAAGTATATTGATATGTACTCGCTCGGAAAAACCGCTGCGAAAAATGCCCACATGAAAACCATCCAGAAAGAAGTTGATGCAGCCTGCAAGGAATTAAATGCACACGTAAAAAAAACAGCTCTTAAACAACTGGATAAAAACAAAGTTGTTGCTTTATTGGGTGGCGACCACAGTACACCTCTTGGTTTAATGCAAGCCTTGGCCGAGAAAAACGAATCGTTTGCCATACTCCAGATAGATGCTCATGCCGATTTGCGTGATGCATACGAAGGTTTCGAATTTTCGCATGCTTCGATCATGTTTAATGCTTTGAAAATTCCGCAGGTTTCTCAATTGGTGCAAGTAGGAATTCGTGATTATTGCGAAGATGAACGTAACTTAAGTGATAACGATCCACGCATCACCACTTTTTATGATGCGGATATTAAACACCAACAGTACGAAGGTAAATCATGGAAAGATATCTGTGATACGATCATCGCAACCTTGCCTGCTAACATCTATTTAAGTGTGGATATTGATGGACTTGATCCTAAACTTTGCCCGAACACAGGAACACCTGTACCGGGAGGATTTGAGTTTGAGCAAGTGGTTTATTTGGTACAAAAATTAGTGGAATCGAAAAAACGAATCATCGGATTTGATATCAACGAAGTTTCACCGGGTGAAGATGAATGGGATGCAAATGTTGGTGCACGTTTGTTATATAAAATTGCCAATATGTGCCTCGTTTCGAATAGAAGTTAGAGGTTAGAAGTTGAAGATTTATTTTTAAATTATTTTAATGAAAAGATTAACTCTTAAAAATATCGCTATTACATTATTGGTGATCATCGTGGCACTTCAATTTGTTCCCGGAGACAAAAATAGTGGTGAGGAATATGGAGCGAATGATCTATCAACGATTGTTTCGGTTCCTGACAATGTGAAACAAGTTTTGCATACCAGTTGCAATGATTGTCACAGTAACAAAACCAATTACCCTTGGTATAGCAGCATCCAGCCGGTAAGACTATGGCTCGATCATCATGTTGATGAAGGAAAGGATGAATTAAATTTTAGTGAATTTGCTACTTATAAGAAGAAACGCCAATTGCATAAATTGGATGAAATTGTAGAGATGCTGGAAGATCATGAAATGCCGCTTTCATCATATACGCTTATTCATACAGATGCCAAACTATCTGCAGAACAACAAACGCTTCTAATCAATTGGGCAAAAGACACAAAGGTGCTTTTAAAGGATTCGGTTTCGCAATAAGTTTACAATTCATAAACGTTTTTACTTTTCTTTACCCTAACCATAGCATTACTTTTTCTTAACTTGTAACATACAGTAACCAAACACTGCTTAAGTTTTTTTGTCTCAAACAAATTCATTGTTATGAGAAAAAACTTGACCTCAACTTTCCTGAGCATTTGCACCCTCCTATTAATAGGTGGAAGTGCAAAAGCACAAATCAATGCCCAGTTTGTCGGGCGCTACTCTATTGGTAATTATTCCTCGGATGGCGGAGCCGCTGAAATTACAGCATTCGATCCTGCCTCTAAGCGGATGTTTGTTATTAATGGTCCCGACAGTTCACTCCGAATTGTAAACGTTAGTAACCCGGCTCTTCCTACACAAATTTCCAAAATATCGATCAAACCTTATGGTATTGATTTAACTTCGGTAGCTTGTAAAAACGGATTGGTTGCCGTAGCGGTTATCGACTCAAACGGAAAAACAAACCCAAGCAATATCGTTTTCATGGATATCAATGGAAACTTTATCAGCAAGGTGAAAGCCGGTGCTAATGCCGATAATATTGTGTTTACACCAGATGGTTCGAAATTATTGGTAGCCAATGAAGGTGAACCCAACGTAGGTTATACCATCGACCCCGAAGGTTCCATATCAATTATCAACCTCGCTGGTGGCGCTGCCAACTTAACTCAGGCCAATGTTCAAACTGCAGGATTCACTGCATTTAATGCGCCTACAGTGCTCGACCCACTTATTCGTATTTATGGCCGCATTCAATCGGGAGGTACATTTCTTCGTTATTCAACTGTTGCCGAAGATTTGGAACCAGAATACATTTCGATTTCAGATGACGGCTCCACAGCCTGGGTTACCTGCCAGGAAAACAACTGCGTTGCGGTGGTTAATATCAATACAGCAACTGTTACAAATTTGTTGCCTCTAGGATTTAAAAACTACAATACTGTTGGTAATGGTTTGGATCCATCGGATAGAGACGGTGCAGGAAATACAGCGTTAGCTAATATTGGAAACAGGCCCGTATTTGGATTGTTTTTGCCTGATGGTATTTCATCTTATAAGGTAGGCAGCCAAAATTATTTTATTACTGCCAATGAAGGTGATGCCCGCGCTGATTGGGGTACTGCAAACGTTGAAGAAGTACGTTTAAATGACGCATCATACGTATTGGATACCGTAAAATTTGGCGGTGCGGCAAATGTGGCTGCTCTTAAAGCAAATGCTGCTTTAGGCCGTTTGAATGTTACAAATCGTTTTGGCGATTTTGACAACGATGGAAAATTTGATAGCATCTTCGCTTTCGGAGGTCGTGGTTTTAGTATTTGGAACGCAACAACCGGAACATTGGTATGGGATAGTAAAGACGAATTCGAACGTAAAATACTTGAATTATTCCCGGCAAATTTTAATACCGGCCATACAACCAATGCGCTTGACGATAGAAGTGATAACAAGGGTCCTGAGCCTGAATCCGTAACTGTAGGAAAAATTAAAGACAGTACATATGCTTTTGTTGCCTTGGAAAGAATTGGCGGAATTATGATCTACAATATCACCAATCCTGCTGCTCCATACTTTGTACAATACATCAATACACGAAATTTTAGTGTAACACCCAATCAAGCAAACTTGGCTACAGTAGGCGATTTAGGACCTGAAGGAATCGTATTCATTCCTGCAGCTGAGAGCCCTAATGGCCAAAACATGATCATGCTTTCGAATGAGGTAAGTGCCACGGTTGCTTTTTTTAGCATCACCACTCCTGAAACACAAGGGATCACCAAATTGCAGGATTATCAAAATACGAATGCTGCATCAATCGGAACGTTTCAAGGTATTAATTACAAAGAAGCCGGATTCTCTACACTATTCCCGATCCCAAATACAAACGGAACCGAATTTTGGACTTGCTCTGACAGAGGTGTAAACATCGACTGTGCAAATGCCAACACTGCAAGCTGCCGTCCGACTTATGACAAGATGTATGCATTTCCATCATACAGTCCCAAAATACACCGCATCCGCATCATGGGTGATTCCATCCAGATCTTACAAAGCATTACCATTAAACGCCCTAATGGAACAGGCGCCTCAGGTATTATCAATCCAACAGGTTTAGGAAGTACCGCAACCGAAGTTGCATCAACCGACACGGTATTGGATTGTGCTAATTTTAGTTTAAAAACAACACCTAAAGACACCTTTGGTATCGACCCGGAAGGCTTAGTGGTTGATAAAAAAGGAAACTTTTGGTTATGTGAAGAAGGTGGAGCAACCATCTGGATGCTTAACTCAAATGGTGTGCTCCAAAAAAGATATACTCCATACGCAAACTTACCGGGTGTACAATCTGTAGATGTTCAAATTGATACTGTTTTTAAATACCGTAAAAACAACCGCGGATTTGAAGGTATTTCAATTGCACCTAATGGAAAAATTTATGCAATGATTCAAAGTGGAATTTTATATCCAACAGCTACAGTTGGCAACAATACAAGGGTTCACCGTATTCTTGAAATTGACCCAACAACCGGGAACCAACGCATGCTTGCATACTTAAATGATGGTATTATTGGTGCGGGTGGAAATCAAATCAGAACAAGCGATTGGAAAATTGGTGATATGGCTGCTATAAATGATAGTACCTTCTTGGTATTAGAAGCTTCAGCTCGTGGTACAACTGATATCAAACGTTTGTACCAAATAAACATTAATCAAGCTACTGCTGTTCACTCTGGTTTGTTCGGAGGTTTAACCCTTGAAGGTTTGGTTGATTCAACAGGATTAGCAAACAATGGAATTAAAGCCGTTACCAAAACATTGGTGATGGATTTGTTGGCCAGCGGTTGGCCTACAGCTTTAGATAAAGCTGAAGGTTTGGCTATAATAAACGACAGTACAATTGCTATTGGAAACGATAATGATTTTGGACAAAAATCTGAGTTGGCAAATGGTATCGCAACTGCTACCGGAAACCTAAGTCATGTCATTACATATCGTTTAACCGGTTCTAAAAAATTGACTAGCTATAAACCATCAACTTTGGCGGTATCATCTCAATCTCCTTACTTAACTTCTGTTGCTCCGGGTGTTAAGCTCAATGCAATCCTTACTACAGGAGATGCAATTAACGGATACAGGATGGCTGGATTAGCTGATGGGTTAGGTGCTTACGATAATGGTAACGGAACATTTACTATTTTAATGAACCACGAAATGGGCAGTACACTTGGTGCTATTCGTGCCCACGGATCAAAAGGTGCTTTTGTTTCTAAATGGATTGTAAATAAAAATGACTTAACCGTTGTAAGCGGTTCGGATTTAATCAAACGTGTGAATGTTTGGAA
>CALRNX020000021.1:0-30982 GCA_943369665.1 Chitinophaga pinensis
GCTCCTGCTAAAAAGGTAGTGGCTAAAAAAGCTGCTCCTAAAAAAGTTGTGAAAGCTCCTGCTAAAAAGGTGGTAGCAAAAGCTGCTCCTAAAAAAGTTGTGAAAGCTCCTGCTAAAAAGGTGGTAGCGAAAGTTGCTCCTAAAAAAGCAGTGAAAGCACCTGCTAAAAAGGTGGTAGCGAAAGTTGCTCCTAAAAAAGTAATGAAACCGGTAGTTGTGGCCAAAAAACCTGCTGCAAAACCAGTTGCTGCTCCTAGCAAGCCCGTTGTAGCAAGCAAACCCGCTGCACCAAAATCAATTCCATTTGCAGAGAAAAAAGAAGAAAAGATCGAAATCGTAAACGAAGCTTCAAAACGTTACAGCGATAAAGATTTGATGGAGTTCAAAGAATTGATCAATCAAAAGTTGGTGGTAGCCCGCGAAGAATTGGCTAATTTGATCAGCCAAATGCAAAGCCCCGGTATGAATGCCGGAGATGGTGATGATAACTCATACAAAACATTGGAAGATGGATCGTCAACAGCTGAAAAAGAATACGTAAGCCAATTGGCTGCCCGCCAAAAGAAGTTTATCGAAAACCTTGAGATGGCTGCTATTCGTATTGAGAACAAAACTTACGGTATTTGCCGTGTTACAGGGAAATTAATTTCGAAAGAAAGATTGCGTGCAGTGCCACATACAACTTTAAGTATGGAAGCTAAATTGCAACAATACAAATAAGAAAAACTTTACATCCAGTAAATCCCTCTTCACTGCTTAGTTGAAGAGGGATTTTTTTATAGATTTATTCAGAATGAAAAACAACAAAATCCTTGCAGCAATAGCCGTTATTATAGCCATTCTACTGATTGATCAGTGGGTGAAATATTATATCAAAACACATTTTTACCTGGGCGAAGAAGTAAATGTTTTGGGACAATGGTTTAAGCTACATTTTACTGAAAACTATGGAATGGCTTTTGGACTTGAATTTGGCGGTAAATCAGGGAAGTTATTGCTCACCTTATTCAGGATCATTGCCATCGGATTTATCGGCTGGTATATTTATAATCTGAGTACCAAACAACAATCCACTTCTTATATCATTTCGTGGGCATTAATTTTTGCTGGCGCAGTCGGTAATTTAATAGACAGCATTTTTTACGGTGTATGGTTTGGCTACGATACCTGGTTCCATGGCCGCGTGGTTGATATGCTTTATTTCCCGATCATCCGTACAACCATTTCGGAGGATTCACCTATTTGGGCTGGACAAGATTTTGAGTTTTTTAGCCCTGTGTTCAATATTGCTGATGCTTCAATTAGCATTGGATTCATCATTATCTTATTGTTCCAGAAACGTTTCTTACAGCCATCGGAAACTACAGTATCTTCAGACACAACAGACGAAAACGTATCTTAGCATCGTTATCACTTAAAAATGAACCGGTATAAATCACTTCTTTTGGTATTGATGTTTGCTGCAACTTTTGCTCAGGCACAGTATTTCGATTTGCAAAGTGGCGCCTCTATTCCTTCGGGAAGTTTCTCAAACAATAGCCTTTCAAAACCTGAAGATGGATTTGCCAAAGCAGGATACACGGCAGGATTAAGTGTAAACTATTTGGTTTATAAAAATATCGGTGTTTGTGCTAAGTTCAATTACACAACATTTGGCTATAATATTTACGACTATTCCGCACAAACAAATAATACAGCATCGCAAGGAACAACCCAAACCGTTACCACAAATGAAAAGTATAAATCATCTTCGGCATTAGCCGGAGGATACTTAACATTGGGCAAAAATAAACTCACATTAGATATCAGATTAATGATGGGGTTTCTAACATTAACAAACCCTACTCTCGTTTATACTACAACATACGGTGGCAATTCATATAACAAAACAATCGAATCAGTTCGGGATCAGGCACCTGCAATCGGTTATGGCTTAACAGCCAAATATGCATTACCCAAAGACTTTTTTGTATCCCTCAATATCGACAATATAAACGCCAGTTTGAAATTCCCTAAAAACAACTATCAGTCGAGCAGTGTAGAAACGATTGCGCAACCTTATCAGGCATATTTGCTTTCATTGGGATTGGGCTACAGCATACAATAAAGTCCTACATCAAAATTCCAGCAATGGTTGCCGAGAGGTAGGATGCCAACGTCCCACAAATTAAGGCTCTAAATCCTAGTCTGGCCAGATCCGCTCTGCGGGAAGGTGCCAGTTCTCCAATTCCTCCAACCTGGATGGCAATAGAGCTAAAATTAGCAAATCCGCACAAGGCAAAACTAACGATCAATACCGATTTTGGTTGCAATACCCCTTGGGCGATCATCGGTGCCAAATTTGTGTAGGCAACAAATTCATTGATCACCATTTTAGTGCCCATCAACGAACCCACAATAAATGTATCCTGGCTGGGAACACCCATTGCATAAGCAAAAACCGAAAACAAAGAGCCCAAAATCGTATTCAGGTCAAAATGGTTTACATCAATCCCGATTGCTGAAAAATCAGCACCCATTCCACCCATCCATAAACCAATTTTGCCCAGTATAAAATTTACCAATGCGATCAACGCAATAAAACCGATTAACATGGCGATCACATTTAAACTCACTTTTAAACCATCACTTGCTCCATGCGAAATCGCATCAACCAAATTTGCATGTGTCTTTTTCACTTCCAATTTCACGGCACCTTTTGTAGCCGATTCTTCGGTTTCTGGCCACACAATTTTGGCAATCACCAAACTGGCCGGAGCCGCCATAATACTGGCTGCAAGTAAGTACGGAGCCGGAACTCCCATCATGATATAAACAGCCATTACCCCTCCGGCAATACAGGCCATACTTCCGGCCATACTTGCCAATAGCTCGCTTTTTGTCATTGAGTTCAAGTATGGTTTGATCATAATTTGCGCCTCTACCTGGCCCACAAATGCTGAAGCCACATTAGATAATGCCTCGCTGCCACTGGCACGCATTAAAAAATGAACGATCCGTGCAAAAAACGAAACAATCATTTGCATCAGGCCTATATGATAGGCAATGTTTACCATCACCGCCACGAAGATGATGGTGGGCATAATTTTAAACATGAATAAAAAACTGTACTGATCGCCAAAAATAGGTTTAAGTAACTCCGGCTTAACCAAACCACCAAACACAAATTCTCCTCCTTTGTCGGCCATTTGCAATAGTTTGGAAATACTATTGCCGATCCAGGCAAAAATATTTTGCCCGATCGTGGTTTTTAATATAAACAATGCCAATATAAGCTGCAAGCCCAGGCCGCTGAACACCAAACGGTAATTGATGGCTTTGCGGTTATTGGATAATAAAAATGCGATCGCTAAAATCAAAACAACCCCAATAAGTCCGCTAAATCTTTCCATAAATAGTTATTTCCGTTTGTTTAATTCGTCTCTAATAATAGCTGCTTTTTGATAATCTTCATCACGTAAAGCTTCTTCTAACAATTGCTCCAATTGAGCCGAGGATTGAGAGCTAAAATCGTTTCCTTTTTTTACAGGAGCCGATTGTGGTTCAGAATCGTCCATGATATCATCCATATCATCGTTAAACACCACACCAGCCGTTTCCATAATGTCCTCGTAAGTATAGATTGGGCATTTAAACCTTACTGCCAACGCAATCGAATCCGAAGTACGGGCATCGATCTCACGTTGTTCGCCATCCACCTCACACATTAATTTGGCATGAAACACGCCATCAATTAAGTTATAAATTTCAATTTCGATAATCTGGATATTAAACGTTTTGCAAAACGACACAAACAGATCATGTGTCATCGGACGAAAAGGAACGATTTTTTCTATTTCGATTGCAATTGCCTGAGCCTCAAAACTGCCAATAATAATCGGAAGTTTACGTCTTCCATTTTCCTCACCAAGTATCAATGTATAAGAGCCATTACTTTGCCCCGAACTCAGTCCTACAATATTCAGCTTAATTCTGCTCATGCTAAAAAATCCGTCACTTTTTATTTAAGAAGTCAAACCTAAAGTAATTTAACATTTTTTCAAACCTTTATTCAAGAGAAGTTTGTAGTTTTCTCTTCTTCGTTTTTGAGTTGATTATCCGGTTATGTTGAGCCCAACGAATCCCCTACAAACCGCTATTCATAAGGCAAGAGAGAAGCGAAAACCATTCACAGAAACTGCAAACTCCCCCACTTTCCTTCTAAATACCTCAATTTTATTAAAAGCCTGTTTTACGTAGTACATTTGTTTACATGAACATTACCCAAAAAATACCCATACATATTTGGATACATACTGCCGGAATTGTATTGTTCCTGTCAATGCCCATCTTGTTCTCTCCGGATTTAATGAATGCGCTCTCGTTGTTTCAGATACCACCCTTTCAGCGTGAGTTTTTCACATATATTTTGCTGGTTATTTTCTTTTACTTAAGCTACCTGGTTCTTATCCCCAAATTATACTTTCAAAAAAAATATTGGTTGTTTGGCATTTGTATTACCATTTGTTTGGTCATTATTATTTTTACTCCCAATACCCTTTTTCCAAAAATGCCACATCACTTTAAACCGATGCATCAAGGGCCGGGTATGGGTATGGATATGCCAATGCTTAAGGAACCACCCAAAAATTTCCTACCCTTTTTTCTTGGGCATAATTTTGTGTTTGCAGTAGCCATTTTCTTCCTAGCATTTACCTTAAAAATGAGCAACCTTTGGAAACAATCGCAACAGGAAAAGCTTGATGCCGAGCTATCCTATCTCAAAGCACAAATAAATCCGCATTTTTTATTCAATACCTTAAACAGCATTTATTCCCTCGCGATTGCAAAGTCGGATGCGACCGCTTCTGCCATTGTTAAGTTATCGGGAATGATGCGTTATGCCATTAGTGAAGCACATATGAATGCTGTTTCGCTGCAAAAAGAACTCACGTATATAGCCGATTATATTGAGCTGCAGAGACTGAGGATTTCAAAATCAGTGAATCTCAACTATACTTTATCCGGTAATTCAGTGGGCAAAGAGATTGCTCCTTTAATTCTCATTCCATTTATTGAAAATGCGTTTAAATTCGGAGTAAATGCCGAAAAGGATTCACGCATTACCATTCACCTGGATGTTCAGGAATCGCACCTGCTTTTGTTTGTAGAAAATAATAAGGTAAATGATAACGTAGAAAAAAATGGATTGGGCATTGCAAATACCCAAAGCCGTTTGCAATTATTGTATCCCGGAAAACATGAGTTAACCATTAAAGATTTGGAGCATCAATTCAGTGTTACACTCAAAATATATTTTATATGATAAAAGCCATAGCAGTCGATGACGAACCGTTAGCCTTGAATGTGATTGAACATTTTTGCAAACAAACCGGTGATATTGAATTGGAAAAAACTTTCACAGGACCGAATGATGCACTCAAACATTTGCAAAAATTCCCGACCGATCTGTTGTTTTTGGATATCAACATGCCTTCGCTCAATGGCATTGAATTATATAAAGCCATCAAACAAGATACGATGGTTATTTTCACCACAGCCTACAGCGAATATGCTGTACAAAGTTACGAGCTAAGTGCCATTGATTACCTGTTAAAACCATTTACACAAGAACGTTTTGAACAAGCCATAACCAAAGCCCGGGAATACTTTCAATACATCCACAAACAAACTGCTTCAAACTATTTATTTATAAGGGCCGATTACAGTTTGGTGAAAATAAACATTGCCGATATCCTGTATATTGAAGGACTGGATGATTATATCAAAGTGCATATCCAAAATCAAAAAACAGTTGTGGCACGTATGACAATGAAAGTGATGTTGGAAAAACTACCTGTCAATGAATTTTATAGGGTACATCGTTCTTATATTGTTCCTCTTAACCGTATTGAACATGTACGCAACAAAATGATCAAAATTGGGGATACTGAAATTCCCATTGGCAATAGCTATGAACAAGATTTTTTGCGGATGATAAAAAAGAGTTGATCTGTTTGACCAAATTCGTTTGTGGATCATAATTCGCCATTTCCTATTTACCGCATTTTTCATTATAATAACCTCTATAAATTGTTGTATAAGAGACCAAATTTTACATTCGGATATAACAATTAAACAACCTATTTATGGAACGTAAAGATTTTTTAAAAGGCATCGGACTTGCAGGACTGGGTTCAGTATTGCCACTACCTAAAGTAGATGCCACAACAAACGATCTGGGAAAATCATGTGTATTAATCCCATCGGAAACAGAAGGGCCATTTCCGTTAGACCTTACCGAAAACAATACTTATTTCCGACAAGATATCCGTGAAACGCAAACGGGTGTAAAACTCAATTTAAAAATGAAAATTGTTGGATTGGATAACTGTTTGCCGATGCAAAATGTGCGCGTGAATATCTGGCATTGCACCAAAGATGGTTTGTATTCGGGTTACAGCCAAACCAATAATCCCGGGCAAGCCGGATTAACCTATTTGCGTGGCTGGCAAATGACCAATGCTAATGGAGAAGTCGATTTTACTACAATTTTTCCCGGCTGGTATACCGGTCGTGTTTGCCATATTCACTTTCAGGTATATGTAAGTTCTATCTATAGAGCTGTTTCTCAACTCACTTTCCCAATCGACACAAAAAATGCGCTGTATGCCGCTAATCCAAGTTTATACACCAAAGGGGCAGATGCATTAACTCCAAGTCAGGATAATATTTTTTCGGATGGATACACATACCAAATGGCCACACTTACTGCCAATGCAGATGGTAGCTACGACTCATATTTAGAAGTAACGGTTAACGGAACGGGGATAACTGGCCTGGCTAACTATGAAGGTGAAACCGGGGGACAATTTAAGTTGAGTCAAAATTATCCTAATCCATACGAAGGCGAAACGACAATTCCATTTGTACTAAAAAACACAAGTGATGTAAAAATTGAATTGTTTGATCTGGCGGGTAAAAAAGTGGCTACTATTTCCAAACCAAATTTGGCATCTGGTCAACAAGATATCAATGTGAACATGCAATCTCTTGGCCTTCCTACGGGTAATTATATTTATCAACTGGAAGTAACCAATAATAATGGAACATACAGGCAGTGCAAAATGATGACGAGTAAATAAAAAAAAATCCCGCGGTTCAAATCGCGGGATTTTTTTATTCATTTTTTACGCCCTGATCACTCCAGGTCTAAACTCCTTGGTGATCGGAGCGTGATTTGCTGCTTCAATTCCCATCGAGATCCATTTGCGTGTGTCTACCGGATTGATGATCGCATCTACCCATAAGCGGGCAGCTGCATAATAAGGTGAGGTTTGTTTGGTGTATCTATCGGTGATTGTTTTTAACAATTCTGCTTTGTCTTCATCCGTGATCGTTTTGCCTTTTGCTTTCAGTGACGCTTCCTCAATCTGCAACAATACTTTTGCGGCCTGCTCGCCACCCATTACAGCAATTTTTGCATTTGGCCATGCTGCGATCAATCTTGGATCATATGCCTTTCCACACATAGCATAATTACCCGCACCATAACTATTCCCGGTAATAATGGTAAACTTTGGTACTACAGAATTGGCTTGTGCATTCACCAGTTTTGCTCCGTCTTTGATAATGCCACCATGCTCACTTCTGCTTCCCACCATAAATCCGGTAACGTCTTGCAAAAACAATAACGGAATTTTTTTCTGGTTACAGTTCATGATAAAATGGGCTGCTTTATCGGCCGAGTCGGAATAAATAACACCACCAATTTGCATTTCAATCGGGTTATCATTGGCACTTTGTTTGGGCTTTTTAGCTTTTACCACTTGCCTGTTATTCGCCACAATTCCTACCGCCCAGCCATCGATACGTGCGTAACCACATGTAATGGTTTGTCCGTATAATTCCTTGTACGGATCAAAACTTCCTGCATCAACTAAGCGTTCAATAATCTCAAGTACATTAAATGGTTTGCTGAAATTATTGACAGCATCATACACATCGTCCATTTGTTTTGCAGGAGCAACAGGCTCAATCCGATTAAAACCGGCCTTATCAAAATCGCCAATTTTATCCATGATGCGTTTGATGCGATCCAAACATGCTGCATCGTTTTCAAACTTATAATCGGTAACACCGCTTATCTCGCAATGTGTACTCGCCCCACCCAATGTTTCGTTATCAATATCTTCGCCTATAGCTGCTTTTACAAGATAACTACCTGCCAAAAAGATGGATCCCGTTTTATCAACGATCATGGCTTCGTCACTCATAATAGGAAGGTATGCCCCACCGGCCACACAACTTCCCATCACTGCTGCTATCTGGGTAATACCCATGGAACTCATCACCGCATTGTTGCGAAAGATGCGACCGAAGTGTTCCTTATCGGGAAAAATTTCATCTTGCATGGGCAAATAAACCCCGGCACTATCCACCAAATAAATGATCGGTAATTTGTTTTCGATGGAAATTTCCTGTGCACGCAAGTTTTTCTTTCCACTAATGGGAAACCAGGCTCCTGCTTTCACAGTTGCATCATTAGCTACCACAATACATTGTTTGCCGCTCACGTATCCCATTACCACAACAACTCCTGCACCCGGGCATCCACCATGTTCTTCATACATTTCATAACCTGCTAATGCACCAATTTCCAGTTGTGGTTTATCAGCATCCAGCAAATAATTTACCCTTTCACGCGCCAGCATTTTGCCTTTTTCTTTTTGTTTGGCTGCGGCTTTTGCTCCTCCTCCTTCAGCTATTTTTTCCAATCGGGCGGTTAATTCTGTTACTAATTCTTGCATGTATTTTAGCTATTGGCTGTTGGTTTTTTAGCTCTTGGCCAAAACCTAAGCGGGTTATCATTTATAAGTATGCGAACGGTCAAAAAATTATCCCGAAACTTCGGGAGTCAAAGGCCGTCTCCCATGCAAAACTATTATTCCATTACTAATTTCAAACTACATTTGTGTGGTATTAAAAAAAACTTACTTTTGCAGCGGCAAGTCTGGTACGACCAGCTCCTGCAGACTCCCCCAGGACAGGAATGTAGCAAGGGTAAGCGGTTGAGCGGTGCGATATTATGGCTTGCCTTTTTTTATGCTTAAAATTTTGCGATCAGCCTCACATTAATTCTTCTGGCGGTGAGGTAATTAGGAACCGCCCAGGTGCGTGCTTCCACATCCTGTATCCACAAATACGAAATGGTATTTTGCACATCCAATAAGTTAAATACTTCAACTCCTATTTGTGCCGCCCTGAAATGTTTTTTCCAACCCTTTTTCTCCTTGGTATCATTTTCATCCACAAGTATTTTCAAAAATCCAATATCTACCCTGCGATAAGCCGGCATGGTTAACGTATCTCCGTAACGGTTTCGATCAGGTGGACCAAAAGGCAGTCCACTTCCATAAACCAGGCTTAACTGCATCCGGTAACTTGGGAACTTGGGCAAATAATCCTGAAACATCATGCTCACCGTTACACGTTGGTCGGTTGGCCTGCGCACATAGTGCGGTTCAATTGCATTTCCATCTTTATCGGTTTGCCCGTTAATTTTTTCTTTGGTATCCAGTAATGAAACACTTAACCAGCTTTCGGTGCCTTTTACAAATTCTCCGTTCACTCGCATATCCAAACCTGTTGCATATCCGCTCGAAGAATTGGTTGCATAATAGCGTATCCGAACATTATCAATTTCATATGGAATCAAATTGTCCATTTGCTTGTAATAACTTTCGGCAAAAAACTTAAACGGACGTCCCCAGGCTTTAAAGTTCATATCGCCTCCCACTATGTAGTGAATAGATCGTTGTGCCTTAATATCGGGATTTAACGATCCTCCAAAATAACGCATCTCACGGTAAAACGGAGGTTGGTAGTACACGCCAATTGCGGCTTTCAAAATAATATCTTTTTTTACTTTAGCTGTTTTATCACCGAAAGCAGCCTTGTTATGTTGTCGGTTTGGTTCAAATGAAAACTGTACACGGGGGCTAATCACATTCTCCTGGTTGTAACTCCACCAATTGCTTCTTACCCCATACGTTAAGCGCATATTGCTTGGTTTATAAAGCATTTGAGAATGTTGAACATAGCCATTGAGTCGGTAGCTTTGCAATGTATTTTGTGCATTTTGATAATCGATCAGAACAATTTCGCCATTAACCAATGTGGGTTTCGAGAAACCCAATGAGTCGAGGTATTGCCATTCATTCAGATCATCCTTAATACTTTCAACCTGCACCTGTGCACCCCATTGTAATGTATTGTTTCCATAATGATGCGTACCTCTATGGCCAAAATTGGCAACTACTGCATTCAACTCATTTCGGGCATTGTTCAAAAAGTATCCGACACCTTTACTTGCTTTCGATTTACCAAAATTATCACTGCCGAAATCTGTTTCTACTTCCTCCAAGCGATAAGCTCCTTCGAGGGTAAAAAACTCACGTTCGGTGCTCGCAAAAACAGATGTATACAGTTTTAACTGCGTTTGCTGGGTTGGTTGATAGTTTAACGAGACCGCTCCAATACCTGTTTTATATTCCATCAAATCGGAACCATTAAAAAAGATCCGTAAAGCCAATGCTTGTTTCACCGTACCAAAAACGGTTTCACGCGATTCGGGTACAACTAAATACCTGTTCTGAGCGTAACTTCCCAAAAAACTGATACTCAAATTATCTTTTAAATGATAGGTAAGCAATGTTTGAATATCGGTATAAGAAGGTTGATAATTCCCTTTGGTATCGAGTGTTCCTACAAGATATTGATTTGTCCAATACCGGGCTCCGAGTAAATAAGTGAACCGTTTATTTTTGGACGCGCCTTCCAGATGTGCGATCACGCCCATTAAACTTGCATTCACTGATGACTTTACTTTCTTAGGTTTCTTATATTGAATGTCCAATACAGAAGAAAGTTTATCGCCATATCTGGCTTCAAATCCACCCGCGCTGAATTTTACATTCTCAACCAGATCGGTATGAATAAAACTGAGTCCTTCTTGCTGGCCACTGCGTGGTAAAAAGGGGCGGTAAATTTCAATATCGTTTACATAAATTAAGTTCTCGTCATAATTTCCACCACGCACATTGTACTGCGAACTCATTTCGTTATTGGAAACCACACCGGGCAATGTTTTAAGAATGGATTCGAAACTGCCTGATGCATTGGGCAATGTTGATACCGTTTTGGGATCAATGGTTTGCATACTTACTTTATCCCTGTCGCGTTCTTCAATGATCACAACCTCATTTAACCCAACCCCGTAATCCATTCTCACGTTTAATTCATAACGTTCGCCCGGTAATAAAGCCTTAACCGCAACTTTTTTGGAAGGTCTGCCTGTATATGAAATACCAACCTCAAAGGGAATATTGGATGGCACCGAAAGTTGGAAATAACCATTTTCATTTGAAATGGTAAGCTGCCCTGTTCCTATTGCCGTAATATTTACATCGGCAATAGCGCGACCTATCGAATCTCTGATAACTCCATAAACGATAGCATTTTTCTGTGCCCACGCATTCATGCCCCAAATAAGGCAAACGACCAAAAACAGAAAAGGCTTTTTAAACATCAATTATGTATGAACGAATTTTAAGCGTGCTGCGTATGTTTAGATAATTTTTTGAGCGATGAAATGGTTGTGATTGGGTCGGAAGCTGAAAAAACGTAATTACCTGCCACCAGTACATCGGCACCCGCAGCCAATAGCTTGGGAGCAGTGATCTCGTTTACCCCACCATCGATCTCGATAAGACAATGGCTGTTTTGCTGTATGATCATATCTTTCAATTCTGCACATTTTGCATAAGTGCGCTCAATGAATTTTTGTCCCCCAAAACCTGGATTCACACTCATCATACATACTAAATCTGTTTCGGCTATAATATCTTTTAACAACGAAACGGGTGTATGTGGATTAATTGCCACACCCGCTTTCATACCTTCGGCTTTAATAGCCTGTAATGTGCGGTGCAAATGTGTTGAGGCTTCGATATGAACCGATAATATAGCGGCTCCGGCTTCTTTAAACTCTTTAATATAACGCTCGGGTTGAACAATCATTAAATGTACGTCAAGGGGTTTGGTTGCATGCTTTTGTACCGCCTTTTGTACCGGAAATCCAAAAGAAATATTAGGAACAAACACGCCATCCATAATGTCAACATGAAACCAGTCGGCTTCACTGCGGTTAATCATTTCTACATCGCGCTGTAAGTTGGCAAAATCTGCCGAAAGAATGGAAGGTGCTATTATTGGGCTACTCATAATTGGGTGCAATATAGCAAATTTGGTTGATTGGCGATGAGTGTAATCGGTTAATTAAGTTCATAGATTAACCCACTCTTTCTCCTATAAATAATGTTCAATAAGCTTACCCCAATCTTCGTTTTCTTCAATCAAAAAGCCTTTAATACCTGCGCCTTCTGCGCATTCAACATCTCGTTGTTTGTCGCCAATAAAAATCGACTCTCCTGCCGTAATCCGATGTTTGGCAACTGCTTTTTGGGCAAGCAATGACCCGGGTTTCCGACACAAACATTCACCAAAATCGGGATGATGGGGGCAATAATATACTTCCGTTATTTTTCCCCCTGCCTCTTCCACCGCTGCATGCATCAGCTCATGCATCTCTGCTAATTGCTCATGGCTATAAAAGCCCTTGGCAATACCACCCTGATTGGTTACTACGATCACCTTTACACCCTGCTTGTGCAAGGCCGCAATATGTTTTATGGCATGAGTCAATAATGCAAAATCCTCCTTGCGTTTGATATAATCACCAATCTCCCGGTTGATTACGCCATCTCTATCTAAAAATACTGCTTTGCTCATATGCTGTTTAATTTACTTTTTTTGCGTTATAATTGAACAAATTTTACTGTTTTGGACAAAAAAATCGTCATCATACCTACCTACAATGAAAAGGAAAATATCGAAGCTATTATTCGAAAAGTTTTTTCATTGCCCGTATCTTTTGATATTCTGATTGTTGACGATGGCTCACCAGATGGTACAGGACAAATTGTAAAAACCCTTCAACAACAATTTCCGGCATTACATATCATGGAACGAACCGAAAAAAATGGTTTGGGAACTGCCTATATAGCCGGGTTTAAATGGTGTTTGGAAAAAGGGTACGATTACATTTTTGAGATGGATGCCGATTTTTCACACAACCCGGATGACTTAGCCCGATTGTACGATGGCTGTAAAAAGGGTGGAGATATGGCAATCGGTTCGCGTTATGTTACCGGTGTAAATGTTGTAAACTGGCCCATGAGCAGGGTAATGTTATCATACTTTGCTTCCAAATATGTGCGCATGGTTACAAGTCTGCCTATTCATGATACAACAGCCGGTTTTGTTTGTTTCAAAAGTGATGTGCTGCGCAAGATAAACTTAGACGATATCAAGTTCCGTGGATATGCGTTTCAAATTGAAATGAAATTCACAGCATGGAAACATGGATTTAATTTGGTAGAAGTACCGATTATTTTCACTGACCGAACATTAGGTCAATCCAAAATATCCAATAATATTATTCGAGAAGCTGTTTGGGGTGTATTGGCCTTAAAGATCAAAAGTATTTTCAAAAAATACTAAAGCAACTCTGTTAGTTTGTCCATCAGATCATTTGGCATAAAAGGCTTGATGATATGACTATTCATTCCTATTGCTTTAATTTTTTCACTTATCTCATCCTCGTGTGATGCCGTCAAAGCTATGATTGGAATATTACGCCATGGTTTCGCAGAGGCTCTGATTTCCCTGGTTGCTTCAATTCCGTCCTTAACCGGCATTTGAATGTCCATCAATACGATATCATATGGTTGTTCTTCAAGCATTTTCAAGGCCTCCTCTCCATTTTCGGCAACGCCAATGGTTGCTCCCCATTTCTGTAAAAACTGTTTCAGCACAAATACATTGACCGCATTATCATCAGCAACCAAAACAGCCTTTCCTGCAAAAATTTTGTCGGTATTTATTGGCTCTGCAATCGACTTAGCTACAGCTCCTCTGTGAACAGGTAGAGATAATTTAAATGAAAATGTTGATCCCTCTCCAACCTGACTTTGCACTTGCAACTCCCCACCCATCAATGCAACCAATTTTTTACTAATAGATAATCCCAATCCGGTTCCTCCGTATTTCTTATTTATTTCTATAGACGCCTGACTGAACGATTCAAATATTGTTTGTTGTAATTCTTTGGGAATACCAATTCCGGTATCCGTCACTTCAAAATAAATCGTAGCAACCTGATCTGATAATTCAATAAGTTGAATCCGCATGTTGATAGTTCCTTTTTCGGTAAACCGCATTGCATTTCCCACCAAATTTGTAATGGATTGTGTAAGTTTTAATTCATCCCCCACTACCAGATCGGGAATTCTCGTATCATACTCAACTGTATAGTTTAATCCTTTTTGTGATGCTAAAACGGCAAACATACTCCTCACGGTTTCACTCATTCGATGCAAAGACAAAGGCTCTGATGCCATCTTTGTTCTTCCGGCCTCCAACTTACTTAAGTCGAGCAATTCATTAATTAGATGTAACAAATTTTGTGATGACGATTTCATCACAGCAATATTCTCCAATTGACTATCCGGTAATTTTTCCTGTTCCAGCAAATTAGCAATCCCAATGATCGCATTTAAAGGCGTTCGCATCTCATGGCTCATAATAGACAAAAACTGTGTCTTTGCATTAGTTGCTTTTTCAACGTGTAACTTAGCCTGAACCAGGTCTTCATGTTTTTCATTTAAAGCTTTAAACAACTTACGGGTACGTCTTACATTGTAAAAAAAGTATAAACTAACTCCCAGCAACATCACAATAACAACCAAAAACAAACCACGGAGTAATGCGGCATTTGAAATCTCAGCTTCTTTTAAAGACAACGCGTCATTTACTTTATCCAATTTGTATTGGTTTTCTAAGTCGTGTATAGCCAAATTACTCTCACTTGTGATCAAGGAATCTTTAATGCTCTCATATGATTGAAAGTAATGAAGAGCCTCTTTGTAGTCTTTACCAGCGTATTTCAACTCATACAATATCCGATAAGTCTCTACAAGAACATTCTGAAATCCATATTTCAAACAAAGTGCCTTAGCTTCCAACATTTTGGCTTCAGCTTCTCTTGGCCTGTTTAATTTATAAAATAAAAAGCCAATATTATTAAATGTATTAGCCAACCCGATATGGTCTTTCAACTTTTCCTTAAGATGTGCCGAACGATTGTAATAATCCAAAGCTTCAGCATATCGTCCCATATCTGCATTAATGGTACCCATATTATTAAGGGAATAGGCAATATTAGCTTCATCTCCCCCCTTCATATCAATATCCAATACCTGCTTAAAATACATATAGGCTGCTTTGTATTTTTTTTGCTCCTTGCTATTCATGCCAAGGTTATTCAAAGCAGACGCTTCCTCATTTATGTATCCGTGTTTTCGGGCAAGCACCAATGCCTGCATAAAATAACGATCGGCCCTTAAGAACTCTTTCCGATAATGATGAATAAGGCCGATATTTAAGTACTCACTGCAAATCCCCTGGTCATCATCCAACTCATCATATAATCTGAGGGAACTTATATATGCCTCATACGATTTGGCGTATTGCCCCTTGCTTTCGAATACAATTCCTTTTTGATTAAGTGCTTTTGCAATAGCTTTTTTCTCGGTTTGAGGATTATAATATGCTATGGCCAAATTATAGTAGTGAATTGCCGAATCCAGATTGGAGGCTTTATCATCAATAAGCGCTATCTCATAATAAACTTTCGCTTGTAACGACCTTTGGTGTTCGTTTATACACTCCTGAATTGCTTGTTGCGCAATGATTTTAGACTGATGATAATCCGAATCACTTACGATGCTTGCCAATGCAATAAGCGTTTCTATTCGGCTAATGCCTACTATTTGCGGGTTGTTTAATACATTCGTTAAACTATCTACCCGAACTCGATATTGCTGAGCGTTGGCAATGATTGCCAGGACACAAAAAATCGCTGTTTGTATTATTTTAAACATCAGGGGAACGCAAGATACAAAAAAGGCCATTTCATTATTCATGAAACAGCCTTTATTAAAATTATCGTTCAATTATTATGCGAGTACTATTATTTTATTATTTAAAACCTCGACAACACCGCCTTGAATCGCAACTTGCTCTTCTCCCTGGGCCGTTTTGATCTTAATATTACCCGCCTTTAAACTAGCTACCAAGGCAGCGTGATCCTTTAATATCTGAAACTCACCATCTGTTCCGGGAAACGTTACAACAGTGGCAGATCCTGAGTATAAAGATTTATCGGGTGTTAATATTTCTAATTGCATTCTTTTTAGTTATTAGGTTGGTTAAATAGTAGGTCGAAAACTCCATCAACTCTATTACTTAAACAACCGATTCCACAATTACTTGGTTTCAGCCAACATTTTTTCGCCTTTGGCAATTGCATCTTCAATGGTTCCTACCAAGTTAAATGCTGCCTCCGGATATTGGTCAACTTTACCATCCATAATCATGTTAAAGCCTTTGATGGTTTCTTCAATCGGAACCAATACTCCTTTTAAGCCGGTAAATTGCTCAGCTACGTGGAAAGGTTGTGACAAGAAACGTTGTACACGTCTGGCACGCGATACCGTTAATCTGTCTTCTTCCGAAAGTTCGTCCATACCCAAGATGGCAATAATATCCTGTAACTCTTTGTAACGTTGTAGGATCATTTTTACACGTTGAGCACAATCATAATGAGCGTCACCTACTACTGCAGGAGAAAGAATACGAGAAGTAGAATCCAATGGATCCACCGCAGGGTAAATTCCCAACTCAGCAATTTTACGGCTTAATACTGTTGTAGCATCCAAATGCGCAAATGTTGTTGCAGGAGCCGGATCCGTTAAGTCATCCGCAGGTACATATACCGCTTGTACGGAAGTAATCGAACCACGTTTAGTAGAAGTAATGCGTTCCTGCATTGCACCCATTTCTGAGGCCAAAGTTGGTTGGTAACCCACCGCTGAAGGCATACGCCCCAATAGAGCCGATACTTCAGAACCAGCCTGGGTAAAACGGAAGATATTATCAACGAAGAAAAGAATATCACGTCCACCCGATTTTTCATCACCATCACGGAAGTTTTCAGCAATGGTCAATCCCGACAAAGCAACACGCGCACGTGCTCCAGGAGGCTCATTCATTTGTCCGAACACAAATGTTGCTTTACTATCTTTTAATTGCTCGTAATCAATTTTATCCAAAGGCCATTCGCCTTTTTCCATTCCGTGCATGAATTCTTCACCGTATTTCACAATACCTGATTCGATCATCTCACGCAACAAATCGTTTCCTTCACGGGTACGCTCTCCAACTCCCGCAAATACCGAAAATCCATCGTATGCTTTTGCGATATTGTTAATCAACTCCTGGATCAAAACGGTTTTACCAACACCCGCACCACCGAACAAACCAATTTTACCTCCTTTAGCGTAAGGCTCAATAAGGTCAATTACTTTGATTCCTGTATAAAGAGGCTCTGCACTGGTTGATAGATCTTCGAAACGAGGAGCTGCCTGGTGAATAGAACGACCACCGTTTTCCAAAGGAACAGCTTTCATACCGTCAATCGCTTCGCCTACAACGTTAAACAAACGTCCACGTACATTTTCTCCAATTGGCATTGAAATAGGTGAACCAGAAATGTGAACTTCCATTCCACGCACCAAACCATCAGTTGAATCCATTGCGATGGCGCGTACCATATTTTCACCTAAGTGTTGTTGGCACTCCAAGATAACTTTTGTTCCATCCGCTTTAGGGATGTAAAGAGCCTCAAGAATTTTAGGCAATTTTTTGTTATCGTCAGAAAAACGTACATCCACAACTGGACCGATTACCTGAGCGATTACTCCTGCTTTTGACATATTAGTATGATTTATTTAATTCGAATTTTGAGGCGCAAAATTAACTTTTGTAACGTAATATCAAATCAATTCTTTCCGCTATTTCTTGTTTTAAAGAAGACTTTAATCAGATTCGAACTTAACCACTGATTATGTGCAAATTACACCAATATCTTGATTTAAAATCTTTTCCAGTATTCTTTTAAAGCAACCAGCTTACAAACGGAATTATTTTTGAATGATATCTTCCGGAAAAAATAGTGCTTTTAGCTCCGTTGCCTCATCCGGCTTCATTTTACCACTTAAGATCAACCGTAACTGGCGCCTGCGCAACGCTCCTTCAAAACGTTTTACTTCCTCTTCGGTATCAGGTTGCAATGCAGGTACTTTAACAGGTGTCCCATTTCTATCCAAAGCTACAAACGTATAATAAGCTTCGTTGCTTTTAAACTTTTCGCCCGAAGGGATGTTTTCGGCATGTACCACAATATGGATCTCCATTGATGAATTAAACGACCTGCTTACCTTAGCCTCTAAAGTAACCACATCTCCCAACCTGATGCATTTACCAAAACTAACGCTATCAACCGAGGCCGTAACTACCGTTTTTCCCGAATGTTTCTGTGCAGCAATAGCTGCCACAATATCCATCCAATGCAATAATCTTCCTCCCATCAAATTGTTCAAGGTATTGGTATCATTGGGAAGGACCAATTCATTCATGATGGTATGCGAATGCGATGGTGTTTTTGTTATTTCCATAAAATTGAATTTGCGTTGGCGAAAGTACGTAAAAAAACAAAGCCCCGACTATAAGGTCGAGGCTTTGTTAGTTAATTATTTGATTAATTAAGCCTATTTGTGCAACAACTGTTTCGTGATTGATTCGTCACCAATTTTGATGCGAACCATATACAACGCTGCAGTTGAAGTAAAGCTTGATTCATCCAGTTTAATGGTATGTGATCCAGCCGATTGGTTTCTTTCGGTGAATTCCGAAACAGTTCTTCCCAACATATCCATTACCACTATGGTTACATCTTTTTTGCTATCCAAATTGTACGATATGTTCGAAACATTCTCAAAAGGATTTGGATAAACAGAAAGGTTAAACTTGTTCACAAACGCCTCTTCAATACCTACTGTGCAATATATTGAATCCTCTTCGGTATGAGTAGCCTGGCAATTACCTGAAGTGATTTTCAAAGTTACTGTATATTTTCCTTTATACTGGAACGTATTGGTAACTGAATCTCCTCTGGCTGTTGAACCATCTCCGAAATCCCACTCATATCCACCTAAACCTTTGGTTGATGCTTCAAATATTTTTTTGTTACAATCTCCATCAACCGAATCTATTGTAAATGTAGCACTTGGTACACTTAATACATTAATCGAATTGGTTACAATATCCGAACAACCTTTATTGGTTGTAGATGTAAGGGTAATGCTTTTTGTTCCTTGTGATGCGTACGTAAACGTTGGATTGGTATCAGTAGACGTGTTTCCTCCACCAAAATCCCAACTGTATGATAATGTTTGACCTACAGGAGGAATCGAACCATTATTAAACTGAACAGGTGAATTCACGCAACCGTCATTTGCAGCAAATAGCGCTACCGGAACTTCATTTACTTCAACTTGTTTGATGATGGTATCTGAACAGAAATTAACGGTATCTTTTGCAATCAATCTGATAGCAAATGTACCAATCGAAGTGTACGTTTTTACAGGTTCGAATTCATCAGAAGCGGGAGAGAAATCTCCAAAGTTCCAATCGAACAATACCTTGTTGAGACCTGCTGCATAAGTAGTTGTATTATTAACATCTACAACAGCATCCTGACAAGCAACACCCGTTGTAAATCCAGCCAAAGGCTTGTCATAAACTACCAATGTTCTGGTAGTAGAATCCATACAACCATAATTTGAAGTAACTCTTAATTTTACGGTATATGTTCCATTTGTTGGATAAGTGTATACAGGATTATTCGACAACCCGAAATCACCGTTACCGAAATCCCACTCGCTACCAAATGTGTTGATACGCCCATTCAAACCTGGAGCAATCGTTGTTGTATTGTTAAATGTGGCCTGCAAGCCAACACATTGATTAACGGTTGAGAATGATGCTACTGGTTTTGAGAATGAGAATGTTCCTATCACCGAATCTTTTGAACAACCTAAATCATTGGTAGCTCTCAACGTTACATCATACAATGTATCAGCAATAGCAAAACTAAACTTAGGATTTTCTAATGTTGATGACGCTTTTACAACACCACCCAATTTATTGGTCCACAAGTACGATATAGCTCCTACGGAAGTATTGGTAAACTGAATTGAATCTGTACCGCAAGCTTTTCCACTCACAAAAGCCGTATACGGAACCGCTTTAACAACAATTTGTTTGGTTGCAACATTTGATACGCCAGCATTGTTGTATGCTGTCATTCGCACTGTGTAGGTACCAGGAACAGTAAAGATAGAATAAGTCTTATTCGCATCTTTTGTTGTCGCAATGGTTCCATCTCCAAATTCCCATATGTATGTCAAAGGAGCTGTGTAAGGTAAGAACGTAGTTGTATTGGTGAAATAAATAGGAACACCAGGACAAGTAGAATCAGCTGAAGTAAACGATGCTGCAGGAGCTGAAGTAACCTTTAAGTATCTTACAGCCACCGAATCACAATTTGAAGGTAACAATCTGTACGAAACAGAAATTTTAAATGCGCTATCAACTTCAGCAATAGTTGGTCTCAATTGATACGAAGCATTTATCGAACCATTAGGCGGTGTAAATGTTGTACTCGCAATTGCAAAATTAGACTTATCCGATTTTGCTTGTGTACTGATAATTGTCCATTTAGTGCCATAATCAGCGTTAGTTAAACCTGAAGGTGGAACCAACGAGTATGTTGCTGTATCTCCAATTGTAACCCCATCAGGAGCACCTATTGTTCCTGCATTAAATGAACCGCTGAATGGAGTTCCTTTGGTCATATAAGGTCCACCGTAGAATGATCTGATCTGAACTTTTGATGTATCAGGCAGGTATGAGAAACATCCTGATCTAATATTGTCATAACGTACAACAACATAAGATGAATCAACTCTTCCGATAAACGGATTACTTGGATTAGGAGCAGTAATACTCATCGCACTTCCTGTTCCATTAACCTCAGATCCAAGCGGATCAGCCGTAAAGGCATCAACCAAAGTGAACTTATAGTCTGTAGAACTTGTAGGAATACTAACCGACAATGGGTTATAATCACAAATAGTAGTTGCCAGTGGGCTTATTGGATAGTTAAGCACATCATCAAAAATAACAATACTATCTAACACAATATTATTACCATTAGCAGAAAGGGCTTCTATACCGATCTTAATTCCATTGATACCAACAAAATTTGCCAAACAAACATCTAATTGACCAAATGCAGGGAATGCTAAACCAGACTTAGGTCTTGAAATAGAACCTATTGGTGCGCTCCATAAATTTAAACCACCCGAAACTGTAACACGAACCAAATCATTTTTGGTTAACGCTTCTCCGTTTTGTGAAATCCAAAGACGAACAGTAGGTACTTTCATATTGGTGAAATCCAAACAAGGAGAAACCAATCTCGACATTGTTCCTGTTGGTAATGAAAACGCTTCAAAAAGAGCCGCTTTAATACCTGTATTTGGAGTAGCCACCGGATTTAAAGGAGAACCATACGTATCAATTCTCCATCCACCGGCCGCAACCGTACCATTTGGTCCAAAGTTTTCAACCTTCCAACCATTGTAATTTGGCAAATCGAAACCGTAAGTAATTGGGAATTGACTAAATATTGATGATGTAAACTCTGATTCTCCAGAAGCCGGATATATGCTTCTGAATGTTTGATTAGAATTATCATTAACCGCTAATCTATAAGCGATCGAAGTATTAATAGGCTGTGCTGGTATGCGGTATGTTCTGGTAAATCCATTTACCGTAGTTGCACCAACCACATATTGGTCAGCACCATTGTTTAATTTATAATACAATGTATCAAAACCAGAGTTAATTGAATTAGGTCTTTCAAAAACACGGTAAACAATATCAAAGGGACCATTATTACATGTTGAAGCAGTTTTCGTAATATTAAAAATACGAGGAGCGATACTATCAGCATACAAACCAAATGACAGTTCATCAGCACCGATTGTTTGTTGAACAACTGTCCTTACATCACCATTAATATCATTAGTAACTGCAGGAACATATTTACCCCAACCGTAAACCAAATGCTGAGGGCCATCTAGTAACAGATTAGAGTCGTTTACAAATTTAGTCACGAAATAGAGAGACATTGTATCTTGTTTGGTAAATGCACTCCATTGATCGTATGTATTATAACGAACAGGTGTAGTTGTTGCTGCCATTACAGCAATTCCTTTGTTGTTGGCTGAAATACCGGGAGCTTCAGCAAAATAGCTATTGTTATCGCATACCGTAAAGATATTGGCAGTGTGGCCAACGAAAATAGAATATGAAGAAGAAGTTCCTCCTACTCTACCACCCAATCTGTTTTGCAGAATATTATTGCTCATTGCAACTCCGCCTCTTACGTTTGAGTTAAACGCAACACAGGCAGAAATACCATTGTTCGTATTTTTCAAACTTGTATCAGAACCAAGGTTGATTGAATTGTACCAGATATTTAATCCAAGGTTATTAACAGAAGAGGATGCGTCAACAAAAATACCAAAAGGGCTTGCCGTACTAAATGAAGGTGTTGAAGCAGTTCCTGCTGCAGTAATTCCAGAGATCATATTGTTCGCCAATGTAATTCTGGCTAAACTATCTCCTGCTAAATTAATCAATACACCGTAAGCAGCACCTGCCGCAGTATTGTTGCTAATTTTGGTTATAGTGTTTCTAGTGATACTAATATTAGAGTCAATAGCAAGATTACCTGGGGTTGCAGCCAATTCTATACCTCTGTTTGCGGTAAATGTTGCCCCTGTAACGTTATTGGTAATAACATTACTATCAATAACTGAATTGATTTGAGCGCTTAAATAAATACCGGCAGCATTTGCGGCACCTCCAAACTGGTTAGCAACACCAGCTCCACTTTTACCAATATAATTGCCTCTTACTACTAAACCAAGATCCTGTTGGCCTAAAGCCGTTGAAACCCCTTGTGCATATACCCCATAACGAACGCCTGTTATTGAGTTATTCTCAATAACAATATTATTCGATTTAGAAAGAACCGGATTAGATGGTGTTGTAGCTATTCCTCCGGTATATACTCCGGCAAAAGTATTAATCGTTCCACCAGTTGTATTCCCGATAATATTACAATTTCTAATTTTAACTGTCGTAACTACCTTTTCACCTGGGGTAAAGTCAATTACTTTTAGGTTATTGGCAAGTACATTTGCTGAAGCACTATCTGGTAACTTCAGGGTAAGGTTTCTACCTGTAGATGTTCCGCCACTTGTTCCGTCAATCACGAAATATGAACCTCCAAAAAATCTGAACAAACTTCCATTTGTTGCATAAGGTGCATTTTTACCTGTTGTAATCGTATCATTCCTTCCTACATTGTTTGTCAAAGTAATAATACGAGAAGCGTTCATTCTTGGATAAGCTACAAGAGGGGAGATCAATGTATCTCCTTCTCCCACATAACCTGCGTCAATCATCAATGTAATTGGTTGAGGAGTAGGCGAAATATTATCAACCCCATTGGCATTAATATATTTAATTGCATTGTTCACAGTAGCGAACGAATACGGAGGGGTACCTCCAACAATTGGGTAGTTATTCACTCCATTGATGTAGTAAGTTGAATTTCCGGCAAGAGGTAAGAAGTTAATGGTAAACTGTAATGCCCCCATACAAGTGGTAACCCCACCCCTAGGAGTTCCTGCAATATCAGTTGTTACTCCAGGAACAGTTAAACTTCCATTATACAACGGGCCAGCAAATACCGGATCAAGGAATGGCATCGAATCATTTGAGAATACAGGAACAAAACTATAAGAAGCATTATCCTGCAACATTGCGGCTTGCCATTGAGCAACTAGCGTATAATTTGTTGCACTTGTTCCAATAATAGCTTTTTGGGTATTATTTGCATCGGTGCCATATGAGTTACTATTAATAAAACCACCTGTTGATAATCTGAAAGGACTAGTTGCAATAGCTGTATTAGAGAACAGAGCATACGCGAAACCATTCAGAGCACTTGTTCTACCTAATTTATTCGACAATAAATTGCCTTGAACCCTCACACCTCCTTGAATGGCAGCTCCAAAATACAATGCATATGAAGAATTTGAGGCCGACATTCTATTACCATTCATTTGGATGGTATTGTTGTAAATGTCCATATTCAAATCACTAACAGCACCTGTTCCGTCAACCATAATTCCGGCAGGATTACTTGCACTACCGGTTGTAGCAGCTCCAATACCCATAATTTTTGATATTGAGTTGTTTACGATGGTAATACGTCTAGAGGTTTGCGACCCCAAACTTACCCTTATTCCTGTTGAATAATTGCCGGCTGAGGTTAAATTATAAATCGTGTTTCTTGAAAGTGTAATAAAACTATCCACAGCATTTGTTTCAGCTCCCAAATCCAAATCAATACCTCTAAATCCTGAATTCGCAGTAAGGGAGTCTGAGTTTCTAATAATATTGGAATCAACCACAGCATTTGCAATTGCTTTAAGGTATATACCTGCCTGATCCGCTAATCCACCGACATATGTAATTGGTGCACCTTGTCCACGTTTGATATCACCACCAATAACATTTCGATTAATTGTTATATTTCTGTTTTGTGCATTTTGAATATTTGCACCTCTTAAGTAAATACCCGAACGAACGGCTTGTATATAGTTATTCGTAATGCTGATATTATTATTTCTTCCAATAGTTGAGCTTTGGAATGCTGCACTTGGATTATAGTGACCTTGATAAATACCAAAAGCTGTATTAATAGCCGAAGTTGTTGACGCACCAATGATATTACAGTTTTTAACCGTGATAAACGAGGTTGATGCTGTATCTCCTGAAGCAATTGCTATTACCTTTAAGGTATTTGATGTTAGTGCTGCAGGTAAGCTAAATGTTAAATTTCGTTGACCAGCAACAGATTGCCCATCAATAGTTACAAACTTAGCCCCAATCATATTCAGGACAGCATATTGACTGTTAATTGAGGTGAAGGATGCTGGTGTTGTAACGGTATATGAATTACCGGCAGATGGTCTGATAACAACTGTTCTGGTAGAATCAGCCCCGCTATAAAATGTAATTGCTGGTATCAATGCAGTCTCTCCTGAATATCCGGATGAAAGCTCAAGAGTAATATTTCCTGTACCAGTTACACCGAAAGTATTAAGATAACCAATCGCATCGGCCAAAGTAGCAAATGTACCTACTGCGTTAGCACCAGCAGGCCAGCTTGATGTTCCATTTACAGCATAAACCATTCCACCCGCCAATGGATAATTTGCAGTTGCAATATCTGAAGAAAATTCATACGCACCAACTGAAGGAGAAACGGTAGATCTGGTTAACCCGTTCATGTCACTTGTAACATTCAGTGGCATTCCCAATGTTCCTAATTTACCAGCAACGCCATTCGTGATGGTTAATGTCGTATCGTCAACTCCTACAAATGGAGGTAAAGCATTAATACTACCTGTATCTAAAGTTACCATTTTCCAATTGTCAATTGATGGATGTGCTTTCCTAAGATAACCTATGAAAGAATATGCTGCTGTCATATTACTGGTATAATATGAATTATTGCGGATACTTTGATATGGTTTTACAGTTGAGTTTGCAATATAAATATATGCTGTTGGAGTTGCTCCAGTTGAAAACACAGAACGCCCCATACGGTTTACAAAAATATTATTAGCCACACGCACACCACCTGTTGTGGTTGATCCTGTAAATAAACATGCAGAGAAAGAAGCACCACTCATTGTGTCACCATATAAGTGTACTGAGTTGTGGTAAATATTAATCCCTGCATTAGTCGAATTGTCTTCAACAGCAATACCCACCGGGTAAGACAATGTTCCTATTGCAGTTCCTCCACTATTGGTAATCAACTTAGCAATCGTATTGTTGGTAACCGAAATGGATAATGGCAAAACGTGAGCACCCATGTTTATTCTTATACCATAAACACCAGAACCCGCAGTTGTCGAACGTAAGTTGTATATCTTGTTAGCATTAACGATTACATTTTCATTTAACGCTGTTTGTGATGTAGCACTAACCAAACTGATACCTCTAAAATTGGCCTGTGATGGTAAATTATTTCTTATTGTATTTCCTTCAACAATTGCATTTTTCTGAGCGATCAATGTAATACCAGCGGCATTTGCAGCTCCTCCAATAAAGGTTGTCGGTGATACTTCACCGGCTACTGGCTGAATTGTTCCCCCTAAAATATTATTTCTTACAACCAGATTCAAATCTTGTTGGCCTGCTAAGTTCTCTCTTCCTCTAACATATATAGGAAACTGAGCTGCTTCAATTACGTTATTGATAAAAGTAAAATTCTGTGATGTACGTAATGGGGCTTGTGGAATAGCGGTTCCACCACCGGCATAAATTCCTGCATATGTTGTAATCGTTGCTGAGGCTCCAGCCGTACTCAAGCCTTTTATGTTACAATTCTTGATTGTGATTGATTGACAACCGGTATTGGTTGTCGAAATGATATCAATTACTTTTGTATTATTTGCTGTAGAACCAGCAGGCATAATGAATGAAATATTACGTTGTCCTGGAGTTCCTTCTCCATCGATGGTAACAAATTGAGCTCCACTCAACCGCAATAAAGCTCCAAAACCGGTAATAGCTGCACTTGTAATATTAAAATTAGATCCCGGTGCTGGTTTAATAACAATTGGGCGCAGAGCTGACATAAATGGATACCCCCCATTTACGGTTTGTCCAATTGTAATTTGTCCACTCTCAACAAAGCCTACATAACCTGGTGCCAAAACAATATTAACTGTACCTAATGTAGTAGGATCAACCCCTTGGCTATTTAATGCGGCCGCCAATCCGGTACCGGTTACGTATGCAGCATCTGTAACATAAGCTACACTACCATTAAAACTAACGAAAGTGTCCTTAGGTGCTACAACATCCACACCAGATCCATTGATCCAGTATGTTTGCCCACCCTGAAACGGTGCCTGGGCGTAAGCAATACTTCCAAATAGCAAGAGAACCACGGAGGTTAACGCTTTGGCTAAATTTTTAGATTTTAACGTAAACTTTGTTTTCATATATGTGTTCTAAGTAAATTTTCTATTATGTGGATATCAAACTTATATAAAAAAAATGAGGAAAGCAAGATGAAGTTCAATAAAAAGAAAAGTTCCTAACTATCACTTTTTTACGAAATATTTCTGAATGCTTTTGAGTGTTGGCCGCCTTTGAGGCAACCATTTAAACCCTTTTAACCTAAGCTCCTCCGGTTTTAGGAAGCCAATTGGATGAAAAGTGGCTTCAGGTGAAGTAATAAAGTTGCATCTTGATATTTTATTATCGTTAAAATGAAACTCCATTTCACTACAGTTAATGATATTAACCCCGATATACGCAGAATCTTTGTCGTTTTTGGCGTAGAAAATGCTTTGACCGTTTCCATAAACATGCATATACTTAAATTTACTTTGTTCAAAAAAACCATTCATAAACTTTCCTTTTACCTGATTGTAATCCTTAGCAGTTTCTTTTGAGATCAGAAATGCATTTGATAACAAGTGAAATGAGTCCAGTTTATTATTGTTTATGAAAAGCAAAATAGTATCAGCAGTTATCTGATTTTGTCCCGACCATAAGATTGGAACATCAAAAAGAGTAATCGTTGAATCTTCATAGTTATATACCAACGAGTCAGCCGTTGATTGTAAATCATACTTCAATATCTGGGCATTATGATATGCCTTTACTACTTGCTTTTGTCCGGTAATGGAATCTTTTTGAAATGAAAAGATCGTATCAGCAAGCAAATACATTGAATCTTGTTGAAGCATCTTTTTTGCAAAGGCCCTTTGTGTTACATAACTCCTTTTTGATGTTCCAAAAAATTCACCAAAATCTCCACGTATTTCAATTATATTAATCTTATCGATAAGCTTTATGTTTCGATATCCTTTTCCATACTGAATGCGCCTATTATAAAACAAACTATCTGCATAAAGAATCCTTTGTTCGTTTGTAATCTTAGCATTATTACTAAACATGGCCAAATCTTTATTGTTATCATACCATCCATTTTTACAGTAAATAGTATCCACTTTATTTGTGATGGTAGTAGGTCCTAAAAAATAGGTAATATTCGTATTGGTGTTTTGTTTCAGGGTATCACTTTTGATTATATAGTTTTCGGTAATAAGCACGACATCTTTCTTAAAGAAGAATATTTTATCCCGTGTATTATAATAACCATAGCGACTGGTGAGTACACTATTGCTATTACTGATTTTGCCCCCCGTTGAATAATATGCTTTGGCTAAAGGAATATCATAGTCTATTTCATTTGCTTCAAGCCGCATGCTATTATCATTCATCCTAACATTTTTCTCAACCCGTGCTTTTTGTGCATTGCCGTCATATTTTAAAATATCGCCATAAATATGTGTAGTATCATTTGTATTTATGTGAACATGGCCAAATGCTTCCACAAAATTTGTTTCTTCATATTGGTAAGCACTATCACAAAACAACAAGGTGTTTCCTTGCTTTAATTTCACGTCACCTATCAGCTTTTTTACTTTGCCTGACTTTTTCTGATCATACTCAAATGTCTTGGCTCCCAATACTTCGACCTTATCTGGAACTTGAGAAAACCCTTTAAAAGCAATAAGAAAAAGTACTATACAAATTCTAAATCTAATCATTACTCAACATAATTTGGTTTCAAAACTAAAGATTATAAGATACTTTTGACGTCAATGAATATAAATAACCTACTAAATGATTTTTTAACTCAAAACGAGCCCTCGTTTAAAGATAAAAAAATGCTTCTTGCAGTAAGCGGAGGTATTGACTCGATGGTTATGCTTCATTGTTTTCATGCTTTGCAATATAATATTGGTGTTGCACATTGTAACTTTAAATTAAGAGGTAAAGAAAGTGATCTTGATGAAGAGTTGGTAGAACATTTTTGCACCACAAATAATATTCAGTTTATAAAGACATCATTTGACACAAATACCGTTTCAAAAAAACAAAAAACGAGTATTCAGGAAACTGCCCGAACATTGCGATATGAGTGGTTTGAACAGTTAAGAAAAGAACACCATTTCGAATTTATTGCAACTGCCCACCACCAGGATGATAATGCTGAAACAATTCTGTTTAATTTAGTCAGGGGTACAGGAATTCTTGGAATGTGCGGAATCCCATATATAAATAAACCAATCATAAGACCTTTACTTTCGGTCTCAAAAAAACAAATTGAAAAGTACGCTTTTGTAAATAATGTTCCATTCAGAACAGATGCATCAAATGAAAACTCTAAATATGCCCGAAACAAAATCAGAAATAAAGTATTCCCTCTTTTAAACGCTATTAATACAGCAAGTATCGGCCATATCAATGAATTCGGGAATTATAGCAAATTCATTTACAGATTGCTTCAAAACAGAATGCACGAAATTGAATCCAATATCGTAACGCGCGAAAACGATTCAATCCGTTTGTCCACTTATGATCTGATCAAAGATGAAGATGCTTACTATTTTCTGTTTGAGTTATTAAAAAAATATGCATTTAATCCAACACAGGTTAAAGCCATTCAACAGTCCCTTATATCCCATAGTAGCGGAAACTGCTTCTATTCAGATAGCCATAAACTAATAATTAACAGACATGAGTGTATCATTACACCTATTGATCATATAGCGACTATTCATCAGGAAATTTCCATCTCAAAAAGCGAGCTCCCACTTAAGATTAAACTAGATAACACCATAATTGAATTACGTTTAATTTCTATCCAGCATATTGATCTTAAGAAACCAAACAATCAATTTTTAGATGCTGACACAATTGCCGATAATTTTTCAATACGACAATGGAAAGTTGCTGATTTTTTTATTCCACTTGGTATGAAGGGAAGAAAAAATGTGAGTGATCTATTAATTGATGCAAAAGTAAGTGTCCCCGACAAGGAACAGACCTTTGTTCTTTGCAACAACGAACAGATTGCTTCAGTGATTAAACATCAAATTAGCGATTTGTACAAAGTACAAAAAAACACTTCAAATGTTCTTCAAATCATTATAAACTAAAAAGGAAGATGTTAAACATCTTCCTTTTTAGTTTATAATGAATCTAATTTTGTCGTACTAATTCAACATGAGTTTGGTTGAATATACTTTTCCTTCATCAGATTTTATTTCTATGAGGTAAATCCCTCTCTTCTCACTTGTTAAATCAATCTCTACATCCCCATTTTTCACCTGTTTTTCTAAAACAATTCTTCCCAATACATCTCTTACTTCAATTGATTTAAGTGTTTCATTATTTCTTATCGAAACATTAAATATTCCATTACTTGGATTTGGATACACTACCAAATTGTTATTAGCCGATATATCTTTTAAGCCTGTTACTTCTACTACATTTACCAATCTGCTTACTTTTGCTGATTTATTTCCTGATGGATCGGTTACCTGATATGTTACGATCGAAACATCCGGTCTCGTTACATCCAAATTTGTTGAATCTATTTTTAACAATCCTTGTAGTGTTGCATCACTGTAGTAATTATCTTTAATTTTTACTCCAGGGTCTACATATGGTTTAAATCTTATTTGCTCAAATGGATTTCCACCCAACAACTGGATCTCTGGTGCTATTCTGTCTACCACTTTTACTAGCCTGGTTACTACTGTTGTATTTCCTGCTCCGTCTGTTACCGTATAGGTTACGGTGTAATTACCCAATACCGTCATGTTTGGTAAATCGGTGATAACAGGGAACACATTCGGATAGTAATTGTCTGTGGCGATTACACCCGGATCGTTAA
>CALRNX020000022.1:0-6914 GCA_943369665.1 Chitinophaga pinensis
AACAGTAACAAAGCTTTAAACTACAGTTTAACGGATGCAAAAGCATTTGCTGTGGCAAAAAGCAATGTTGTTTACTACCGTTTAAAACAAATTGATTTTGATGGTAAGTATACATACTCGCAAGTAGTGAGGGTTGCTAAAAATGCAGAAGCTGTAAATGCACTTTCTGTATATCCTAATCCTTACGCTTCTGTATACAGCGTTTCTTTCACTGCTGCTAAAGAAGGCATGGCTACTATTGAAATGGTTGACTTGCAAGGTAAAGTGGTTGCTACTAAATCAGCTGCTATCATCAATGGAAACAATATGGTTCCTATGACTGAGGTTACAAACCTGGAGGCTGGTGTTTACTTTGTTCGTTTAACCGTGAATGGTGAAACACAAATGACCAAACTCGTGAAAAACTAAATCGGGATTTAATTCCCTGAACCCTAAAAGGCGTTCCGCAATCATGCGGAACGCCTTTTTTGTTTTTATTTTAATCATACTAAACTGCTACTCTCCCCCTAAACAACTTCTTATTGAATACCGAGTAATATCCATACTGATAGATAACCATTAGAACTGCTATATTCTAGGAATAAATAATTTTTTTTAGCTAAAAAATTGGAATCTCGAATTATTCTATAATTTAGTGTTTTAATTCAAATTAAAAAAACGTTATAAAAACCTCGTTATTTTATGCAAAACTACTCAACAAAACCTGAATGGAGTTTCTCCTTAAAGAAGGAATTCCCTTGGAACAGCACCGTTTGGAACGAATAGAAAAACCTCGTTATCATTTATTTATAACCCATTCGATTCATTAATTATAATTTAATAAACTCAAATAATTCATTAATAAAACACCAAAAACAATTTATGAAAACAATTATTACAAATCAACAATCACCCCAAAGGCGATGGATGCATTTAGCTTTATTGCTTGTGCTTGTTGCCGCCTTGGGGGCGCAGGCAATTGCGCAGACGGCAAATCAGTATGTGTTTACTGCAAGTTCTGGTACATTTACACCTTTAGTAGGAGCTACCAGTGCTCCGGGTATAGCAACTACCGAAGATGATAATATATCAAGTAATATCACCATTGGATTTAGTTTCGGTTTTGCAGGATCAAATTATTCTCAATTGAGAGTGAGCTCAAATGGACATCTTGTATTTGGTACGAGTGGTGCCAATAATGGTGGAAACAATCTTAGCACGACAACTGCCAGTACCCGTCCTGGTATTGCTCCACTTTGGGACGATAACCAATGTACAGCCGGTATAAAATACCAATTAAGTGGTGTTGCTCCTAACCAGGTTTTTACCATCGAATGGTTAAACATGGAATGGAATTACCAAACAACAACTCCTTCTATCTCGTTCCAAGTAAAATTGTATGAAGGAACGAACGAAATTGAAGTTATTTACAGACAAGAAGCTACGGCAGTAGGCACAGGGTCAGGGGGGGCATCAATTGGTATTATGGGAACATCAAGCAATGATTTTATTTCTTTGCAAAACACCTCTGCTTCTCCAACAATTTCTACAACAACTTCTACAAATAATCTTATCTTAAAACCGGCTACAGGACAAATTTATAAATTCTCTCCTCCTCCTCCATGTACAGGGGTACCTCCAGTTGGAACATTGAGTTTAGATGCTGCAACAACTTGTGCCAACAACTTTACAATAAATCAAAGTTTCCCGGGAGTTACAGGTATTACATACCAATGGCAATCGGCAACAGCTATTGGCGGACCTTACTCAAATGTACTAACAGCTGGAAACAGTATTAATTATAGTGCCGTTGCACCAAGCACGACAACCTATTACCAATGTATTGTGACCTGTACATCATCGGGAGGAAGCGACACAACATTACCTATTGCTGTAAACCCTCCTGTAATAAACGGAGGAAGTGCAAATATTTCCGCAGCGCCTGGTTGTGCCGCTCCTGGTTTTAGCTTAAACATAACAGGGGCAACTACCGGAACTTTAACTTACCAATGGCAAGATTCAATACCTGGTGGGGCTTGGGCTGCAACAACTATTGCTACAGCATCAACAACCAACACTACTTTAGTTGCAACAGCAAACGTTGCAACACCAACTTATTTCAGACGTCAAACTATTTGCGTTTCTTCATCGGTAACAAGCAATTCCAATCCTGTATTAGTAGATGCAGTATTTGGCGGTACTGCAGCTTCAACAAATGCAATTTGTGGAGACAGTATTACTCTAAGTGTAACAGGAAATACCAGCGGTGCAGGAGTTACATTCCAATGGGAATCATCAACAGATACTATTGCGTGGTCACCAATTCCCGCAGCAACTGCTGCTTCTCAGAAAGTAGTTTCACCAAGCGATATAACTTATTACAGATGTCAGGTTATTTGTACAACACCTTTTGCTTATTCTACATGGGTAAAAGTATTACCTGTAAAAGGTGGAACGACCACTTTAACATCTAACTTTTGTGGGGATAGCACTACACTTGGATTATCAGGTGCAACTGCAGGTTCAGTATCATATAGTTGGTTATCATCAACTGATAGTCTTACATGGACTGTAATGCCTGGATTATCAGGGTCAACAGCTAAATTCCCAGCACCAACCAGTACCCAATACTATCGTACCGTAGTAAGCTGCGGATCACATAGCGATACTTCTATTGCCGTAAGGGTAAATGAGCCTTGCCAAGGTTTTGGTCCTTATAGCATTACAAGAAGCACAGCTGTTCCGTTTACTTCAATTCAAGGCACAGGAAATACCTATACATGGGTTGGTACATCGGGAGATGATGATAGAACTCGTCCTGTTTATTTCCCTGCTGGATTTAATTTTACATATGGAGGAGTTGTTCGTCCCGCATTTTATGCATGTACAAATGGTTGGATCTCTTTAGATACAACTATTCAAAACAACTCTCTTGGAAATGATTTAAGCGTTGCTAATACAAATGCCATGATTGCCCCATTTTGGGAAGATTTAGTAGTATTAGGTAATAATGCCGCCAATAGAACTTATATGAAATATGAGGTAACTGGTGTTACTCCAAATAGAATTATGACTATTGAATGGGCTGAAATGGAGCGTTATCTTTATGGTTCACCGAGTTTAAGTTTCCAAGTAAAATTATATGAAGGAAGCAACAATGTAGAGTTTGTATATGGAAAAATGCAAGCATATGATGGTAGTGGAACAGGTGATTTTACATACTCATTAGGAATGAGTGGAGCATCACCAGCTAACGGTCAAAAACTAGCTTTATTGGTACCAAACACAAGTAACTTTTCATCAACCACTGTAAACAATAATTTAACGATAGTTCCATTGTGTAATACATCTTATTTGTTTACCAATGGTGGAGTCTTTAATCCTACTGCTACATCGAATATACCAACCAATGACAGTTCTGCAACGCCAACTGTATTGTCGGTTAACCCAATACCTTGTACTGATGGCTGTGGAACTTATTACACGTCATTAAATGCAACAGCTTCTAATGTTGGACCAAATCCTGTTTCAGGTAATGCCGATGATGATGTTTGGTTTCAGTTTGTAGCGCCAGTAAGTGGTCAAGTAAATATTAACTTAATCGCAAGTTCTGGCTATAATCCTGCATTCATGGTAATGAATGATTTATTTGATACAACTGGGCTGGGTGATGCAGGTTCAAGAAATGCCGCTAGCAATGCTTTGGAATCAGTAGTAGCAACTGGGCTTACTGGCGGAAACACATACTTAATCAGAGTATTTAATGCTGGTGCTGGAGCCGGTTCTACAAGTGGATCTTTCTCTATTTGTGTGAATGAGGTAATTCCCCCTCCTGCTAATGATGACACAACCGGTGCTATTCTATTAACTGCAAACCCAACTTATATGCCAACTGCCGGTACGACTTTAGCTGCAACAGCTAGTACACAAGCAGTATGCGGTGGATTAGCGGATGATGATGTTTGGTTCAAATTTGTACCAAACAATTATTCGGACACAATCAGCATAACAGGAACAGGAACGTTCCGTGCACACGTGCAAGTATTAACGGCAGGTATGGTTTCATTGGCTTGCCAAAATACCAATACCAATGCTGGTACTGTAAAGTTTGTTGTAAACAACTTAAAGAAAGACTCAACATACTTTATTAGAGTATACCACACCAACGCAGGTACTGCTACCGCCAATTTCAATATTGGGGTGTATAATGACAATGGACAACTGAATGACCTACAAGCTGTAACAGTTACTCGTCCGGTTCAACAAACTTGCTTTGCTGTGAATGACTCTGTGTTTGTAAGACTAAGAAATGTTGCCTTCGATAGCAATCCATATGATTTTGCGATTAACAATGCAACTGTAAATGTTGTAATCACAGATCCTAATAATACAACGACAACTATTTCCAATACACTGGTTGCAGGAACCATCAATCCAAATGCAGACACGGTTGTGTTTGTAGGAACATTCAATTTTACAATTGGTGGAACTTATTCGTTCAGAGCAAACGTTGATGAAATTAGCGATCCAAATGCCAATAACGATACTAGTGCTATTGTTACCAGAGTAAACAATGTATTTACCATTCCTTATGTAAACAACTTTGAAACACCAACAGAATTGTCACAAGGTAGTTCAACAGGATTTTTTGTAAGTCCTGGAAATGGTATTAACACTTCTCAAGGACTTCGTTACAATTTTTACGCTACTGCCACAACTGCACAAATCACTTCAATCAGATTATCTGGAGCAACTTCAGCTTCAGCTTTCTCATTCAAATACAGAATTACCAATTGGACCGGTGGAGGTGCAACTATTTTGGGAACAAATGACAGTTTAGTGCTTGAAGTATCTACAGACTGCGGTGCAACGTTCACGGGAGCTGGTTACATCAATGGAAGTAATCATACACCAAGTACTGATTTTGCAAGCAAAATCATGAACCTCGGACCTTTCGCTCCAAGTGAAATGATTGTTCGCATCAGAGGAAACTGGACTGGAACTTCAAACGATGCATATGTAGATATTGATAGCTTCTACGTTTACGATGCTGTTGTTCCTACTGTAGCTACAACTGCCACAACTAACCTATCGGATATTTCAGCTGATGTTTCAGGTAATATCACCAACAATGGCGGTGGAGCCGTTTCGATGAGTGGTGTAGTTGTAAGTACAACTCCAAGCCCTGCCAAAGGAGACCCTGGTGTTATTGATGTTGTAACTTCTCCTAATGTTGCTTTTGGTAACTTTACGGTAAGCATTACCGGCTTGACACCAAGCACACAGTATCACTACAGAGCTTACGCAATTAATGGTGCGGGCACTTCTTATGGTATTGATAGTACTTTCACTACTTTAAGTGCTCCTGTTTTATCAACTGTTAATAGTATAGCTGCAAGCGCAATAAATCCTACCACAGTAACTGTTGGAGGTAATATTATATTCAATGGAGGTTCTGTAATTACTGCAAGTGGTATCGTTTATGGAACGTCACCGATGCCGGCAATCGGAGATCCCGGTGTTGTTGACTCAACAACTTCTCCTGTGGTAGCATCTGGAATGTTCTCGATCAATCCAATTGGCTTAACGCCTGGTACAAAATACTATTTCAGAGCATATGCAATTAATAGTGTTGGTACAAGTTATTCGACCGAGGATAGTTTTACTACTTCTCCAATTATCTCTACGCTTCCATACGCTCAAAACTTTGAAAGCGGAGCCGAAGGATGGGTTACCGGAGCTACCGGTGGAGCCAACAACTGGGTATTAGGAACTCCTGCAAAAGGTCAATTATCTTCAGCAGCAAGTGGTGTTAACGCTTGGGTAACCAATCTTGCTACCGATTATGTTGATAACCATAATGCTGCGGTTGTGTCTCCTCAGTTTGATTTTACAACTGCTACCACCGACCCTATCATTCGTTTCAAACATAACTTTAATACCGAAACAGGATGGGATGCTGGTGTTATTGAAATATCAATCAACAATGGTGCATGGACTAAACTAGATAACAATCAAGGAACCGGAGTAAACTTTAACACTCCAAACAGTTATTCTTGGTATAATAGCGCGTCTAATAATGGACCTATGACTCCTGCAAAATGGAGCGGACTTTCAACTAATTACTCAAGTGTAAATCCTTCAAATTGGATCAAGAGTTCTACTTATTTAACCGGAGCCGCAGGTCAAGCAAACGTAAAAATACGCTTCCGTTTTGCATCTGATGGTGGAGGAACAGATGAGGGTTGGGCAATTGATGATATTGAAATACTTGAATTGGCAACTCCTTCATTAACTGCTTCTTCTCCTTCGGTATTAAACATTGCAAATAATACTATGGATGTTTCTTGGACAAATGGAAATGGAAATGCCAGGGTTGTAGTTGCTCGTTTAACAGCAAATGCTGCAGTTGCTCCAAAGGATTCTGTTGCATATGTTGCTTCTCCTGTATTTGGTGTTGGTAATACAACTGGCGCCAATAACTATGTTGTATATAATGGAACAGGTACTTCAGTATCAGTGAGTGGGTTAACTATTTTATCAGACTACACATTTGATGTATATGAATATAATGGTGAAGATTTCCATGTAATGTATACAACTGCGGTTTCAACCAATGGTGTAACACTACCAGTAACACTTACTTCATTTGCTGCAAATGTTAAAGGTGCTGATGCTATCTTAACATGGACCACTGCTTCTGAGATCAATAATTCAGGTTTTGAAGTGCAACGCTCTGTGGATGGTCGCAACTTTGAAAAAGCCGCATTTGTTAAAGGTGCAGGTAACAGTAACAAAGCTTTAAACTACAGTTTAACGGATGCAAAAGCATTTGCTGTGGCAAAAAGCAATGTTGTTTACTACCGTTTAAAACAAATTGATTTTGATGGTAAGTATACATACTCGCAAGTAGTGAGGGTTGCTAAAAATGCAGA
>CALRNX020000023.1:0-5503 GCA_943369665.1 Chitinophaga pinensis
AAAAAAAAACCTTCATTACAGTAAAGTAATGAAGGTTAAAAGATTACGGCAACGACATACTTTCCCAGGTTTTACCCAAGTATCATCTGCGCTGGTGGGCTTAACTTCTCTGTTCGGAATGGGAAGAGGTGGACCCCACCGCTATAGTCACCATAAAGATCTTAAAGTTCTTTATAGAATTGACATTGAATTGAAAGAAAACATAAAACGATAATGTTAGAATATTAAAATCTAAGTCTACGGGTAATTAGTACTACTCGACTATGACATTACTGTCTTTACATCTGTAGCCTATCAACGTAGTAGTCTTCTACGGCCCTTAAAGGAAGTCTCATCTTGAGGTAAGTTTCGTGCTTAGATGCTTTCAGCGCTTATCTTGTCCGTACGTAGCTACTCTGCAATGCAGCTGGCGCCACAACAGATACACCAGAGGTACGTCCGACCCGGTCCTCTCGTACTAAGGTCAGATCCTCTCAAACTTCCAACGATCACATCAGATAGGGACCGAACTGTCTCACGACGTTCTGAACCCAGCTCGCGTGCCACTTTAATGAGCGAACAGCTCAACCCTTGGGACCTTCTCCAGCCCCAGGATGTGACGAGCCGACATCGAGGTGCCAAACCTCCCCGTCGATATGAGCTCTTGGGGGAGATCAGCCTGTTATCCCCAGCGTACCTTTTATCCTATGAGCGATGGCCCTTCCATACAGAACCACCGGATCACTATACTCTACTTTCGTACCTGCTCGGCTTGTAGGCCTCACAGTCAAGCCCGCTTATGCTATTGCACTCTGCGCACGGTTACCAAGCGTGCTGAGCGGACCTTTAGAAGCCTCCGATACAATTTTGGAGGCGACCACCCCAGTCAAACTACCCACCAAGCAATGTCCCCACAGTATGGGTTAGACTCCAAGTAAATAAAGGGCGGTATTTCAAGGTTGATTCCACGATGCCTAGCGACACCGCTTCGCAATCTCCCGCCTATCCTACACATCATTTACCCAAAGTCAATGCTAAGCTATAGTGAAGGTGCATGGGGTCTTTCCGTCCCGATGCGATTAACCGGCGTCTTCACCGATACCACAATTTCACCGAGCTCACGGCTGAGACAGTGCCCAGATCGTTACACCATTCGTGCAGGTCGGAACTTACCCGACAAGGAATTTCGCTACCTTAGGACCGTTATAGTTACGGCCGCCGTTTACTGGGGCTTCGATTCAATGCTTCGCCTTGCGGCTGACATCCCCTCTTAACCTTCCAGCACCGGGCAGGTGTCAGGCCATATACTTAATCTTTCGATTTTGCATAGCCATGTGTTTTTGATAAACAGTCGCCTGGGCCATTTCTCTGCGGCCCCGCCTAAGCGGGGCACCCCTTTTCCCGAAGTTACAGGGTTAATTTGCCGAGTTCCTTAGCCGTGAATCACTCGAGCACCTTAGGATTCTCTCCTTGACTACCTGTGTCGGTTTGAGGTACGGTCAATTGTAATTTAGCCTTAGAAGATTTTCTTGACAGCCTGATTAGGTCCACTATCCACGCGTCCGAAGACTTGCGGTACTATCACCTTCGACATCTCTGGCGGATTTGCCTACCAAAGATATATCTACGAGCTTTAACGAACTATTCCGTCAGTTCGCGGGACTTTCACTTCTGCGTCTCTCCATCAGATTACAATTGGTACAGGAATATTAACCTGTTGTCCATCGACTTTGCTTTATCGCTTAGCCTTAGGGTCCGACTAACCCTGATCCGATTAACGTTGATCAGGAAACCTTAGTCTATCGGTGGGCGGGTTTCTCACCCGCCTTATCGTTACTTATGCCTACATTGGCTTTTCTAACCGCTCCAGCATGCCTTACGACACACCTTCGCAGCTGTTAGAATGCTCCCCTACCACTTCTATTGCTAGAAATCCATAGCTTCGGTACTATACTTGATGCCCGTTTATCATCCACGCCCGATCGCTCGACTAGTGAGCTGTTACGCACTCTTTAAATGAATGGCTGCTTCCAAGCAAACATCCTAGCTGTCTCTGCGATTGGACCACGTTAGTTCAACTTAGTATAGATTTGGAGACCTTAGCTGATGGTCTGGGTTCTTTCCCTCTCGCCCTCGGACCTTAGCACCCAAGGGCTCACTCCCGGTAAACATGTCTGCAGTATTCGGAGTTCATCTGAGCTCGGTAGGATTTGACTCCCCCTCACCCAATTGGTAGCTCTACCTCTGCGACACTCTTAACCGAGGCTGTTCCAAAAAACATTTCGGGGAGTACGAGCTATCTCCCAGTTTGATTAGCCTTTCACCCCTACCCACAGGTCATCCGGAAGCTTTTCAACGCTTATCGGTTCGGTCCTCCAGTACCTGTTACGGTACCTTCAACCTGCCCATGGGTAGATCACTCAGGTTTCGCGTCTACCCCCACTAACTATACGCCCTATTCAGACTTGCTTTCGCTGCGGCTGCGTCCCATCAGGACTTAACCTCGCTAGTGAGGAGTAACTCGTAGGCTCATTATGCAAAAGGCACGCCATCACCCCACGAAGGGGCTCTGACCGCTTGTAAGCGTATGGTTTCAGGTTCTTTTAACTTCTTTGTTCAAGATTCTTTTCACCTTTCCTTCACAGTACTAGTTCGCTATCGGTCTCTCAGTAGTATTTAGTCTTACCAGATGGTGCTGGCTGGTTCACGCAAGGCTTCTCCGACCCCGCGCTACTCAGGATACTGCTAGTGTGTTAAACCTTACGTTTACGGGATTATCACCCTCTGTGATGGGACTTTCCAGACCCTTCAACTTCGTTTTAACATCACATATTGCAGTCCTACAACCCCAGATATGCCTAAACATAGCTGGTTTGGACTCTTCCCTGTTCGCTCGCCACTACTTAGGGAATCACTTTTGTTTTCTTTTCCTCCGCTTACTTAGATGTTTCAGTTCAGCGGGTTAGCTTTAAGTCCCGCATATAGCGGGACGGGTTTCCCCATTCGGAAATCTACGGATCATAGCTTATTAGCAGCTCCCCATAGCTTATCGCAGCTAGTCACGTCCTTCATAGCCTCTGAGAGCCAAGGCATCCCCCATACGCCCTTAGTAACTTATTGATATTTATTCTAATATTATCTCTTAGAAATTGTGTTTCTATTTTATGTTTTCTTTCAATATGTCAAAGAACTTTATCAATTTGCAAATCTCACATTGTGATAATCTCCAAATGATTTGGTGGATAATACCGGACTCGAACCGCTAATCTCTCTGAATCTCTTCAGATCGCTTTTTCCTTTAAGCTATTTCCTTTTTCTGTCTGTAAGAACGTTTGCCTTTCGGCTCTTTTGTGGAGGATAACGGATTCGAACCGTTGACCCCCTGCGTGCAAGGCAGGTGCTCTAGCCAGCTGAGCTAATCCCCCAATATTTAGTTGAGCGCTCATAACTGTTGAGCTGTCTCCCCAATAGCTTTTTGTAGTCCCGCCCAGATTTGAACTGGGGACCTCTACATTATCAGTGTAGCGCTCTAACCAACTGAGCTACGAGACTATGTTTGGTCTACAACTCAGAAGGATTGGGCCTCCTGATAATTTTTGCTTTTGGTCTTGTTTCCTACAGCAGTTTGAATGTTAAGAACAATCTTTTTTAGTTTTGAAGTATTTTGAAATAACGAACCTTTTTGAGTATATCCAAACTCTAGAAAGGAGGTGGTCCAACCACACCTTCCGGTACGGTTACCTTGTTACGACTTAGCCCCAGTTACTGGTATTGCCCTAGGCGGATCCTTGCGGTTACCGACTTCAGGCACTCCCAACTTCCATGGCTTGACGGGCGGTGTGTACAAGGCCCGGGAACGTATTCACCGGATCATTGCTGATATCCGATTACTAGCGAATCCAACTTCATGAAGTCGAGTTGCAGACTTCAATCCGAACTGAGGCCGCTTTTTAGGGATTAGCTCCATGTCACCATGTGGCAACCCTTTGTAGCGACCATTGTAGCACGTGTGTAGCCCTGGACGTAAGGGCCATGATGACTTGACGTCATCCCCACCTTCCTCACTACTTACGTAGGCAGTCTCTTTAGAGTCCCCAGCTTAACCTGATGGCAACTAAAGATAGGGGTTGCGCTCGTTGCGGGACTTAACCCAACACCTCACGGCACGAGCTGACGACAGCCATGCAGCACCTTGTTTTGTGCCCCGAAGGGAAGACACCTTTCGGCATCGGTCACTCACATTCAAGCCCAGGTAAGGTTCCTCGCGTATCATCGAATTAAACCACATGCTCCTCCGCTTGTGCGGGCCCCCGTCAATTCCTTTGAGTTTCAATCTTGCGATCGTACTTCCCAGGTGGAATACTTAACGCTTTCGCTTGGATCCTAACTGTGTATCGCTAAGATCGAGTATTCAACGTTTACAGCGTGGACTACCAGGGTATCTAATCCTGTTTGATCCCCACGCTTTCGTGCCTCAGCGTCAGTTGTGGCTCAGTAACCTGCCTTCGCAATTGGTGTTCTATATCATATCTAAGCATTTCACCGCTACATGATATATTCCAGTTACCTCAACCACACTCGAGACTTTCAGTTTCAATGGCAATTCTATAGTTAAGCTACAGGCTTTCACCACTGACTTAAAAGTCCGCCTACGCACCCTTTAAACCCAGTAAATCCGGACAACGCTTGGATCCTTCGTATTACCGCGGCTGCTGGCACGAAGTTAGCCGATCCTTATTCTCACGGTACCGTCAACTCACTACACGTAGTGAGGTTTCTTCCCGTACAAAAGCAGTTTACGACCCAGAGGGCCTTCATCCTGCACGCGGCATGGCTGGATCAGGCTTGCGCCCATTGTCCAATATTCCCTACTGCTGCCTCCCGTAGGAGTCTGGTCCGTGTCTCAGTACCAGTGTGGGGGGACATCCTCTCAGACCCCCTATTGATCGAAGCCTTGGTGAGCCATTACCTCACCAACTAGCTAATCAACCGCATGCCCATCCTTTACCGCCGGAGCTTTAAGATCTCGAAGATGCCTTCAAAACATATTATAAGGTATTAATCTCTCTTTCGAGAGGCTATTCCTTAGTAAAGGGTAGGTTGCATACGTGTTACGCACCCGTGCGCCACTTTCAAAGCCGTATTGCTACAACTTATCTCGTTCAACTTGCATGTATTATGCCTGCCGCTAGCGTTAATCCTGAGCCAGGATCAAACTCTTCATAGTAAAAGATTATTTGATTTTTAGCTATCGATGGATTATTACTCAAAAATTTTTCAGTACTTAAACTGAATGGTTCGTTATTTCAAATCTTCAAAGAACTTTATACTTATATCTAGTCTTACGACCACTCTAAATATTTCAACTTCATTTCCCCTTATTCTCTCGTTTAAGGGGTGGCAAAGGTAATGCGTTATTTTTATTTGTCAAGTTTTATTTTAATTATTTCTAATCTTTTTTCCTGACTTCCGTCAGTTACAAAACTCTTCTCTTTCAAGACCTCGGATTTAAACCCTATCTCGC
>CALRNX020000024.1:0-5351 GCA_943369665.1 Chitinophaga pinensis
TAAACCATCTGCTTTTTTTTAACACATGTAAAAAAAATTTAAGCAGCATGTTTCTTTTTTTGTATACACATATTGTATCCAATGATCAACGTTCGTTTTGAGTTGTTTATTGAAAGTTAAACGTTCTGTTTGACCTGCCCTCCAGGCAATGTTAAAACAGTGTGTATACTTAAGTATAACATACGAAACGAACCCATCGATACACTAAACAAGTGATACCGCCCTTTTTGATCGGCAATATCACTGCCTAATTTTCATACCCCTATTTTATAAGCTTGCTGAGGGTAGGCAGGCATTGGTTTGTTGTGGGCCCCTACTACACAACCAATTTATATTGCCTGATTTTTATTCTTGACAACATAAACCTAAAACAAAATGTCTATTTATAGCTTAGGCATCAATTCCATTTTACTAAGGCGGAAAACCTAGAACTAACTCTAGTTCCCATAGAAACAGATTGGATTGTTGCAGTGTAGCTTCTTGCTGTTCTTTGTTGTGTAATAAATAAAAACCCCTCTGAATATGATAAAGTTAACGATAAAAAAAACATGCCTGCTTGTGCTGTTGGTAACAAGCACTCAATTTTGGGCAAACGCAATTACCCGAACCAGCACCACAGGAGGTGGCACCTGGTCGAATACCAGCACCTGGGTTGGAGGTGTAGTCCCCGCAACAACAGATGATGTGATCATTGACGGACCTGTATCACTTGGCGCTGCGGCACAATGTGCTTCGCTCACCATTAATACCGGCAATACCTTAACCACCAATTCCTTTTTGCTAACCATTACCGGTGATTTTACCAATAATGGAACACTGAGCAGCGGTACGGGCGGAATTACGCTAAGCGGAACCGCAGCCCAAACACTGAGTGGTAACGCCATCACGACAACAGGAACCTTTACCATGGCTAAAAGCGGTGGTAGTGTTGCAACTTGTAATACAAATATTACAGCGGCAGCATTAACCATGAATGGTTCAGGCGGAACCCTGAACCTTGGGGGGAGTACCCGAACCCATACCATTAGCGGTACTGTTACCTTAACAGCCGGTACCTTAAGCGGAGGTAATGCCACCTTAAATATGACCGGGGACTTAATAAAAGGACCGGGGGCTTTTTCGGCAGATGCCTCAACAATAAATTTAACCGGGGCTGCGCAAACCATAGGGCCCGGATTAACATTTTATAACCTAAGTCTCGATGGAACAGCGGGGAAAACCTTTAGCGCTGGTACTACTACGATTAACGGTTCTTTAATCCTTACAACCGGCTCGTCACACACCTACACCGGAACGATTGCTTATGGAGCAAGCGCTGGGTTGATATACAATACGAGTACGGCTCGTACGGTTGCGGCTGAGTGGCCCACCACCTTCACAGGAACAGGTGGAGTGTCAATATTGAATACGGGAGTGATCACTTTTAGCTCTGGCAGCAAAGTATTGGGTAACAGTACCAATGTGCCCTTAACAATAAGTCCTTCATCAACACTCACATTCGGAGGTGCAAATTCGTTAACCTTGCATGGCGATTTAATTAGTACGGGTGCGCTCAATGGTGTGCAAACATGCATATTGGCCGGAACAGGTAATCAAAACATCGGGAACCTAAATACTTCGGTTGATATTCAGGTGACCAAAACAGGAGGACAGGCAACAATGACGGGAGCTCTGACTACATCAACCCTTTCCATGTCAGGAGCCGGAGGAACTCTGGATTTGGGTGTGGGACTCACCCATATCATCTCAACCGACATTTCAGTGACCAATGGAACGGTGAATGCAAATGGTTCGACCCTGAAGCTGAATAGAAATTTAACGGTTACTGCACCCGGCCAATTCAATGGCCAAAACATGACCCTTGAAACAACAGGAAGCGGAGGAACCCTTTCCGGTTTTACCACAACAGGAACTTTTAAGATAAACGGGACTCTTTCCATGGGAAACACCTATTTAATGTCGGGGCCTTTTAATGTAGGACGACTTGAGCTTCTTTCAAGTAATGCTCCCTTGAGTTTCATTGGATCTATATTAACTCATACTGTAAACGGAGATGTGTTTTTCAACGGAGGTGCCATGTATGGTGGTACAGGCACCCTTGTTGTTAATTCTACCTCTGCTACAGCGTGGTCCGGAACGATTGTTCAAGGTGTCTCTTTTTCACCCTATACATCAACAGTTATCTTTAGCGGAGGTGCCCAAACCATTGGGGGGAATAACAATTTTTACAACCTCACCATATCGGGAACAGGCTCTAAAACATTTAGCGGCAATAATACGGTTACCAATATTTATACCATTAGCAATAATGAACAGGCCAATACTTACACCGGCACCCTTACACTTGGCGGCTCATCATCTGTGGTATACAATGCAGGCGCATTCAACAGAACCACAGCCACAGCAGAGTGGCCGGCTACATATAACAATTCTGTTACCATTAGCGGAACCGGTATCATTACACTGAACGCTGCAAAACAAATTAGAAACTTAACCATTGCAAATGGAGCCACCCTTAGCACTGCAAATCTGGCTTTAAGTATTTCCGGAGATTTTACCCGGGTTGGAACCGGAAATTTGGATGCCGGCACTTCGAATATTATAATAAATGGCAACAACAATCAGAACATTGGTTCCATTTCAACCACAGGTACGCTCACTATCAGCAAAGGTGCAAATACTGCAACCTTTACCGGAAACATCTCTGCAGGATCGCTGAGCAATTCCGCAACTGGAGCAATAAACTTTGGAACGGCACTTACCCACACCGTAACCAATGTGAATTTAGCATCGGGTTCCGCTACGGAAGGAGGATCGTCAACACTAAATGTTGGAGGCGACTGGACAGGTGCCGGAATATTTACACCCCAAACCTCCACCGTTGTGTTTAACGGAGGAGCGCAAAGCATAACAAGTACCTCATTCAACAATTTAACCCTTACTGGTACCGGCACCAAAACATTCGGAACCACTTGTACTGTGTCGGGGATCTTATCGCTTGAGGGAACAGCCTCGGTAGTGGTTACAACAGGAACTCTATCTTACGGACCGCTAGCCACCCTCAGGTATAACAAAGGTGCTGCTTACACCACAACAGCCGAAGAATTCGGAGCAAACTTTGATGGTGAAGGTGGTGTAATCATTGCCAATACCGGTACCATTACCTTCAACTCTTCAAAAGCCATTTTGTTTAACCTTAATATCAATACAGGTGCCAGCGTTGATTTGGGCACATTTACCACCCATACCTGCCGTGGCTTGGTATTGGGGGCAGCAGCTATGGCCTATGGCGAGTATGGAGGAACAAGCTCGGGAGCAATCAATCAGGATGCTACCTTTTTTGGAACAACCGCTACCGGAAAAATCACTTCAACCACCTCAGTGGCTACCTGGAATACGGCTGCAGCCTCATCCGACTGGAGCACTGCCGCCAACTGGCTGGAAGGAGTTGTACCTACTTCGCTCATCAATGTGATCATTCCCGGAGGAGGAACAACACAACCAACCTTAACTGCCGCTGCTGTGTGCAGGGGCTTAACCTTGCAAAACGGGGCTACGCTCACCACTGCGGGCTTTCAATTAACAATCAATGGCGATTTGATCAAAAACGGAACCGGAGACGTGGTATTTGGCAACTCACCCTTAGTGATTACCGGAGACAATGTGCAAAATATAGCAAGTATCAGTACAACGGGAGCCGTATCGGTAACCAAGTCAGCCGGTACAGCAACCCTTACAGGAAGCTTAACAGCTGCAAGCCTCACCACAAGCACCGGGGGAACTCTGGATTTGGGTACAGGTACCCATATCCTATCGGGTAACCTGGCAGTTGGCGCAAGCACTACCGTATTGGCCAATGCATCAACCATTAGCCTGGGAGGTAATTTTACAAATGCCGGAACGTTTACAGGTGGTAGCTTTAGTTTGAATTTATCAGGCGGAGCTGCCCAAAGTTTAGCGGCATTTACAACAACCGGAACGGTATCCATGTTCAAATCAGGTGGAGCAACGGCCACTTTTACCGGCAATGTTACCATGGGCAACTTAACCATCAACGGTAATGGAACGCTCGACCTGGGTGCCAGCCGTGCACATACCGTTACCAGAAGGGTAACCCTTACAGCCGGAACTTTAAATGGAGGGTCGGGTACCACCTCTTTAACTGTTAATGGCGGAACTGCCAGCGTATCTTGCTGGACAGGGAATGGCACATTATTTAACCCGGGAACAACAACCGGAGCCGTAATATTTTTTCCTACCAATACCGGTATTACAATAGATGCTACCGGAACCAATACCTTTAATAATATCAGTTTTACTGCCCCAACCAACGGGATGACTGTTTCATCCAACCTGCTGATCAATGGCATATTTACAACTACGTGTAGAGTAAGTTTTACCGGAACCATTAATTATGGTGCTGCTGCCGGAATCTCATATACCTGTAATCCACACTATACAACCGGTGTAGAATGGCCTGCTACCTTTAACGGTACAGGAGGCATTACCATCAATAACGGTGGTGGGAGCTTTACAATAAGCGGAAACAAAACACTCGGTACAGGGGCGAACTTAACAATTTCGGCCCTTGGTAGCGGCAACCTTCAATTGGGCACCAATACCCTTACACTTGCGGGAAACCTTGTGAACTCCTTTACAGCCACGGGTACAGGAACCATTACCTTAAACGGAGCAGCAAATCAAAACATCGGAGCATTACTAACAACCGGAACCCTTATTGTGAATAAAACAGGAGGTACGGCAACGTTTACCTCCGGCATGGCAAGAAACAACAATGTAACGGTTACAGCAGGAACCCTCAACCTAGGTGCAGGATTGAGCCACCAAATAAACAACCTTTCATTAAATGGGGGTACCCTGAATGCAAACACCTCAACGATTGTGCTCAGCGGAAATTATACCAATGGAGGAGGCACACTAAACAATACAGCCTTTGGGGTACAATTTACTGGAACTAATAGCCAATCAATAGTAGGATTGACCACCACCGGAAATGTGAGCATGACCAAAACAAGCGGAACAGCCACCTTTGCCGGAAATGTAACGGCTGTGGGGCTAACGCTCAACGGAACAAATGGTATATTGAATTTGGGTACGGGCACACATACCTTTAGCGGGCAAATAACACGTACTGCAGGTACACTCGAATGCAATAGCAGCACCTTGAACTTATCGTTTACGGGTGCTCCGATCAGCGGAACAGGTGGTACATTCAATGTAAGCAACAGTACCATCAACTACTCGGGAGCAGCACAAACAGTGGCTCCGATGACTTATAATAATTTAACCTTGAGCGGTTCGGGGGTAAAAACAACAACCTCCGTTACCGT
>CALRNX020000025.1:0-5349 GCA_943369665.1 Chitinophaga pinensis
TAAACCATCTGCTTTTTTTTAACACATGTAAAAAAAATTTAAGCAGCATGTTTCTTTTTTTGTATACACATATTGTATCCAATGATCAACGTTCGTTTTGAGTTGTTTATTGAAAGTTAAACGTTCTGTTTGACCTGCCCTCCAGGCAAAGCGCAACAGCGTGCATACATAAAAATAAAACTTAAAAGGAACCCGTTGATAAATTCAAACAAGTGATATTAGACTTTTTTGATCAGCAATATCACTGCATTGTTTTCGTACCACATATTTTATCAGCTGACAGAAGTAGGCTGACTTTGGTTTGTTGCGCGCCCCATTCTTATTACACAATCAATTCATATTACCTAAATTTTTATTCATAACAACGTAAACCATAAACGAAAGAGCGATTTATGGTTTTAATCAATAATGCTATTTTATTAACGCATAAAACCTAGAACTAACTCTAGTGGAAGACGAGGTTTATTTGATTGTTGCTGCAACAGTTCATGCAGTTCTTTGACATTCAGAAAACTTAAAATACTCAACAACAATAATGATGGCAAAACTAAAAAAAATATGCCTGCTTGTTCTATTGGTAACAGGCATTCAATTTTTGGCAAATGCGGCTACTATCACCAGTACTACCGGAGGGGGTGTATGGGCTGCAGGAGGAACTTGGGTTGGGGGTGTAGCTCCCGCAACAACAGATGATGTGATCATTGACGGGCCTGTATCACTTGGCGTTGGGGCGCAATGTGCTTCGCTCACCATCAATGCCGGCAAAACCTTAACCACCAACACCTTTTTGCTTACCATTACCGGTAATTTTACCAATAATGGAACTTTTACCAGCACTACTGGGGGAGTTAGACTATTCGGAACTGCAACACAAATACTAAGTGGCAATCCCATTACAACAACGGGAATCTTTACCATGGCTAAAACCGGAGGAGTTGCAACTTGTAATACAAATATTACAGCAGCGACATTAACCATCAATGGTACAGGTGGAACACTGAACCTTGGAGGGGCTACCCGAACCCATACCATTAGCGGTGCTGTTAACTTAACAGCCGGTACTTTAAGAGGAGGTAATGCCACCATAAATGTTGGTGGTACCTGGACAGGTGGAGGCGTTGTGTTTACGGCCGATACATCTACCGTAATTTTGAATGGGGGAACCCAAAATATAACCGGCACAACAACATTTTATACCTTAACCTTAGGCGGATCGGGAAGTAAACTGTTTAATGCCGGCAGTAATGTCACCATTAATAACTTACTCAACATTACAACAGGTTTCACACATACCTACTCAGGAACGCTTTCGTATGGAGCAAACGGGGGGTTGGTATATAATTCCTCTACTGCTCGTAATGTTTCTTCGGAGTGGCCCAGCCCCTTCACCGGAACAGGCGGGGTAAGTATTTTAGGAACTGGGGCGATAAGCACTTCTTCTATCAAAACAATGGGTAACAGCACCAATGTGCCACTTACCATAGCAGTAGGGGCAACCTTTTCAGCATCAAATACCGGAATGATTCTTCATGGAGACTTGATCAACAATGGCACAATTTCCTCTCCAGGAAGTTGGACATTAGCCGGAACCGGCAATCAAAATATCGGTAATCTGACAACAAATAATCTTACTGTAACCAAAACAGGAGGACAGGCAACAATGACGGGAGCCTTAAATACCGGAACACTCTCCGTTACAGGTGCAGGAGGAACTTTGGACCTGGGTGTTGCACTCACTCACACCATCACATTAGACATTTCAGTGACCAATGGAACAGTGAATGCAAATAGTTCAATCATAAAATTGACCAGAAATTTAACGGTTACTGCACCCGGTCAATTCAATGGACAAGATATGACCCTTGAAACCAGAGGAGGAGGACAAATTCTTTCCAGCTTTACGACAACAGGAACATTTATTATTAATGGACAAAATGCCGGAAGTGCCGTTACCTTGACAGGGTCTTTTACTGTAGGACGACTTGAGATTCTTTCAGGTGTGCAACCTTTAAGTTTTACAGGGTCAACGTTAACCCATACTGTAAACGGGGATGTGTATTTCAACGGAGGATCCATTTATGGCGGATCAGCCACGCTTATTGTTAACTCTACCTCTGCTACTGCATGGTCCGGAACGATTGTTCAAGGTAGCTCCTTTCAAAGTAATACGTCAACGGTTATCTTTAGCGGAGGTGCACAAACCATTGGGGGGAATAACAATTTTTACAACCTCACCGTATCGGGAACGGGCTCTAAAACATTCAGCGGCAACTCCAATGTTCTCAATATCTATACCGTTGGCAATAATGACCAGGCTAATACTTACACTGCCCTAACGATTGGAGACTCATTAGTATATGATGCAGGCGCATTCAACAGAACCACCGCCACGGCAGAGTGGACGGCAAGTTCTACTGTAAATGTGCATATTGCGGGAACCGGTATCATTACACTCAATGCGGCAAAACAAGTGTGGAATTTATCCATTGCAAATGGAGCCACTTTGGCAACTGCAAACTTTGGCCTAACCATTAGCGCAAACTTTACCCGGATTGGAACCGGAAATTTGAATGCGGGCTCGTCTGATATCACATTAAATAATAATAATTTTCAGAGCATTGGCTCGATTTCAACCACGGGTACGCTCATTATCAGCAAAGGTGCAAATACTGCAACCTTTACCGGAAATATGTCGGTAGGAAGTTTGAACCATAGCAGTCAAGGAACATTAGATTTGGGAACAGGACTTACCCATACCGTAACAGGCGTCTTAAATGTATCTTCAAGTGCCAATATGTTAGGAAGCTCGTCAACACTAAATGTGGGAGGAAACTGGACAGGTACAGGATCATTTACACCCCAAACCTCCACCATTGTGTTTAACGGAGGAGCACAAAGCATAACAAGTACGTCATTCAACAATTTAACCCTTACCGGTACCGGCACCAAAACATTCGGAACCACTTGTACCGTGTCGGGGATCTTATCGCTTGAGGGAACAGCCTCGGTAGTGGTTACAACAGGAACTGTATCTTATGGATCGCTGGCCACCCTCAGGTATAACAAAGGTGCTGCTTACACCACAACAGCCGAAGAGTTCGGAGCAAACTTTGATGGTGAAGGTGGCGTAATCATTGCCAATACCGGTACCATTACGTTCAACTCTTCAAAAGCCATTTTGTTTAACCTCAATATCAATACAGGTGCCAGCGTTGATTTGGGCACATTTACCACCCATACCTGCCGTGGATTGGTATTGGGAGCTGCCGCTGCGGCCTATGGCGAGTATGGAGGAACAAGCTCGGGAGCAATCAATCAGAATGCTACCTTTTTTGGAACAACCGCTACCGGAAAAATCACCTCAACCAGCTCGGTGGCTACCTGGAATACGGCTGCAGCCTCATCCGACTGGAGCACTGCCGCCAACTGGCTGGAAGGAGTTGTACCTACTTCGCTCATCAATGTGATCATTCCCGGAGGAGGAACAATACAACCAACCTTAACTGCCGCTGCTGTATGCAGGGGCTTAACCTTGCAAACAGGGGCTACACTCACCACTGCAGGCTTTCAATTAACAATCAATGGCGATTTTGTCAAAAACGGAACCGGAGATGTAATATTTGGAAGCTCCCCTGTTGTAATTACCGGAACCAATACACAAAATATAGCAGGTATCAGTACAACGGGAGCCGTATCGGTAACCAAATCAGCCGGTACAGCAACCCTTACCGGAAACGTAACAGCTGCAAGCCTCACCACAAGCACCGGGGGAACTCTGAATTTGGGTACAGGTACTCATATCCTATCGGGTAACCTGGCAGTTGGCGCAAGCACTACCGTGTTGGCCAATACATCAACCATTAGCCTGGGAGGTAACTTTACAAATGCAGGAACATTTACAGGAGGGGGCTTTAGTTTGAATTTATCAGGAGGAGCTGCCCAAAGTTTAGCCGCATTTACCACAACAGGAACGGTATCCTTGTTCAAATCAGGTGGAGCAACCGCCACTTTGTTAGGCAATGTTACCATGGGCAACTTAACCATCAACGGTAATGGAACACTCAACCTGGGAGCCAGCCGTGCGCATGTGGTGAATGGAACAGTTACCCTTACAGCCGGAACCTTAAATGCTGGTTCGGGCACCACTTCACTTACAATTGCCAGAACAACGGCAGGATCATGCTGGACCGGAGATGGTACCTTATTTAATCCGGGCACTGCCACCGGAAACATCTCCTTTTTAACTGGTACGAGTATTATTGCAGTAGATGCAACAGGAACAAATAATTTTACGAATGTAACCTTTGGTTCCAGTGGCGGTCTGAGCATGACTGTTTCCTCCAACCTTAATATCACCGGAACCCTTACTTCAACATGCAGGGCAACTTTTTCCGGAACCCTTACTTATGGTCCCGCTGCCGGAATCTTCTATAACTGTTCTCCACACTATTCAACCGGTGCAGAATGGCCTGCTACCTTTAATGGTACAGGGGGGGTTAATATCAATGCCGGGGCGAGCTTTGCAGTAAGCGGAAACAAAACCCTTGGTGACGGAGTACCCTTAACGCTTGGAACCGGGGTTGCAACCCTGATATTTGGTACCAATACCCTTACACTTGGTGGAAACCTTAACAATACGCGGCCGATAGGATCCGGCACCACGGGTACAGGAACCATTACCTTAACAGGATCGGCAAATCAAAATATCGGCATATTGCCAACAACCGGAGCCTTTATTGTTAATAAAACAGGAGGTACCGCAACGTTTATCTCCGGCATAGCAAACAGTAACGATGTAACGGTTACAGCAGGAACCCTCAACCTGGGTGCAGGATTGACCCATCAAATACCCAACCTTTCATTGAATGGGGGTATACTGAATGCAAACACCTCTACGATCGTGCTCAGCGGAAATTATACCAATGGAGGCGGAACATTAAACAATACTGCCTTTAATTTACAATTAAACGGAACCAATACACAATCAATAGCAGGATTGACCACTAGCGGAAATGTGAGTATGACCAAAACAAGCGGAACAGCCACCTTTGGTGGAAACGTAACGGCTTTGGGGCTAACCCTCAACGGAACAAGTGGTGTATTGGATTTGGGTACAGGCACACATACCTTTAGCGGGCAAATAACACGTACTGCAGGAACACTCGAATGCAATAGCAGCACCTTGAACTTATCGTTTACAGGTGCTCCGATCAGCGGAACAGGTGGTACATTCAATGTAAGCAACAGTACCATCAACTACTCGGGAGCAGCACAAACAGTGGCTCCGATGACTTATAATAATTTAACCTTGAGCGGTTCGGGGGTAAAAACAACAACCTCCGTTACCGT
>CALRNX020000026.1:0-4029 GCA_943369665.1 Chitinophaga pinensis
CCCTTATTCTCTCGTTTAAGGGGTGGCAAAGGTAATGCGTTATTTTTATTTGTCAAGTTTTATTTTAATTATTTCTAATCTTTTTTCCTGACTTCCGTCAGTTACAAAACTCTTCTCTTTCAAGACCTCGGATTTAAACCCTATCTCGCCTTTTATCGCTTACTCTTTTATCTGCCGTTTTAAGAACTCTTTTTTTACTTTTTCAAGTAACCCTCTTTCGTTAAGGGGATGCAAAGGTATCCCAACTTTTTACTTCCGCAATACTTACTCCCATTTATTTTTTTCAACCCGCACTCCTTACCTATTTATCAGCGACTTATTTTTTCAAAATATGAATATTTATTTGAATTCATGATGAAGTGTACCATTACTGTTGCTTACTTCTTGCGTTAAGCATAGTAGTGGAAATCCTTTTTTGTTTGGACAAGTGTGATTGAAAAAGATTGAAACGAATAGCCTGACCCGTGTGCATTGGACTTGTGCGATTGCAAATCGGGGAACGCCCCCTCTATTTATAACTTCTGATTTTTATGCTTCTATTATATTTAGTGATATTAATGGGTTCTTGTTTTGCCGAAACTTTATACATTCGCATCTTTAAACAGAAATATACAAATGAGTTTATTTAACAAACACGAATCGTTGGTGAATGAAGCTATTGCTGCTACGGTAGCCAGAAACTATTATACACCTTATCCTGAAATGCCTAAATTTTATGCCGAAGATGCTGATGCTAAAGCTAAGGCATACATAAGTGCGGTGATGAATAACAACTTTGCTGAGTTATTACAGGGTGGTGATGCTTGGGTTGGAGAAGAAATTTCTCCATATTTACAACTAGGCATTGGTGTTAAATATCCTACAAAAAATATTGATGCATATATTGATGATGCAGCAAAAGCACAAACAAAATGGAGCAAAGTGAGTGTTACCGACAGGGCTGGCTTGCTCATTGAAGTGCTTGAACGTTTGAAAGTACGCTTTTTTGATATAGCTTATGCAACCATGCATACTACAGGACAAAGTTTTATGATGTCGTTCCAGGCTTCGGGACCGCACAGTAACGACAGAGCGTTGGAAGCAGTGATCGAGGGTTACAAACAATTGACCAGTTTGCCTACCACTGCTGCATGGACTAAACCAATGGGAAAATTTGATTTGACCATTAACAAAAACTGGAAGGCTGTGCCGAAAGGTGTAGGATTGGTTATTGGTTGCAGCACATTCCCTATTTGGAATACGGTGCCTGCTTTGTTTGCCAACCTGATTACAGGTAACGCAACAATTGTAAAGCCTCATCCTAAAGCAGTATTACCAATTGCAATTGTTGTGGGTGAGATCCAAAAATTATTACAAGAAAACAATATTGATATAAACACCGTGCAATTAGCCGCTGATACTTTGGCTAATCCGGTTACAAAATTATTAGCTGAAAACGCAGCTGTGAAATTGGTGGATTATACCGGAGGCAGCGTGTTTGGCGAATATGTAGAAGGATTGCAACACAAAACTGTGTTTACGGAAAAAGCAGGTGTAAACTCTATTATTATCGATTCTGCTAAACAATTGCCTGCAGTGATGCAGAATATTGCGTTCTCAGCATCATTGTATTCGGGACAAATGTGTACAGCTCCGCAAAATATTTTCATTCCGGCCACCGGGGTAAAAACAGATGATGGCATAGTAAGTTATGATGACGCAGTACAAATGTTGTGTGATTCAATTCAAGGATTGGTTACCAACCCTAAGGCAGGTGCTCCAACCTTGGGTGCCATTCAATCGGATTTAACAGCTAAACGCTTAGCTGATTCTAAAAACCTGGGAGGTAAAGTTCTATTGGAATCAATGCCGATCAAGAATGAAGAATTTGCTGATGCAAGAGTGGCAAGCCCAACAGTTATCGAATTAGACAGAACTCAAGGTTCGGTATTTAACCACGAATGTTTCGGCCCGATCGTATTTGTGATCAAAACAAATTCAACCGCTGATTCATTGGCTTTGGCTAAGCAACTGGCCAGCGATAAAGGAGCCATTACTTGTGGTGCATATACAACCGACAAAACTACTCAAGACATGATTGAAGATGAAATGAACAGTGTATTTACTCCCGTTTCATTCAACTTTACTGGTGCAGCATTTATTAACTCACATGCTGCGTTCAGTGATATGCACGTTACAGGCGGAAATCCTGCAGGAAATGCAAGCTTAACTTCAGCTGAATTTATTGTGAAACGATTTGTGTGGGTTGGAAACCGTTTTATGTAAGAGTTAAACTCGAATATATAAATACAATATGAAGAGACTTTCTGCTTTTGTGGGAAGTCTCTTTTTTATTGCAGGGAGCTCAAGTTTATTTTACTCCAAAAACATCCACAGCTTCAAGCATTGAATCGAAAAATGCCTTTTCATCCAATCCTAAGTCAATATTTTTTTCGATGAAAAAGCTTACCAAATTTTCGGTAGGCATATTACCTGTGAGGCTATCGGCTGCCATTGGGCACCCCCCAAACCCCTTGATTGCTCCATCATAACGGGTACAACCACTTGCATAAGCGGCTTCGATTTTTTCTCTCCAGGTTGTGGGTGTTGTGTGCAGGTGGGCTCCGAATTCAATGTGTTTGAAACGTGGAATTAAGCTGCTAAACAAATATGAGATCGTTTCGGGAGCGGCAATGCCAATTGTATCGCTCAGTGAAATCGTTTTAACTTTTAATGAATCCATTTCACTAACCCATTTTTCCGCTATTTCGGTGTTCCATACATCACCATAAGGATTTCCAAAACCCATTGAAATATAAATGACCAACTCTTTATTGTTTTTTACACAAAGCTCCTGGATCTGCTTTACCGAATCGAGTGATTGGGCAATGCTGGAATTTGTATTGCGTTGCTGAAATGTCTCGGAAATGGAAAAAGGAAAACCTAAATATTGTATCGGGGAATGTTGAACGGCTTGCTCCGCTCCTCTTACATTGGCAATAATGGCCAGTAATTTACTTTTGGTTGCTGACAAATCTAAACCAGCCAAAACCTCCGCTGTGTCCACCATCTGGGGAATGGCTTTGGGCGAAACAAAACTTCCGAAATCAATTGAATCGTACCCTACTTTTAGTAACTGATTGATATACGCTATCTTTTTATGAGTGGGTATAAAGTCGTGCAAACCTTGCATTGCATCCCTTGGACATTCGATTATTTTGTAGTGTGGCATTGCTTTATGGTTATTTGGTCCCGAACTTTCGGGATATGTTTTTCGTAATATGGTTACAAAGATTATAAAGTTTCAACGATTACAAAGAGAACACATGATATAAACAGCCTATCGAGAATAAAGTTCTTGGATTTGGGTACCGGTATTTGAGACATTGTGTGGTGGTTAACCAACGGCAATTAAACAACTGAAGAACAATTGCCAAAACCTTGAATGGAAAACAGAAAACAGAAAAACCGTACACGAAATTTAACTATTTATTTATTACCTTTGGCTCCCTTGTTTATGGGAAAAAGCGTTTATTGCGACCGCAAATTTTTCTAAACATTAGAAACCTAAACTTTAACACACACTTAAACGTGTAATTTATGAACGAAGAAATGAACTCTATGCCACTCAACGAAACTGAAAACAGTGAAGTGTTGAACACAGAAGTAACCAATGAAGTTACTGCAGAAACTACTGGCGCTGCACCTACCAATGAAGCAACCGAAATAAATGCTTCCATTGTAACCGAAGATCATGCTGAAACGATTGAGTTAACAGATGAGGAAAAAGAAATGGAAACCATTGCCGATGATGATGAGTTACCCAACTTTTCATCATTCACCAAAGAGCAGCTTGTAGAAGCGGCTATTGATGCCGTGAAAACAAAAGACTTACTGGAAGCTACGCGCTATATCAAAGCGATTAAACCTGTAATTGACCATTTGTTGCAGGAGGAGTATAATGCCGCTCTCGATAAATTTATGGAAGAAGGCGGAGTGAAAGATGATTTTACCTACAATAATGGTGATAAGATCAGCGAACAGTTTAAC
>CALRNX020000027.1:0-3311 GCA_943369665.1 Chitinophaga pinensis
TACCAGTTCTGCTGGACCCCCGGAGAAGAAATGGCCAGCAATACCCCTTACTATTTTACGATATCAGCCAAAGACAGCCGTTGTCCTAACCCCGGTCGAATCACCCGTGCCTTTTCAGTAAAAGTATATGGACGCGCAGAACTAGACCCTGAGGCAATTGATCTAAAATGTGGAAAGTTCCGAATAAGATATAATGATCTCAAACCAAGTCGTCCCCCTCAAAGCGTATTGTGGCAAATATCCCGCGTACCCGGAGATTGGAGCATGACCCAAAACCCCTATATTTCAACGTCAAAAACCCCATTTGACCTAACGTTTACGCAAGGCGGAAAATACCTGATGATTTTACAGGCCAGTACAGCCGGCCCTAACGGCAGTTTTTGTACCCGCCAGTTTTATGATACGATCGTAGTTGATACGAACGTACAAGCATTGGTGATGGATACCTTTACCTGTACCGGCAGCAGTGTACAAATAAGTGCCTCGGCCAAAAATGGTATGCCCACTTACACCTATCGTTGGTACAACAGCATCCGAGATACGGGAACAGCACCGTTGAACGGTCCGATCTACACCAACCCTAATTTTACAGTAACCCCAAGCACAACTCGTTATTACACCGTTCAGGTGCGCGATCTGAACTCATGTAGAAGTATCGATTCCGTAAAAGTTACGGTCAAACAATTACCAGTAAGTATTCTGGCAGATTCCAGCCGGATCTGTTATGGCGATACGTTTACCCTTGATCCGGGCAATAATGGCGGCAATATAAAGAAGTACTTGTGGAGCACAGGCGATACCAGTCAAACGATCTCCCGGATGGATTCCGGTATGTACCGTGTAACGCTTACCGATACCTTTAACTGTGTTAGAAAAGACACCCTGCTGCTGTATGTAAACAGCAAGATCTATGCAAATGCAGGAATCGATACCATATTATGTTCAGGCGATACCGCCACCCTGCGAGCCACAGGAGGTTATCAGTATCAATGGCGGGAACTAAGCACCGGATCAATTATAGCATCAAAAAGCTATAGCCCGACAGTTCGTGTAAACCCAACCAATACCAGTTTCCCACTCAAGTATGAAGTACGCGTATACCGAAGTTATCCCGATACCAGTGCCAAGTACAAAGAATGTTCGGTAACCGACACCATGTCGATAACCGTCAAACCCTTACCTATACTGATCCGTCCACAAGCTACCCCTGCCTGTAAGTCTGAGGGAACAGTTAACCTCCCCGGTTTCCAAAACAATCAACCCAATGGAGTAGGAGTATGGAGCTATCCACCCGCACCAGGCGCAATAGTGTCGGGAACCACAGTAAAAATAGATAGCTTAAAAAATATTCCACCCAAAGACACGATAGCCTCTTATGTGAACTGGGTACGTTATAAATATACAGCCCCATTAAGCTTTGGAGGCTGTAGCCGCACCGATTCAGCTAATGTTACAATTTATGGTAACCCAGCAACAGATGCAGGAAAAAAACTGATATGGTGTGAGAATGGCGGTATTTATCCGATCTTACCCGGAATCAACAACCAGAACTATAGTCCATCAGGCGGCAACTCAGCAGATGGAGAAGAGTGGACCGGACCGGGTATTTACTCACAAACCATCGTAACCACCAAACGTTGGTACTTCAATCCATTATTGACAGGTGTACCAAAATTACCAGCGATCAATATAGTAACCTATAAGTATACTAAAACCTATCCGGGTAATGTGATCTCGTGTTCAAAAGAAGATACCGTTCAGTTTAACGTAACCGACCCACCAGAGATCGAGGCAGGCAGTGATATCCTGATCTGTAAAAACGAACCCATTTTTAATATCAGCACCAAAGCAGGCGCAAGCATCAGTCCGAATACCGGCAAGACCTACTGGACCAGTGCCACCTCAGGCCTTTTGGGAACAGCCATTGTAAATAGTCAGCAAGACTTTAATGCATCAGCCTCATCAGTGGTTATACCAAACGGATCACCAACGGTGAGTTATAAAATGTACATAAGCGATACCTCATCCGGTTGTACGGTACGCGACAGTATTACCTTACGCGTAGCACGAGTACCTGTGGTAGATGTCTTGTACGATAATAGTGGAGCCGACTCAATCAATGTATGCCAAAACACCAAACAAGTGTACTTTAGGATTTGGGCCACCTCATCAACAGGGTCGCTTACAGAACCCACAAACGGATTAGACTTTAGCGGATCAAGTTCCTCATTTGGAGCCAACCCTAACGTAGGAATCAATATACCAAGAGGAGTATTTAACAGCACAACCGCCTTACCAGGCTTACATAAATTAAAAGTAAAATATACAGATAACAGTACTGCAGCAAACTGTAGCAATGTAGATAGTAATATCATCAATGTATTGGAACCACCAACGATCCAGGCTCTGCCACCCGATCCAATTTGTAGTTACGATGCATTGGCCTTGGTATCATTAGTACAGGCGCCCAATGCAGGCTATAAATTTAAATGGACCACAGCCGGAGACGGCACATTCCCATCCGGCAGTGATACATTGGTAAACAGCAGCTATGCACCCGGCAGTGGTGATAAAGCAGCAAGAAAAGCAGATCTTACAGTGGCAACAGAAAAGAAAACGGATCTAGGCACCAATGGCGATCAGTGTGCAGTAGCAAGTTGGGGTATAACGTTGTTGATCGACAGAGCACCCGATGCTTCGATCATCGCAACGAATGTAGAAGGTTGTGTACCGTTGACCAGCAGTTATGCAGCAGGCCCAACAGGTTTGAGCAATGCACAGTTTAAGTGGGAATGGGAAAACGAACCAAGCTTGGTATTAACCGATTCAGCCATTAGCCGTACAGTATCCCAATACAATACACAAGTAAATGGATTGTACCGCACCCGTTTAACGGTAAGCAGTACCGTAAACACCACCTGCAGTACAACCACAGCCTGGAGTCCGATGACCACGCATGCTATCCCGGTAGCCTCGTTTGTGGCCGACCCTCCGAGCACTACGATAGCCAAACCATTCTTTAATTTTATCAATACCTCAACGGTGATTGATGGCAGCGTGATGAATTATTTATGGAACTTAGGTCCCGGACCTGACCTGGCGTATCCGGAGGACAGGTATACTACAGTGATGAATCCAACGAATGTAGAATACTCTGGCGACACAGCCTCTAAAGAAGTATGGTTAAGAGTAACGAGTGAATATGGTTGTGTGGATTCGGTGTCGAACCTGATCCGGATCGAACCGGACATCACCGTATTTATCCCGAATGCTTTTAGACCGGATGGACCGGATGGACCAAATAGTCAGGC
>CALRNX020000028.1:0-3197 GCA_943369665.1 Chitinophaga pinensis
GGTGTATGTTCTTCAGCTAATACAACTGCAGATTCAATCATGATCAATCCTGTGTCGGTTGCAGGGTCATTCACCGGTGGACATGTAACAGTTTGTTCGGGAATTAACTCTACAACTTTAACTTTATCGGGACACACAGGATCAGTGCAATGGCAGTCATCTACAACTTCGGCAGTTGCCGGGTTTAGCAATATTCCTTCTGCTACTGGTTCAACTTATACTGCTACAAACATCACCGCTAAAACATATTACCGTGCAGTGGTTACTTCAGGGGTATGTGCTTCGGCTAATACAGCTGTGGATTCGATCATGATCACTCCTGTGTCGGTTGCAGGTTCTTTTACAGGCGGACATGTTACGGTTTGTTCAGGAACGAATTCTACGACTTTAACTTTATCTGGCCACACCGGCTCGGTGCAGTGGCAATCGTCTACTGATAATATTTCTTTCAACAATATTCCTTCGGCTACCGGTTCAACTTATACTGCAACAAACATCACTGCTAAAACATACTATCGTGCAGTGGTTACTTCGGGTGTATGTGCTTCGGCTAATACAACTGCTGACTCAATCATGATCAACCCTGTGTCGGTTGCAGGTTCATTCACCGGTGGACATGTTACGGTTTGTTCAGGTACGAATTCTACGACTTTAACTTTATCTGGCCACACCGGATCGGTGCAGTGGCAATCGTCTTCTGATAATATTTCCTTCAACAATATTCCTTCGGCTATTGGTTCAACTTATACTGCAACAAACATCACCGCTAAAACATACTACAGAGCGGTGGTTACTTCAGGTGTATGCGCTTCAGCTAATACAACTGCTGACTCAATCATGATCAATCCTGTGTCGGTTGCTGGTTCATTTACCGGTGGACATGTTACGGTTTGTTCAGGTACGAATTCTACGACTTTAACTTTATCGGGTCACACCGGCTCCGTGCAATGGCAGTCATCAACTACTTCGGCTGTGGCTGGATTTAGTGATATCGCTTCTGCAACAGGATCTACTTACACTGCTACAAACATCACTGCTAAAACATATTACCGTGCAGTGGTGACTTCGGGTGTATGTTCTTCAGCTAATACAGCTGCTGATTCAATCATGATTAATCCTGTGTCAGTTGCAGGTTCGTTTACCGGTGGACATGTTACGGTTTGTTCAGGTTCTAATTCAACGACTTTAACTTTATCGGGTAATACAGGAACCATTCAGTGGCAGTCTTCAACTACTTCAGCTGTGGCTGGGTTTAGTGATATCGCTTCGGCTACTGGTTCAACTTACACTGCTACAAACATCACTGCTAAAACATATTACCGTGCAGTGGTGACTTCGGGTGTATGTGCTTCAGCTAATACATCTGCAGACTCGATCATGATCAATCCGGTGTCGGTTGCAGGTTCATTTACCGGTGGACATGTTACGGTTTGTTCGGGTACGAACTCTACGACTTTAACTTTATCAGGTAATACAGGAACCATTCAGTGGCAATCGTCAACTACTTCAGCCGTGGCTGGATTTAGTGATATCGCTTCGGCTACTGGTTCAACTTACACTGCTACAAACATCACTGCTAAAACATATTACCGTGCAGTGGTCACTTCGGGTGTATGTGCTTCGGCTAATACAACTGTCGATTCAATTGATGTTCAACCTGCTTTAGGAAACAATACAATCAGTGGAATACAAACAATTTGCGCAGGTCAAACTCCAGTTGCATTATCTGGCTCAATTGCAACAGGAGGAAATGGAGCAACCTATAACTACCAATGGTTAAGTTCTACAACAAGCGACACTACAGGTTTTGGAATAATTGGTGGAGCCATATCACAAAACTATGCTCCTTCTGCGCTTTCTCAAACGAGCTGGTTTAAGAGAATAGTATCTTCAGGAGTTTGCGCTTCCGACACTTCTCTTGCATTACAAATAACGGTTAATCCTGTTATTGCAAACAATACTATTTCTGCTTCACAAACTATTTGTGCAAATACGACTCCTAATCAACTTACGGGAGCAACACCTACCGGTGGAAATAATATTTATACCTACTCTTGGTTAAGTTCCACTACTTCAGCATCTGCTGGGTTTACAGTAGCTAATGGAACAAATAACACTCAAAACTATATTCCGGCTTCATTAACAAATACTATCTGGTACAAACGTGTTGTTGCATCAGGTTTGTGTAATGACACAAGTGCTGCAATCCAGATCACAGTTCAACCTGCACTTGCAAATAATTCAATTGATAGCAACCAAACAATTTGCGCAGGTACGGCACCAACAACTCTAACTGGATCTACCCCTACTGGTGGGGACAATACCTATGCATATCAATGGCAAAGTTCTGTAACGGGGACAAATGCTTGGACAAACGTAGCCACAACACAAAATTATTCACCATCTGCTTTAAACGTTGACACTTGGTTTAGAAGATATATTTCATCTGGAAGTTGTTCCATTTCAGACACAAGCCCCCCAATAAAAATAACTGTACAACCGAATATTGCTTCTATCGCGTCTCCTTCTACAACTTCAATTACATATGGAGATGTATTGACAATGCCAACTACAGTTGAAGTAACTTACAATGACTCAAGTAAAGTTCAACGTCCGGTAACCTGGAATTTAACAAGCTATACGGGAAATGTTGGAGGGTATACTTTTGCAGGAACCATCACAGTAGCTAACGGAACTTGTAATACGGGTAACTTAACTGTTAATGGAAATGCAACTGTTACCCCTAAACCGATTACCATTACGGCCGGGTCAAAAACCAAAACGTATGGAGATTCAGACCCCACATTAACTTATACTATTACAAGCGGATCATTAGTGGGTGGGGATGCTTTCACAGGAAACCTATCGCGTGCCATTGGTGAAAATATCGGTAAATATGTAATTGGACAGGGCTCGCTTGCGCTAAATAGTAATTATACCATTACATATATAAGTGATAGTTTAACAATTACTCCAAAAGCCATCACCGTTACGGCTGATGCAAAAGCCAAAAACTTTGGTGCCACGGATCCCGTTTTGACATATCAGATTACTGCAGGTAACTTAATTGGTGCGGATACATTCTCAGGAAGCTTATCGCGTACTGCCGGTGAAAACGTTGGTAAATACGCTATCAACCAAGGTTCATTAACCTTGAGCAACAACTATACATTAACGTATGTGCGCGATAGTTTAAC
>CALRNX020000029.1:0-3110 GCA_943369665.1 Chitinophaga pinensis
CCATTGGCAGCTCCCCCGGTACCCGTTACAAATACCTCACCTTTATAATCATTAATGGTCGAACTTTGAACAGGCGAACCTACAAATCGCCAACGTCTGGCAATGGCGGGAACATAACGTTCTACATATACATTTCCGGTTACAGATGCTCCGCCTACCAGTGGAGCTACATAAGCAGTAGCAGTAGCTGTTGACTTGAGAGTAAGGTTACCACCGGTAGCCACCGTTCCAGCCGTAACGGTTAAGCCGCTAATAATATTCAGTGCATTTCCGAGCGATGTTGTTTGAGCAGCCGCATCTACGGTTAAATTGTTTAGTACATTGAATCCTGACTGGTCAAAATTCAATGTTCTTGAGAAGGCCCCATTCACGATCATATTGGATGTGCTGGATCCTTTAAACACTCCCGTACCATATGTTATAGTTCCATTCATCGTAAGGGTTTGTCCATTAATATTCAATTTACCAGTGCCCATATTCGTGAGCCCGTTAACGGTAATTGGTTTATCAAGAATAGCCTCCACTGAAGCATTGTTTAACGTAAGGTTCAACGCATTCAGAGCGTTTGACGTTCCCGGATTCGTTTGGTCGAAACTGATGGTTCTGGAAAGTGTACCGAATAAAGTTAATGTGCTGGTTATACTTCCTATAATGTTTTCAGTTACCGTATTAACCACACTACCGCCCAATTCAAGGGTTTTTCCATTAAGATTAAGTTTTCCCGATGTAAATGTAGTGATACCTCCAAACATGCGCAGCTTGTTATCAAGAATGACTTGGTTTGCAGCGCCAACATTTACGGTAAGGTTGTTAAGCATATTCGTTGTTTGATCCAGACTTTGGTCAAAACTTAAAGTAGTGTTTCCTCCCTGGTAATTAACGATCACACTTCCGCCTCGTCCAATCAAACCTTCGGAAGGTGTGCTCAGGGTTCCATTTAATGTTAACGATTGTCCGCCAAGGTCTAACTTACCATTGGTAACAGTAGCCGTATTGCTTACAAGCATTGCTGCACCCAGTGTTACAACCTGTGATGATCGGTTAATAGAAAGTGTATGCAGCGCATTGGTTGTACCTGTATTGGTTTGGTCCATGCTAATGATATCGGAAGACGCACCTGTTAAGATTAGAACAGATGCGGTGCTACCCCTGAGTCCCTCCGTTGTTAAGTTGCTGATCGGCCCTTCCAACGTTAATGTTTGTCCATTGATATTGAGTTTACCGGTTGTGAAAGTTGTTGTTCCTTTTACCACAAGCGCAGTTGCAAGAGAGGCAATATTGGTATTTGTACCGGTAGCAATTGTCAATGCATTCAGGCTATTGGTTGTACCCGGATTGGTGATGTAATCAAACGGCAAGCTTGTTGGTCCGGCCGTATAGTTTACATTCAGGTTAGAGGTTGGGCTTCCTCTAAGTCCCTGTGCAGCGATGCTTGATGGCCCAGCTATGGTAAGCGTTTTTCCGTTTAGATCACACTTACCGGAGGTTACTGTAAAGGTACCATTTAATACTGTAGTAGAGGCCCCCAGAATTACCCGATTTGCAGCTCCCACAGCTATTGTTAGGTTGTTCAAAGCATTGGTGGTTCCCGGTGTTGATTGATCAAGATCCAAGGTAGTGTTTCCTCCCTGATAATTAACGATCAAATTTCCGCTTCTTCCAACCAAACCTTGGGATGGTGTGCTCAATGTTCCATTGAGCGTTAATGTTTGCCCTCCCAGGTTTAAGCTTCCATTCGTAATGGTAAGATCATTGTGCACAATCGTAGGAGCTCCCAATGTAATGATTTTCGATGCTCTGTCAAAGGATAGTGTATACAATACATTCGTTGTATTAGGGGTTGAGAAATCCATGCTTAATGTGTCGGAACCGGATGAAGCATTTGAATAAAAATGGATACTAGAGGTACCGCCACCTCTGATAGCATTAGACACTTCATTTATAATCTGACCACCTAACCATAGTTGTTGTCCATTCACTGATAACTTCCCGCTCGTAAAACGTGTATTATCAGTAACTATCAAAAGGTTTTGAAGTGTTGCTACATAGGCTCCGGTTGCTATGGTAAGGTTTTTTAACATATTGGTAAAGGTATGGTTACTTTGGTCAATAGTGATATTGGTACCTCCACCTGTATAGGTTACCAACAAACTAGACGTTGAGCTGCAGCGCAATGACTGAGCAACCAGAGAGGATGGACCTGCAATATTGAGTGTTTGCCCATTTAAAGTACAATAACCCGAGAATATTGAAAAGGTACCATTTACAGTAGTAGCACTTGCCAATATCACTTGATTGCCAGCTCCTCTATTGAGTGCAAACTGTTGTATAATATTGTTTGTCGGTTTTTCGAGTCCGGTGGTGATATCACCTGTACCAGGCAAATATGCCAGATTCACACTTGTACCAAATGTAGGTGCCCCAGTTATAAAGGCCCCTTCGGCACGCTGAACGGTAGCACCATTAGCAAGGCTTAGGTTTGTGCCAACAAGATTACCTGTTGTTAATGTTACGGTTTCAGATACGGTTACCGCATTTGACGAAGAAACCTGAGCCGCTGACGTGTTGATTGCTAATTGTTTTAAGGTGTTGTTTGGGTTTGTTTGGTTGAAACTTAAAGTGGTGTTTCCACCGGTATAGTTAACGAGCAAAATAGAAGTAGCGCTTCCAGCTAAACCTCCTGTAGCAATAGCTGACGGTCCATTGAGGGTTAAGGTTTGGCCATTAATGGAAGTAGATCCCGCGGCAGCAACCGTAAAGGTACCATTCACCACCATCGATGCTCCCAAATTTGTATTACCAGCTCTGTTCATGGTAAAATTATTGACAACATTGGTGGTTCCCTGAGTAGTTTGATCTAAGAATAAAGAGGTACCCAATGATCCTGTTCCCCCAATGATGATATTGGAAGCAGCATTACATGATAACGAATTGGTCGAAGTCATGCTTACGGTACCATTGATGGTAAGTGTATTGGACTGCACATTAAGCTTATTGCTGAGCGATAACAATCCCGAAACGGTTATGTTCGCTCCCATTGTTTTAGCAGCAGTTCCGCTGCAGGTAAGGTTGTTAAAGGTAGTACTTGCCGTAATATTCTGAGCAGCTCC